>NC_021921.1:703947-1407895 GCF_000470655.1 Halorhabdus tiamatea SARL4B
TTCGGGAGACGGGGGAAGACCCCCCTGTCGACGAGGTCCGAAGCGCGCTCGGCAGCCTGACCGACAAGGGCATCCTCGAACGCGTCCGCACGACGGTCCCGACCTACCGACTGGCGGTCGAGCGCGAGGAACTCACGGTCCAGGAGCACGAGTGACGTCCGTTCTGCACCCCTGACTCACTCCAGGCCGGGCCGCTGTCGTCGACGTCGCCGGGCCAGCAGCCGCTTGATCGCCCCACCGGGCCCACCCTCGATCGGCCAGTCGTTCGTGCGCCAGACTGGCGGTTCGGGTTCGAACTCGCCACACGACCCGCGACACTCCGCGGCAGTCTGCTGTCGGTCTTTGGCGACACAGAACGGGAGCGGTCCGGACGCCTCCCAGCGTAACTCGAAGTGCCGACAGTCGGGCCGCATCGAGTCGACGTAGCTGCGCCACCCACGTTCGTAGGCCCGCTCGGCGATCTCGCGGCGTTTACTGGCCTTCCACGCCCGATCGACGTACTCGAAGCGGGCGGCCGAGGCGTCGTGGTCGCCACCCGACGGCCGGTCGAGAATCCGTATACCGGGTGTCGACGGGTCGAGCGTCCGGGGATGCCAGGCCACCTCGGCGTCGCCTGCAAGGTCGACGACCAGAATTCCGGCCTCGACCGGGACGTTCTCGAGTAACGCGGGTTCGATCCGCTCGCCCGTCTCGGCCGTGGCGACCCACACTTCGTCGGCCAGCCCCATCGCGACGTCGCGTTCGATCTGAGGGGCGAGGTGGCGCGCCGCGCTCGCGTCCAGATCGGGCTTGTTCTCGATGGCAACCACGCGCTCGACCCAGTCAGGGTAGACAGCCGTCCGGCGGATCTCGATCTTCCCGCCGTTCTTTCGGACGTCTAAAATGTCGCGGTCGGCCGCCCGGTGGATCGCCTCCCGGACGTACCGCCAGGGATAGCCGGGGTCGGGGAGGGCATCGCGGTAGTAGGTCCACTCGGCGGGCGCATGCGGGATGACGTCGAGTAGATCCGAGTCGAGGGCGCGTTCGCCGAACTCGGCACGCTGACGGAGGCCGTCAGGATCACATTCGAAGACGATCGTGTCCCAGCGGCGGCGTTTCGTGCCGAGTTGCCGGGCGACGAGAATCGGGTTCTCGCGGTCGCCGCCCGGCGGCCAGGCGCGCTCGGCCCACTGACAGACCCGCAGTTCGAAGTCGAACTCGGCGTGATAGTCCTGGCCGCTCACGGATCGAGCGAGGAACGGCGTTGTCGAAGGCGTTTCGATGCCCACTGGACAAGAGAGGTCCCAAGTCACGCAACCTGTCGGCGTTTATAAATGTAGAGTCCGCCGATCAGGTACGGGCCGACCAACAGGACCGTCGTGAACAGCACGGACATGAAGTACGTGATCGGGTTCGGTTGCCAGTCGGTTCTCGCGTTGACGCGTTTGGCATCGTGATACACAGCCAACGCCAGTGGTGGACCCAACCCCAGCAACACGAGTGTCGCCGTGACGTCCAGGCCACCGATCCCGAAGCCGACCAGCGCCAAAAACCCCCCACTGACACAGAACATGACGATCGGGAACCAGAGCCGGGACGATGAATTCGGCGGGAGATACTCGTAGCGCTTCCGGAGGTACGGCAGGACGACGAGCGCCGAAAGGGCAAGTCCGCCGGCGGCATAGAGGATTGGAAACGGATACCAGTCGAGTTCGGCTGCATGGAGTTTGCTGGCGTCGGCGTACAACCCGACCGCGGCGATCATGTGATACAGCACGCCGTACAGCGGCAAGGCGATCAACAGCCAGCCACTGATCGAGGCGATCGGTTCGGGAAACACGGACGTGTTGATCGTGCCGAATCCACTCGCCGCCGTGGAGGTCATCGAAACGTAGCTGAAAATGCCACCGGCGGCGATCGTCAGCACCCACAGCAGGAAAAACCCGTATTCGAGCACCCGACACCACCGATCAGACAGTTCGTCCCCCTCCCCCGTCATACAGATCGAATTTTATTAATGGCTGATAAAAATATCGGATTTTCGGATGGGGGGTCACTCGAATCGAAGAAAGAAAGAAAGAAAGCCGCTGAACCGCGCGTCCCGTCGAGAAATACCAGGAACGGATCCAAAAACGAACCCGCCCCAGCACAACGTATTTGATTGGACGAGTAAAGCTATCAATATGAACGACAAGCAGCGATTGATTGTCGGGTTCAGTGGGATCGCGCTCGGGAACACCCTGCTGGCTCTCGGCTCCTGGCTACGGGCGGACTCAACCATCTTGACCGCCGGTCAACTCGTGGTCGCCCTCAGCATGGCCATAGTGGCAGCCGGGTATCTGTTTGATTTCAGTCAGTACGAGCCGCCCAACGACAACCGAATGTGGGAATTGTTCCCAACAACTGTCGTCCTCCTCGGGACCACCATTACGGCCATGGGTGCTGTCCTCGTCATCCTGGCGCTGATCAACTGATCGGTCGATGTCAGCCCTATGTCACCAACCGCTTGCATTCATCGTCGGGGACCCAAGCGCGATTGACTCAGAGACAGACCAAATCCCGAGGACGAACCCGCGGTCGTCCTCGCCCGGCGGGACGGTTCCGGCGGACAGAGCCAGACCGCCACAGTTTTGTCAACTGACAAGATTTTCTGGAATATGGTCCCTGACGACCGAGATGCCGTCCACCGGGAGTTGCGATCGATCAAACGATGGCTCGTCGTCGTTGCGATCCTGCTGGCCGGCGTGACCCTGGGCACGCTGTCCGATCTCAATGCAGCACCCACGTGGCTGGGCGCACCGCTGCTGGTGACCGTCTTCGGGACGCTGTTGGGCGGCCCGATCTATCTCATCGTGTCGTTGTTCCGGGAGCCACCAGATACTGAAGTGTCCCCCTGATCGGGGGCGGGTTGGGCTGTCCTGATCAGTGCAGTCGCCGCAAAGAAATCGTGAACTGTTCCCCTGCAATCACGAGCAGTCCGACAGCGAGTTGCCGTAAATAGCATATCGTTGTTCATAAAACCGAACCAGTCGAGCGGAGACATATGCCCGCTGATATCGAAGTGCTTGCCCGACACGTCCGTGGAGTCAAGCGCTGGCTCGCCATCATCGCGACAGTCCTGGCTGCCACCGTGCTACAGGTGGATGCAATGTTTTACGAGTTCACTCTGGACCCGACGCCGGCGTTGCTACTGTTGGTGATTATGCTCGTCGGCCTGGGCTATGTCGCGATCTCGCTGCTGCTCGAACCGTTCCGTCGCCTTGAGAGCGAAGTGGACGACGATCCCACCAAGGATGATGCCGATGAGATCGAGAGCCGGCAGCTACCGACGCGACGTCGCTCGCGGACGAGGTCGCCCCGCTTCCGGGGGTGACGCCGGCCGCTTCAGACGTCTTTCTCGTCGATGAAGTCGTGGGCCTCCTCGAAGATCTCCCGGGGGCCATCCTGGGTGATGGTGTTTTTCGCCTGTTCGTAGTCGCGCCACTGGTGGTCGTGGTGCTCCGTGGAGAGTTCGGCACTCGCCTCGAAGGATTTGGCGATGAACAGGTGAACGGTCTTGTGAATGGTGTTGCCGTTCGCCTCGAACACGTAGTCGTACTCCTCACGGAAGCCGTCGATGAGCCGGAAGTCGTCGATTCCGGCCTCCTCTTTCACTTCGCGGATGGCGGTTTGCTGGAGTTCCTCCTCGCCCTCGACGCCGCCTTTGGGAAACTCCCAGTCCCCCGGGCGGCTCTTGAGCAGCAGGTACTCCCGCTGGCCACGCGTATCGCGAAAGAGGATGGCTCCCGCGCTCGTGGCCTCGATCATTACCGACATCTAGTCATGCGGAACTTAAGAGCATATCGGAGCGCGGGACGGAGCGACGTGGCGACGGGTGCCACCACCGAGAGGTGGTTTGGCAGTGGTCGATCGACGTGGACACCAAAAGAACGCCTTTTTCCCCCTCGACCGCGGATCCAGAAGACGAGATGCCGTTCGCCATGACGTTGACGGTCGAAAGTGGGGATCGCTACGTTCTCGAGGACGTGGTGACCGAGATCAAGGAGGCCGCCGAACAGAAAGGTGTCCAATTGAAGGGTCCGCATCCCCAGGCCCCCCAAGAGCTTCGCGTCCCGCAGTCGGCCGACCTCAGTGCGGACGGCGACCGACTCGATCCCTGGCACTACACGGTGTTCACTCGAACGATCGAGATCATCGGCCACGACGAGTTCGCCCGGGATGTCACCGAATGGGACTTCCCCGAGCGTGTCCACATCGGCGTGTCCGTCGAGCAACGCCGCGGTGCCGGTCGCTGAGCCGGCGGTTCCAGAGCCCTCGCGCGAGTGATTTACATACCGCCGACCGTTCTGCGGGCGTATGACCGAACCGCCCGAACATCTCAGGCAACTCCGACGAGAGTTGCATCGCCATCCCGAGCCCGGCTGGCGGGAGTTCTACACGACCGCCCGGATTCTCGAAGCGATCGAACGGATCGGCGTCGACGACATTTTCGTCGGTTCCGACGCCCTCGCGAGTGATGCCAGAATCGGTATTCCGGACGACGAGGAACTCGCTCGGTGGCGCGAACGCGCAAGCGAGGCCGGCGTTGCGAAGGCGACCCTCGAGCAACTCGACGGTGGACACACCGGGGCGATCGCGGTCCTCCGGCGCGGCGAGGGGCCGACCGTCGGTCTCCGGGTGGACATCGACGCACTGCCCCGACGGGAATCCACTGCCCCGGACCACCGGCCCGTCGCCGAAGGGTTCCGTCCCGATCACGACGACGCGATGCACGCCTGCGGACACGACGCCCACGCGACCATCGGCGTCGGCGTCCTCGAAGCGATCGGCGACAGCGACTTCGAGGGGACGCTGAAGGTCATCTTCCAGCCCGCCGAGGAGGTCATCGGCGGCGGGCGCGCCATCGCCGAGAGCGGTCACCTCGACGACGTGGACGCGCTGCTCGCGATCCACATCGGTCTCGATCATCCGACGGGCGAGGTCGTCGCCGGGATCGAGGGGATGTTCGCGGTCGCGAACTTCCGGGCGGAGTTCGCGGGGGCGTCGGCCCACGCCGGCGGCCACCCGGATCACGGCGCCAACGCCGTCCAGGCCATGACAACGGCCGTCCAGAATCTCTACGCGATCCCGCGACACACCGACGGCGCGACGCGAGTCAACGCGGGGAGCGTCGGCGGCGGGTCGGCCTCGAACGTGATCCCGGAGTCGGCGTACATCGAGGGCGAAGTTCGCGGCGGAACGACCGACCTGAGGGAGTACATGCGCGAACGCGCCGAGACGGTCATCCAATCGGCCGCGGAGATGCATGACTGCGAAGTGAGCGTAGAATGGGGGGCACAAGCGCCGAGCGCCGATCCCGACCCGGAACTTCGACGTCTCGTCTACGACGTCGCCGGTGGTGTCGACGGCGTGGACTCCCGACTCGAGCGCGCCCAACTCGGCGGTAGCGAGGACGCCACCTTCCTGATGCGCCGCGTCCAGGAGGCGGGCGGGCAGGCGACGTTCGTCGGAATCGGGACGGACCATCCCGGCGGCCACCATACGGCGACGTTCGACGTCGACGAGACGTCGATCGGGATCGGCGTCGACGTACTGACGGAGGCGATCCTGGCGATCAGCGAGCAGGAGTTCTGAAGCGGGGAAGAACGGTAGCAGTCGAAACGAAACGCCTCCCTCTATCAGTACTTCGCCTCGGCCCCGGTCGTCTCGTAGACGCCTTCGAGGAGTTCGTCTCGACGACGTTGCCAGGTCTCGAAGCCGGCCGGCGATTCCGGATAGGCCTCGTAGTGCTCGAGGAGTTCGTCGGCGTGGCGTTTGGTCCGATAGAGATCCAGAATCGTCCCCCAGTGGCCCCGGCTCTTCAGCGCCGTTTTGAGTTTCAGCGACCAGCTCAGATCGGCCGAGCCGGAGTACAGCGCCTCGGAGAGTTTGGTCATCGGGAGGCTGGCGAGCATGCCCGTCAGGTCGTCGATCTCGTAGGCCGTCGTGAAGATGTTGTAGACGTCCAGGGCGGCGTAGCGCCCGCCGAAGTGCTCCATGACGCGTTCGTTGTATCGCCAGAGTGTTGCTTCCGATGGGTCGCCGTCCTCGACGGCCTCGATCGCCTGCTCGGCGGCGTACTTCCCGGCGTAGGCCGCGCCGGCGATCCCGCCACCCGTGGTCGGATTGACGTGGGCCGCGGCGTCCCCGATCGCCATGAACCCGGGGGCCGTCGCGGAGTCGTAGGGCCGACGGGTCGGGATCGCCGCGCCGAGTTTGTCCTTCACGGTCGCGTTTTTGAACTCCGCGCGGTTCTCGATGTCCCGCCGGAGTGCGTCGACGAGTTGCATCGGTTCCTCGCCCATCTGAAAGCCCAGCCCGACGTTGATCTCCGTCTCCGTCCGCGGGAAGTACCACAGATAGCCCGCCGATCGCTCGGTGGGTTTGAGCACCAGGGCGTCGTGCCACTCGACGGGTTCCTCGACCTCGATGATCTCCCGGTAGCCCGAGGAGAACTGCGAGTAGGTGACGTTGGTGTCGAAGGTCGCCCCGGAGAGATCGGCCTCGTCCTGGAGGATCGACAGCGCACCGGCGGCGTCGATCACGATCGGCGCTTCGTAGGTGATCGGGTCGCCGTCGCTAATCGCCTCGATCCCGGTGACGCGCGCGCCGTCCTGGAGGACGCTGTTGACGACAGTGTCGTAGTGGAAGGTTACGCCCGCGTCTTCTGCCCCTTCGATGAGTAACTTGCCGAATTGCAGGCGGTCGATGACGGCGAGTTCACCCGGGACGGGGATGTCGACGGCAGTGCCCTCACTCGGAAGTTCGAAGTGGCCGTGATCGACGACCGAGTTGGTGATCGACGGTTCGATCTGTGATCGGGGGATCGCCTCGGGGAAGTTGCTCGCGCCTTTGAGTGCGTCGCCGCAGGCGATGTGTCCGGCCTCCGATTCGGATTTGCGCTCGACGATCACCACGTCGAGGCCCTCCTGAGCGATCGTCGCCGCCGCGTAGCAACCGGATACGCCGGCTCCCACGACGACGACGTCGTACTCGGCGGTGGTCATGAACTCCGGTCAACACTGAACGGGGTTAACTCTTTGCGCTTGGGCAGCCGATCTCGCAGAGTCAACAACGGGTAGCGGTGCAAGCGAGCAGATAAAGAGTTTTGTCGGGGACTTGCGTACGCCATTCCATGACTGCATACACCGTCGAGTTCGTCGGCACCGGCGAAACTATCGAAGTCGAAGACACCGAGACAGTCCTGAGCCGCGCGATCGAAGAGGGGATCGCCCAGGAGTACTCCTGCCGCGTGGGGATGTGTCTGGCCTGCTCGGCGAAGATCGTCGAGGGCGACGTCACCCAGCCGGCTGCCCGTGGATTGACCGACGAGGAGAAAGAGAACTACGCGCTGACCTGCATGGCCCGCCCGCAGTCGGATCTCAAACTCGACCGTGGGAAGTATCCCCCAAGCATCGAAAAGGAGGCCGCCGTCGAAGCGGGCGCGGGTGACGAAGCCACCGCGGACGACTGAACGAGCGAGAGAGAGGAACCAGCCGACTTACTCGAGTTTTGCTGCCGTATCACCGATGAGTCCGTCGAGAACTTCGGGCGTCGTGGGATGGTACGCCCGATCGGGGATTTCCCGGACGTCGAGTTCCATCTCGACGGCGAGTTGCATCGTCTTGGCCATCACGTCGGCGTGGTAGTGCAGCCCCTGATATCCCAGGACCGTCCCGTCGGTGCCGACGACCAGCCGGGCAAGTCCGTCGGCGACGTCTTTGGTCTTGAAGACGCCGTCCGAGGAAGCGTCGCGAGTCGCCGTCACGAACTCCAGGCCGGCCGCCTCGGCAGACTCGACCGAGTGGCCGACGCGGGCATAGGGGAGGACGCCGAGTCCGGAGAAGATAACGTGGTGGTGAACGTTCTCGTACTCCTCGAGGGAGTCGCCATCCCGGAGACGGCGGACGTTCTCGGCGGCAGTGAACCCTTCCTCCTTGGCGACGTGGAGGATCGGTTCGCGGCCGTTGACGTCGCCGACGACGAAGACCCGATCGTCGCCCGCGGCTTGCATCGTGTCGGAAACCCAGTCCTCGCCTGGCGAGAGTGACGTGTTCTCGATGCCGAGGCGGTCGAGCGCCGGCTCGCGGCCGGTGAAGGCGAACAGTTCGTCGGCTTCAATGGTGCGTGTGTCGCCACCGACGTCGACGGTCATCCGGACGCCACCGTCGTCGGTCTGCTCGACGGACGTTCCCTCGGCGTCGAGCAGGACGTCGACGTCGAAGTGCTCGCGGTAGTACGCGAGTAGTTCCTCGCCGAAGGGTTCGTCGGCCTCTTCGAGGACCTCGGGGAGTGCCTCGACGACGGTGAGATCCACGTCGGCGGCCTCGGTCAGGTACGGGACGAGTTCAAGCCCGATGTATCCGAGCCCCAGCGCGATCGCCGAGTCGCCGAACTCGGTCCGGTCGAGGACGTCGGCGCTCGTCTGGACGGGCACGTCCTCGATGCCGGGGATCGGCGGGATCGCGACGTTCGAGCCCGTCGCGATGACGACGTAATCGGGTTCGATCCGGCGACCGTCGACTTCGAGGACGCGGTCGTCGACGAACCGGGCGGTGTCGTGGATGAACTCGACGTTTTCCTGCTCGGCGAGTTCGGCGATGGCGTCGCGGCGATGTTGGGCGAACCCCGAGGTGTGGTCGTTCTTGCGCTCGACGACGGCTTCGATATCGACGTCCGGAACCTCACCGACGAGTCGCTCGTCCTTTCGGGCCCCAAATCGGTGCTCGGCAGCCGAGAGTACTTCCTTCGAAGGCATACACCCGCGGAGAATACACAGGCCACCGCCGGGGTCGCCGTCGTCTATCAGTGTGAGTTCGATGTCGGGATCGTCGGCGAGATCACCGGCGACTGCCGCGCCGGCACTCCCGTATGCGCCAACGACTGCGACGTGCGTGCTCATACGAAATAACCGGCTCGGGCGAGTAAAAGCCGTTTGGAAACGGCACGCTGTTGGATCGAGGCGACTGATTCTGCTGGCCGGAGAGAGGGTCGGCCGTCACAATAGTCCGAGCCTGGGCGAATGTTCCCCAGTATCCTGAAGGACAGGCCATATATGCTCGGGTCACGTATAGTCATACGAATATCGGTGTCACGAGATCGTCGCGCGAGACGGCCATATTCCCTGTTCAAACCATGACGAGCCGCGTATACAGACTTCACTCGACGCTCGAACTGCCCCTCGAAGACGTCCACGATCACTTCGACGACCCGGACTTGCCCGAAGTGATCGACGATGTCGAAATAACACGCCGGAACAATACGCTTATCTTGAGCGCGATATCCGACGACGAGTCGATCAGCAAGTACACGCCGACGGCCCAGCTCAAGGCCAGCGTCACGGAAAACCGCGTCTACGAGGAAGAACCCGAACCGCCGCGAGGGACCGGTGGTGGCGGTCAGTGGGGTGCACTCGAAGAGGAAGAGGAGGAGATCGAATCCGAACTCGTCGAGTACGCCTGCTTCAAGGGCGATCGCGAGACGGTCCTCCAGAACACGACCCTGCAGTTCCCGATGTTCGAAGTCCTCTGTGACATCGCGGAGATCGCCGAGAAGGGGACCCTCACCGCGATCATCGCCGTCGACGGCGAGCTACAAGCCGTCCAGATCGTCGACGGCGAGCGAACGCCCGCCTCGATCACCGTCACCGAAGACCCTGCCGACGATCCGGGAGAGGACGGAGTCGACTGGCGCGACAACGAGTTTATCCACTGACCTCGCCCCGGTTGACGTGAAAGCCCCAACGAGTCGTTCGATTCGAAAGACTCATGCGATGGGTAATTATATCTAATTACACGCATGCCCAGCGAAGCTGACTTCCCCGTATACGTCGACGTGGACTACACCGACGGCGACGGCGAGAACCCCGCCGATTACCCGAGTACCGAGCACAAAATCGAGAAAGCAATCGAGGTCACGAGAGAAGGTCTCGAACAGTACGACAACCCAGTCGTGATGTGGACCGGGGGCAAGGACTCGACGCTGACGCTTTACTTCGTCAAGCAAGTCGCCGACCGCTTCGACCTCGAGGTTCCGCCGGTCGTGTTCATCGACCACTACCAGCACTTCGACGAACTCATGGACTTCGTCGAGCACTGGGCCGACGAGTGGGATCTCGACGTCATCTGGGCCCGGAACACCGACGTCGGCGAGTACGTCGACGAGCACGGCCTCGAACCTGGCGACGATATCCCGATCGAGGACCTCTCGGAGCACAACCAGCATCACGTCCGGAACATCCTCGAGTACGAGGAGGACACCTTCCCGTTCCTGCTTGACACCTACGTCGGCAATCACCTGCTGAAGACCGTCGCACTCAACGACGCCATCGAGGAGTACGACGTCGACGGCATTCTCTCCGGTGTGCGCTGGGACGAGCAGGAGGCCCGCGCCGACGAGACGTTCTTCAGCCCCCGCCACGACCCGGACATCTACCCGCCCCACGACCGGATCCAGCCGATCCTTCAGTTCGCCGAACCCGACGTCTGGGAGACCTTCTGGCACTTCGTGGTGCCGGACACGGTGGAGGAATTCCCCGAAGAGGGCTACGTCCCGCAGGGCCAGGACGACCTGCCCGAGGGCGTCCAGAAAGAGGACGTCCCGGTCAGTCCCAAGTACTTCGCCGGCTTCCGATCGCTCGGTAGCCAGGTCAGCACTGACAAGGCCGCCGAAGAGCCCGCCTGGCTCCAGGACATGGCCAACACGACCGAACGCGCCGGCCGCGCCCAGGACAAAGAAGACCTGATGGAACGGCTGCGCGATCTCGGCTACATGTAGAAGCGACCTTTTTACTTCAGGGGGTGTCCTCGCTCCGCTGCGGGCACCCGCTCTGCTCACGGACGCGGAGCGTCCGTTCGCACGGTCAGCGGGACCTTCGGTCCCGCTCGACTCGCAAAAAGCTCGGCCAAAAAGGCCGGACGCTCCCTTCGGTCGCGTCCGGTGCGTCGGGCTCACTGGCTCGCGGCTAAGTGATCACTGGAGCTTTTGCCAGCCTTCGCCTGAAACGTGAGCGAGCAGTCGTTTATTCGTCCAAACTCTCGATCAGCGCCTCTAGCTGGCCAACGTGGTCCTCGAACGTCTCGCGGCCGTGATCGGTGAGTCGGTAGGTCGTCTGTGGGGAATCGTCGACGAACTGTTTTTCGACGTCGACGCAGTCGGCCTCCGCAAGTTTGTTCATGTGGCTGGCGAGGTTTCCCTCCGTCAGATCGAGTTCGTCGACGATCTCCGAGAAGGCCGCCTCGTCGTGGCGGTAGAGGTAGGCGAAGATTTGCAGGCGGGTCGGCTGGTGGACGAGTGTGTCGAAGTCCATGAATCACCGTCTCAGGTAGGCGTACGCGACGACGTGCTCGGCGAGCCCCATCGCGCCCTTGCTGTCGTCGAGTTGTCGCCGGAGATCCGCCGGATCGATGTCTTCCGCAGTCATGGAACGATCACCCCAGTTGCGCACCCCGGAAGCGCCAGTAGCCGACGGCCAGGGGGACGACGGCCCATGCCAGCAATATCACGACGCTGAACCAGGGGTCGAGATAGACGGGCTGGCCGGCGTCCTGGGGCGGGAGTTGCGGGTACTTGCTGGGATCGAAGATGAAGTACATCGTGTTCAAGTGCGATCCCGCCGGCGTGAGGTTGAACACGAAGCTGTAGAAGTGCTCGCCGAGTTCGAGGCCGAGCGTCTCCGCGAAGAGGAACCGTAACGCGCCGACGAGCGAGAAGTCCCCGAAGACGATCAGGACGTCCGTGAGCACGTAGAACCCGGCCGCGCCGGCGATCGCCCGCGATCGGGTGTCCGTCGCTGCGGAGATGGCGATCGAGGGGCCGACGTACGCGCCGACGAAGACGATCGACAGGACGACGAACGCCCCCGAGACGCCGGGTTCGAGGCTGGGGTACATCACGACCGCGATGGCCCCGCCGACGACGAACGCGACGAGCAGCGACCCGACGATCAGCAGGGTCCGGGAGAGGAACTTCCCCGCCACCACCGCCGCGCGCGAAGTCGGCTGGCTCAACAGAAACGCGACCGTATTGGACTCGCGCTCGCCCGCGATAGCCAGGTAACTCCCGGCGATGGCGATCAGCGGGAGGAGCAGCGTCGTCAGGAAGAACTGGTTGAACACCGCGGTTGCGAGGTCGGGTTCGGCGGCCGTCCCCTCCGCGTAGAGGATCAGCGCCGTGAACGCGACGTAGATCCCCATCACGCCCCACAGCAGTTTCGAGCGCCGAACGTCACGGAAATCGTTCCGGGCGACGGTGAGCGTCTGGCTCATGCTGTCACCTCCGCGGACGACCCGTCCGAGTCATCTCCCGTCCGCGTCAGTGACTCCCCGTTGGCGTAGCGATCGAACAGCGCCTCGAGGGAGGCCGGCTCGGAGATGACATCCCGGATTTCGGCGACCTGATCGACGCGGCGAATGACCTCGATCTTCGCGCCGGCATCAGTGACCAGCGTGGAGAGCGTGTTGTCCTCGACAGTCACTGACGCGACGCCGTCGAGATCACTGAGGTCGAGATTCTCCGGCACCTCGTCGACCCGGATCGAGAGCGGCGAATGCGTCTCGGTCCCGTCTCTGAGTTCGTCGATCGTCCCCTCGGCAACCAAGGCACCATCGACCAAAATCCCGATCCGATCACAGACGGCCTCGACCTCCGAGAGGATGTGACTCGAGAAGAACACGGTCGTCCCGTCAGCGGATTCCTCGCGAATGAGATCGCGTAATTCGGCCATCCCGCGCGGATCGAGTCCCGAGGAGGGTTCGTCGAGGATCAGTAGTTCGGGATCGCCGACCAGCGCACAGGCCAGCGCGAGGCGTTGCTCCATCCCGGTCGAGAAGCCACCGGCCGGTCGGTCCCAGGCATCCCGAGTGAGTCCCACTCTGTCGAGGAGCGCGTCCGGGTCGACCTGGACGTCCTTGAGGTCGGCCGCGTACCGGACGTGCTCGCGGGCAGTGAGCCGCTCGTACGGCGAAAACGCCTCCGGAAGGACGCCGATCCGTCGACGGAGCGCCTGCGATTCGGTCACGATGTCGTGACCCAGCACCGTCGCTGAACCCGACGAGGGGTCGAGGAAGCCAAGCAGGAGGTTGATCGTCGTGGACTTCCCGGCCCCGTTCGGGCCGAGAAAGCCGTAGACCTCGCCGGACTCGACAGTGAGATCCAGCCCGTCGAGGGCTGTCAAATCACCGTAGTTCTTGTGCAAGCCGTCGATCTCGATGGCAGTCATCCACGGACACCTCCCGAGAGCGGCCGGCTCGAGTCTCGCCTCGATGCGACTCGACGCTCGCGACCAGCAGTACCACGTCGACTCGTGGGAAGGGCCGTCACGACAGGGGGGTTCATGCGTGCGATTCCGTTATCTGGCCGCCGTTGAATATACTTTGGGCTGCAAATCGACTTTTCAATGCAAAGTTTGCCGGATCGAGACAGCTCGAGCTGTGTCAGTGTGCTGTGGCTCGACAAAAGTAGCAGGACACACGCAAATGTCGAAGTCGTGCCGGCTCACATCACGCAGAAACACGGAAAGGAACTTCAAACCCCTGCGTGGGGGTAATAACCGCGCTTCAGTAGCACACGGCTCGCTTCACTCGCCGTTCGATCTCTTCGAGGAATGCTGAACGAAGTGAAGCGTTCCTCCTATCCGTTCACGCGCGCAGAGCGCCCGTTCACGTGGTCCGAGGAGCGCTTCCCTGCGGTCAGCGCTCCTCGCTGTCCGCTCGCGGGTCGTTTCACTCCCCGCTCGCACTTTTCGAGGAACGGTTCGCTACGCTCACCGTTCCTCGCTATCCAGTACCCGAATCTGGTCCCCACGAACCGTCACGGGAATCGGAACCGTCGCCTCGTAGAGTTCGACAGTGACCTGGTCTTTGCCCTCGTCGATGCGCTGGACCTGGGCCTTCTCGCCCTTGAACGGGCCGGCGATGAGCTCGACGATGTCACCCTCGGCGATCCCCTCGACGTCCGGCGTCGGCGAGAGGAAGTGCTCGACCTCCTTGATCGAGGACTTGCCCTGGACGACGCCGTTGGCGTGGGGGATCTCGTCGAGAATGCGTTCGAACACCGAGGCGTCGTCGGCCTCGACCATGACGTAGGAGGTGAGGCTGTCCGGCGCGAGTGCCGCGTGAACCGAATCCTCCTCGCGGTTCATGATCATGTCGGCGACGGTGCGCTCCTGGCTGGCCGTGGTCTTGACGGCGAAGATACCCATCACAGACCACCTGTGATCGGGGTCATGAGGACGAAGATCACGAACCCGAGCAATCCAACCAGGAGGATGCCCGCGCCCGCGATCTTCGCGATCTGGGAGAACTCCTGCCAGGAGGGGGTACTCGCGAGCTTGAGTACCCGCACGTATGACGTGAGATCGTACGGAACGTCCATACCGGAGGGTTGCAACTCGGGGCTTTTCTATCTATTGATGCCTCTCGGCAGTGAGAACGGGCAATCGAGCAACCAGCGGGCAAGGAACCAACGAACGAGGGGAGCGCTACTCGACGTAGTCGATGTCGTCACCCATGCGCTGGGCGGCCTTCTCGCGTTCGGCCTCGCTCTTGCCGTAGATCTGTGGACTCTCGACGCCCGTGACGACGATCATTGTCTCCATCTGTCCGTCGTGTTCGTGGTTGACCGACGCGCCCCAGATGATCCGGGCGTCGGGATCGATCCGATCGTAGATCTCCTCGACGACGCCCTCTGCCTCCTCGATGGACATGTCCGGCCCACCGACGACGTTGACCAGCGCGGAGTTCGCACCGTCGAACTCCACGTCCAGCAGCGGCGAACGCAGGGCCGAGCGAATCGAGTCCTGGGCCTTGTTCTCCGAATCGGATTCGCCGAGACCGATCATCGCGACGCCACCGTTCTCCATGATGGTGCGAACGTCGGCGAAGTCGACGTTGACCAGACCGGGCTTGGTGATGAGTTCCGTCATGCCCTTGACCGAGCGCATGAGCACGCGGTCACAGATCTTGAAGGCGTCCTGTAGCGGCATCGACGGCGCGTAATCGAGCAGTCGATCGTTCGGCACGACGATCACGGTATCGCTGACGGCCCGAAGCCGCTCGAGACCGGCGTCGGCGTTCGCCCGACGGCGCTCACCCTCCGCAGTGAAGGGGATCGTGACGATCGAGATCGTCAGTGCCCCGGCGTCCTGGGCCGCCTGGGCGATGACCGGCGCCGAGCCGGTCCCGGTCCCGCCGCCGAGTCCGGCGGTGACGAACACCATGTCCGAGCCGTCGATGGACTGCTGGATGTCCTCGATGTTCTCCTGGGCGGCCTCCTCGCCGATCTTCGGCACCGACCCGGCTCCGCGGCCGCCGGTGCGCTTCTTGCCGATCAGGATCTTCGTGTCGGCCTTGACCTCGTCGGCGAGGTGCTGGGCGTCGGTGTTGGCCGCGACGAGTTTCGCGCCGTGGATCCCCTCTTCCATCATGCGCGTGACGGTGTTGCCCCCGGCCCCGCCGGCCCCCACGACCGTGATCTTGGTCTCTAAGTCCTCGACGACGTCGGCGAGTTCCTCGTCGGTCATCTGGCCGGACGTCGCAGGCTCTTCGGTCGCGGTGTCTGTCGGTTCGTCGTGCTCCTCGACCGACGGCTCCTCGGGGTCGTCGTCGGTCTCCTCCATGGCGTCGTCGATGATAGAGTCCATATTTAAATGATTCGTAGCGGGTCAGGACTAATTATCTTTCCCCTCCGGTCCGACGCACGTCAGACAGCCACACGGTTGGTTCGGCACCCAAGCGTGTCGAAATGGGGAGTTCCGTGCTGTCGGTCGCCCGCCGTTGACCGGCGATGTACACCGCAGTGATCGGGTCGAACTCCCTAGCCGAAGTTCTCGACTTTGGCCGCCTCGGCGTCGCCACCGGCCGTTTCGATCGCGTCGGTCGCCACGTCCAGGAAGTCCGCGAAACCGTAGACGAACACTTGCTCTGCTGGATCGCCCGTGATCGACTCACGGGCCGCATCGGCGACAGCCCCGTCGGTTTCGATGACCCGGACGAACGCCCCCCTGTCGGCGAGGGCGTCCAGCCGTTCGCGGTGGATCGGCTCGTCGTCGCGGTAGACCAGTGCGGCCCCGCCGCCGTCATCGAGTGCTCGTTCGGCGATCCCGATCGCGGGGCCGACACCGGGGCCGCCCGCGAGGACGACCACGCGGTCCTCGCCCTCGTAGTAGGCGCTCCCGAACGGCCCCGATATCGCCACTTCATCACCGGGTGAGAGGTCGGCGATGTGGGGACCGAGTTCACCGTCAGGATCGATCCCGACGGTGATTTCGAAGGTCGCCTCGACGTCGGGTGAGGAGACGGTGTAAAAGCGGGATTCGTCGCTCACTGCGGGCAGCGAGAACGTCACGAACTGGCCGGGGGCAGCGTCGAAGTCCGTCGGCGTCTCCAGGTCGATCGCCACCGCGTCGGAGCCGACCGAGCGAACGGCGCTGACGGTCGTGGTTGTTCGGTCCATGTGGGAGCTACGGCCGGAGTTGCCAATGCCGTTTGGTTGCGATACAGCCTCCGATTCGAGTCGGCCCACGATTCATCACTCCGCGGAAGAGCTTGCACACCCGTAGAACAGTCGGAGGTCCCCCCTGCCTTGGGCAGCGTTGTCGAGTTCTCTGTCCGGCGTCGGCCCACCGACTTCGATTCGCAGACTCACATTGTTCGGTTCGCTACAACCGTCGGGATATTCGGAGGGGAATGCAGACTGTACTGGAGCCCACTCAAACTGTTTCGTCGCTCCGTCTTCGGTCGTAATGCCGATGTTTGCAGGGGATCCCGATATCCGTCTGTTCTCGTCTGCAGTGTTCGACGTAAGCTGATACTCACGATCGAAAATAGTCTCACCTTGTGAATTCTTGACGACAATGGAAATCTCTCGTGTGGTATTGGAGAGATTCAGCACGCTGATCGAGTGGCCCTCCCGCTCAGACGCATTCAGACAGCCGGTGAATCCACTAAGAACAGCCGAGATACCACCGATTATCAGAGTCCTGCGTGCTACGTCAACCATGGTAGGTTATGATCGGTTGCCACTATCTCCCGTATCCGTCATCCACATCACCTTCCGTCAACTTCATAATTGTGTCCCCATCTCCTTCTGTGCTGGTCATCTCTTTTTTTGTTTCTGTTTCCCCATCATACACGATAGAGATCCCACTGGGTCCAACTCCGATTGAATAATCGACATCAGAGTCATTCCAGGTGTGAATGTATTCCCCTCTGACCCATCTTTCGTCAGGATCGTAATCACCGACTGGTTCTACGCGTACCGATGCACTGCAGTAATCGTTTCCTGGCTGGTGATCATTGACGCTGAATCCCACACCGTGAGATAGATCATCGTCCTCGGCAGTGACATTGCCAGTAGTCGAAGTAGTCTCAGATAGACTGTTTGAATAGAAGTCCCACTTATTTGGATTATAATAAATGCCAGCAACGTCTTCTGGTTCGTACCCATTACTGTCAAACCATGCATCACCATCATATGTCCACTCCATATTTATTTGATAACTTCCATCGATAAGCCTCCATAGATAGAAGGACAAACAGATATCGCAGTCTTCTTCAGTTCCATCAACATTGTCAAACCCCATTATTTCCCCCCTCCCATCTCGTCATCATCAAATTTAAATCCGTACGTATTACCTGCAAAGCTAATCTGCTTGTTTTTGAGGAAATTGTGAACCGCCTTTTCACCAGCATTCCGACGGATTTTCTTCGCTTGCTCCAATGTTTTTTTACCCTTCTTGTTATTTTTTTCTTTTGCCTGGGTGCTCTTTACAGCGGACACAGCAACTGGGACCCCTGCTCCGACAGTTGTGACTGACTGTAGGAATCTTCGACGATTCGTCAAAATGTCTTTTCCAGCCGCATTCCCTGATTGCATTTTTCCATCGGACATCTTAACCACATATTCGTATGAGTACCACAGGTAATTATATTTTTTGGTATCATATACAACCCAATGTAGTAGTGAATAGTTTACGCAAGGATTGCCGAGGAGTGACATAACATGAAATGATGTACTCCAGTCCCGATACGCCACCTGTCCTGCAGGTTGCAGAAGGCTTTTTCTCGGTGGCGGGATAGTTCGGACCTACATGGTAAACGATCTCAATTGGGCCATCGGCGGGGAGGCGGGCGACGGGATCGACTCGACGGGCAAGATCTTCGCCCGGGCGCTCTCACGAGCGGGTCGCCACGTCTTCACCTCCAAGGACTTCGCCTCGCGCATCCGGGGCGGATACACCGCGTATAAAGTCCGGACGGCCGTCGAGCGCGTCGAGAGCGTCGTCGATCGCCTCGACGTCCTGATCGCGCTCACCGAGCGGACCATCGACGAGAACCTCGACGAGCTCCAGGAGGGCAGCGTCATCATCTACGACGGCGAGCAGACGACGATGGCCGACGTCGAGGTTCCCGAGGGCATGATCGGCCTGGAGATCCCCCTCAACAGTCTCGCCGAGGAGGCCGGCGGGGCGATCATGCGCAACGTCGTCGCGCTGGGAGCCGCAAGCGAGGTCGCCGGGTTCCCCGTCGAATTCCTCGATGAAGCCCTCGTCAAGCGCTTCGGCGAGAAGGGCGAAGCCATCGTCGCCAACAACCGCGAGGCCGCCCGCCTGGGCCGTGATTTCGTCCGCGAGGAGACCGATTACAGCGACGAGTTCACCCTGGAGACAACCGACGAAGACTACGTCCTGCTCAACGGCGACGAGGCCATCGGCATGGCCGCTATCGCCGCCGGGTGTCGCTTCTACGCGGGCTATCCGATCACGCCCGCGACGGACATCATGGAGTACCTCACCGGTCGGATCGAGGCCTTCGGCGGCGCGGTCGTCCAGGCCGAAGACGAGCTCTCGGCGATCAACATGGCACTCGGTGCGGCCCGGGCCGGTGCGCGGGCGATGACCGGCACCTCCGGGCCGGGGATCGACCTGATGAGCGAGACCTTCGGCCTCGTCGCCACCAGCGAGACGCCGCTGGTCATCGCCAACGTGATGCGCTCGGGTCCCTCGACGGGGATGCCGACAAAGCAGGAGCAGGGCGACCTGAACGCGATGCTCTACGGCGGGCACGGCGAGATCCCGCGGTTCGTCCTCGCGCCGACGACGATCGGGGAATGTTTCGACAAGACCGTCGAGGCGTTCAACCTCGCCGAAAAGTACCAGCTCCCGGTCTACCTGACTGCAGACCTCGCACTGGCAGTCACCGAACAGACCTACTCGCCCGAACGCTTCGACATGGACGCGGTTGAAATCGACCGTGGGAACGTCGTCGACCCCGACGCGGTCGAGGAGTGGCTCGACGAAAAGGGACGCTTCCGGGCCCACGCCGCGACCGAGGACGGCATCAGCCCCCGGGCACTGCCGGGAACGCCCGACGCCGCACACATGACGACTGGCCTCGAGCACGACGAACTGGGCCGCCGGACCGAGGAGGAGGATATCCGCGTCGAGCAAGTAAAGAAGCGCCAGCGGAAGGTCGAGACGGCCCGCGAACGAGAGGGCTTCGAGTATCGGGAATTCGGTGATCCCGACGCCGACACGCTCGTGATCTCCTGGGGTTCGAACGAGGGCGCGATGCGCGAGGCGCTGGGGA
This sequence comes from Halorhabdus tiamatea SARL4B, assembly GCF_000470655.1. Taxonomy (NCBI): domain Archaea; kingdom Methanobacteriati; phylum Methanobacteriota; class Halobacteria; order Halobacteriales; family Haloarculaceae; genus Halorhabdus; species Halorhabdus tiamatea. Next base: position 723,552 of record NC_021921.1, read on the forward strand.
TGCTCGACGATCGAGACGTCGACGTCCGGTTCCTCTCGGTGCCATATATCTATCCGCGGCCTGACCTGACCGACGAGGTCGAATCGGCCGAGGACGTCATCGTCGTCGAGTGCAACGCGACGGGGCAGTTCGCGGACCTGATCGAGCACGACACGCTGACGCGCGTCCAGCGCGTCACGAAGTACACGGGCGTCCGGTTCAAGGCCGACGAACTCGCCGACGAGATCGAGGCGGCGGTCGCTGGCGAACGCGCCCCACAGGAGGTACGACGATGAGTTCTGACACGCACTTCACGGACTTCAAATCCGACAAGCAACCGACCTGGTGTCCCGGCTGCGGTGACTTCGGGACGATGAACGGCATGATGAAAGCCCTCGCGGAGACCGGCAACGACCCCGACAACACGTTCCTCGTCGCCGGGATCGGCTGTTCGGGCAAGATCGGGACGTACATGCACAGCTACGCGCTGCACGGCGTCCACGGCCGCGCCCTGCCGGTCGGGACGGGCGTGAAACTCGCCAACCCCGACCTGGAAGTGATGGTCGCCGGCGGCGACGGCGACGGCTACTCGATCGGCGTCGGCCACTTCATCCACGCCGTCCGGCGGAACATCGACATCACCTACGTCGTGATGGACAACCGGATCTACGGCCTGACGAAGGGCCAGGCCTCGCCCACCTCGCGCCAGGGCTTCGAGACCGCGACGTCGCCGGAGGGCACCGTCGAGCCGCCGGTCAACCCGCAGGCGCTCGCACTCGCCGCCGGCGGAACCTTTATCGCCCAGTCCTTTTCCTCGGACTCCCAGCGCCACGCCGAACTGGTACAGCAAGCCATCGAACACGACGGCTTTGGCTTCGTGAACGTCTATTCGCCCTGCGTGACGTTCAACGACGTCGACACCTACGACTACTTCCGGGATGCGATCGTCGACCTCGAGGAGACCGATCACGACCCCGGCAACTACGAGGCTGCCAAGGACCGCATCATGGACCCGGGGACCGAACACATCGGCATCCTCTATCAGAACGAGGACAGCGTCCCCTTCAGCGAGCGCGAGGGGATCGACCGGAACATGGCGGACATCCCCGACGGCGCGCCAGAGCGCGCCGATCGGCTGGTTCGGGAGTTCTACTGAACGCGCGGTGTCGTCAGTGATCGCCCCAAGGTTATAAACGAGCGGCCGAAGTACCGGACGAACTGATGACAGCGGACACCACACCCCCGATCACCGACGACGACCGACTCCTGCTTGGCGCGGGATTTGCCTTCGGGGTGATGACGACGCTCATCGTCCTGGTACTCGTTCTCGTGATGGACGGAACGCTCGCCACCGGCGAGCTCGTGACGACGCCTGAGGGGCTCATCGCGATCGCGGGGATCGTCTTCGCGGGGATCCTCGGGATCGCACTGTACGTCCTCGCGTTCCCCGACAACCGCGCCAACATTCCGATCGCAGCCGACGACGAACGGCCGCGGGAGTGACGCCTGCCCGGTCGAGCGACCACGGACGCGAACTCGACGAGTAGGCTGCCGGCGACGCCGGGTTTTTGCCCGGCTTCGAGAAACACCATGCATGACCGACTTCGACCCGGACCGCTTTACCGACAAGTACGAGCACTACTTCACCGAGCTCCAGCAGGCCTACCGTCAGGCGTTCGAGGCGATGTCCGAACGCCACGACTCGGATCTGATCCACGGGATCGACCAGCGGATCCTCGCCGAGAGCGAACCCTTTTATGAGGAAGACGGTCGTTTTCGGATCGAACTACCCGAGGATGCCACCGACCGACTCCCCGACGTGGACGCCGACCGGCTCGAGACGGTCCTCGGAGAGTACACCGACGAACTCGCCACCCAGCTACAGGCTGTCTTCGACGTCGAGGACAACCGGTAATTGTCACAGTCCAAAGGCCTAAACCCACAGCTAGGCAACCCAAAGATACAATGAGTACAGAGTCACAGGAAGGGTCGTCCGATCTCGAACAGCGCGTCGTCAACTTCCTGCGGCGCAACTTCCCCCAGATCCAGATGCACGGTGGGAGTGCAGCCGTCCAGGATCTCGACGCGGAGGCCGGCGAGGTGACGATCATGCTCGGCGGGGCCTGCAGCGGGTGTGGCATCTCGCCGATGACGGTCCAGGCGATCAAGTCCCGCATGACCAAGGAGATCCCGGAGATCGACACCGTCCACGCCAACACCGGCATGGGCGGTGGCGGCATGGGCGGGATGGAAGAACCGTCCAGCCCCGGCGACTCCCGCGGCGGGAGTCTGGACGGCGACGACGAAGGCCCGAGCGCGCCGTTCTAATCCCGCAGATTTCTCTCCCGTTCCCAGCCACCCAGGAGCGCCGCCAGCATGTCGTTGACCGGCGTGTCGACGTCGCTGTCGGCCACATACCCGTTGATCGCGTCGACCTCCGTCCGGCGTCCGGCCTGGACGTCCCGGTACATCGACGACTCGTTGTCTGCAGTCGCCTCGACGACGGATTCGAGTGCTGCGATCGCGTCGTCCTCACTGAGATCGACGCCGCGCTCTCTCGCGACGCGGGCGGTCTCGCGGGCGGCCCGCCGCGCCACCTCCGCGAGTGGGGGGTCCGCCAGCGCACCGTTGGGCACGCGAGCCAGCGCCGTCGTCGCGTTGATCCCGGCGTTGACGGCGAGTTTCTCCCAGAGCCGTCGCGGCATGTCGGCAGCGACAGTCGTCTCGATCCCGGCTTCCCGAAAGGCGTCGCCGATCCGATCTGCCAGCGCGCTCTGCCCATCGTCTGGCGGACCCAGAACGACCTCGCCGCGGCCGGTACATCGGACACCCCCCGGTTCGGCCTGGATCGCGCCGTAGGTCGCCGTGCCGGCGAGGATGTCAGTATCGAGCGCCGCCAGCCGTTCCTCATTGCCCATCCCGTTTTGCAGCGAGAGGACGCCATCGCAATCACAGCCGGAAAGTGCCTCGACAGCCGCGGGCGTGTCGTATGCCTTGACAGTCACGATCGCCAGGTCGGTGGCATCGGGGACCGTCGTCGAGGCCTGGGGACGGACCACGTCATCGATCTCGCCAGTAATCCGCAGGCCGTCTTCGCGCACTGCCCGGACGTGCTCCTCGCGGCCGACCAACGTGACAGCGTGTTCGCGAGCGAGCAGCCCACCCAGGAGACTCCCGAGGCTGCCCGCGCCGAAGACGACGACGTCCATTGGTGGCGCTCGGGCCGGCGAGGACAAGTCAGTACCGACCCGGGCAACAGCCCGAGCGAACAAACCAGCGCTTTTTGTCGCGCGTCGCCTCCGATCGGACATGCACACGCTCGCGTTCGACGGCCGAATGGGTGCCAGCGGCGACATGATTCTGGGGGCGCTGCTCGACGCCGGCGCGGACCCGGACGTCCTCACACCCGTCGAGGACGCCCTCGGGGTCGAGTACGTCGTCGAACGGACCACGACGGAAAGTATCGACGCGGCGAGTGTCGACGTGCGCTATTCGGCTGATGCTGACGTTCAGAGCCACGGTCACGAGCATGAGGGCGAACACGGCCATGACCACGGCCAGAGCGATCACGCCACCCAGGCACACGAACCCACCGCCGAGGGACACGGCCCGACGCGGAGCTACGAGGAGGTCCGCAACGTCGTCGAAGGGATGGGACTGCCGGACGCCGTCGAGAACCGTGCACTGGCGATCTTCGAGCGCCTGGGCGAAGCCGAGTCGGCCGTCCACGGCACCGATCTCGACGCGACGCACTTCCACGAGGTCGGGGCGGACGACGCCATCGCCGACGTCGTCGGCGCGAGTCTGTTGCTCGCGGACCTCGATCCCGAGAAGGTCGTCACAACGCCACTTTCGGCCGGTGACGGCGAAGTTCGGATGGCTCACGGAACGACGACCGTTCCCGCACCGGCCGTCGTCGAGATCGCCGCCGACGCGGAGTACTCGATCAACGGTGGCCCCCTCGAGCGCGAACTCCTGACGCCGACTGGCGCGGCGATCCTCGCGGAAGTCGCCGAGGGCGTCGAGACGCTCCCCGCCATGGACGTGACGACGGTTGGCTACGGCGCGGGCGACCACGACACGGGCGAGCGGGCAAATGCACTTCGAGTGCTCGTCGGCGAGACGACCGGTGAGCTTCGGCGAGAGGAAATCGCCGTGCTGGAGACGAACGTCGACGACGCCAGCCCGGAGATGCTCGGCGCGCTCCAGGAGACGCTAACTGCGGTCGGGGCCCGCGACGTCTCGATTCTCCCGGCGACGATGAAGAAGTCCCGACCCGGCCATCTGATCAAGGTGGTCGTCAAACCGGCGGACGCCGACCGCGTGGCCCGACGGCTCGCAGAGGAGACCGGCACGCTCGGGATTCGTGAGCACGGGGCCGGTCACCGCTGGGTCGCCGAGCGAGAGACGCGGACGGTCGATCTGGTGATCGACGGCGAAACCTACGCGGTCGACGTGAAGATCGCCAGCGACCGTGAGGGGGTGTGGCTCGATGCGAGCGCGGAGTACGAGGACGCACTGGCAGTCGCCCGTGAGACGGATCGGCCAGTCAGGGAGATCATGGCCCGGGCCGAGCGGGCGCTCGACAGCTAGGCCCCGAAACGGTCACTTCTCGTCGGAGCGATGCTCCGCGAGCGCTTCCTCGATGGTCAACTCGCCGGCGGCGACCCGGCGAGCCAGCCGTTCGTCGATCGCCCGGTTGTCCGCGCCGGCCTCCCGCGAGCGCTCTTTGATCCGCTGGAGTTCCCCCGCGGTCGGCTCGATATCGATCGAATCGACGCGCTCGCCCTCGATCCGGGCGATGTTGACGGCCGCGAGTACGTCGCCCATGCCCCGTGTGCCAGTGCCGAGGTAGGGCGTCGTTCCAGTCTCGTCGACCACCTCGACGGGGACGTCGGCGAGGTCGTCGACGATGCGGGAACCGATCAGTCGAGCACCGTCGCCGATCCGAACCAGCGGGTCAGTTGCCTCCTCGACTTCCCGGCGAACCACCTCGCCGACCTGATCGGCCGGAACCTGGAAGGCCCCGATCACCACCTCGCCAGCGAGGACGGCAATCCCCGGTTTCTCGCCGGGGTCGACCCCGACCACGATCCGCCCGGCTTCGCCACGCATGATCGCCAGGAGATCCTCGACGGCCCGCCGCGGTTCGGCGGGATTGGCTTCGACGACTGCGACGGCGTCGGGCACCGTAACCGCGTCGTTGGGGCCGACGACGACAGCCTCGGTCCGATCGGGGAGACTCTCGTCTGGTTCGATGGTGGTGAACGTCACGCCGCGGTCGCGCAGCTCCGTGACCACGCCGTGGTAGAGTTCGAAGTCCGCGGTAGCGACGACGATCACTGACGATCCGTTTGATGCCAGGGGAAATAAAGCCGCCGAGGTCGGAAACCGTGGCTACGAGGTATCGATCCGCGGGGTTTTGGCCCCTGACCGCCAGACGAGGACCACCCAGTATGTGATCGGTCTCAACCGGCCCTGACGCCGTCGGTCGACCGTCGGCCCGCATGTTGTGGGCTGCCCTCAGAGTGCCGAGAGACAAAGCAGCCGGAAGATTCGGAACGAGATCCCATTACAATTAAGGGAATGCGTTCTGAATAGCACGTCATGCCAACACGACGGGGCGTGCTCACGGGCCTGGCGGGGGCCGGGGCGATCGGGATCTGTGGGACGACGATATCGACGGCACGGGCAGCCGAGTCGGCAGGACTCCATCAACAAGCCAAGCTCGCCGCTCACGACGTCGATCCGGCCGACAGGTTCGGCGATTCAGTCGCCGTGTCGGACAATGGAACCACCGTACTCGTCGGTGTCTCGGAGGACGAGGATCCGAACGGGGAACGAGCGGGGTCGGCATACGTCTTCGAACGATCGAACGAGACGTGGAGGCCCCAGGCGAAACTCACCGCCGAGGACGGTGACACACGCGATTACTTCGGCGATGCAGTTGCCGTATCGAGCGATGGCACGACGGCCCTGGTCGGTGCGGCGACTGACGAGGACCCGAACGGGGAGCGAGCGGGGTCGGCATACGTCTTCGAGCGATCGAATGGCGAATGGCATCAACGGGCAAAATTCATCCCGGACGATGGAGATGGAGACGATTACTTCGGCGTCTCGGTGGCGGTTTCGGGTGACGGGACGACCGCTCTCGTCGGTGCCCAAAGTGACGAAGATCCAAATGGCGACTATGCAGGCTCAGCGTACGTTTTTCGACGGGCAAACGACGAGTGGAGCCAGCAGACGAAACTGACCGCCGAGGACGGTGAACCGTTTGCCTTCTTCGGTATCTCGGTCGCGATATCGAGCGACGGCACGACAGTACTCGTTGGTGGGCCGAATGGCAGAAATTCGAACGATGATAACGGAGGCGCAACGTACGTATTCGATCGGTCAGATGAGAAGTGGAATCAGCGAGCGAAGCTCACCGCTGGGGACGGCAATTTGGGCGACAGCTTTGGCGATGCAGTGGCGGTTTCGGGCGATGGCACGACCGCCATCGTTGGTGGGCGAGGAGACGAGAACCCGAGCGGCACGGAGTCCGGTTCGGTCTACGCCTTCGAGCGATCGAGCGACGAGTGGAGCCAGCGGACGAAATTCACTGCCGAGGACGGTGATTCACCCGATTTCTTCGGTAATGCAGTCGCCGTGTCGAGCGACGGGACGACCGCCCTCGTCGGTGCTATCGGAGACGATGATCCGAATGGCGAAAACGCAGGCTCGGTGTACGCCTTCAGGCGATCGAACGACGAGTGGAGCCAACAGACGAAACTCACTGCCGAGGACGGCGATGCAAACGATTCCTTCGGCGATGCAGTCGCCGTGTCGAGCGACGGGACGACCGCCCTCGTCGGTGCCATCGGAGACGAGAATCCAAACGGCGAGGAGGCCGGCTCAGCCTACGTCTTCGAGTCGGGACTATCCTCGCCGGGGACACCAGCCGTGACTGGAGAAACGCCGGCAACTGATCCCAACGACGACGGGCGATACGAGGACGTCAACGGTGACGGGGCGTTCGACATCGCCGACGTGAGCGCGCTGTTCCGGAACTACCGGAGCGAAGCGGTCCAGAACCGCCCGGAACGGTTCGACTTCAACGGCGACGAAACCAGCGACATCGTCGACGTCATCGCACTGTTGGCCAGGTTACTGTAGCACATCCAGCCGGCGGTGGCTCTCGTGGTCGAAGTCGGCCACCTCGCCCGATCCACTCAGACTGTTCGTGGCTCGGCGCTGTCGATCCGCGGGGTTTTTCCACCGACCACCAGTACCACTGCGCAGTGAGCGAGCCAATTTCGACCGGCTGTGACGCCGTCGACGACCTGCTCGGCGGGGGCCTCGAACGCGGTGCCGTCACGCAGATCTACGGCCAGCCGGCGGCGGGGAAGACCAACCTCGCGCTGGGGGCGGCCGTCGAAGTCGCTGCAGGGGGTGACTCGGCGCTCTATCTCGACACAGAGGGCGTCTCGATCGACCGCATGGAGCAACTCGCCGACGCCCGAGGGGACGTCGACAAACTGGCCTCGCGGATCATCCTCACCGAAGCCCACACGTTCGCGGAACAACAGGAAGCGGTCAGGGACGCCGAGGAGTTCGGCAGTCAGGTCGACCTGATCGTCCTCGATAGCGCGACGGGGTTCTATCGGCTGGAACGCACCGAACAGGAAGACGGCGAGGCGTTACGGGCTGTTGCCCGCCAGATCACCCACCTCCTGAGCCTGGCTCGGAAGCACGACCTCGCCGTCGCGTTCACCAATCAGGTGTTCAGCGATCCCGACGGCGATCGCGCACGCCCGCTCGGCGGCCACACGCTCAACCACTGGTCGTCGATCGTCCTCCGGCTGGACCGGTTTCGTGGGGGCAAGCGACGGGCCACGCTGGAGAAACACCACGCGAAAGCCACCGGCGATACCGCCCGCTTCCAGATCACGGACGCGGGGATGAGCGCCGTCGAAGACATTTAGCGAAGAAAGGAGCGACTGACAGTGGACAGCTGTCGGCGTTACAGAGAGCATACGGCGGCCGCAGGTCGCCGTTTCACTGCTGGCGAAGCCGTAGGCTGAGCCAGCAGGAGTTTTTGGTCCAGCTTTTTGCGAGACGGGTTCGCTTGCGAACCCGTCGAAGTAAAAAGGTGGGTTAGTAGATCAGGGCGTCGTCGTTGTCGACCATGTACAGCGTGCGGGCGGCGATGTTGACAGCGTGGTCGCCGACGCGTTCGAGGTCACGAATCGTCAACAGGAGCCGGGAGACATCGCGCATGAGACTCTCGATCTCTTCTTCGGACGTCTCCTCGTCGATCTCGCGTTCGATCAGCCCGCGCATGACCGTATCGGAGGCGTCCTGACACATCGCGTCGACCTCGTCGTCACGGTCGCCGATTGCATAACAGAGGTCGCCGTCCCTCTCAGTATAGGCCGTCATGGCCTGTTCGTTCATCTCGACGACTGCCTCCCCGATCGCCTGGACGTCGACGTCGAGAGCGAGTTCCTGTTCGGCCTCGATAGCGTACTCGCCGAGGTTGACCGCGAGATCGGCCACCCGTTCGAGGTCAGTGATGATCTTGAAGCTCGCGGCGATAAACCGGAGGTCGCCGGCGACCGGCTGCTGGAGCGCCAACAGATTGACGCATTCGCGTTCGAGATCGAGATAGAGCTGGTTGATTTCGTCGTCACCCTCGATGACCTCACGGGCGAGTTCGTCGTCTTTCTTCTCTAAGGCGTCCAGTCCAGTCCGGAGGCGGTCGAAGACCACCTCACTCATGTAGAGGACGTCCTCCTGGAGTTCGTCGAGTTTCTCCTGATATCCTTCACGTGGCATGTTTCCTCCTGGGTGAGTCGGTCCTAAATATGTTGTTCTTTTTTAAACGATTCGAGGGTGTGTCGCGAACGCGTCATCCGAACTTCCCGGTGATGTAGTCCTCGACGCGCTGGCTGTCGGGATTCTCGAAGATCTTCTCAGTGTCGTCGTACTCGACGAGTTCGCCGCCGGTGAGGAATACCGCCGTCTTATCCGAGATCCGGGCCGCCTGTTGCATATTGTGGGTGACGATGACGACCGTGTACTCCTCGGCCAACTCCTCGATGAGATCTTCGATCTTCGAGGTCGCGATCGGGTCGAGCGCACTCGCGGGTTCGTCCATCAGGATGACCTCCGGGTCGACGGCGATGGCGCGAGCGATACAGAGTCGCTGTTGCTGGCCGCCCGAGAGGTCCAGGGCCGATTCGTCGAGTTGGTCCTCGACCTCCTCGAACAGCGCCGCCCGTTTCAGCGCGGTCTCGACCTTCTCGTCCAGGTTCTCGGTCTCGTCCTGGATGCGCAGGCCGTAGGCGACGTTGTCGTAGATGCTCTTCGGGAAGGGGTTGGGATGCTGGAACACCATCCCGATTTTCCGGCGCAGCGCGACCGGATCGACGTCGTCGTCGTAGACGTTCTTGCCGCGGAATCTCAGTTCACCCTCGATGCGGGCAGCGTCGATGAGGTCGTTCATGCGGTTGATCGACCGGAGGAACGTCGACTTGCCACACCCGGACGGACCGATCAATGCCGTCACACGGTTCTTCGGGATCTCCAGGGAGATGTCCTGGAGAGCCTGGACGTCGTTGTAGTAGACGTCGAGGTTTCGCGATTCGAGAACGGTCTCGGCCGCGCCGTCGCGTGTCGTCGTGCCCTCGCGCGTGATCGAGCGAGAGAGGTGACTGTCGCTGGTCGGGTCGGCTGTATCACGCCCGGTGGAATCGTCGGTTCCGTCGCCGGAACCCACGATCGTCGATTGATCGGTACGATCGTCCGGATCGGTTGCGTTGTCCTGTGTCATGCGTTTAGGCTCGCTCGAACTTGTTTCGGAGGATGATTGCGGTTCCGTTCAGTACCAGCAATACCACCAGCAGCGTCACGACGCCGGCGGCCACCACGCCGTAGCGGAACTCGGCGGCCGGCTCGAACGCCCAGGTGTAAATCTGTCGGGGCATGGCGCTTCCCAGATCGAAGAGGCTGTTCGGGGCCAGCCGGACGGAGGCGGCGATCCCCACCAGCAACAGTGGGGCGGTCTCGCCGATCGCCCGGCCGAGGGCCAGGATCGTCCCCGTGAGGATGCCGGGGATCGCTTCGGGCAAGACGACATTGCGGACCGTCTGCCAGCGGGTCGATCCCATCCCGTAGGCGGCCTGGCGCTGAGAGTCCGGGACGGCCTCGATAGCCTCCTGGGCGGAGATGATCACGATCGGGAGGATCAACAGCCCGACCGTCAGCCCGCCGACCACGATCGACCCGTTGGGGAAATGCATGTACCGGACGAACACGGCCAACCCGAGCAGACCATAGACGACCGAGGGGACGCCCGCAAGGTTCGAGATGTTGATCTCGATCACCGTGACGATCTTCCCCATCAGTCCGCTCGAGGGGGCGTACTCCTCTAAGTAGATCGCTGCGCCGACACCGATCGGGAACGTCGCGACCACGACGACGATCAGCAGCATGACCGACCCGACCAACGCCGGGTAGATCCCGGCCGCGGCGGGATCTGTGTCCGGTACGCTGGTGAGGTACGCCCAGTCGAGCCAGGTCTCCGGTCCGGCAAATCCCAGCGCGTCGGTCAGGACGACGCCGAGGAGTCCGCCGACGACCAGGACGATCGGGAACGCAAGGCCGGCGATCCCGTCCCGTCGGCGGTAGATCCCCTCGACGTAGACCGCGATCGGGACCGCCGTCGTCGTATAGACGATGGCCCAGGTCGTCGCGGCGATCCCGGTAAGGGGTTCGAGCACGAGCGTCCCAAGCCCACCCGCGAGAACCAATCCCGCAGCGACCAGGCCGTCTCGCCGGCTCTCGCGGCGGCGACCGACGAACCAACCCGCCAGGGCCGCGACAGGCAACGTCAGCGTCGAAAGCAACTGCAGCGACGGCAGCGGGAGGAGTGGCGACTTCAGGATCAACTCGGGAAGACTGACTACTCGCCGGGAGAGGCCAAGAAGCCGTGCGATCTGCGTCGGTGGCGTCCCGAACAGGGCGACGACCGCGAGCAGCGGCGCGAGCAGGAGGCGCTCGAGTGCGGCGGTGGACCGCAGCCTGGCGTGAGTGACCAGCCCGCCAACCAGCACGGCGACGCCGATCGCGAGCGCGAAGAATTCCCTGATCGCCAGCAACTCGGCGAAAACGACGCCCAGCCCGCCGGCGAGCAGCAGTCCGACGATCGGGAGTCCGGTCGTCGTGTAGGCGACCTCGCCCGCCGGGCCGTCGGCCCGGAAATAATAGTACGCCCCGAGGACGACGGCCGGGAGGCCGACCGTCCCGAGGAAGACGAGATGCCAGCCCGGATCGGCCGAAAGCGGCTTGAACGCGTCGTTTGCGACGTACAACAGGAGGACGAACACCGACAGGAGCCCGATCGAGGTGGCCACCAGACACAGCGCCTCGAAAAGCCGGCCGCGAGTCTGGCTCACCGCACTGTCTTCACCGTACCAGCCGGCGTCGGTCGTCCCCATCAGGCAGTCACCTCCACGATGGTGTCTCGATAGTCCATCATTCGTATTCCTCCCTGTAGCGTGCGGCGATGCGATCGCTCACGAGGTTCATCGCAAACGTGACGACGAACAGCGTCAGGCCGATGGCGAACATACTTCGGTAGACCGGCCCGGCGGCGTTCTCGGCATTGACCAACTGAATCATCGCGGAAGTCATCGGCTGGTTCGACTCGAAAAGGTTCGCAAGCGGATCGAAGAATTCGACGAGTTGGGGGCTCTGACCCATCGCGACCGCGACGATCATCGTCTCGCCGATGGCCCGCGAGAGCGCGAGAATGAACGACGAGAAGATACCGGAGATCGCTGCCGGGATAACGATCCCCGTCGAGACTTCGTACTTGGTGGCTCCCAGTCCATAGCCGGCCTCTCGCAGCGAGTCCGGGACAGCACTCATCGCGTCCTCGCTCAGACTCGAGACCATCGGGACGATCATGATCCCGACCATGATCGACGCGCTGAGGACGTTGAACGTTCCAAGCGGGAGGCCGAGCGTGATCAGGAACGGCGTGATGTATACCAGCGCAAAATACCCGTAGACGACCGTCGGGATGCCGGCCAGGATCTCCAGAGCAGGCTTGAGAATGGAGCGCATCCGCGGGCTCGCGTACTCGCTGAGATACGTCGCCGCGGCCAGACCGATCGGGATCGCGACCATCGCCGAGAGGACGGTGACCAGGATCGTCCCACTGAGCAGGGGGAGCACCCCGAGCTGTCCCTGACTGATGACCCATTCCGTCCCGAGAAAGAACGCGACGGGGTCGTAGCTGGCGAAAAACGAGAGGGCACCTTCCGTCAGCACGACGACGATGCCGACCGTGACGAGAATCGAGACCGACGCACAACCAAAGAGGAGATACCGGTAAAGCCGCTCGCGACCTGCCTCATCGGGAGCGGACGTGATCGCCGTGGCAGTGTCCGCAGTCGCACTCCCTGTTGTGACGTCCGTGCTCATCGATCCCGACCCCCCGAAGGAACGCGGTAGACGCCGATCATGGTGTTTCGAGCAGGAGTTTCGCGAGGTTGTCGTCCCTGGTCTCCTCGTCGATGGGCACGTACCCGACTTCGCTCACGAGATCGGTCCCAGCCTGCTCCAGGTAAAAAGAGGTGAAATCGAAGACGGGGTCGCGAGTGAGCGACTGCCGGTTGACGTAGATGAAAAGCGGCCGAGTCATCGGGTACGAGCCGTCCGTCGCGTTCTCGATCGTCGGTGGGACACAGCCGCCGCCCGATCCGCCGTCGACTGGAACCGCCTTCACGCGATCGCTGTTCTCGGTGTAGTAGGCGAACCCGAGATAGCCCATCGCGTATTGATCGCCCGCGACACCCCTGATGATGATGTTGTCCTTTTCGTTCGGTTCGTGGTCGGTCGTGTGATCGTACTCCTCGCCGATGACGTTCCCGTGGAACCAGTCGTAGGTCCCGGAGGTCGAGGCTGGCCCGAACAGCTTGATCGGTTCGTCGGGCCACTCGTCACGAATGTCAGACCACTGTTTGGCACCACCCTCGTCGCGCCAGATCAGCGAGAGTTCCTCGTAGGTTAGACAGTCCACCCAGTCGGCGTCGTTGTTGACTATGACAGTCAAAGCGTCCCTGCCGACCTGAAATTCGACCGGTTCGACGTCGTTATCCCGACAGGAGGCCAGCTCCTCGTCAGTGATCGGTCGTGAGGCGCCGTTGATGTCCGAGGCACCGGGACAGAAGTGGTTTTTGAATCCGCCGCCGGTCCCCGTCGAGTCGACGGTGACGTTGACGTTGTTTTCCGTCGCGACCGTCGAGTCGGCGGTGGCGTTCTCGTCGTCTACCCCCATGAATTGCTGAGCAATCCGGTCCGAGATCAGATAGACCGTAGACGAGCCCTTGACGATTACCTGTCCATCGTCACCGCCGCCGGGGTTCGAGCGGACGTTCTCGACGCAGCCGCTCACTGCGGCCGTTCCGACCGCCCCGGCACCGAGGAGAAAGTCCCGCCGTGAAACGTCACGTACGGTCTTGCGTGCCATTGTTCGACCAAGTTGCTGAGACGGATAAGTACCCTACTATTAGCAGTATATAGACTATATAGTCATATTTACTCGGATACGAAGCGCGCCTCCAGCAGCCGACTGAACCCACGAAACCGCCAGAGAAAGTGGCATGATCTGGGTTACCGCCGTGATGAGATACCTGTAGGACCGACAGAAGGATGACGTTCAGCAGGCTCCTAGCTCCTGGCTCCTGGCGACAACAAAGAGAAGAGGACGTGGACGACGCGAGAAGTCCCAAGTTCCGGTCGCACACAGTCCGAGACGCAGGACGTTCCACTCGGCGGGACCGGTGGTTGCGGATATTATATATAGATTCGAAAGCGTTTATTGTGATACGGTCAGTATCGGATACTATGGAGACCCGGAAGGTCCAGGTAACCGGTGGCTCGACGTATACAGTCTCGTTGCCCAAGGAGTGGGCGACTGAAAACGAAGTCAGTGCAGGCAGCGTCGTGGAGTTCCACTCCGAGGAAGACATGTTGTTGCTCTCGCCCCAGGACGACCGTGAGCGGGCCGAAGGCAGCCTCGACGTGAGCGGGTTGACCGACGAGACGGAGTTGACGCGGGCCGTGATGACGATGTACGTCAGCGGCTTCGACATCATCCGGCTCGAAGCGCCACGGATCACCGCAACACAGCGCCGGCACATCAGGAACGCCACCCAGGGGCTGGTCGGCCTGGAAGTCATCGAAGAGACCGGCGAGCGCGTCGTCCTCCAGGACCTGCTTGACTCCTCGGAGCTGTCGGTCCACAACGCCATCACCCGGATGCGGCTGGTCTCGCTGACGATGTCGGCCGACGCGGTGACTGCCCTGATCGAGGACGACGACGAACTCGCCGCCGACGTCATGGAGCGCGACGACGACGTCGACCGTCTGTGGTACATGGTCTCGCGGGTCTTCCGAACGGTACTTCGAAACCCGACCGCGGCCAACGACATGGGGTTTCCACGCGAAACGGTCTTCGATTACCAGTCGGGTGCGCGCCAGCTCGAACGCATCGCCGACCACGCCAACAAGATCGCCAATATCGCGACCAACATCGACGACGTCCCCGGGGAGGAAGCCGATGCGCTCGATGAACTCTGTGAGATCGCCATCTCGGTCCCCGAGACGGCGATGGACGCGCTCCTGGCAGACGAACCCGACGAGGCCGTCTCGCTGGCCAACGAGGCGCGGGCGCGTATCCCGGAAGTCGACAAAAAAGCTCGGGAGGTCGACAGTCTGATCCGGGAGTTCGACGACCCACAGCGAGCCCACCGGCTCGGTCTCGTGGTCGACTCGTTAAGTCGGACCGCCGACTACGGGAGCAACATCGCCGAGAGTGCCTTACAGAAAGCGGTTCCTCAGCCGTCCTGACGGCCCAGACAGTTACTCGAGCAGCGCGGCGTTGACCTGGCCGTCCTGGCCGGGTCGGGAGGTCACACGCGCTTCGCCCTCGCTGGTCGCGACGACCGCGCCCTTGGTGATGATGTTCCGCCGGACGTAGTTGGGGTTTGCGGGATTCTCGACGACGTTCTCGATCTCGGCAGCGACGGTTCCGTCGTCAGTGGCCACGCTGGCGATGTCGGTCGCGACGGCACGGATCTTTTCGGTCCCGCCGCGGGCATCGACGAACTTGAGTTTCTGCTCGCCGACTTCCGTCTCGGTCGGTTCGTCGCCGAGTTCGTGACGGCGCTTGTTTCGTGCGTGACGGCGTCGCCCGCCGGTTCGCTTTCGCGTCGAACGGCCCTGGAATTTCATGTCTGAGAGAAGTGTCACCGCGCACTTGAACCTCTCGAATCGCGATTGGATGTTTCCCGCGCTCCGGTCGACACTGCGGACGACAGGGGTGGACCGACGACTCATCGACGAGAGTGCCCGAAAAGACGGATTGGGCGGCCGTTATTCCTCGACGATGATCGCGTCGACGGGGCAGGCGTCCGCAGCGTCCTTCGCGGCCGCGATGAGATCGTCGTCGTCGATCTCTTCCATCCCATCGACGACGTACGCGAGGCCGTCGTCACGCATTTCGTAGATCTCCGGTTCCATCGACGCGCAAATCTGATCGCCGACACACAGGTCCTGATCGACTTCGACTGTAGCCATTATTGTAACCTCCGGCGGTACTTGCCGACTCAGACTCATAAAGGACACTGTGTTTCTCCGGACCCTGGAATCCTCACGGTGAATCGTTCGCTTCCCGTGGCTACCGAGGACTCCCCGCGCTCGCCCCATGATCGCCAGCTTTAGGCGTCTCTATCGCCCTCCTTTCGGACGATGAGTCTCCGGACAGCCGTGGCCGCCCCGTTCGTCCAGGCCGGGAGCGAAACACTTCCGCGGAGCGACTTCGTCGTCGATCTCAGCCTCGATCGCGACTGGTTCTCGCCGGAACAGGCAAAGCGACTGATCGACGTCGCCGAAGGGGAGGGACTGGTGACCGCGAGCGGCGACAGCCTCGAACTCACCTTCGACCCGGCGTCCGTGACCGTCCCCGATGGATACCAACCCGACGAGTCGATCCTGCGCGAGCGCTCGACCTTCGAGCGCGTTCTCGACGCTGTCGTGGCCGAGGGGACGGACAAACAACAAGCGGTCGCGGCGATCAACGGCCTCCAGTCCGAGCTGGGCGTCACCCTCGAGACGGCGGCGATCCTCTACGCGCGCCGGCAGGGAGTCGAGGTCGCCGACGCGATCGACCGCACGCTGGAGGCCCTGTAATGGTCGAAAACCGTGTCACGGACGGCGAGCGCATCGCGACGCTCCTGCGGGCGGAGATCGACGGCCGCGAGACGGCGGGACTAGATCGGCTTTCGATCTTGGAGGGCGCAGATCGAGCCGAGCTTTCGGTGGACGAGGATTCGGCTGTCGTCGACGACGATGGCCGCGTTCTCGCCACGCTGGAGCCGACATCCGACGGACTTTTCCTTCACGTGCGGGCCAGCGAATCGGCTGTGCAAGGGCACGCAGACGATGAATTTTTGAAAGTCGAGGAAGCAGATGATCAGTTTCTGGTCACTGTCCCGACCGCCGCCGCGGTCAAGCGGGCCGTCGATTTGCTCGCTGCCGCCAGTGAAAACTGAGAGTCGCCCCCGCCCGCTCACAACTCTTCGAGAACGTCGAGCAGATCCGTCCGAAGCTTGTCCCGGTCGATCGCGGCGTCGGCCCGTGGGTGCAGTTCGGGACCACCGGGATACAGCACCTGCACCGCGGCCATCCCGGCGTCTTTTGCCCCCGCAACGTCGACCTCCGGCTTGTCGCCGACGTAGACCGCCTCCGACGGCCCCACCCCGAGGTCGTCGAGGATCGCCTCGAACGCGATCGGGTCGGGCTTTCGCGTCTCCAGTGCGCCAGTCACGACGCTGGCGTCGAGATACTCCTCCCACCCCAGTTTGTCGAGTTTACTCCGCTGGGCGCGGACCGGCCCGTCGGTCAACACGCCGACGCGATAGCCAGCGCCGTTGGTGAGATGGGCGAGCAGGTCGGTCGCGCCCTCGACCGGGACGAGGGCGTCGTTGACCGCCTGGCGGTACGTGTCGGCCACCGCGCCAGGATCGACCGTCTCGTCGTCGATGACGGCCGCGAAAATGGGTGCCCGTGTCTCGCTCGTTACCGTCTCGTGATGGGTGTCCTGATACGTCGCGTACTCGATCGGGTCGCCGCCGGCCACGGCGGTCGCCTCCGCGATCAATGTGCCCCGATCGCGCGTGGTCACGGCCAGCGTCTCATCTAGGTCGAAGACCACCGCGTTGACGGTCATCGGGTGGGGATACACTGGAGGTGCAATTGAGTGTTCCGTTCGACGCAACGTCTGGGTCGCGTTGACAGACCGAGCGCAAGGGGCGCGCGATGGCCGGGGAAGCGACAGTCGGATGGAAATACTTGAGTCGTGGGGATCCGGAGGGTGGATATGACCTTCTTCGAGCGGCTGGCCGACCGAATCGGCCAGGTCGACAGCGTCGTCTCGGTGGGCTTAGATCCGGACCCCGATCGCCTTCCCGAGCACCTCGCCGACCGGGAGTTGCCACGGTGGGCGTTCAACCGCCGGGTCATCGACGCGACCCACGAACATGCCGCCGCGTACAAACCCAACGCCGCGTTCTACGAGGACCCCGACGGCTGGCGCGCACTGGCTGAAACCATCGCCTACGCCCACGGCAAGGGCGTCCCGGTCCTGCTCGACGCCAAACGGGGCGACATCGGCAACACGGCCCGCCAGTACGCCGAGGTACTCGACGGGGACGGCCTCGACGCCGACGCGATCACCGTCAACCCCTACATGGGCCGGGATTCTCTGGAGCCATTCCTCGCTCGCGAAGAGGCCGGCGTGTTCGTTCTCACGCGAACGTCGAACCCGGGTGGGGCGGACCTTCAGGATCTCGAACTCGCCGACGGCGAGGCGCTCTACGAACGCGTCGCGGCGCTGGCGGACCTCTGGAACCGTAACGACAATGTCGGGCTGGTCGTCGGCGCGACCGCCCCCGAAGAACTCGAATCCCTGCGCGAGCAGGTTCCGGATCTCCCCTTCCTCGTCCCGGGCGTCGGCGCGCAGGGTGGGGACGCCGAGACCGCCGTCGAGCACGGCCTGGCTGACGTGCCGGGGGTCGATCCCAGGGTCGGCCTCGTGAACTCCTCGCGGGGGATCATCTTCGCCGGCGAGGAGGCGGGCGGCCCGGGCGACGCTGCTCCCGACGCCTACTATCGGGCGGCCGGCGAAGCCGCAAAGCGACTCAAGCGCCGGCTGAATCAGTACCGGTAGGTGTCAGCGTCGTCGGGCCGGTCGTCCCCACTCCCACTGGGGCCGCCACCGCCGACCTCGCCGGCGCACTCGACGCAGAGCCCGACCGACGCCTCGTAATGACGGCCACAGACGAGCGCGCCACATCGATCGCAGGTATGCTGGGCACCCGCGCGGCCACAGATGCCACAGAGACCGGAACTGCTCATACTCGCGGTTGGCCGGCGAGAACCTTCAGTACTGGGCTCGACTCGCCGCCGACCGGGACCGAATCGACGACGCACGGAATCACGTATCTTTAACTGGCGGCCGTCGTATCGCCGGGAAAGATGTCGTGGCTCTCGGTCGTAGTCGTGGCGTTCTGGGCGATGTTACCCGCCTACCTCCCGAACAACGTCGCCGTCCTCGCCGGCGGCGGCCGACCGATCGACGGCGGGCGAACCTGGCGCGGCGGCCGCCTGCTCGGCGACGGCAAGACCTGGCGCGGCACGATCGCTGGCACCGCGGCGGGGGCCGCCCTGGCGCTCGCGCTCGACGCCGTCGCCCCCGGTGTCGGTGACGCAATCGGGGTCGACCTGCCGGGATTCCCGATCGCGGCCGCAATCGCGCTGGCGCTGGGCGCGATGGTCGGTGACATCGCCGCCTCGTTCATCAAACGCCGCCTCGACCGCCAGCGCGGCGCGCCCGTCCCCGGCCTCGATCAGCTCGACTTCGTACTCGGCGCACTGGCCCTGGCGGCACTCGCCGCGCCGACCTGGTTCGGCGAGACGTTCACGCCGGCTGTCCTCGTGGTTGTCGTCGTCCTGACTCCCATCCTGCACGTCACGACGAACGCAATCGCGTACGTCCTCGGGCTGAAGGACGAGCCGTACTGAGAGACGCGGTTCTGGAGTCACGCCGCCAACGTCGAGCGGTGAGGTTATCCCGCTCGGCCGTGGACACACGGCTAATGAGCAGCCGTGCCACGACGTTCCGGTTGGCCACGCGCGGGTCGGACCTCGCGCTCCGCCAGACCGGCGCGATACGCGACGCCCTGGAGAGTCGCCGTCACGAGGTCGAACTCCTCGAAGTCGAGACGACGGGCGACGAGCTTCGCGACGAACTCATCCATCGCCTCGGCAAGACGGGCGCGTTCGTCCACAGCCTCGACGAGCGCGTCCGGGCGGGCGAAGCCGACGCCGCCGTCCACTCGCTGAAGGACGTCCCGACGGAGGATCGCGAGGGGCTGACCGTCGCCGCGGTGCCCGAGCGCGCGCCGGCGAACGACGTCCTGGTCACACCCGACGGGACCGAACTCGACGACCTTCCGGAAGGCGCGACGGTCGGGACCTCCAGCCTTCGCAGGCGCGCCCAACTGCTCGCCGAACGCCCGGATCTCGACGTCCAGCCGCTGCGGGGTAACGTCGACACCCGCGTCGAGAAACTCCTCGCACCCACGCTGACGGCCGAGTACACAGCACGGCTGGAGGCCAAAGAGAGCGAGGACACCGCCGAAGACGGAGACGACGAGACGAAATCGACGGGCCGGACGTTCGAGCAGTCCTTCGAGGAGTGGTTCAACGGCCTCGCCGAGATCGAACGGTCGGCCACCGAACGCGACGTCGAGACCGAATACGACGCGATCGTCCTCGCCGAAGCCGGACTGGATCGGCTGGGACTGACCCATCACCTCGACTACCAGGCACTCCCCGACGAGCAGTTCGTTCCCGCGCCCGGGCAGGGCGTCGTCGCCGTCGTCACCGAGGAGGGCGAGACGGCAGAAACGATCCGTGATCTCGTCGACGACGCACGCACGCGCGTCGAAGCGACTGTCGAGCGCACGATCCTCGAAACGCTCGGCGGCGGATGTGTGGCCCCGATAGGCGTCCGCGCGCAATTCAGGGGTCGTGTCGTCACGACGACGGCTCGGGTCCTCGCACCCGACGGAACAGAAGAGATCACGGACCGGCGATCACTCCCCGTCGAGAGCCATCCCGAAGCCGCCCGCGAGATGGGTGAAGACCTCGCTGAGGAGGGAGCAGCTGAACTGATCGAACGCGCCCGCGAGGTCGCGGAGGACGACGAATGAGACCGAGCGTTCGGTGGTCGAGGAGGACCGATGACTGAGGACAGACCGACCGCCGCCGTCTTTCGCCCGGACGACGAGCGACTCGCGAGAGCGGTCGAATCACTCGAATCGCTCGGCGTGAAGCCGATCGCCGACCCGATGCTCGCCGTCGAGCCGACCGGGAACCTCCCCCGAACGGACGCCGACGCCGTCGTCTTCACGAGCAAGACCGGGGCCGAACTGGTCGCCGGCGAGTGGACCCCCGGCGACGCGACGGTGTGTGCGATCGGTGAGCCGACGGCAGACGCACTTCGAGCGAACGGCACCGAAGTCGACGTCGTCCCCGAGACGTACTCCTCGACGGGACTGGTCGAAACCCTCGGCGAGCGAGTCGACGGGTCGCGAGTCGAGGTCGCACGCAGCGACCACGGCAGCGACGTGTTGCTCGACGGGCTGGAGTCGGCCGGCGCGTACGTCCACGAGACGGTGCTCTATCGACTCGTCCGACCCGAAAGAGCGGGCGAGTCCGTCGAACTCGCTGCCGATGGCGGCCTCGACGCCGCGCTGTTCACATCGTCGTTAACTGTCGAACACTTCCTGGCGATCGCGACGGAACGGGGCCACCGGGAGAGAGTGCTCGACGGACTGGCCGACGCCGTCGTCGGTGCGATCGGCGAACCGACGCGGGAGACCGCCAGCGACCACGGAATAGAGGTCGACGTCGTCCCCGAGACGGCCGACTTCGAGTCACTGGCCGCGGCAGTCGTCGAACGGCTCGATCGGTAGGTTCCCGAACTATCGCGAAGCCGTGGGAACAGGGCCGACCCCAACATTCATGTCTCGCGTGGCTACACGACCGGAAGTATACCAACGTCGTCATCGAGGTCGCAAACGAGTGTGACATCAACTACGACCACGACATCCTCCAGCCAGAGCGCATCACTGAACTGATCGATCGCGTCCGGGAGACCGACCGCGACGGCCACCGCTACCCCGTCGGGACGAGTTTCTCGGGTGGCGTGGTCCCGACGGACGACGTGATCGACGCGTCGGATCTCGTGCTCCTCCACGGCAACAGCGTCGACGATCCCGAGCGAATCCGGGGGATGGTCGCCGAAGTTAGGTCGTCACCGGCCTACGAACCGATGCCGATCGTCTTCAACGAGGACGATCACTTCCGTTTTGGCTCCGAGGAGCGTGTCATAGAAATATTCTCAGGGAAGGCAGCAGGGTGTTGGAACTGTGTCTACGAGCGCCAGCACCCTGCAAGACGTAACTTCGGTAGACGACTTCTTGAATGCGGCGGCTACCGAGACAGTACCGCTGTTCGAGCATCTTGAGTTCGAGTTTCTGCTGGAGTATGACGTGTTCGCCCCCTCGAAGCGGGGGCGAACACGAGTGCATCAGCCACCAGACCTCTTTCGCGGCTTTCTGCACTGCTACTACAAGGATGTCTACGGGACACGCCCGGTTGCACGAGAACTTCAGCACGGCCTCGTCTGGTACTATTGCGGACTCGACAAACCGCCATCAAGAGACACGGTTGATCGCTTTCTCACTGATCTCGAACACGTTATCGACGATGTCTTCGACAGTCTCGTCGAGCAGGCCGCCGCCCGCGGCCTGCTCGACTCCACGTACTCTATCGATTCGACACACGTTGAAGCGATTCAATACAACGATGCAGCGTCATGGAACTACGATCCAACGGCTGAGGAGTACTACTACGGCTTCGGCTGTACGATCGTCTCGACCGGCGCAAAGATCCCGATAGCAGCGGAGTTCACACAGGCCAAACAAGCAAACAAAGAGACGGCGATGCGCGTCACCCGTGACGCGCTCGCCGTCGATACACCGATCTGGATGCTTGGAGACAGCGCCTACGACATCCTCGATTGGCACGACCTCCTGCTGGCCGCAGGGGTCGTGCCAATCGCTCCGTACAATCCGCGAAACACCGACGACCCGAAAGACATCAAGTACAGAGTCGAAGACCGCATCAAGAAACATAGCGAGGACATCCGGCTGAAACAGTCCATCCTAGATGAGACGTACAACGACCGGACAGGAGTCGAACGAACCAACGATGCAGTCAAGGACTGCGGCCTCGGGCACGTCTGCGCCCGAGGCCGCGTCCACGCACGAACAGAAGTATTTCTTGCGCTGTGTCTCCGGATCGTCGTCGCCATCACCAACTACGAGCGAGGAAACGGACCGGGCTGTGAGAAGTTATGAGATGGATTCTATGACACGCTCTCCGAGAGCAACATGGTGGCCGCCCTCGAATCGGGGGCCTCCTGGGGGTACTTCGACCCCGGCGAGAACGACTACTGGCACGGCTACCAGTCACCGCCGGTCCGGTGGGACCCCAACACCGCCCGCAAGCGCGCCTTCTTCGCGTATCTCGACGGCGTGACCGACCCCGAGGGAGGGTATCCCCACGACTGACGACGCTGCCACGGCCAGCCACAATCACTATAGCGAAATACAGTTTATTCGTCCGATCCGGACGTTTTTATCGCTGTCCGAACCAAGCAATAGCGATGGCACCCGTGCCGAAACTCGCCGATCGAGCCGCGGAGTGTGCCGAGCGCCTTCGAGCGGCCGAGGAGGTGCTCCTGGCCTCGCACATCGACGCCGACGGGTTGACGAGTGCCGGGATCGCCGCGACGGCCCTCGAACGCGCGGGGATTCCGACGACGACCGTCTTCAAGAACCAGCTCGACGACGAGGAGATCGCCTCGATCGCGGCGCGAGACGTCCAGACCGTGTTGTTCACCGACTTCGGCAGTGGCCAACTCGACGCGATCACGAAGCACGAACAGCGGGGTGACTTCGAGCCGATCGTGGTGGATCACCACCAGCCGGCCGACGCCGAGACGCGCTATCACCTCAATCCGCTACTCGAAGGGATCGACGGCGCGTCCGAGCTCTCGGGGGCTGGGGCTAGTTATCTACTCGCACGCGCGTTGGAAGGTGACGAACAGGACAATCGGGACCTCGCGGCGCTCGCCGTGGTCGGTGCCGTCGGGGACATGCAGGCAGTCGGCGGTGAACTCGTCGGCGCGAACCGGGCGATAGTCGCGGACGGCATGGACGCGGGCGTGCTCGAAGAGGCGACCGACCTTGCCCTGTACGGCAAACAGACCCGGCCGCTGCCGAAACTCCTCGAATACGCGGATCAACCCCAGATTCCCGGGGTTTCAGGCGACGAAGCCGGCGCGATCGACTTCCTGGAATCGCTCGGGATCGAACTCGAAACGGAAGGCGAGTGGCGTCGATGGGTCGATCTCGCCGCCGCAGAGCGCCAGACAGTCGTCAGCGGGCTCGTCCAGCGCGGTGTCGAACGTGGCGTCCCGGCCGACCGGATCGAGTCGCTCGTCGGCACGACCTACACACTCTCAGCAGAGACGCAGGGCACGGAACTCCGGGACGCGAGCGAGTTCTCGACGCTGCTCAACGCGACAGCGCGGTACGAACGGGCCGACGTGGGTCTCGCCGTCTGTCTCGGCGATCGCGAGGAGGCCTTAGAACGCGCCCGTCGATTGCTCGCGAACCACCGACGGAATCTTTCGGAGGGCCTCGAATATGTCCGGGAAAATGGCGTCGAGTCGGGCGAGCACGTCCAGTGGTTCGATGCCGACGACGCCATCCGGGAGACGATCGTCGGGATCGTGGCCGGGATGGCGCTCGGCCTCCCCGGGGTTGAGCGCGACCGACCGATCGTCGCCTTCGCCCGGAAGTCCGAGGACGAGCGAAAGGTCTCAGCTCGTGGGACCGCCACGCTCGTCCGCCAGGGGCTGGATCTCTCGAGTGCGATCCACGCGGCCAGTGTCGCTGTCGGTGGTGACGGCGGCGGCCACGATATCGCTGCGGGCGCGACGATCCCGACGGATCGCCGAGAGGAGTTCATCGACCGGCTCGAGAGCGCTATCACCGAGCAACTGACCTGAGATCCTTGGACAGCGATGGATAATCCGCCAGTGAGCTGTCTGTCTGCCACAACATAAATCACATTACGCTATATCAAATACTGTGAGTCCCTGGCGCTGCGAACGGGGTAGCTGCGGACAAAGCAACGCTGTGAGTGTGGTTCGGCGATTCCGAAAGGAAAGCGGCATAAATGGCTGACTCGTTTCTACCAGTATGGGTCGAACCCATCCGATCCCCCACGCGAGACGAGCACAGCGTGGACGGGATCAAACGACGCCACCCCGCCGAAAGCGGCGGGCTCGACAGGCACGGGTTCACGATCGACGCTCCTTCTCACCGTCTCTCGGCTGTTGTCGCTGTTGGTGAGTCCGATCCGCGGCGGTTCGCACCGGTGACGAACGATTCGAACACAGCCCAGAGACATGACGACACATCACGAACCTGCGACGTCCGTACTCGAAACGATCGGCCGAACACCCCTCGTCGAACTCGATCGCGTCGACGGGGTGGAGCGATACGCGAAGTTGGAGACGTTCAACCCCGGCGGCAGCGTCAAAGATCGGATCGGCAAGCACATCGTCGAACAGTTGCTGGAACGCGGGTCGGTGCCGCCCGGCGGGACGATCGTCGAGCCGACGGCCGGCAACACCGGCATCGGCATGGCGATCGCGGCCAGCCAGTACGACCTAGATGCGATCTTCGTCGTTCCGGCGGGATTCAGTCCGGAGAAGGAACGACTGATGTCGGCCCTCGGCGGCGAGATCGTGCACGTCCCTGGCGAGGACGGGATGGACGGCGCGATCGAGCGCGCACACGAGATCGCAGCAGAAGACGAGGACGCCATCGTCCCCCAGCAGTTTGCGACGCCGCTGAACGTCGAAGCACACTATCGAACGACCGGGCCGGAAATCGTCGAGGCCCTCGACGGGGAGATTGGAGCAATCGTCGTCGGCGTCGGCTCCGGCGGAACGCTGACGGGGATCACCCGGACGGTCCGCGAGGCGGTCCCGGGTGTCCACGTCGTCGCCGTTGAACCGGAAGGGTCGACGTTCGGGACGCTGCTCGGAAAGTCGCGTGAAGAGGGGCCCTACAAGACGGAAGGGATCGGCACCCACGACCCCGAAGTCACGGAGTTGCTGGAACCCGCCGAGATCGACGACTTCGTGACGGTCAGCGACCGTGAGACCCACGCCGAAGTACAACGTCTCGCCGCCGAAGAGGGTCATCTCGTCGGGTCGAGTTCCGGCGCAGCGAGTGTGGCTACCCGACGGGTAGCCGCGGAGATCGCTCGCGACGAACGCGACGCGCCCCACGACACCGTCGTGACGGTGTTCCCAGACGGGAGCGAACGGTATCTCTCGAAGAACATCTACGGCGCGTTCGACGAGTGGGAGGGAAAGAAATGAACGACGAGCGTGACGGCGAAGCCGACAGTGGCACCTTCGAGACGCGGGCGATCCACGCCGGCTGGGAGCCAGATGCGGAGACCGGGGCCATCATGCCGCCGATCTACGCCTCCTCGACGTTCGCCCAGGACGCCCCCGGCGAGCACCGCGGCTACGAGTACTCCCGGACGGGTAATCCGACCCGGACAGCACTCGAGGATAACCTCGCCAACCTCGAAGGTGGGTCTCACGGGCGGGCCTTCGCTAGCGGGATGGCTGCGATCAACACCGTCCTGAACCTGCTTTCAGCCGGCGATCACGTCGTCGTGGGCCAGGACGTCTACGGCGGGACCCACCGACTGTTTACCCAGGTCTACGAGGACTACGATCTCCGGTTCTCGTTCGTCGACGCGACCGACCCCGACGAGTTGCAGACGGCGATGACACCCCGGACTGCGCTCGTCTGGATCGAGACCCCGACGAACCCCCTCATGCGGGTGCTAGACATCGAGTCTGTCGCGCGCGTCGCTCACGACCACGACGCGCTGCTTTCCGTCGACAACACGTTCGCGACGCCGTATCTCCAGCGCCCGATCGAGTACGGGGCCGACATCGTGGCCCACTCGCTGACGAAGTATCTCGGCGGTCACTCCGACGTCGTCGGCGGGGCCCTGGTCACGGACGATCCCGACCTGGACGAGCGACTGGGCTTCTATCAGAACAGCGTCGGGGCGACGCCCGATCCCTTCGCGTGTTTCCTCGTCCTGCGGGGCATCAAGACACTCCCGGTCAGGATGGACCGTCACTCCGCGACCGCCCGTGAATTGGCGTCCTGGCTTGCCGATCATCCGGCCGTCGAGACGGTTCACTATCCCGGTCTGTCGTCACATCCACACCACGACGTGGCGACCCGGCAGATGGACGACTACGGCGGCATGGTGAGTTTCGAGCTCGACGCCTCGCTGGAAGCGGTCGAGACGTTCGTCTCGAAGACGGATGTATTCACGCTAGCCGAGAGTCTGGGCGGGGTCGAAAGCCTGCTCGAACACCCGGCGTCGATGACCCACGCTGCGGTGCCCGCCGACGAACGACGCGAGAACGGCATCACGGACGGCCTCGTTCGACTCAGCGTCGGTCTGGAAGGTGTCGAGGACCTCCGAAACGATCTGGCGCAGGCACTCTCGGTCGCGATCGATCGATAGCGCACGCAGGATCAAAGTCCGTGGGCGGACGACCGGCCGTCTTCACTCGACTACCAGGGAGTACGGTTTCCGGGCGATCGTCGCCCGGAGATCGCCCAGTGCGTCGACGCCAGTATCGCCGGCCGCGGTCATCACCGCAAAGACCTCCTCGCGATCCACTTTGACCCCTGATTCAGTGAGCGCGTCTCGGGGTCGATTGTCGAGTTCACGGAGCGTCCCGACGCTCAACAGATACGGCACCGACCAGGCCGAAAGCGTATTTCCGTGAGAGAGCGGCATCGTTTCGAGATACGACTGGGCGTCGTCGAGAAACGATCGGGCTCGCGTGGCCGTGCGCTGGACGACCCAGGCGACCGATTCGCGGTTGCGCTCGGCCAGGACGTGTTCCTGCTCGACGCCCGCCTCGGCCAGCCAGGTCGCCGGCAGATAGACGTTGTTCTCCTCGTGGTAGTCGGCGTGGACGTCCTTGGCGATGTTGACGAGCTGTAGAAGTCGGGCAAACGAGCCAGCCGTGTCGTAGAGTTCCTCGGTCCGGTCGGGGGAGACCCCATTGGGGGTGAGTAGATTCGTAATCAGCGTTCCGACCGTTCCGGCGGCGTAGTGACAGTACTCCTCGAGTTCCGGGTAGTCCTCGATCCGGAGGCCACCGGCCTTGGCGTGTCGTGAGAGGAAGTCGGCCATCCCATCGACCATCTCACGGACGGGTGGAACGATCGCCGCCCTGGCGTCCGCCGGTTGTTCGGCGAACGTGGCCCAGACGGTCGGCGCACGCGCGACAACCGTCCAGTCGTCCGAGCGCGGAGGGGCCGGAAGCCACGGATCGACTGCGGCACGGAAGTCCCGCATCGTCGTCGGACTGTCAGGGTCGACCGCGGCGTCGTAGGTGATCAGCAACGAGACCTGCTCGTCCGGTGGAATGTGGCTGGCGTCCTCGACGGTGTCTGCGATCCGACAGAGAAGATAGCCCAACCCGATCTGGGACGCCATCGGTTCCTCGAGGGCCTCGACGGTCAGGGCGAACGTACGCGATACCCCCTGGACGGCCTCGTAACACCACTCGGCGTCGGGGGGCGGGCGTCCGGAATCCATTGAGATCAACGATTTCGCGTAGGTCCCCCGGGGGCAAAAATCCGTGCCCCGCGAGACACAATCACTAAGTGTTCGATTGGAGTGGGTAGGACCGACCAGATGCCCCTGCTCATCGACATCAGGAAGTTGCGGGTCATCAACCAGCTCATCAAGGCCGGCGCGGGCAACGCCGCCACCTCTCTGGGAGAACTCGCCGGCGTCGAATCGACCGTCGAGATCAAGAGCCTGGCGTTCGTCGAACCGCCGGACATCGCCCGTGAGATCGGCACGGACCCGATCTACAGCGCGAGTATAAGGCTCAACGAGCCCCCCTACGGCGTGTTTTTGCTCACGTTCTACGAGGAGACCGCCCGCGAGATGGCCGAGTTGCTGACCGGGACGACGGTCGAGTCGGAGTTCAACCAGCTCCAGAAGAGCGCGCTCCAGGAGGTCTGTAACATCCTCACCTCCGGGTTCATCGACGGGATCGCCAACACGCTCGGAACGACTATCGACATGGGGACGCCGACGCTCCGATTCGCCGACGGCGAGGAGATCGCCGAAGATGCCCTCTCACACGTCCGGGTGGACTCGCTGTCGATCGTCCTCGACAGTCTCGTGGACGTGACCGATCGGGACGCGGCGTTCAAGGTCCGACTGTTCTTGATCCCTGACCCAGGATCGTTCGTCAACCTGCTGGACCAGCTCGACCTCGGCGAGATCGACGAGTCGGATACCGAAGCGGACCCTGTGTTTTGATCGGAGTCGAGTGCCGCTACCGCTTCCCGTGTTTTGATGAGGATCGGAACCATTGGCCCGGCTATGACACTCGCAGACGTGGTCGTGGCCGGATTGCACCTGCTGTTCGCCGCCGTGTGGGGCGGAAGCGTCGTCTTCATGGCGATTGCCGTCCTGCCGGCAGCCAGAGAGGGGCTCCTCGACAGCGAACCGCTCGCCGAGTTGACGAAACAGTTCAAGCGCATCGCCCGCGCGGGCGCAGTGGTGACCCTGTTGACCGGTGGTCACCAGGCGGCCAACGGCTACATGGACTCCCTGTTCAGTTCCACGCGGGGCCACCTCGTCCTGGGGATGGTCGCGCTGTGGCTCGCACTCGCAGCCCTCTCTGAGATCGGTGCGGCACGGCTGACCGACGGGACGAACGAGCGGAAGGTCCGGACGCCTGCTGCCGACGCGCGGCCGTTCTTCCTGGCGGCGTCGGTGGTCGCAGTGGCACTGTTCGTCGACGCTGGCGCGCTGGCAGCCCCCTGGTAGCTGGCTTCCAGCGAGATCCGACGAGGCGAACGCCCGAAAACCGCGGCGTTCCGACGGGCTTTTTTAGCACGGCCGGTTTGACTTGAGTATGGTAGACTTCACTGTCGCTCTAGCCGATCCGGACACAGGCGAAACCCATCAGGTCGATATCGACGGACAGGACGCGAACCGATTCATGGGCCGAGAACTCGGTGACGAGGTCGACGGGAGTGCGGTCGGCCTCGACGGGTTCACGCTGGAACTGGCGGGCGGGTCCGACGACGCCGGTCGCCCGCTCCGTGAAGACGTCCGCGGAGCGGCTCTCAAGTCGATCCTGCTCGAAGGCGGGGTCGGTTTCAAACCCGAGCGCGACGGCGAACGCAAGCGCGTGACTGTCCGGGGTCGGGAGATCAGCGACGCAGTCAGACAGCTCAACGCGAAGATCGTCGACGCGGGCGACGGTGATGTCGCCGAACTGCTCGGTGAGGAGTCCGAGGACTGACGACAGATCGCTTCCTCGCAGTGCTGGAGGGCGGGAGACGCGTTCTCTCGATTGATATTCGCGCGTAACGCTCAATAGACGGGCGATCCTATCGCGGCGTAGACAGACGGCCATCCATGTCGGAATCAGTCATCGCGGATTTCGTCGCGACGTTCAACTCCGAGCGGTCGACCCGGGCCGAGCCGGTCAAAGGCCGAGTACTTCTCAGCCAGAAGCGGCTTGTACTCGCAGCCGACAACTCGAAGACGACGATCCCGCTTTCGACGATCTTCGACGTGGCCGTCGGGCACGTCCCGCCTGACCTCGGTGACTTCTTCGACTCGACGGTAACGGTGGCCTTCGAGAAGGGCGACGACCGGTTCGTCGCCGTCGTCGAGGCCGGCGACGAGACGATCGAGAAGTTCTCGACGGTGCTGTTCAAGGCCTTGCTCAACGGCACCGATGCGACAGTCCAGCACCCGGCCGAGATCGGCGGGCGAGTGACCGACGCCGAGTACGTCCCCGCGAAGCTGTTTCTCGAGCCCCAGGGCGTCAGGTTCAAACGCCAGAGTGGCTCCTTTACCGTGACGCTCGCACAGGTCACGAAGTTCGAGCGCTCGAAACGGGAGATATCCGGGTCCGAGCGGGCCGTCCTGGCCGTCCGGCACATGCCCGATGGCCAGGCGATCACGACCGTCGCAGCGATCCCCTCGGCCCGGAAGCTCAGCCTCCTGGGTCGGTATCTCCGGCTGGAGTACTCCGATCTGATGGGCGAACTCAAAGACATCGAGCTCACAGATCCCGAGATCGAACTCCTCGTGGCCGTCTACTCGACCGGCGACATGGAGGGGATCCCGCTCGCCAACGTCCTCGACCGGGAGGCAAGCGAGGTCACGATGCTGGTCAACGATCTCGAGGGGAAAGACTTGCTCACGGCCGGCGAGGAGGGGCCGACACTCACGCCGAAAGGACGTGTCGTCGTCAACCGACACCTCGAGGACGTCAACGAGTAACCGGCCGTTTCTGAACCGGTCTCACTGGTCGGCGATGACCTCGCTAGCGATCGACCGCCCGCGAGGTTTGAGTCCGACTTCCCGTCGGGTGCGCTTTTTGCGTACCACGCCCTGCTCGGCGAGTGCCTCGAAGATGTCCTCGACGTCCTCGACGTCGAGTCCGACGAAATCCGGAATCTCGAAGGGCGAGACACCAGAGTACAGTGCCATCAAGACTTCGAGTTCGTCGTCGCTCAACTCGACATCCGATTCGACGTGCTGATCGCCGGAGCGAAGCAGTGACGCGAGGATCGCGCAGTCGCTCGCCGACCCCGAGAGGTAGGTCTTGACGCTCGTCCCGTCGATGGCGTGTTCGACCTCGAGGACGCTGCGCTCTTTCTCGAAGACGGAACGTTCGGTCTCCGCGATGGTCCCGACGTCGTCGAGGTGGATCTCGACGAACTGGCCGCTGGAGATAGCGAGTTCGACGGAGTCCTCGCCGACTTTGATCCGGGCTTTCTCCCAGGCAGCGTCCTGGACGACGCCACCCTTGACTGCAGGGTGTTTCGCGAGGACGACCTGCTGGTCCAGGCGGGCGCTGTAAATCTCGGCGGCAAATCCCTCGACGTCGGCCGGCGAGAGCAACAGGACGTCACGGCCAGTCTGGATCGAGACGTATCCCGAGACGTTGGCGATGGCCTCGTTGACGTTCTGTCGGGTCTTGACGCTCCGGACGTCTGCGAGTGAGATCGTCTTCTTGCCCTCGTTGCTCGCCAGTACCAGCCGTTTGTTCGAGAGCAGAATCCGGCCGGGGATCCACTCGACGTCGTTGAGTTTGCGTCCATTCTCGACTACCTGGACGAATTTGCCCCGGCTGTCGGCGAGTTTCCGTTCGCCCTCGCTCATCGATGTGCCAGCCCTGTATCGGGTAGTTGGAAGCCACTCGTATTAACGTCTCGGCCATCGGACCGCCGTTCGGCCACAGTCGCCCAAGTTGCGAGAGAGTCGATCACAGTCGCCCCCCGAGTTGCGAGAGAATCGATCACAGTCGCCCCCCGAGTTGCGAGAGAATCGATCACAGTCGCCCCCCGAGTTTCGAGATGGCCGAGAACGCGCGTTTGCGAACTTCCTCGTCGTCAGTCTCGTCGAGCAGGCCGTCGAGCGTCTCGCGCGCCCGCTCGCCGCCGACCTTCCCGAGCGCAAAGATCGCTTGCGTCCGGGCCTGGGTCGGCTGGTCAGTGTCAGTCGCGACGTCGAGCAGTCGCTCCTCGAGGCGGTCGGCCTCGAGTTCCGTCAGGCTCGTGGCGGCGAACTGAGAGGTCATCTGGTCGTCGTCGGCGAGCGCCGAGACCAGCGCGTCGATCACCCGTTCGTCCGGTTCGGTCACGACGCGACCGAGTAGCCACGCCGTGTTCCGGCGCTGGGCGACCTGCGTTCCCTCTTCTAAGATCTCGACCAGCGGCGCGACGACGCTGTCGTCGTCGGTCTCGCTCAACCGGTCGACGATCGTCTCGCGGATCTCGTGGCTCTTCTGAGTCGGGACGTTCGCGAGCAACTGGATGATCGAGTAGACGGCCGTCCGCCGGACGGTCGCCGCGTCGTCGCCCAGTGCTGCGACGAGCGCGTCGACGGGTGCGGCGTTGTCGAAGTTCCCGAAGGCGTTGACCGCGATCCGCCGTACGCGCTCGGACGAGTCGTCGTAGAGATCGAGCAGGGCCTGTAAGGCCTGGCGGTTGCCGATCTGGCCGAGCGCCTCGGCGGCCTCCCGTCGCACGACGACCGCGTCGTCAGTGAGCAGCGATTCGAGCGGGTCAGTCGCCCGGGGATCGCCGATCGACCCGCAAGCCCGGCCAGCACGGGCACGCACCCGCGGGTCGGGATCGCTGAACCGCCCGACCAGCGGTTCGATCGCGTCACTGTCGCCGAACTGTCCGAGGCCGTTGGCGGCGGCCATCCGCAACTCGGGGATGTCAGCGTCCAGTGCGTTGACGAAAGCCTTCGCACGGACCCAGTCGGCCTCTCCCCCCTCGAAGTCGACGCCGGCCATCGACTCGATGAGCGATTCGATGGCGTCCTGACCGAGTTCGTCGAGGGAGTCGACAGCCGCTGCCGTGACTGCGCCCGAGTCGTCAGTCTCGGCGGCCTGGACGAGCGCGCTCACGACGTCACGCCGGTCGGCGTGGTCGTCGAACTCCCCGAGCATCGACGCCGTGCGCGTCCGAACGTCCTCGTTGTCACTCTCCCGGAGGAGCCGAATGAGTTCCTGAACGTCGCCCTCGCGCTGGAGTTCGAACAGCGACATGCTACACCCTGGTGTAGATCCGACGCTGTTTGTCGACCGAGTCGAACGTCATTCGGCACTGACTCGGAATCGTCTCGGTCATCCCGATCATGAGGGAGCCGCCGGACCGCAGGGAGTCGCTGATGGTCTCGAAGATCGGTTCCTTGTACGACGAGTCGATATAGATGAGGAAGTTCCGACACAACATGAGGTCGAACTCGCCTTTCGGATCCCCGCGAATGAGATCGTGTTGCTCGAAGGTGACCATCTCCCGGATCGACTCTCTGACGGTGAACGTATCGCCGTCGCGATCGATGTACGGCGAGACAGAATCGAGGGGTTCGAGTTCGGCCTCGATGTCCGTCGTCTGGGAGGTCTCGTAGACGCCCGCGCGAGCTTCGGCCAGAATGTCGGGGTTGATGTCGGTCGCGAGAATATCGAGCCGTCGCTCGTCGATCTCGGGGTCGTCCCTCGCCAACATTGCCAGGGAGTACGGTTCCCGACCGTCGGCACACGGCGCGCTCCAGACGCGAACCGTCCG
Source organism: Halorhabdus tiamatea SARL4B (assembly GCF_000470655.1). Lineage (NCBI taxonomy): Archaea > Methanobacteriati > Methanobacteriota > Halobacteria > Halobacteriales > Haloarculaceae > Halorhabdus > Halorhabdus tiamatea. The sequence continues at coordinate 756,971 of NC_021921.1, forward strand.
GCGTTGCTCGGTCAGCTCACGAAGGACGGGGCGGAGTCGCTCCCAGGCCTCCGGATTCCGGAAGAACCCGGTGACGTTGATCGACAGCGAGTCTAGGAGCGCGTCCTGTTCAGTGGCGTCACGTCGCAACAGCCGTTCGTAGGCGCGGTAGTCTTCGCTGTCGGTTCGACGGATCCGGGCCGTGATGCGACGGTCGAGATACGCATCGTTGTAGAAGTCCGACTCGAAGTCGAGTTCCGAGCCGATGTACTCGAGCAGCGAGGTGAACCCACGCTGTGATCCTGATCGGCGACTCATACTCGTCCTAGCAGTAGTTTGGGGTGCATCATTGTTCTCAAAGCGTCACAACATCGAGGATGTGGACGATGTTCCCGTCGCCGATGACGGCCGTTCCCGAGAGGCCGGGCGTCCCCGAGAGCAACCCCTCGAGCGGTTTGACGACGACTTCCTCCTGGCTGTTGACCTCGTCACAGTGGAGGGCGACCTTGCGTTCGGACTCCCGGACGCGGATCAACATGCCCTCGCCGTTTTTCGTCTCGCCGGGGACGTCGAAGGCCTCGTCGAGGTGGATGACAGGATAGATCTCGTCGTTGTGCTTGATGACCTCGTCGCCGTTGATCTCGCGGGCCTCGGTCGCGGCGGTGATCTCGTCGACGTTCTTGATCGGGATGCCGTACTGCTCGTCGCCGACCTGGATGAACAGGACCTTCACGATCGCCATCGTCACCGGGAGGCGAAGCGAGACCGTCGTCCCCTCGCCCGGCGTCGACTCGACGTTGACCGAGCCGTCGAGCTGGGAGACCGTCTCGTGGACGACGTCCATCCCGACGCCACGACCGCTCGTGTCCGTGACCTCCTCGGCGGTCGAGAAGCCGGGGTGGAAGGTGAGATCGTAGATCGCCGAGTCGTCCATCCGGTCGAGTTCCTCGGCCGAGCGGATGTCCTGCTCTAAGGCCTGCTCGCGGATGGCCTCGACGTCTAGCCCCGCGCCGTCGTCTTCGACGGCGATGACGACGTGATCACGCTCGCGGCGGGCTCGCAACTCGATCGAGCCCTCGCGAGGTTTGCCCTTGCGCTCGCGTTCCTCCGGGGGTTCGATCCCGTGGTCGACCGCGTTGCGAAGGATGTGCATCAACGGGTCCGAGATTTCCGTGAGGATCGTCCGGTCGAGTTCGATGTCCTCGCCCTCGATAGTGAAGTCGATCTCCTTGCCAAGATCCCGCGAGAGGTCACGTACGAGTCGGGGGAACTTCCCGACGACCTTCCGCAGCGGGATCAACCGCATGTCCATGACGGTGTTCTGGAGGCTGGCCGTGATCTTGTCGAGTTCGTTGAGCGTCTCGCCGGTCGAGTCGACGTTTTCCTGTTCTGCGGCCCGGCGAAGTTTGATCCGGCTGGTGACAAGCTGTTCGACCAGCCCGTGGAGGTCGTCGAGTTGGTCGACGTCGACCCGGACGGACTTGATCTCGTCGACGGACGTCTCGGCGGCACTCGACGTCGACGAGCCGTTGTCGGCCGACGCGTCCGCTGTATCCGTCGATTCCGCCGCCGCAACGGCTGCCGTGACGTCCTGGACGGTCGAGGATTCGACAGGCCCGACGTCGTCGAGTGCCGGCGTGACAGTCGATTCGTCGGCCGCGGCGAACACCGCAAACGTGTCCTCGAACTCGCCGTCCTCTATCTCCGCGGGCGTCGGATCAGTCGCCACGACATCGAGTGTGTCCTCGATGGCATCGAGGGCGAGCATCGCGTCGACGCCCTGCATGTTGCCGTCGCCGATGTCGATTTCGGACAGCGTGACCGATCCCTCCGCCGGGGATGGCACGTCGACGCGGTCGAGGATCGGTTCGACGTCGATCGACCCCGAGTCGGTCGAGTCATCGCCAGGGCCGTCCGAATCGGCGTCAGCGGCCGATCCGGACGACCCGTTTTCGGCGGCCGATCCACTGGCCCCGTCGGGACCGTCTTCCATGACGGCGCGGATCTCCTCGACCCGCTCGGTCGTGTCAGCGGTCGATTCGCCGTGCGCTTCGACCTCGGAGACGATCGCTTCGATCTCGTCGACGCCGGCGAAGACGAGGTCCATGATCTCCGGGGTGACCTCCATCTCGCCCTGGCGGATAGCGTCGAGTAAGTCCTCGATCGCGTGGGCGAGGTCGCTTGCGTCGTCGAAGCCCATCGCGCCGAAGTTGCCCTTCAGCGTGTGAGCGGTCCGGAAGATCGAATCCATCGCCCCCTGGTTGCTGGGGTCCGATTCGAGTTCGAGCAACGAGTTGTTCAACTCCGTGATCGCCTCCTCGCTCTCGCGGATGAAGGCGTCGAGATATTGATCGTCCATTTGCGTTAGTGCACCTCCGCGTTGATCGCGTCGAGAATCCGGTCTGAAAGCTCATCGAGCGGGCAAACCGTGTCGACTGCACCGGTCTCGACAGCCCGCTTTGGCATCCCGTAGACCGCCGAGGACGCCTCGTCCTGTGCAAGTGTCGTCCCACTGGCGGCCTTTATGGCCTGGATACCGCGAGCCCCGTCGGTCCCCATCCCGGTGAGGATGACACCGACCAGCGGGTCGTCGATGACCTCGGCGGCGCTCTCCATGGTAACGTCGACCGACGGCCGGACGCTATTGACCGGGTCGTCCTCGGTCAGAGCCACCCGGAGTCGACCGCTGCGGTAGTTCGAGACCTCCATGTGAGACCCGCCGGCGGCGACCAGCGCCTCGCCGCCGCCGATTCGGTCGCCGTCGCCGGCTTCCCGGACAGCGTACTCGCTGCGCTTGTTGAGTCGGGTCGCAAACCGGCCGGTGAAATCCGTCGGCATGTGCTGGACGACGAGGATCCGCAGGTCCGCGCCAACCGGGAGTTCCGAGAGGATCTGTTCGACGACCGTCGGCCCACCCGTCGAGGAGCCGATCACCAGCGTCGCGTTCTTGACGACGCTGTCCGGCGTGATCGACGGCTCGGAACGGCCGGGCTGGTGTCCCCCGCCGTCTCCCGTGACGTCGACCTCGGCGACCGACCGAACCATGTCGACGAGTTGGTCCTTCAGCCGGGACATCTCCATCGACACCTCGCCGCCGGGCTTCGTAAAGAAGTCGACGGCTCCCTTCTCTAAGGCCTCGAAGGTGACGTCGGCGTTCTCGTCGGTGTGAGCGCTGAGCATCAACACCGGCGTCGGCCGGGCGGTCATGATCTCCTCGACCGCCTCGATGCCGTTCATCTCGGGCATCTCGACGTCCATCGTCACGACATCCGGTTCGGACTCCATGACGGCCTCGACCGCCTCCCGGCCATCTCTCGCCGTGGTGACGACGTCGATTCCGCCGTCCTCGAGAATATCGGAGATAACGCTCCGCATGAAGTGCGAGTCGTCCGCGACGACGGCCCGAGGCGTTGATCGTGAGGACATGTTCGGTGTGGCGACTTTCGTGGCGGCAGGGTTAAATGTGACCGGACGGCGCGCGATCGTCACCGTGCCGGGGGGTTGTGCTTCCGGTGGAACTTTGCCAAACCGGGCAAATAAAGACACCGCCGTCGTAATCAACGTTGATAACCCGGTGGACACACTTAAGGGTATTTTGCCGAAAGCTCAGGTAGCAAACGCCGGCGACGCGTCGAGGCCCGGTCACCGGACGGCCCCGTCGCCGCCGTGGGAGAGACAGACAGATGTCAGATACGCTGGGCCAGGTACTCGAGTTCAAGCTCGGATCGGAAACGTACTGTGTGAGCATCGACCACGTCACCGAGATCGTCGACGTCGGCGACGTCACGAGCGTCCCGAACGCGCCGCGACACGTTCAGGGCGTGATGGACCTCCGGGGGCGGACGACCTCGATCGTCGATCCGAAAGTGGTGTTCGGGATCGGCGACGAGGGAACCGAGCGGCGGATCATCGTCTTCGATCCCGAGGTTATCGCCGACCAGGAGGCCGCCGGGTGGTTGGTCGACGAAGTCCATCAGGTCAGACAGATCGAGGCGGGGGACGTCGACGAGTCGCCCGCCGGTTCGGATTCGGCGTCGATCAAGGGCGTCGTCAAGCGCGAAGACGGATTCGTCATCTGGGTGGATCCGGTAGCCGTTCACGCCGAGTAGCTGGTGGCTTGCCGAGCCACGGCCGTGAGGACACACCCGGCGGCGTAAAGTAGTTACTTGAATGAGACGATCTGGAAGCCTTTTTTACGGGCGACAAACAACGTTGCATAGATGAGACCACGTACGGGGTATCCACGATGGTAGAACTCACCGAGACTGGGATCGACGGGCTCGACTCGATTCTCAACGGCGGAATCGTGCGAAACTCCACGACGCTAGTCGTCGGCACGCCGGGAGCTGGCAAGAGTATCCTCGGGCTCCAGTTCATCTACAACGGGGTCAAAGAGTTCGACGAGCGCGGGATCTTCCTGTCCTTCGAGGAGAACCGCGAAGATCTGACGGCCGCCGCCGAGTCGATCGGCTTCGACCAGTGGTCGGAGTTCGAAGACAACGGCGACATCAAGGTCTACGACAAACGCCGCCTGCTCCAGGAGAACAGCTTCACCGACACGCTCGATGTCCTCTTAGAGGACATCCAGGACGGCGAGTACGACCGACTGGTACTCGACTCCCTGGCGATGTTCGAGTTGTTCTTCGACGACGACGCCGAGCGCCGGACGTATCTCCTGAAGTTCACGGACATCCTGAAGCAGAACGGCCTGACCAGCCTGCTGACCAACGAGCAAGCCACCGTGTTTCCCGACAACGACATCGGCCTCGAGAACTTCCTGACGGACGGGAATATCTATCTGATCCAGACGCCGACCGAGTCGGGCGTCAATCGCTACGTCTGGGTCGCGAAGATGCGCAAGCAGGCCATCGAGACGGACATCTTCCCGATGGAGATTACCCACGGCGGCATTCAAGTCCACGACAACGCGAGCGCGTTCTCGATGATGAACGACTCCGAGTCGCCGCTGTGAGAGTGACGAACGACGCCACGTGAAAGCTACCGAGGCGTCGGACCAATTCACTGTCTGATACCCCGTTTTAAGGAGTGAAAACGAGAGATAGAAGCTCCGAAACACAGAATATCGAGACACGTGCACGAACGGAAGACGGGACGGGTTTCAGCACAGTTTCATCGTCGATACTTTTATTTTCGGCTGTATTCATTATTTGATAACGATGGCATCGGTCGAGTTACTCCGGACCCTCGGAAACAAGTACAGCGCCGAGATCTTGGACGCGACCGACGAACCGAAGTCGGCCCAGGACTTGAGTGACGAACTCGACATCCCGATCGCGACCTGTTATCGCCGGATCGACGAACTCACCGACCACGATCTACTCGAGCTACACGACAACATTCTCTCGGACGATCGCCGCCGGATCAAAGTATACCGTCGGAACGTCGACGCGATCGAAGTCGGCTTCGACGAATCCCTCGTCGTGGACGTAGAGGAGCGCTCGGAAGTGACGAACAAACTCGACGAAGCCTGGCGAACACTCTCGGAATCGTAAGATATACCGACGGTCCGGAACTCGAAACCACGCCTGTTGGGCGGTTGTACCGGGCCGCTATCCGCCGATTATCAAAGCAGATATTTTAGAGGAATGATTTAATATGGGTGCTCGGAAACTCACTGACAGTGCCAGTACTCGAACTCCTCTATGCGATTTTGACCCTCGTCTTCGTGGTCGCGGGACTCACGATGGTCGGGATGGCAGTTCGCGCGTACGCCCAGACGTCGCGCCGGGCGATGTTGCACCTCTCGCTGGGATTCGCCCTGGCGGTGGCCGGCGCGGCGGCCACGATGATCAGCGCCTTCGTGACCGGCTTCGAGGGCACGCGCGGGCTCCTGTTGGTCAACAGCGGCCTGACGACCTTCGGCTACCTGTTCGTGATGTACAGTCTCGTGACCTACGAGGCGTGAGTCAGACCAGGGAAGTGCACAGCCCCACACGAGAGGCCACCTGGGCGACCCCTCCGAGAAATTCGCCGTTTTGATCCTCCTGCCGTAGATTTTCATCAGTTGAACCAGTCGCTTTCGGGTGGCGATTCTGGTTTTCACAAGCGATAATTTGGAAGTTATTCTTAAGGGGGTGTACGAAAACGTTTCAGGTAGAGTCTGGGAGCAACCCAGGCGGAGCACACAATGTTCGAACGCAACAGCGACAAACCGAACGAGCGAGCCCAGGTCGGGATCGGCACACTCATCGTCTTCATCGCGATGGTGCTGGTCGCCGCGATCGCCGCGGGCGTGCTGATCAACACGGCCGGGTTCCTCCAGAGTAGTGCAGAAGAGAGTGGCGAACAGGCAGCCGAGCAGGTCACCAACCGGCTGGTAGAAGTGAACACTGTTGGGAGCGTCGGAAGTAGCCAGATAGAAAACGTCGACATGACGGTCCGGCTTGCCCCCGGGTCGAACGACGTTGACCTCGACGGCGTAACGATGCAGTGGGTCCAGGCCGGCGGGAGTTACAACCTGGTTTCAGACTCAATCACAAGTTCAGGAAACGAGGATGGGACGTTCAGCTACACTGAGCTCCGAGACGACGATAGCTCGGTGAGTTCCGACAGTACGCTGAACAACCGCGTTGACCGGGCGATCCTCAGCGTCGACCTGACGCAAAGTGGTGTCAGCAGCCCCATGGATGCCGGGGAAAGCGCAACGCTGACCATCAGTACGCAGTCCGGTGGCGAAACCACCATCACGCTGGTCGTGCCGGATTCGCTGACTGAGAAGTCCTCCGTCAACCTGTAGATCCGCCTTTCCTCTTTCGTTTTTTGGAACGGCGATGCGAACCCGATAGAGTCATCCGGCGACGGAATTATACCACGGCACAACGAACGATAACACATGCCACCAGGGGACGACAACGACGAAGACGACGGTCGCGTGCTCGCCCCCGAGGAGCTCGACATCTCCGAGGACGAACACGTCGCGGAGATCGAGGACGGCCGGTACGTCGTCTCCCCGAACGATCCGATCGGCGACGTCGACGGGATCGAGACGAACGAGACGACCACCGAATCGTCCCCCAGCCAGCCGGCAGGCGACGTCGACGAGGAACCCGAGCGGCAGTCGCCACCACCGTCGCACGAAGCCAGTGACACCTCGCAATCGGCGGGCGAGCCCTGGCAGGACGACGCCAGCGAGACGGCCGAACTGACCGAAGCCGACATCGAGGCGTGGCTCCGGGAGTCCTTCGAGACGGCTGATTCCCGATACGGGTTTCACGTGACCGCGACCTTCGACGGCCGGGTCAGTCAGCGCCGGATGATGTCCAACGACGTGGTGACGATCTTCGAGAGCCTGATCCTGTGGTACGCCCAACACATCGACAGCGAGACGCCCGTCGAGGAGATCCTCGGCATCCTCCTGACCGAGTCGAACGTCCCGATCAGCTACCCCACCGAGAGTCTCTCGGCGGCGATCAAATCCCGGGGGCTCGGCCCGGACGATTCGATCGGGGAGCTCATGGACGCCATCGGCGAGGACGGCTTCGAGCTCTAAGATGGGCCGAGCGTACGACCCGTTCGTCGGCGATCCGGTCGGGCTGAGCCAGCAATTGCTGCTCGGCGTCGTGATCGTGACGCTCCTGTTCTCCGGCCCGCTCGTCCCCGGGCTGTCCTTCGGCGGGGCCGGCCCGCCGGCGACGCTTGGGGACGGCAACGCGACGGTTGCAACCGTCGACGTCGATACCGACGCCGTTGGGATCACGCCGGGTCGCTTCGGAACCGACGTCTCCTACCTCCGGATCCCGGACGCAAAGCTGTCCATCGACGGTGTCGAGGGCGAGCCGCGACTCGTCTACCGCCTGGTCGTTCCGGAACTCGACGTCGACCACGCGGAGACGCGACTTCTGGCCGGCCCCGGCACGGTCACCGTCCGGCTGAGTGACGTGGCCTTCGTCCCCGGACAACTGTCGGCCCAGCGCTACGACGGGACGTTGCGCGTGCGCGTCCAGTCGCTATCGACCGATCGAACCGTGTTCAACGAGTCCGTCACGATCGAGGTGAGACAGTGAATCGGAAACCGATAGCCGGACTCCGCGGGTGGCTATCCGAACGTGGAGCGACGATCCGTCGCCGTGCTGTCCCTGTCCTGTTCGGCGATCGCGTCGGCTTAACACTGTTCCTGGGTGTCCTCGTCGTGTTGGCGGCCCTCTGGCGGGTCGGGTTTTTCATCACCGATACGTACGCCGTCGCGAACACTGTCATCAACCTCGCCGAGGGACGACTCAACATCGCCCGTATCGAGTATTCGCTGACGCTTGGCTCCCAGCCGGGGCTGTACGAACACGGCGGTCAGGTCTTCGGGCGTAACTACGGCCAGGCGGCGCTCGCAGTGCCGCTCTACTGGGTGCTCGAGGGGGCCGCCGCAGTCGCCGAGTTGCGGCTGGTCCTGGCAGGGGCATGGAGTCTGCTCCTGGCTGGGTTCGCCTCTCAGCTCGGGCGCGTGCTGGATCGGTCCCGCGTGACGCTCGCGGGAACGGTGCTCGCGGTGGCGCTCTTCGTGGCGAACGTCACGCTGTCGACGCCGCTGGATCCGCGATTGAACGGGCTGCTCGCGTTGCAGTTGGTCTCGCTCGTCGCGGCCGGGGTCGTCGCCGTCGCGCTGTACCGGCTCGGGACTGAGTTCCACGAGCAGCGAGTCGGCCTCGCCGGAGGACTGCTTGGCGCGCTCGCCCTGCCGATCGCGTTCTGGGCGACGATCCCCAAACGCCACGTCATGTCGGCTGCGCTGATCGCGGTCGTCGTCTTCGCGTTCGCTCGAAGCCGGAACGCCGAGGCGGATCGGCCGATCCGGTCGCGGGCGCTGGCCTACCTCGCGGTGGGCATGCTCGCCTGGTTGCACGCCGCCGAGGCGCTGGTCGTACTGGTAGTACTGGTCCCGTTCGATCTCGCGACGGCCCGGGACAACGGTCTCAGAGAGCTGGTCGTCATCGGCGTCGTATTCGTCCTCTCGCTGGTACCCTTTGCGGTGACGAACGTCCTCATCACCGGCTCACCGCTGACCGCGCCCCGGATGCTGTCGAGTCTCGGCGGGTTAGCGGAACTCGGCCCCGGCGGAGACGTCGTTGTCGACGGCGGTGGCGACCCAACCCCGACGCCGGACGGGCCGACCACGCCGGAACAGCCAACAACGCCGGGAGAACCGACGACACCAGGCGAACCCACGTCGCCGAGCGGGCCGACCGTTCCGGAAGGCCCGGACGGCTCCAGCGAGCCCGGACCGGGATTGTGGTCCCGGATAACGGGCCTTCTCGGCGGCGTCGTGGGACTGATCACCGGCGCGATCGACGGCACGATCGGGTTTCTGGCCGGGCTCGTGACCGCGGTGATCGTCGGCGTGAAAGTGACGGCGGCGCGACTCGGCGAGTTGTGGAGCTACGTCTCCCGGGGGATCGACATCGTCGTCGGCGACCTCGAGCGGTTCGGGTACGTCCTCGTCCGGAGTGGCCGCACACCCGGCGTCAACTACGCGATCAACGACCAGGAAGCGGTCGAGTTGGCTGTCCTCGAAGTCGCGCCCGTCCTCGGGACGCTGCTCGCGATCCCGATCGTCCTGGCGAAACGCGGGGTCAGAAATGGGGCGAGGCGACTCCGTCGGTTGCCGGGTGCGATACGGACGACGCCGCGATACCAGACGGACCTCTTCGTGGGAACGCTGGTGATCGCGTTTACGCTGCTGTACCTGCCGAGACTCCCGCTTTACTCCCAGATCACGATGCGGTATCTGGTCCCGAGTATGCCCGTCGCGGTCTACGGCGTGATGCGACTGCCGGCCGTCCGACGCGGTCTCACGGCTGATTTCCGGCCGTTCCTCGGGGCGTATCTGGGCAGTTCGGTGGTCGGGATCGTCGGCGTCAGCCTGACGTTCGTCGCGATCGACCCGGCGATCGGCGAGGCGATGCAGTTTCACGCGCTGGTGAACCTGGCGGTCGCGGGGGTCGCGACGCTCGTGATCGTCGTCGATACCGTCTTGGATCGCGACCTGCCAGTCGCGACGGCGGTCGGGGCCGTCGGCGGGGTCGGGACGACGCTGTACGTCCTCGCCGGGGTCGAGTACTTCACGTACGGCCAGTTCGTGCTTCCGGTCGCCGAGTGGCTCTCGACCGTACTACCGCTTTTTTAAGGGCTCTATCGCCAGATAGACCGAACGCTCGCCAGTTTGCTATCAAACGCGATAATGGTACGGAAGCATTTATTGGGGCAATTCGCCAATCTGCGAGGTAGAACCCATGCCAGAAGTATTGATCGCGGACGACTCGGAGTTCATGCGGAACCTGCTGCGGGAAATTTTAGAGGAAGACCACCAGATCGTCGGCGAGGTCGAGAACGGCGTCGAGGCCGTCGAGGCTTACAAGGAGAACGAACCCGACCTCGTGATGATGGACATCGTGATGCCGATTCGGGACGGCATCGAGGCGACCGACGAGATCAAGTCCGCGAACCCCAACGCGAACGTCATCATGTGCACGAGTGTCGGCCAGGAGGAGAAGATGAAAGAGGCCGTCAAGGCGGGGGCCGACGGGTACATCACCAAGCCCTTCCAGAAGCCAAGTGTGATGGAAGCTATCGAAGACGTCGTCCCCGCATAGATGCACGTCGACATCCAGTCGCTGGGGACGTTCAATCAACTCGCCCACGAGGGGGCGACCCAGGCGACGGCGTCGATGTCCCAGATGACGGGGATCGACGCCGACGTCGACGTGACCCAGATCACGCTCATGGACCGGGCCGACGTCGGCGAGGCGCTGGCCGAGCAGGCCTTCGTCGGCGTCGAGTTCGACTTCGAGGGGGCGCTGTCGGGTCAGACAGCACTGGTGCTCGATCGGGCGTGCAGTGAGACGTTGACGGATGCGCTGTTGCCCGGTGACGGCGGCGAGGAGATGGCACAGAGTGGCGTCGAGGAGATCGGCAACATCATGATGAGTGGCTTCATCGACGGGTGGGCCGACTATCTCGAGACCACGATCGAACACTCTCCGCCGAAATACGTCGAGGGGGTCGGCCGGGAGATCCTCCCGACGTCGGAGGACGCCGCGGCCGACGATCAAGTGTTCGTCTTCAAAAGCGAGATCGAGTGGGTCGAGGAGTCCGTCGACTTCTACATCTACATGTTGCCCGACCAGGACTCGCTGACGGAACTGATGGCGGACCATGCAGACAACGAGGGCGACGCCATCCCGGTCGACAAACTCCACGTGTTCAACCGGATGACCAAGGAGGGCACGAGACAGGCCGCCGAGAACGTCTCGATGATGACCGGCATCGACGTACAAGCGGAAGTCTCCCAGATCAACTTCGCCCGGGTTGAGGACGTCCCGAAGCAGGTCGGGACCGATCGGTACGTCGGGACAGCCGTCGAGTTTACCGGTCTCCCGAGTGGCTTTTTGCTCGTCCTCTTCGACGAGACGTCGGCGAAGAACGCGGCCGAGGCGCTGATGCCGACCGCCGTCGAGGGCGAGGGACTCACCGACCAGCACACGGCGGCCATCGAGGAGCTTGGCAACATCATGACCAGCGGGTTCGTCGACGGCTGGGCGAACGTCCTCCAGACGTCCGTCGATCACACGCCACCGCGACTGGTCCAGGACATGGGGCGGGCGATCATCGATCCGCTGGCGGCACAGGTCGGCCAGCACCAGGATCACGCCTTCGTCATCGACTCCCGGATGCGAACGGAGGACGTCGAGTTCGAGAGCGAGATCTACGCGTTGCCAAACGACGAAGAACTCCGGGAAGCGCTCGAGACGCTGGCGGTCGAACGGGCCGATGAAACCGACGCGGATCCCGAGGAACTCTTCCAGTGATGAAGGTCTACGACGGATCGGAGGGCCAGGAGAGTACGCCAGAGCGTATCAAGGTCGGGATCGCCGAGTACGACGTCTCGACGAACGGCGCGACACTGTCGACCAGCGGGCTCGGTTCCTGCATCGGGGTTGCGCTCCACGACGAGGAGTCGAGCGTCTCGGGACTGGTCCACGTGATGCTCCCGGCTGCCGAGGAAGTCGACGGCGGCAACCCCGCGAAGTTCGCCGACACCGGCGTCGAGACGCTGGTCGAGGAACTCGAGGCCCACGGAGCCGATCGGTCGACCATGGAAGCGAAGATCGCCGGCGGGAGCGACATGCTCGACTTCTCGAAGAACGGGTCGGGCATCGGCCTCCGGAACGCGAACGTCGTCGAAGAAACCCTCTCTGCCCTCGACATCCCGATCGTCGGCGAGGATGTCGGCGGTGATCACGGCCGCTCGATCAAACTCGAGGGCGATACCGGCGACCTGATCGTCACGAGTGCAAACCGCGAGTCGAAACGGCTCTGAGACAGGTCCGAAACTCGTCAGGATATCCGGTCGAAGCGTCAACCACGTGTCCGTTCCAAGTTTCGATACCAGGAGATCCCTGGTCGGGTCTGACCGAAATCCACGAGGCGTCAGACGCTATTTTCCGATGGACTGGCGTGAATGAAACAGTCAATTATCATATATGATACTCTTAACGGTACATTGAAGGGCGCGTGCGCGGATATTACTCGTAATGAATGCGCTCTCGTTGCTCCAGTCGGGGACGGCTCTCGAGGGGGTAAGCCGGACTCTGCTGGACGCTACGGGCGGCGGGGTCGTCGAGTCGGTCGGGTCGCTGCCGGCCGAGCCGCTCGTCGTCGCCGTCCTGACCACGAGCGTCGTCGGAATGAGTATTCGGTCGGTTTTCGACTCGATCCTCTCGGAAGACGAAGACGAGAGCGGGGCTATCGACGATGGCGACGACGACGGGCTGATGCCCGAGGAGGGTGGCGACGACCTCGACGACCTGGGCGGGGGCTTCGGCGGTGGCGGCGAGGAGTTCGGCGACTTCGAGGACGACGAGTTCGGCGATATGGACGCCGGCGCGGACAACGACGAACTCGAACACCGGCTCGACGAACTCGAAACCGAAGTCGGCAGTCTCTCCTCGACGGTCAACACGGTCCGTAACGAGAACGAGCAGATCTCCGAGACGGTCGACGACGTCGAGGAGAACGTCCGCAAACTGCTCGACATCTACGAGATGGTGACTCGCGGGGTCAACCCCTTCGCCGACGACATCGACGCCGGCGGCTTCGGTGGGCCTGGCGAGGACTCCTTTGGCCTGTTCGACGACGGCGGCGACCAGTCCGAAGAGGGCGACCTCGACGAGGACATCGCTAACGCCGACGCAGAGGGCTTCTTCGACGAGGACCTCGTCGAGGACGACGACGATCTCGAAGCAGACGCCGACGTCGGCGACGTCCTCGGGACGGACGAGGACGACGGCGGCGTCGAAGACGCTTTCGAGGACGATTTCGACGACGACTTCGGCGAGAGCGAGGATGACTTCGGGATGGACGACGGCGGATTCGACGAGGACTTCGAGACAGACGACGAGACTGCAGGCGAAGACGACGGCGGCGAGGGCGGAAAGTCCTTTGCGGAACTCAAAGACGAGTACGAGTCGGGCGACGCCGACTGGGCAGAAGGGGAAGACGGCGAGGAGCCGGACGACGCCCTCGACGGCGAGAGCTTCGACGAGGAGACGGAAGACGACCCGCTTGCGGAAGAAGACGACTTCGAGATGGCCACGGACGATGCTGACGAATCGGGCGACGGACTCGCCGACGACGAACTGTTCGATACCGTCATCGAGGACGAAGCGAGCGACGGGAGCGTCGACGAGACCGCCGAGGAGACAGACGCGGGTGAGGAGGCGACCACCGACGAAGAGGCGACTACCGACGAAGAGGCGACTACCGACGAAGAGGCGACCACGATGGCGGAAGCCACTGTCGAGGAGGAACCGGGCACGGACGATGCCGAGTCCGAACAGGAAGCCCTCACGGCGACGGCCGATGCAGACGCCACGGCCGAACCGGAAACGACCGAGGCGGCAGAGGCCGAAACAGCAGAGGCGGGAGAGACGGACGACGGAAAACCGTACCTCACAGATCTCCCGGACGGGTTCATCGCCGACCTGATCGTCGTCGAGTGGCTCGAGTTCCTGGTTGAGGACGTCGGCGTGCGGGCGACCGCGGAGGCCATCGACTACTACGAGCGCATCGACTGGATCGACGGGGAAGTCGCCGATCAGTTACAGGCCTACCTCAAGGGCTTCGAGGAGGGTGGCGAGTCCGCGAGCCTGACGATCGACCACCACACCAGAAGTCTGCGGTACGTGAGCCAGCTCGACGGCGGCGGTGCGGAATCCGTCGCGCTGCAGCAGTTGCCACGCCAGACCGGAGGTGGTCCGGATGGGATTCAGCGTTAGCGGCTCGGCCGCGATCCTTCTGGTGGCGTTTTTCGTCGCCTTCGGGACGTTCTACAGTGCCGCATCGAACTCGATGGAGACGGTCAACGAGGCACGCTCGGCGGCCCAGGACGACCTGCTGACCCAACAGAACACGGCGATCAACCTGACAGACGTGACAGTGGCGTTTAACGTCTCCGGGAACCAGCGGTACTACGTGAACGCGACCGTCGAGAACACCGGGGCGACGGGGTTAGACGTCGAGGACACCGACTTCCTCCTCGACGGACGCTTACAGACGTCGTTTCTGGATCGAGCGGTCGACGGCGACAGCTCGACTGACGTCTGGGCGACGGGCCAACGACTGACCGCGAACATGACCACCGATACCCAGCCCGACCGACTCAAGGTCGTTAGCGGGCCAGGTGTCGCCGACGCGGAGGTGGGTCTGAGTGGCTAGCGTCTCGGCCTCCCATCTGATCATCTTCATCGCGAGCATCCTCGTCGCGGCCAGCGTCGCGGGGACGATCACGAGCACGGTCGGCCAACTCAGCGGCGCGGTCGACGATCTCGGGGTGGACGCCAGCCAGGAGGTCCGGACCGAGGTCGAGATCATCAGCGACAGCGGTGCGGGAGTCTACGACGTCGACGGCAACGGCAACATCACGTTGTACGTCAAAAACACCGGCTCCCAGCGGCTGCCGGCCGACAAGGTGGGAATAGACGTGCTGGTCGACGGTCGCTACTGGACCGACGTGAGCATGACCGTCGTCGACAGTGACAGCTGGCGGCCAGGGACCGTTGTCCGGATGGAAATCGCGGCCCCGGACCTCGCCAGTGGCGATCACCGCGTCCAGGTGACGATCAACGGCGACAGGGAGGTGTTCGAGTTCAACACATGAGCATCGCAACCACGGACCTGTACTCGCTCGGACTCGACGAACGCGACAGGTTGAACAAGGAACTCGGTGGCGGCATCCCACCCGGCAGCATCGTCCTCGTCGAAGGGGACTACGGGGCCGGGAAATCAGCCATGAGCCAGCGGTTTAGCTACGGCCTCTGTGAAGAAGGCCAGACGGTCACGATGCTCTCGACGGAACTGACAGTCGGGAGTTTCCTCGATCAGATGCACAGTTTAGACTACGGGATGGTCGAACACATCCTCGACGAGAACCTGCTGTTCCTCCACGCCGACATCGGCGACTCGAACACCTTCCGGGGCGGTGATGACGACGAGAGCGACCGGATGGACCTGCTCAAACGCCTGATGGAGGCCGAAGTGATGTGGGAGACCGACGTCATCATCATCGACACCTTCGACGCCATCCTCCGGAACGATCCGAAGTTCGAGGCCCTGGTGCGCCAGAACGAGGAACGCCAGGCAGCCCTGGAGATCATCAGCTTCTTCCGGGACGTCATCGCCGAGGGGAAGGTCATCATGCTCACGGTCGACCCCTCGACGCTGGACGAGGACGCGATCGGCCCGTTCCGGGCGATCGCCGACGTCTTCCTCGAACTCGAGATGGTCGAGGTCGGCAACGACGTCCGCCGACAGATCTCGGTGAAACGCTTCGCCGGCATGGGCGAACAGGTCGGGGACACGATCGGCTACTCCGTCCGTTCGGGGACGGGCATCGTCATCGAATCACGCAGCGTCGCCTAACGAGGACTACACATGACAGATCACGGCAGACCCAAACCGTCGGACGAACTCCGCCAGCACGCCGCCAGACGGCCGCACCTCCGTGATCACCTCCAGAAGTTCAAGCAGATCACCGGCGAGTTCCCGATGTTCGTCGAGGAGGCCGACGGGGAGTACGAGACCAATCGGCCGAACATACTCTATCCCGTCGGCGGCCCGATCTACACCCACATCTACGGCGACATCGGCCAGGATATCAAGTACTACGCGATCGAACCCGAACTCGCCGACGACGAGCGGACGGTCTTCGAGAAGGTCCGCAACCGGCTGCTCGAACGCAGCGTGATGAAGCCCGCGCCGAGCGAGGAAGCCGAGTACGACGACCGGATCGAGGAACTCCTCCAGGAGACGACCCGGGTCAAGAACCGCGAGAGCGGCAACGGCGTCATGAGCCGGCTCGGCGACATCACCAACCTCGGGAAGGTCGACGTCACCGAGGAGACCTACGAGAACATCCGCTACCGGCTGAATCGGGACATCGTCGGGCTGGGACCCCTGGAGCCGGTGATGCGCGATCCGGCCAACGAGGACATCCACGTCATCGGTCCCCACGAGTGTTACGTCGATCACTCCGTCTACAGCCTCATCAAGACGACCGTAGACTTCGGCGAGGACGGCCAGTACGAGCAGTGGCTGCGCAACATGGGCGAGCGGATCGGCGACCCCGTCTCCGACAGCGATCCGATCATCGACTCGACGCTGCCAGACGGCTCGCGTATCAACATCATCTACTCCGACGACGTCTCGCTGAAGGGACCCTCCCTGACCATCCGCCAGGGCGACGAGGTGCCCCTCTCGATCTTCCAGATCACGAAGTGGGGCACACTTTCCCCCGAGCTCGCTGCCTATCTCTGGCTCGCTCTCGAAAACGAGCAGACGGTGTTCGTCGTCGGGGAGACGGCGTCGGGGAAGACGACGACGTTGAACTCCATCATGTCGTTCATCCCGCGTGACTCTAAAATCTACACCGCCGAGGACACCTCCGAAGTCCTGCCGCCACACGACACCTGGCAGCAACTCCTGACCCGCGAGGGCGACGACGAAGGGACCGACGTCGACATGTTCGACCTCGTCGCGGCCGCCCTCCGATCGCGGCCAGACTACATCATCGTGGGCGAGGTTCGTGGCGAGGAGGGCCGGATGGCCTTCCAGGCCGCCCAGACGGGTCACCCGGTCATGCTGACGTTCCACGCCAGCGACATCGTCTCGATGATCCAGCGCTTCACGGGCGACCCGATCAACGTCCCCGAGACGTTCATGGACAACGCCGACATCGCACTGTTCCAGAACCGGGTCAAGCAGGGCGACGACGTCCTCCGTCGGGTGACTTCCGTCCAGGAGATCGAGGGCTACTCCAAGGAGATGGACGGCGTCGTCACCCGCCAGAGCTTCTACTGGGACCCCGTCGAGGACGAGATCGTCTTCCAGGGGATGAACAACTCCTTCGTCCTCGAAGAGCAGATCGCGACGCTGCTTGGCTACGAGGACACGCGTGACATCTACGACGACCTGCAGTTCCGGGCGAACATCATCAAGCGGGCGATCCAGGAGAACGTCCTGGGCTACCACGAGGTCAACGAGTTGATCGAGAACTTCCAACGGGACGGCGTCGAGGGACTGCCCTTCGACATCCACCGCCAAGACTGATGGCCTCCGAAGAAGCCACGCTCGATCTGACGATTTCGGGCACGATCGCGTCGTTGCTCGAGTCCTACCGCCGGATGGGGATCCCGATCCAGCGATACCTGCTCGGGATCCTCCTGCCGGCGGTGGCCTTCTTCCTGGCGACGGTCGGGGTGGCACTGCTAGTGAACCTGCCGCTGGCGATCAAAGTGCCCTTCCCGCTGCTCGGGTTGCTCCTGCTCGGGGCTGCGGTCTTCTATCCCAAGGTGCGACTCTCCCAGCGCAAGCAGGCGCTGAACAACCGGTTTCACCTCATGGTCACCCATATGACGGTGCTGTCGACGACCAAGATCGACCGCATGGAGGTCTTCCGGGCGCTCGCCGAGGAGGAGGAGTACGGCGAACTCGCCACGGAGATGGGGCGGGTCGTCGAACTGGTCGACACCTGGAACCTGAGCCTCGACGACGCGTGTCGGCGGCGGGCGAAGGAAGTCCCCAGCGATGCGCTCTCGGATTTCTTCGATCGGCTCGCCTACACGATGGGGGCGGGCCAGCGCCTCGACGACTACCTGCTCTCCGAGCAGGACATGATCATCGAGAACTACAAGACCGTCTACGAGGGGACACTCGGCAACCTCGCGGTGATGAAAGACCTCTACCTGTCGATGATCCTCTCGATGACGTTCGCGCTGGTGTTCGCCGTCGTCCTCCCGATCCTGACCGGAACGAACCCGATGATGACCGTCAGCGCCGTCATCGTCCTCTTTATTTTCGTCCAGACTGGCTTCTTCGTCGCGATCCGGTCGCTGGCCCCCTACGACCCGGTCTGGTACCATCCCGAGGAGATTACCTCGCCGATGGACCGCCGGATCAACGTCAGCTTTGCCGTCGGCGTCGTCCTCACGCTCGTCTTCGGGTTCATCAGCTTCGGCGGGTTCGCCGGGGTCAGCCCGATCACGCTCAACATGATATTCTTCTTCTGGGATCCGGTTCCACTGTCGATTTACGCGGTCTTCCCGATCACGCCGCTGCTCATCCCCGGGCTCGTGATCCGCCAGGAGGAACAGAAGATCAAGGCCCGCGACCAGGAGTTCCCAAGTTTCATCCGTGCGCTGGGCTCGACAGAGGGGGCCAAACAATCGACGACGGGCGCGGTCCTCGAATCCCTTCGGGAGAAGGAGTTCGGGCCACTGTCGGAGAACATCGACAACCTCTATAAGCGCCTCAACATGCGGATCGAGCCAGAGAAAGCCTGGCGACACTTCACCGCCGAGTCCCGATCGTATTTGATCCAGACGTTCAGCGAGATGTACCTCATCGGCCGGAAGATGGGCGGTAGTCCCAAACAGCTCGGCGAACTCATCAGCGAGAACATGAACGAGGTCCTGCAGTTGCGCCAGCAGCGCGACCAGGAGACGACGACTCTAATCGGCGTGCTCTATGGCATCTCCGCGGCCGCGACGTTCGCCTTCTTCATCGGCCTGCAGGTCGTCAACATCCTCTCACAGATGAGCCTCGACCTCCAGACGGGCTCGACCAACTTCGAGGTCGGGTCGCTCATCCACACCTCGGTCTATGAGATCCCGGTCATCGAGTTCCTACTCATCACCGTCGTGATCTTCAACGCCCTGCTGTCCGCCCTGATGATCCGGACGACCGACGGCGGACACAAGCTCAACAGCTACATGCACTTCGTCGCGCTGTCGTGGATCGGGGCGCTGGTCGCGATATTCACGAAGTTCGTCGTCTCCAGCGTCATCAGCATTTGATCGCGCCAGTCGGACACTATCGCGCTGGATTGACCCCGGACTTTCCCGTGAGCGCCCGGATCACGTTCCTTTTGGCCCTCGACGACCTCCATGAGGTATGACCGATCGTACGGAGTTCCTTGCGGGCGAGCGCCCCGAGGACGTCGCCTTCTTTCTCCACGCGGACAGCGTCTCGAACCCCGACGCACTCGACGAGCACGCAGAGACCGTCGACAACGGCGTCGTCCTCGTCCTCCCGGGCGAGAAAGGGAGAAGCGCGTTCCAGTCAGTCGTGGGGATGGACCCGATGGGGCTGGCCCAGCAGGCGATGGACACGCCGGGCGAGATCGAGGACGACCTGACCGGCGGCGTCTGTCCGGCCGCGGAGGACGATCCCGAAGCCGACCACACCGTCCAGTTCGTCTTCGCGTTCGCCGAATCACAGAACGAGGACGTCGGTGGGCTCTACGCCGAGGGTGACGTGATCCACGCCTACGCCGTCTGTTCCTGCGGGGAGACCTACAGCGAGAAGTGGGTCGCTGCGGAGTGACGGCCTGGAGACGCTTCGAGACCAGCGGTCACACCGCCGCGAGGTAGGCGAGCCAGTAGAGGACGCCGGTCGCGCCGGCCCCGGCGATGACGACCGCCGGGACAGTCCGTCCTTCTTCGGCGTGAAGCTGATAGCCCCAGTAAACTGCGAGCAACCCGACGATCGGCAGGACAAAGAGCGAGATCGCGGCTGCGACGATTCCGCCCCAGAAGTACAGCCGCCCGTCCTCGTTCGCGTCCCTGAACCACGACCGTCCCGATTCAGTAGTTTCGTCCATCGAACAAGCGCTGGAACAACTAACCGGTGAGTAAATATAAATCTGCTGTGGCCCCGGAAGCACCTTGGCGGGGTAGCGGTGGGAGAGACCACCTCGCGGGGTAGCGGTGGGAGAGACCCGGATCAGTCGTCCGTCGGGGTCGGCTCGGTCGCGATCCCGTCGGTACTGATCGTCGCCTCCGTGAGAGAGCCGTCACGCCAGGTCCCGCGTCGATACCACAGGTGGGCGATGACCGCGCCGGCGACGTTCGAGACGGCAAAGGAGAGCCAGATCCCGGGTTCGCCGACCTCGCTAGCTCCGACCCAGGCGACCGGGAACCGGATCACCCCGAGCGTCACGACGGAGATCGCCGCGGCTGTCAGCGTCTCGCCAGCCCCGCGGAAACTCCCCGTGTATGCCCGCAAGATACCGATGAACCCGAACGTCAGCGCGACATACCGCAGGAATTCGGTCCCGGTGGCGATCACCGCGTCGGCGTTGTCCTGGCCGGCCCCGACGAACACGGAGACGATCGGTTCGGGCATGACGAAGACGACGAGTCCGACGACCGAGAGGACGCCGAACAGGACCGTCGCGGCGAGTCTAGTCGCCCGCTGGGCGCGCGCCGGCTTGTTCGCGCCGATGTTCTGGCCGGTCATCGTCTCGACGCCGCGGGCCACGGCGGTCGCCGGCAGGAACACGACCGAGAAGACACGCGTCCCGATCCCGTAGGCCGCGACCACCGGGTCCGAGAACGTCGCGACGACGAACAGAAGCAGGTTCATCGACAGCGCACGACCGGTCCCCTCGATCGACGCGGGCAGTCCGATCCGAACGAGTCGGCGGACGTAGGTGAGGTCAGGTACCATATCCCGGAGGTGGATTTCGAGCCCGCGCGTCCCCCGAAACATGATCGCGAGGCCGACGACGAGCGCGAGCGATCGGGAGAACACCGTCGCGACGGCCGCCCCTTGAATGCCGAGTTCCGGGAACGAGACCGTCCCGACGAGGGGGGCGTTCTCGACGACGGTCCACCCGAAGATCAGGAACGGGTCGATGACGATGTTGACGACGACCGATCCGAACATGACGACCATCGGCGTGATCGTGTCGCCGTACCCGCGCATGAGGGAGATGAAGACCGTAAAGCCGAACATGAACACCAGCCCCAGCGAGATGACCTCCATGTAGCTGGTCGCCCGCGGCAGTACGGACGCCGAGGCCCCCATGATCGCGAGGAACTCGTCGACGAAGAGATACCCGGCCCCACCCAGCAGGAGTGAGGCGAGGACGGCGAAGGTGACCGTCTGGGAGGCCGCGTACTCGGCCTCGCGGGGTTTGCCCGCACCGGTGTACTGGGCGACGAGGATGCTCCCGGCGACAGAGATGCCCATCCCCAGGGAGATGACCAGAAAGACCATCGGGAACGCGAAACTGATCGCCGCCAGCGCGTCGGTACTGTACTGGCCCAGCCAGAACGTGTCCGCGAGGTTGTAGGCCGTCTGGAAGAGGTTCGTGACGACAATCGGCAACGACAGGAGGAACAGCGGCTTGCCGATGGATCCCGCGGTGAGGTCGAACTCCTCGGGGCCTTTGAAGAGCGCGCCCAACCGGCTGCGAACGCCCATTATCGTCCCCCAGCGGACAGCCCGGTTCGTCGGTCCCGGCCAGCCCGTCGAGCACTGAACCCGTCAGGAGTTACCTCCGCCAGCCACCTCAACGAGGTGTCCCGGGAACCCGCCGGGAGAGCTGCGAGGGGGACGGCGTCCGTGGGCGGGCCGGGGAAGCCAACGGAACGAGCGTCGTCGACTCGGCGATACGTCGTGTCAAAATGATATTGGATGAAGTCAGCTACGATCACGGTAGATACCGAACTTACTGACTAGTTAGTCAAAAACCTTTGGAAGTGAGCGAAAATTTACAGGGCAAAACAGATACCGCGGGAGAGAACTATTCTCGGTGAAATATAGGTGGGCCGGCGCTGATGTTCGAGTCAAAAGTATTAATTGCGACCCGACGAAGATACGGACGATGGTCGACCCGCTCGAACGGTCGTTCTCGGAGACAGACGAGGAGATCATGCGCGGGACCTATCGGGCGTTGCGCGAACACGGGTACGCGGACCTGACGATCGAGCAGATCGCCGACGAGTACGGCAAGTCGACGGCCGCGATTCACTACCACTACGACACGAAAGACGACCTGCTCGCGGCGTTTTTGGACTACGTGATCGACCAGTTCGTCAGCACGATCCACGAGGTCGAGACGACAGACCCCGCGGAACGACTGGACCTGTTGCTCGACAAACTGCTGGTCGACCCGGAAGACCACCAGGACTTCCTGATCGCGCTACTGGAGATGCGAAGCCAGGCCCCCTACAAGGAAGCCTTCGGGGAGCGATTTCGACAGAACGACGAGTACGTCCGGTACCTCTTAGAGACGGTAATCGACCACGGTGCCAAGAAGGGCGTCTTCGCCGACGTCGACTCCGAACACGTGGCGCGGGCGATCATGACGATCGTCGACGGGGCCCGAACCCGAGCCGTCATCCACGACGAGACCGAGGCGCTCGCGACGGCGCGCCGGGCGGTCGAGGAATACGTCGACGCGGTGCTGTTCGAGTGAGACCCGATCAGGGCTCTTTCGCCGGTTGGTCGGCCGGAGTAGGGCGATCGAGTTCAGCCGAACACCACGGACAGAACGAGAGTGTCTCGTCGAGTTCTTTCCCACAACTCGGACAGCGAGTCAGGGGTTCGTCCGGCTCGGCAGCCTGTGCGTCGAGAATGTTCTCCGCCCGCGCCAGGACGTACGCGTCGAGGACAGAAAGCAGACTCACGACGAAGACCGGCCAGGCAGCCAGGGGATTCGAAAGTGTACCGGCCGCGAGGGACTCGGCCACAGCCGGATCCACGAAGAACAGCCCGACGCCGATTGCGACGGCGAGCCAGCCCACCGCCCGACGGAAACGCCGTAAGTAGAGGTGGCCGAGCCCAGTGACGAACGCCGAGAGGACGGCCGCCAGCCAGGGACGCTTTCGGTCGATCGACTGTCGCATAGTAGTTACTGAACGGTTAGTCAGCCATAAATCTTCTTCTCAGCAGGCCGCAGCGTTCGGTTCGAAAGCTGACAACACGCCAGAGAGACGGCGACTGCCTGGCTACGCGAGAGGAGTGTTTCGAACCGTGTGAGAGACATACGCGCACGGTCAGTGTGAGACCATCACGCGCAAGAAGTGGCCATAGCAGGTATCATAAGCCTAAAGAAGACGACTGACCGTTGAATATATACTGTGGAAATGGCGTCCACGCGCCGACACCGATGCGGCTCACGGGGGACTCAAGTGGGTTCGCTGGCGTGCCGATCGTCGTGGCGAGAAGAGACTCGGTTGGGAATACGGGGGCGACGATAGACAGATGGAAGCCGAACGCGCCCCGTCGAACGTCGTGTTGGTCACGATCGACTCGCTGCGGGCGGACGCGATCGGCGCGTACGACGACGACCGGCACACGCCAGTGATGGACGGGATCGCCGAGCGTGGAACTGTCTTCGAGCACGCCTTCGCGAACGGGAACTGGACGCCGTTCTCGTTCCCGTCGATGCTCGCCTCCCGGCCTGTCTTCGCCGATTCGGATCGAGTCGGGATCACCGACTCGCCGTCGCTCGCGTCGGTACTTTCCGAGGCGGGCGTCGCGACGGCCGGGTTCAACGCCGCGAACGGGTTTCTGACGTCCCAGTGGGGCTACGACGAGGGCTTCGAGGCGTTCGAGCCGTTCGTCGCCAGCGTCGGTTCGAGCATCTACAGCCGGTACCTGGCGACCCACCCGACGGTCGAGGCGTGGCTCCAGCTCGCGGCCTCGCCGTTCCGGCGCGTCGGGTCCTGGCTCCGGCGGGAGACCGACGACCGACCGTTCCTGGACACCTCCCGGATGTTCGACGTCGAACACGCCGCCAAGTCGTTCATCGAGGACACAGAAGAGCCGTTCTTCCTCTGGATCCACTACATGGACGCCCACACGCCGTACGTCCCGGCACCGCGGTACATCCGTGAGGTATCCAGCGACCTGTTCGGGACCCACCGGATGTTCCAGGCCCACGTCCGGACCGGACTCGGCTGGGAGGTCGGCGACCGGACCCTGAACGACCTCCGGACGCTGTATCAGGCAGCCGTCCGGCAGATCGACGCCAGCGTGGGTCGGCTCCTGGAGACGCTATCGGCGACTGGTCTCGACGACGAGACGGCCGTCGTCGTCGCTGGCGATCACGGCGAGGAGTTCCAGGAACACGGTCACCTCGCCCACTACCCGAAGCTCTACGACGAGTTGATCCACGTCCCGCTGCTCGTCGACGCCCCGGACGCGCCGGCCCACCGTATCGATCGGCAGGTTGGCCTCGACGCGATCCCGCCGACGGTGACCGATCTCCTCTCGGTGGACGCTCATCCGGCGTGGGAAGGGCAGTCGCTCGTTCCGACGGTCCTCGACGGCGAGCCGCCAGCAGACGAACCGATCGTCTCGATCACTGTCCGCGGCGAAGAGGTAACGAGCCAGCCGATCCCGCGATCGCTGTCGGACGGCGACTTACTCGTCAGCGTCCGGGACCGGGAGTGGACGTACATCGAGAACGTCGATACGGGGGGGACGGAGCTGTATCACCGCCCGTCAGATCCGGGCCAGCAGGACGATCGATCGGCCGATCTCGGTGAGGAGGGCAGAGAGGTCGTCGAGCGCTTCGCCGGCATCGTCGACGACCACGCGAGGAGGATTCGCGAGCCCACGGCGGAGACGGGCGAATCGGACGAAAGCGAAGACGCGGACGTCGACGAAGACCTACAGACGCGCCTGGAAGCGCTGGGTTATCGGTGATGCTCCGGTCGACGCTCAGGGCACTCTACAGCGGCCCATACGCGAAACTCCTCCGGCGGTTCTTCGTCGTCGGGTCGTTCGCGGCCGGCGTCCAGATGGTGTTGCTCTGGCTGTTCGTCGAAATCGGGAATCTGAACTACCTGCTGGGAGCCGTGATTGCTATCGAACTCACGATCGTCCTGTCGTACGTCCTCAACAACGCCTGGACGTTTCAGACGATGCAAAACACCGGCGGCGTCGAGTACCTCCAGGGCCTTCTCAAGACGAACGTCGTCCGCGGGACAGCGATCCCGATCCAGCTCGGCGTGCTCTTCGTCCTGGTGGAGTGGGTCACCGTTCCGTACCTGCTCGCCAACGCCGTCGCCATCGGGATCAGCGGGCTCTACCGGTTCGCGCTCGACACCCATTGGACGTGGGGCTGATCAGGACTGTCCGCGCCAACGCGGACGAGTAGATGACTCTAGTCGTTGGACGGCTAATGACCCATCCACAACGCTTATTGCAAATTGTCTACAACTAGCAGATAATGGCGACAACGGAGACTGACTGGAATAGGCCGCTCGATACTGGCGGAGCGGCGTTCGATCTACTCAGAAACGCCCGGAAAGCGTGGATCTATACATATATTCGCCATCACTCGGAGACGACGATCGACGAAATCGTCGACCCGATAGGGGTTCCACAGCGGACAGTCTACGACTACGTCAACGATCTCGAAACTGCGGGATTTATCGACCAATCGAACGACGGACGACCGGCGACCTACGTCGCCCGTGAGATTGATATCCAATTAGTGGAAGGCGATGCCGAGCGGGAGATCACCGCCGAGTTGATCGAAGCTATCGCACGTCGCGAAAAAGACGAAGACATCGATACGTACATCGAACGCCATGGTCTCGACGGGCTCGCAGTCGCTCTCGAATACGCCCGCGAATACGTCGACGGATCACTCACACATCGAATCATGGCCCGAGAACAGGACATCTCGCCGTTAGAGGCCGGAATCATTCTAGATGCCCTTCGAGATATCGTTCAGGACTGATCGGGGATGGGTGACGAAGAACGGGTATTCGTCGACGCCTCAGTGCTCATCAGTTGTGGTCGACGCGAAAGTAGACGGTTTCAAGCACTTGCTCGTGAGGCACGTCGGCGCGATGCTGCCTTCGAAATCCCGCCACAAGTGTATGCTGAAGTAACGGGAGATATATCAATGGAAGGATACGATACGAGCGGGCACGCTGTCGACGAAGCGCTTCAAGAAGGGTGGATGAGGGTGACGGAAAGCCCATCCTATACGGAATCAGACATTTCGAACGTTATGGATCAGGCACGGCGCTTCATTGCGACAACCAGTGACCGATCAGAGGATGTCGTCGAAAAGGCAGATACCGAAATAATCGGTACAGCTCTCGAAACGCTCATCGGAGAGTCAGTAGAGAAAGTGGTCATCGCCACGAACGATATTCCACTGGGTGAAGCAGCAGAGTCATTGATTCCGCAGTATGGATTTGACGAAAATCAAGTCACCTGGCTAACCGGTGGCGATCTCGTTGCTGAACTCGATGAGGATTACGTCCCGGAATTCGAATAGTCAACTCGTCTCGGCCAGTCGCGTCTCGCTTCACTCGCGGTACTACGCCTCAACCTCTAGCCGCCTGAACGCATCTACAATGGCCTGTTTGGCCACCGCACCCCGCGTCGTCCAGTGATGGGCGTAATCCAGCATGTCGTCGTAGACGTCGGGCTTGCAGCCCGCGGCCTTCGGGTGGCCGCCGCCATTGACCTGGGCGGCGACCTCGTGAGCGCGTTCGAAGTTCTCGGTCCCCCGGATCGACGCCGAGCCGGCGGGTTTGACGATCACCGCGGCGTCGGCCCCCTGTTCGCGGAGTGCCTCGGCGACCTCGTTCTGTGAGCACCGGCCGTAGGTCACGCCGACGGTCCAGGGGCCGATCTCCCGGAGCTGGGCTCGCTCGACGGCTTTCTCGATCAGGGCCTCCTTCTCGATGCGGCGTTCGGCGAGGAGTTCCTCGGCCTCGGTCGGGAGGTCGGCCCCGTGCTCGCGGACGATCTCGATGTATTCCTCGGGTTCGATCCAGTGGGCGAGGTCGGCCAGGTCGTCGCTGCGGGGATCGTCGCGGATCCAGAGGTCGTGATCGCGAGTCACGGCCGTCAGGTCGACCAGATACTCGGCGAAGTCGGTCGCGAGTTCAGCCATCGCGACGTCGGCGGTACACTCCTCGTCGGACTCGCCGACAGTGAGATCCACGCCGGCGTCTTCGACCGCCGCGGCGAGGGCGTCGTCCCACTGGTGGTGGTCGAACCACCGAACAGACCCGGCGCGGGCGACGATGTCGTCGAGGCCGGCGAGGTCCGCGACCTCGTCGGGGCAGAGATCACAGACGAAGACATCCGCGCCGGGTTCGAGGTACTCGCCGGTCCACTCGAAGGCGCGATCGAGGTTGTGCGGACTCGCTTCGAGGAGGGCGGCCTCGCCGAACACTTCCCGGACCAGTGCGACGCAGGCGAGACCGTCGGCGTCGGGATCGGCGATCACGACGGTCTCGGCGTCGGTGAGCGTCTCGGCAGCCTCGCGTTCGCGTTCGACTTCCTCGACAGTGTCGGGGTGGAAAAATCCCTCTCCAGGGAGGATCGACTTGCGTTCGATCGAGAGACGGTCGTCGTCGATAAGCCAGTCGTCCACGCTTAGACCTCCTGTGGCGTCACAGTCGTTGATTCGTCGGCGTCGAGTTGCCGAACGGTCAGGACGGGCACGGGCGAGCGTCGCACCACGGCCTCGGCGACACTCCCCAGGAGGAAAGCGTGTTCGCCGTGGCGGCCACGCGTTCCGGTCACGACGACGTCAGCGCCGACGTCCTCGGCGTAGGCACAGATCTCCGCGGCCGGTCGCCCTTCCCGGACGGCGGTGACGACCGATTGGTCAGTCTGTCCCGACAGTTGTTCGAGGGCGGTCTCGCCGTGTTCTTCGAGGGCGTTCGAGAGATCGTCGCGAACTGCCGCCGGAGAGGCATCGACCTCGCCTGTATCAGTCACGTACAGCGCGTGGACCGTCGCATCGAACCGACGGGCCAGGTCGAGCCCGACCGTCACCGCGCGGTCGGCACTCGCCGAGCCGTCAGTCGAGAGTACTACTGTATCGTACATAGACGGACTCTCGGCCGGTTCGTATAAAGGTGCAGCGACCGTTCGGCGCGACTGCTTCGACTCGCTCGAAGCCGACAGAAGCGCGAGCAGGATGGGATACCCGGTGGGTTTTTTGATGGTTCCTCTCACAGAGTGGGGTAATGGCCGTCGAAATCGACACGGTACTCGTCCCGGTCGACGGGACCGACCGATCCGAAGGGGCGATCGCTCACGCGCTGGCGATCGCCGATCGCTACGGGGCCGAGGTACACGTCCTGCACGTGATCGACGAGGCGATCGCCGCAGGGCTCGAACAGGGGAACATCCGGGCCGACAGCGTCGCCGACGAGCATCGAGCGTTCATGGAGGCCGTCCGAAAGCAGGTCCGGGCAGACGGCCACAACGTCGCGCTCACCCAGTCGACCGCCTTTGGCTACTCCGCGAGTTCGCTGCGTCGCCATCCCGTCAGCGTCGTCCTGGACGCCGCCGAGGACATCGCGGCGGACTTCATCGTCATCCCCCGCCAGTCCGTGATGGACGAGCCCGGCGCGATGCTCGGCAAAGTCGCCGAGTACGTCCTCTCGTATGCCAGCCAGCCCGTCCTGTCGGTCTAGTTTTCGTCGGCCGAATCATCCTCAGCCGTGGACACGTCGTCGGCCTCGTCACCGGAGTCGGCGATCCGAATCGCCATCTCGAGTTCGAAGCTCTCGGTGTTGCGGATCTCGAAGCCGACCTTCTGGTAGAGCCCGATCGCGGGTTCGTTCCAGCGTTCGACCGTCAGCCAGACGCGCTCGATCCCCTCACGCTTGCCATAGCCCAGCAGCGTCTGGAGCAACTCGGTACCGATGCCGGCCGACTGGTGGCTTCCGAGGACGAATATCGCGAGTTCGTGTGCCCCCTCCTCGTCCGGGACCAGCATGGCGTGGCCGACCGGATCGTCGTCGTGCCAGGCGATCGTGTTGAGGCAGTCGGATTCGAAGACGCGTTCGAGCCACCGCCGAATCGAATCCTCACCGACCGGCGGGATTCCCTGGGCCCGGTCTTCCGAATCGAACGCTTCGTACATCTCGACCAGGGCCTCGCGGTCGTCGTCGGCGACGCGGACGACGATCTCCCTGCTGTCTTCGTCGTCGAACCGATGGGGCGGCGTCGGGAACGGCCCGGACACCGCCGCCGGGTAGGAGCGATCGCCGTTCATCGGACGAGTGTCACCGGGATTTCCGCGTTGAGTATGACGAACTCGGCGATCCGCCCGAGCTGAATCTTCCCGAGCGGGCTGCGCGTGCCGCCGCCGATGACCAGCCTGTCGAAGTCCTCCTCCTCGGCAAGCCCGACGAGATCGCCGCCGGGATGGCCAGAGAGACGACGGATCTCCGCCTCGACGCCGGCGTCTTCGAGGACCGCCTGCACGTCGGCCTCGATCTCGGTCGTCGTCGCGTCGACAGTCTCGGCGTCGAATATCGCGACCGTCAACTCGTCGCCGGTGTCCTGTACCCGCTCGACGGTGTCCTCGAGCGCTTGTCGGGAGCGTTCACTCCCGCCGACTCCCAACAGGATTTTCATACGTTTCCCATTGTGGTGGGGCCTAAAAAGTCTCTGTTCCTCGCCACGCGTGCGACGGGTAGTGAGGCGCAGCGACGATATGTTTTTGCCGGCGGGTCCGAACGTCACCCTATGGACGACCGCTCATCGCCCGCGGACGGGAAAGAAAAGCAAGACGTCTCCTCGACAGCAACGGACGGCGACGTCGATTCGGCGGCGAGCGCAGACGAGGCTGGATCCGACCGACACGATTCGGCCGGCACCGCGCCCGACCGACACGATTCGGCCGGCACCGCGCCCGACCGACACGATTCGGCCGAGGAGACCGTCGGCAAATCGGACGGAGCCGTCGACGATTCGGCCGAAGAGACGGATCGAGCCGACAGTTCGGACACCGTCACAGACGACCAAGACGACGTCCCCGCGGACGTCCGCAACTACGAACGCTTCCAGAAGATCGACGGCGGCACTTACGAGCGGGCCAACGATTTCCTCCGGGAGCGGACCTATATCACCGCCCGCGAGTGGGCCATCGCCCGTCTCTGTGCGGACTTCCGGACCGAAACCGGCGTCGAGATGACCAAGATCGGCGAGAACCTGCCCGAGCTCGTCCCCTTCATGACCGATACGTACTCGCCCCAGGCCGTCAACCAGGCCCGGGCCTCATTCGAGGAGAAGGTCCGGATGGCCGGCGCGACCTTCCTCTATGGCGCGATGAGCGACTTCTTCACCGCCGACGAACTCGACGATCTGATGTACGAGGCCACCGAGGTCGCGAAGTTCCTCCTGGAGGTCGAAGGCGTCGAGTTGAGCGTCGGCGAGGAACTCGAAGCCGAAGACCGTATCTCGGAGGTCATGCGCGAGGTCCGCGAGCAAAGTGTCGCCCTGCGCCACGACGAGGCCGAGTGTCCCGAGTGTGGACATACCTTCGAAGTCGCTGTCGACGAGTGACGCAGGTCTATGCGTCCTCGTCGTTGGACTCCGCGACAGCGTCGTCAGTCCCGGAACCGCCGCTTGGCTGCTCGGGGGAAGCATCCACTTGCGTCTCGTCCGCGGGATCGGCGACCGGAACGCGAACGTTCCGACCCCGGTGGTCGGCGAACGGTTCGTCCTCAGTCGCCCGATCGTAGACGACAGTCCCCCGGACGATCGTCCGCTCCGGAAAGACGGCCTGCCACCCCTCGAAGGGCGTCCAGTCGCACTTCGTGTGGAGGTCGGCGGCCCGGATCTCACGCGTGGCCTCGGGATCGACGAGGACGAGGTCGGCGTCGTAGCCGGGCGCGATCCGGCCTTTCTTCGGCAGGTCGAACAGTGCCGCGGGGTTGGCGGCCGTCAGGTCCCGAACGCGTTCGTACGTGAGATGACCGCGACGGGCCTCTTCGAGCAGGAGTGGAAGCACAGTCTCGACGCCGGGGACGCCGCTCGGCGCGTCCCAAATGCCGGCGTCTTTCTCCTCGCTGGTATGGGGGGCGTGGTCGGTCGCGACGATGTCGACTTGCCCGTTCCGGACGCGCTCGTAGACGCGCTCGCGACGCTTCTCGCGACGAAGTGGAGGGTTCATCCGACCGTGGGTCCCCAGATCGTCGAGGTTCGACCGGGAGAGCAAGAGGTGGTGGGGCGTGACCTCGCAACTCACGCCGGCCTCGCCGGCGGCGTCGATCGCCTCCGGGGTGCTCGCGTGGGCGATGTGAACGTCGACATCGTACTCGCTGGCGAGCGCACAGACCCGCTCGACGGCGTCGATCTCGGCTCGCGCCGGCCGGTAGGCCGACCACGCGTCGGCGTCGGTCCGGTCGCGCGCTCCAAGGTTGAACCGACTCGCGTCCTCGGCGTGGACCGTGACGGTCACGTCCGCCTCGGCGGCGGCCGCAAGCGCGTCCCGGAAGCGACGCTCGTCGATCCCCATGTCGCCGGTCGAGTCGGCCAGAAACACCTCGCCGAGGGCGAAGAGTGGCCGGTCGAGCAGCGAATCGGGATCCCACCTCGGCGAGACGCCGCCGTTGAGGCCGAAGTCGACGATCGAATCGGCCGCGAGGTCCGCCTTCTCGTCGAAAGTCTCGGCGTCGACCGTCGGCGGGTCGGTGTTGGGCTGGTCGACGACGGTCGTCGCGCCGCCGGCCGCAGCACTCTTCGAGCCGGTCGTCCAGGTCTCCTTGTGCGAATAGCCGGGTTGCCGAAAGTGGACGTGAGCGTCGATCATGCCGGGCAACAGGCGCTTGCCCGTCGCGTCGATCTCGCGCTCGTCGTCTGGCCCCGAGAGTTCCTCCTCGACGGCCGCGATCCGTTCACCCTCGATGCGAACGTCGCGAGAACGGCCGTCGGGGAGCGTCGCGTTCCGAATGAGCATATCCTCCGATCGATGCCCCCGACCCTAAGTGTCCCGGAGTGAGACAGCCGGGAACGCAGAGACCCCGGGCACGTTCGCAGGTTCTTAGCCGGTGGCACCCGAGGTCCCGGCATGGACGACTGGAACAGGCGACCGCGGATCTCGACGAAGTACGCCTACCGGGGGATCGACGCGTCGGTCCTCGAGAACCGTCACCTGCGCGTGATGGTTTTACAGGGCAAGGGCGGGGACATCCTGGAGTTCAGGGACAAACGGACCGACGTCGACGTGCTCTGGCACGCCGATCACGAGTGGTCACCGCCCCCGAGCGTCCTCCAGGGGGCCGAACCGTCGTGGGACGAACACTACCCGGGCGGGTGGCAAGTCAACCTCCCTGTCGCGGCCGGGCCGCTCGAGTTCCCGGGCGGCACCTACGAGCACCACGGCGAGACCGCACTCGTGCCCTGGGAGGCGTCGATCGCCCGCGACGACGAGACGGCCGTGACCCTCGAACTCACGACAGCTCTCCGGCAGTATCCCTTCTCGATCACCCGCGAGTTGACGCTGCCGGCCGACGCCGCCCGTCTCGAAATTCAGGAGTCGGTCACCAACGAGGGCGCGTTCGAACTCGAGTACGCCTGGCAGCAACACCTCACGCTGGGGCAACCACTGGTCGGCCCACAGGCCCACCTCGACGTCCCGGCCGAAGAGGGGTACGTCGAGGACTACGACCCCGGCAACGAGTACAACCGACTCGAGAGCGGTGCCGAGTTCACGTGGCCCGAGGCACCGGGTGCTGACGGGGGGACGGTCGACTTAGAGACGTTCCCGTCGACGGACGCCCGGCACAACGACATGGCGTACCTGCGCGGGTTCGAGGAGGGATGGTACGCCGTCACCAATCCGGAGCTCGATCTGGGCTTTGGCGTCCACTGGCCGGCCGACGTCTTCGAGTCGCTGTGGTACTGGCAACCCTTCGGCGGCCTGGAGGCCGCGCCCTTCTGGGGGCGCAACTACACGGCCGGTCTCGAACCGACGACGTCCCATCCCGGTCACTCCTATCCGGACGCCCAGCGCGAGAACGGCACGATGAAGTCACTCGGGCCGGGCGAGACCGTCGAGGCATCGTTCGTCGCGACGACCTTCGGCGGCG
Organism: Halorhabdus tiamatea SARL4B; assembly: GCF_000470655.1. Classification (NCBI taxonomy): domain Archaea; kingdom Methanobacteriati; phylum Methanobacteriota; class Halobacteria; order Halobacteriales; family Haloarculaceae; genus Halorhabdus; species Halorhabdus tiamatea. The sequence continues at coordinate 790,117 of NC_021921.1, forward strand.
AGGACCGCGTCGATCGTGTCGGTCCGGACGGGACGGTCGAGACTCGATAATCGCGCGGTTCTCGTCTGCTCGGCCTGCTCGCGCATCCCGACCGTCACCGTTCAGACAGCGTCCAGCGACTTCTCGAAGGCGATGAGTTCGTAGCTCCCAACCTGGCGGGTGTCCCGTCGCTCGTACCCGCGATCGGCGTAGAACTGCTTCGCCGCGGCCTGTCGGTCGGCGGTCGTCAGGACGACCCGATCACAGCCACGCTCGGCAGCGGTCGCCTCCAGTCCGTCGAGGATCGCCGTCCCGTACCCCGATCGCTGGTGGGCGGGATCGACGGCGATCCGCACGAGTTCGGCCGTCTCGCCCGCGATGAGGAGGCCGCCGCAGGCGACGATCCGGCCGTCGCGCTCGGCGACCAGGAATTCCCCGTCCCCTCGGAGATACGTCTCTTCGATCCACCGGAGGTCGGCGTTACCCGGCACGTCGTCGGGATCGGTCCCCGCCGCCCGGAGCGCCACCCGGTGGACGCGCCGGACATCGGGGCTATCGTCGAGCTGAAACCGCCGGACAGTCGAATCGCTGGAACGGCCGGTCATCACGCGAACGCGATCGACTCGCGATCCATTACCTCGCCGAACAGCCAGTCGGCGTGCTCTAGGGCGTACTCTCGATGGTCTTCCTCGAGATAGCCCACGGCGTCCTCGACGAGGAGCGGGCGGTAGTCCCGGAGGCCGGCGCTGCCGGCAGTATGGAGGACACAGACGTTCGCGAGCGTCCCACAGATGAGCAGGTCGTCGATCCCGTGGGCCGTGAGCCACCCGTCGAGTTGGGTCTCGTGGAAGGCGTCGTAGGTGTGTTTCTCGACGATCAGATCGGCGTCGCGGGACTTGAGCTTCGCGACGAGTTCGGCGTCCCAGGTGCCTTCAAGGACGTGTTCGCCCCAGCGGTCGAACTCGTCGTAGTAGTGGGCGTCTTCGAACTGTTCGTCGGTGTGGACGTCGCGGGTGTAGACGACTGACGCGCCCATCTCACCGGCGCGGTCGATCAGTTCGACGCAGGGGTCGATCGCGTCCTCGCTGGCCGGGGCGTAGAGGCTCCCCTCCTGGTGACAGAAGCCGTTTTGCATGTCCACGACGACGACGGCAGTCGTGTCTGGATCGAACTCCATGGTAGCCACCGGTACGAGCGGCTGGGAAATAGTGGTTCGGGAGCCTGGCGGAGGGGCTGACCGATACCGGGGGTTTTGTATTCCAGCCCACACATAGAGCGTGTATGACCGCCCGCAATCGCGGCCTCGTCGTGGTCCTCGCCGTCGCACTGGCACTCCAGCCGGCGTTCGCAATCACGACAGTCGCTGCCCCTGCCCAAGCAGTCGAATCGCCCGTCGCCGACCAGCATCCGCCGGATCCCGACGCGGACGTCCTCGGGTGGGAGAACGACTACTGGTACAACGAGTCGGTCGCCGTCACGCCCGACGACGGCCTGAACGACTCCGAACTCGAAGCGGTCGTCGCCCGCGGGATGGCCCGCGTCGAGGAGATCCGTCGCCTGGAGTTCGAGGAGACACCGCCCGTGGAAGTCATCAGCCGGGAGAACTACACCGAACGCGTCGAAAACCGGACGGCGAACGTGACCACCGCCCAGCGCCGCCACCAGAACGTCAAGTACGAGGCACTGTTGATGGTCAACGAGTCGTCCGACGCGATCACGACCCAGGAGCGCAACCAGGCCGGTGGTGTGGGCGGGTTCTACGAACCCTCGACCGGCGAGATCAAGATCGTCTCGGAGAACACCTCGACGCCGAGGATGAACGAGATTACCCTCTCACAGGAACTGTTCCACGCCCTCCAGGACCAGCGGTTCAACATCTCGTCGTACAACCAGTCGACCCAGGAGCTGCACAACGCCAAAGACGGCATCATCGAGGGCGACGGCAACTACGTCGATCACCTCTACCAGGAGCGCTGTGAGGGCGAATGGGAGGGAGAGTGCATCATGCCAGAGGAGTCACAGACCCCGACCGACTTCAGTCCGCACATCGGGCTCTACCAGATCACGCTCCAGCCCTACAGCGACGGGCCGGCGTTCGTTCGAGATATCCACGAATCGGAGGGGTGGGACGCCGTGAACGCAATCTACGAGAACCCGCCGAACTCGACCGAGCAGACGATCCACACGGAGAAGTACGGTGAAGACGAGCCGACGCCGGTCTCGATCGAGGACAGTAGCGACGACCGCTGGCGACCGCTCGAGATGAACGGGAGCATCGACCACGCGTCCTTCGGCGAGGCAGGCCTGTTCGTATCCCTGTGGTATCCGGGCTACGAGAGCCAGCTCTCGACACAGATCATCCCCTACCGAGAACACTTGAATCTCGTGGGGGGCAACATTGCCGAGTTCGACCCCTACAACTACAATCACACCGACACCAACGGCTGGGACGGCGACAAACTCCTGCCGTACGTGACCGACGAGTCGAGTGCGACCAACGAGACGGGCTACGTCTACCGGACGGTCTGGGACTCGCCAACTGACGCCAAAGAGTTCAAGAATGGCTACGAACAACTCCTTGCCTTCCACGGCGCTGAATCCGTCGACAGTCACGAGAACGTCTACCGGATTCCCGGCAGCCAGGAGTTCAACGACGCCTTCTATCTGAATCAGGACGGCGAGACGTTCACGATCGTCAACGCCCCGAGCGTAGCGGAACTGTCGGGCGTCGACGACTCGGCCCCGGCGATCGAGGAGTCCACAGAGACGACACCCGACGACGGAACGACGACGACGGAGGCGGACGGCGAAACGACGACCGAGGACGACAGCGAGACCGAGACCACGGAATCTGACGGCGGCGCGACCACAGAGGAGACCGACGACAGCGAGACCACGGCCAACCCGGCCGAGACCGACGACCCCGCCGAGACGACCACGACGAGCGGCCCCGGATTCGTGGCGACGGGCGCACTGATCGGCCTGCTTGCCGTCGCACTCATCGCGCTCCGACGGCACTAGTCGATCGCGACCTCGTCCCCGTCATTTGACCGGGCGAGCCGTCACTCCCAGACAGTATCGTCGGCGGCGAACGCTTTGTCGTTGGTGAGAATCGCCTGGGTGCCCCGAACCCGATGGTTCGCGATCACCAGCGCGTCGTGGAGGGTATGGTGATCGATCAAACTCCCATAGACAGCAAGGTCCTGCTCGTCGGCAGGCGCTACCTGTACCGGGCCGTCGTTTACGAGCCCGCGTAATACCGCGTTCGGTGTCGTCTCGACGTCGACACCGGCGATCGTTCCCTTCTTGGCCGCCGTCCAGATCGCCTCACTGACGGCCACCGTCGGCGCTTCGATCACGTCGATACCTTGCTCGGCCCGCTCGAAGACGTCGTCCGCGGCCGGCGGCAGGCGATCCACGAGGTACCGAGCCATCGCGACGCCGTCGACGGTGTAGCGGGTCACGGCTGCCACTCCGAACGGCGCTTTTCGCGTATCTCAGCCGCCATCGCTTCGGCCATCGCTTCTCGCTTTGCTTCGGAGATGTCCTCGTCGACGAGCATCCCGCGACCCGCCGACTGCGTCGCCTTGCGCACTCTGATGCCGTCCTCGGCCTTCTCCCAGCGAACCTCGTCGCCCTCCTCGAGGCCGAACTCATCGCGGAACTCCTTCGGGATCGTGACCTGTCCCTTCCGAGTGATCCGCGTGGTCTCGCTCTCGGTGTCGTTGTCAGTGCTCATATGAGGTACTACCACCTGTAGTACCTAAGGATTTGGTATCACCGCGGTGTCAGTTCTTGACCAACACGGCGACCGGGGGGTTTTTTGTACGGGATGAGAACCAACGGGCAAGATGACTGAGGAAACGCCCTTCGATATCGTCGGTCCCGACGCGATCAGCGCGGGACGGGCGACCGACGCGTACTTCGACCGGACGATGGAAGCGCTCGAACACGCCGGCAAGAACCCGAACGTGGTCGCGGAGGTGTCGGCCGACCAGTTCCCGACCGGCGAGTTCGCCGTCCTCGCCGGGCTGAAAGACGCCGCCCACTTGCTGGAGGGTCACCCCGTCGACGTCGACGCCCTCCCCGAGGGCCAGCTGTTCGATCACGGGCCAGTAATGCGGATCGAGGGGCGCTATCGCGAGTTCGCGCGGCTCGAGACCGCCGTACTTGGCTTTCTCTCACATCCGACCGGGATCGCGACGAACGCGCTCAGAGCCCGCCGGGCCGCCCCTGATTCGACGGTGCTGAGCTTCGGCTCGCGGCACGTCCACCCGTCGCTGGGGGCAGTGGTCGAACGGAGCGCACTGATCGGTGGGCTCGACGGCATCTCGAACGTGGCCGCCGGCGAGGTGATCGGCCGGGAGGCCGGCGGAACGATGCCCCACGCGCTCGTGATCTGCTTCGGGCGGGGCAACCAGGAAGACGCATGGCAAGCCTTCGACGAGGCCGTCGGCCCGGACGTCCCGCGGGTCGCGCTGTGTGACACCTACAGCGACGAGGTCGAGGAGGCGATCCGGGCCGTCGAGGCCGTTCCCGACCTCGACAGCATCCGGCTGGACACCACGAGTTCACGCCGCGGGGACTTCCGGCGGATCGTCCAGGAAGTCCGGTGGGAACTCGACGCCCGCGGCTACGACGACGTCGGTATCTTCCTCAGCGGGGGACTCGATCCCACGACCCTCCGAGAACTCCGGGACGTCGCCGACGGGTTCGGCGTGGGTGGGTACGTCTCCAACGCCGACCCGAAGGACTTCGCCGTCGACATCGTCGAAATCGACGGCGAACCGGTCGCCAAGCGCGGGAAACTCTCGGGTAAAAAGGCCGTCTACCGGACCGCGGCGGGCGGCCACGAGGTCGGACTCGCCGATCGACCGGGACCGACCGACGCCGAATCGCTGTTCGAACCCCTGCTTCGCGACGGCGAGATCGTCCGGGAGTTCGATCTCGACGACGCGACGCGACGGGCACGCGAGGACGCCGACGCGGTGGGTTTCGGGGAGGACGACTGACGCGGCTCCCGGGCGGTAACTCGCGTCCGGCACCGATGGCGAACGGACCGGTCGGAGATCAGTCACGAGCGGAACCACTAAGTCATCAGCTGCCGACAGTGCGCGTATGACGGGTCACGTCCGAACGCACGCTGTCCGCCGACAGCCGCGTCGCGAGGTGACTCTTGCTCGGTCTCCTGCAGTCGGTCCCCGGCTTCCGGTTCCCAAACTGAAGCGCGCCTGAGTGACTCGTGGCGGACGTAGCGAATCCGTTTCGGGTCGGTTTTTTGGTGTCGCCCGTCAATCACCAACCAGTCAACCAGATCCATGCCACCACAACCACTGTTCGAGGGCGTCTATCCCGCGATGACGACGCCCTTCGAAGAAGACGAACGCATCGATTTCGACCAACTCCGGGCGAACGCCCGACGACTCGAAGCCGCCGGCGTCGACGGGGTCGTCCCCGTCGGCTCGACCGGCGAGAGTGCGACGCTCTCACACGACGAGCACGTCGAGGTGATCGAAGCGGTCGCCGACGCGGTCGTGGACGTCCCCGTTATCGCGGGCAGCGGAAGCAACAACACCCGCGAGGCGCTCTCGCTGTCCCGCCGCGCCAGTGACGCCGGAGCCGACGCCCTGTTGCTCATCTCGCCGTACTACAACAAGCCCGAACAGCGCGGCCTCCGCGAGCATTACCTCACCATCGCCGACGAGATCGACCTGCCACAGATCGTCTACAACGTTCCCTCCCGAACCGGTCGGAACATCGATCCCGACACGGCCGTCGAACTGGCCGACCACGAGAACATCCGGGCCTTTAAGGCTGCCTCGGGCGACCTCGGCCAGATTTCGGAGATCGTCGAGCGGACGCGCGAGTACGACTTCACTGTCCTCTCGGGCGACGACGCGCTGACGCTGCCGATGTTGTCGATCGGCGCAAGCGGAGCGATCAGCGTCGTCGCCAACGTCGAACCGGTCCGCACCTGCGCGATGGTCGGGGCGGCACTCGCGGGTGACTTCGAGCGCGCTCGCGAGTTGCACCACGAACTCGGCCCGCTGGCCCGGGCGCTGTTCGTCGAGACGAACCCAATCCCGGTCAAGGAGGCGATGGCGATTCGCGGGCACGGCTCGCCGGAACTCCGCTCGCCGCTGACGCGACTCTCCGAAGAGCACCGAACACACCTCCGGGACGTGCTGGACGACCTCGATCCGATCGACGTCGAGACGCCCGTCGAGACGACGGATCGATAACCATTCCGGGGCCGAGGTTTGAGCGAGTAGTATGAGACGAATTGGCGTCACCGGGGCTGCGGGCCGCATGGGACGGACAGTCATCGAGACGGCGGGCGATCGCGAGGACGTGGCAGTCGTCTTCGCCGTCGACGCCACGGACGAAGAGAAAGTCGCCGACAAGCCGATCCACGAGCCGGACGACGTCGCCGCGTTGCTGGCGACCCACGAGCCGGACGCGATCGTCGACTTCTCGGTCCCCGAGGCGACCGTCGCGTTCGCCGACGCCTGCGCGGAGGCAGGCGTTGCCCTCGTGACCGGCACGACTGGATTCGAGGACGATCAACTCGACAGCCTGAAGAGCGCGAGCGAGGACGTGGCCGTCCTGAAGGCCGCGAACTTCGCCCGCGGGATCCAGGCACTGTTGGCGACCGTCCGGGCGGCCGCCGGGGCGCTGCCGGGCTACGACGTCGAACTCACCGAGACCCATCACAACAAGAAACAGGACGCCCCGAGCGGCACGGCGAAGACGCTGCTCGAAGCACTTGCCGAGGAACGCGAGGAGGACTTCGAGGAGGTCTACGGCCGCGAAGGCATCGACCCGCGCGAAGCGGGAGAAATCGGCGTCCACGTCCGGCGGGCCGGGGATGTCCGTGGTGAGCACGAACTCATGTTCGCCGGCAACGACGAGGTCCTGACGCTTTCCCATCGCGCCGAGGATCGCGGAGTCTTCGCGGCTGGCGCACTCGACGCCGCCGTCTGGCTCGCTGACCGGGATCCGGGACTGTATACCTTCGGGGACGTAATCGAGGGCTAACATGAGTCTGGAACGCGACATCGAGACGCTCTGGGAGCGATCAGACGACCTGACACCCGACGACCTCTCCGAGGACCAGCAGGCCACCCTGGATCGGTTCCTCGAAGCACTGGAAGCCGGCGAGGTACGGGCCGCCGAGAAGCGAGACGGTGCCTGGGAAGCCAACGCCTGGGTCAAGCAGGGCATCCTGCTGAACTTCACCCTGCGGGAGACCCAGGCTCGCGAGCACGGCGACGTCACGTATCACGACGTGCTCCCCCTCCGGGAGACGGCCGATCTGAACGACCGCGGCACGCGGAACACGCCCGACGGGACGGTCATCCGTCGCGGCGCGTACGTGGGCAGCGACGCGATCCTGATGAGTCCCTCCTTCGTGAACATCGGGGCGCACGTCGGCGACGGCACGCTCGTGGACTCGAACGACGTCGTCGGGTCGTGTGCCCAGATTGGTGACGACGTGAAACTCGGCGCGAACACCGTCATCGGCGGCGTGCTCGAACCCGTCGAGGACGCGCCGGTGATCGTCGAGGACGGCGTGGCGCTGGGAGCCGGCAGTCGCGTCACCTCCGGGTTCGTCGTCGGCGAGAACTCGGTGGTCGGTGAGGACACGCTACTCTCTCCCCGAATTCCGGTCTACGACCTCGTCGAGGAGGAGATTCTCTACGGCGAGTTGCCGCCCGAGCGACGTGCGTTCCAGCGGTTCGTCGAGTCTTCCGTCGGCGAGCACGACCTCTTCGACGGCGGGGCGTTCAAGCCGGCGGTGGTTGCGACCCACGTCGAGGCGGAGACATTAGAAGGGGCAGAGCGAGAGGACGCGTTGCGGGAGTAAAGAAGTCCGCGGGCCGTCGGCACGCGGTTCACGCGAGCGACCGAAGGGAGTGAGCGCCTTTTTGGTCCACCGGGAGAGCAAGCTCTCCCGAGCCTTGACTCGCTTCGCTCGTCAAGACAGGTTTTTCGAGAAGAGGTTGCGAGTGAAACGAGCAACCCGACGATGAAAAAGGTGGGAGCGAGACGTTGGAAGGAGCAGAGCGAGAGGACGCGTTGCGGGAGGAGGAGAGAAGACCCGCTGCGGGAATAGGAGCGAGAAGAGGCTCTTCGAGAGTAAAAGAGAAGACGCGTTGCGGGAAGAGCATCCGCGTGCCGCAGGCACGCAATTACTGGGATTTCGCTTCGATCGGAATACGGTCGTTGGTGAGGTCGTCAAACGCTTTGTCCGAGGAGACGATGGGATCGGCGTCAGCATAGGCGACGTGGTAGGCGTCGAATGCCGTAAGGTCGTACTGCTCCATGTAATCCGCCGCCTGAAAGAGGACGGATTCGTTCTCGGGAACGTCTGCGATTTCGAGAACGTAGCTGAGAGCCTCGAAGCGATCGAACTCGAATCGGTCGGAGATCAGCAGTAACTCGAGCAGCGTTGCCCGCGACGTGTAGATCTGTCCATCGTTTTCCCGGGCGATCGAACTAGCACGCTCCTGGAGCCAGTCGTCGTCTTTGACCAGCGCGATGAAAAAGTCGGTATCGGCGTAGATCATGGCGACGAGTCCGAACGATCCTCGACCGCTGCTTCCCTGGCGGCCGTCCGTGCCTGCTGTTTGATCTCTGCGATCGATTTGCCGTCGAACGCATCGCCCACGGCATCTCGAAGCCCTTCGATCGGTTCAGAGTTGATCGGAATGAGTTCTACGCGATCATCGAGTTCGACGACCCGATACCGATCGCCGTGCTTCTCTCGGATTTCATGCGGAATGACGATCCGCCCTCGATCGTCGGCCTCGGCGGTTTTGCTCATGTGAGTATGACTAGTTGGGGAGTGAGTAAAAATCTTCCCACGAGATCATGGCGGTTCCCAAGTCAGAATCTATTCTAAACAGGGATATCGGCGCAAAAGTCTACGACTGTCGCCGTGGGAGAAGGTATCCGGGGATTCATATCATATCATATCAATCAAAATCATCGAGGGCGGCTTGCCCGGCCGCGTTGCGAACGTCGCGGCTCGTCTGCCAGGATTCCCGGGCGCACGCCGGGAGTTCGCCGTGTTCCTCGATGTAGCGCTCCAGAAACGCACGGGTCGTCGAATCGCCCGGGTAGCCACTGCCGAGGTCGCCGTACTCGGCAGCGAGGGCCGCGACGTGGGCGTCGCGTTCGACCTTGGCGACGATGCTCGCCGCCCCGACGATCGGATAGGCGGCGTCAGCGCCGTGTTCGGCCCGGAGATCGAGGTCGGCCTCGACTCGGTCGGCGACGCGGCGCTCGAAGCGGACGGCGTTCGTGTCGCCGGCGTCGAGGTAGGTCGCGAGTCCGTCGCTGGCGACTGGTTCGAGCGCCTCGGCGTGGGCCGCGACAGTGAGCGTGTTCATATCGGTCTCGGGGTCGTCGATCCGCGCGACCGGAATTTCGCTGACGGCGACGGCGTCCGCCCGATCGCGGATGACGACGGCGAGTTCCTCGCGACGCTCGGGGGCGAGGTCCTTCGAGTCGTCGACGTCGTCGGGCAGATCGGCGGGGTCGGCGACGATGCAGGCAGCGAACATCGATCCCAGGACCGGGCCTTTCCCGGCCTCGTCGACGCCAGCCCGGAGACCGCCCCCGTCGTCGGTCCAGTCGTCGAGACGCGTCCGCTCGCCGGGCGGTCGTTCGTCGCCGGCGACCGCTTGCTGGTCTCCGCCGGCTGCATCGTCCCCGCCCGCGTCGCCGTCGCCACTCCCCGTCATTCCTCGCGGAAGAACTCTTCATGAGCGAACGGTTCGTCCTCGCCCTCGACGCGGAGGACGTCGAGCGCCGTCACCTCGGCAGGAACGTCGAGCAGGCCGGCGAGGCTCGGCTCCGTCCGACCCTCGTCGCCGGAGACGAGTTCCTTCACGTAGAGCCCGCCCTCGCCGTGGACCTCGATCGTGGCGTGGCGGGCCGTGGCTGGGCCGGCGTTGTCGTCGGCCCTCTCTCCGACAGGCACGTCCATCCCGTCGCCGTCCGGGTCGAGCGCGCCGTCGATGTCGTAGACTGTGCGCGTCCGGACGATGTCGCCGCGGCGATGGGCGACGCGGTTGGGCGTCCGTTGCTCGATCGTCTCCCCTTCGAGGGACTCGAGGGCCGCGTGGAAGTCCGCCGCGTCGACAGGCTCATCGAACGCGACGGTCATCCGGTAGGTCTTGCTCGCGTCGTGTTCCTTGACGCGCTCGACCATATCGTGAGTCGCGAGCGCGAGCTCCTCGACCTCGACCTTCCCGTCGGCGAAGTCGTTGATGTCGTCCTGAAGATCCTCGACATCTACGTCGCGGGTTCGGGGTTCCTTGACCTCGATCACGAACGGGCGACCGGTGCCGAGCATCCGCGCGTCGACGTCCTCGCGGCCCGCCCCGTGGAAGACAGCCCTGGAGCCGTCCATCGCCTCGCGGACGACCGGCGCGGTGAGTTCCTCGACGCTCTCGTCGTAGCGATAGCCCGTCCCGTCACAGCCGTCACAGGGGTCGCCGTCGACGGTACCGGTGGCGTTGCAGTCGTTGCAGGGCCACTCCGTCTGTGGGATGTCGCGTTTGATCTTTCGGTAGCGACCGTAGACGAACGCGGAGTTGACCTGCACCTCGACGGTGTCGGCTTCGAGGTCGAGCAGGAGTTGGACGTCCGGCCGCTCGAAGTCGACCTCGGCGTCGATCTGCCCGCCCAGACGCTTGCCGACCTCGCGGTTGAACTCCCCCTTGAGCGGTTCGCCCGCGTCGGCGTCGAGGCCGGCGTCCTCCCGGAGCAGGCGTTCGTTCTCCTCGACCAGCGCGGGGACGCGCGTCCCGACCTGGTAGGTGTCGAAGTCGTACTCCGAGACGGCGTCGGCGGCGCGGTCGGCCCATTCGTCGAAGCGCTCGCAGGCACCCTCACACACCCAGCACTCGTCGGGAGAGTCAATCGGTTCGTCGTCGTCCAGGGCGAGCGTCGTCCGCAGCGCGCGGCCGCGCTCGGCGTTCGTGAGGCCGAAGCTCCGGTCGGCGACCGGCCGGCCGAGACACGGGTCACAGACCGGACCGGTCGCGCGGGCCGCGCGGGCGAATTCGAGGAGATCCATACGGGGAGTGTATCGGCAGGGGCGTAATTCGCTTTCGAGTCACGCTCGGGCCCGGCCGTGGCCGCTCGACAATCCCGAACCGTCCACGCCACGAACCGAACGGACTTTGTGTCGGCTGTCCGGCGAAACAGACATGGACGAAACGCTACTCGCGGCACTGCTGGGTGCGCTCCAGGGAGCCCTGGAGTGGCTCCCGGTGTCGAGCGAGGGCGCGCTGGCGCTGGCCCGGACGGCGGTCGGCGACACCGCCCTGGAGGCGACGCAGTTCGCACTGTTCTTGCACGTCGGGACGGCCATGGCGGCGACAGTCTACTACCGGGCGGACATCCGGGCGCTCCTCGGCGACGTCCGCGAATGGCGACCCGAGGCGGCCTTCGCGCCGGCCGGTGCCGACCTCTCCTTCGTCGTGCTCGCGATGGCGACCTCGTTCGCGGCAGGCGGGATCGCCTATCTCAGTCTGGAAGAGCTCGTCTCGGCACTGTCGGGCGGCGCGTTCGTCGCGCTCATCGGTGCGTTGCTGGTCGTGACGGGACTGATCCAGTACGTCGCCGAGGGATCGGGCGGCCGTCGCGATGACCCCGACGCCGTCGACGCCGTCCTCGTCGGCGCGCTCCAGGGCCTCGCCATTCTGCCGGGAGTCTCCCGGTCCGGGACGACCGTGAGCGCGCTGTTGCTCCGGGGCCACGACGGCGAGGGATCGCTCCGGCTGTCCTTTCTGCTGTCGATCCCCGCCGCCCTGGCGGCCGGCGTGCTGGTGCTCGTCGAGACCGGGCTGCCCGGGATCGAACCAGTCGCGGCGGTCGTCGCACTCGCGGTCAGCGCGATCGTGGGATACCTGACCGTCGGGACGCTGGTCGCGCTGGTTCGCCGGCTCGCGTTCTGGGCCGTCTGTACGGCGTTCGGGCTGCTGGCGGTCGCCAGCGGACTCGCGATCGGGTTGCTGTAGCCGCGAGGTGAGACGCGTTTCGAATCGTTTACTTGCGGGAGTGGATTCCCCAGAATTGGAATCGAGTTGTGAGTGAATCTGACCCCGAGATCCCCGACGACGAGCGTGAGGCGCTGGTGACGATCGTCCACGGGGCGGTCGTCACGTCGGGCGGCGTCTCGATCCAGCGGGCGCTCTCGACGGGCACGGAGTTCGTTCTCGCGCGCGGACTCGACCCTGTCGTCTACGGCGTCTACGCGCTGGCGTGGCGGATCGCGGGGTTGCTCGTGCGGCTGGTCACTTTCGGGAGTGTGCCCACGCTACAGCGGTACCTCCCGTCCTCGGCTGACCAGCCGGCCACCCAGTCGCGAGTGACGGGCCTGGCCTACGCCACGACGGCGGGCTTCGGGCTGGCGATCGCCGTCCAGAACGGGCTCCAGGTCCTGTTGCTCAGGCGCTTCGAAGGGTTGTGGCCCTTCGACGCCACGTTTCTTCCCCCGCTCGTGGCTGGCGGTGTGTCGCTGACGGTCATGGTCGGCGTCCGAACGCTCGGCGACGGACTGGCCGTGGCAGCGCTCGGTAGCCTCCTCGGGATCGGTGCCTACGTCGGAGCGCTGGCCGGTCTGGGGGTCGACCCACGAGACCGACTCGTCGCGTCCGAACTCGCCGGCCGATACCGCGAAGCCCTCGGAGAGCGACTTTCGCGGTGACGCCACCGACGACGGACGACATCGGCGGCGGTGAGAACTTATATGCCCCTGAGTAGCTAACTCACGGGTACGCACGCGGGCCCATGAGCGAAGAGGAACAAAAACTGCTGGACGTCGCCGGGGATTACCGGACGGTCCGCCAGGACGGCGACCCGGTCGCCGATCCCGCGTGGAGTTCCTCCCGGATCGTCCTGACGGACAAACGGCTCGTCCTGGCCGGCAACGGGTCGAACCGGACGATTCCACACGGGCGCGTGACGATCCCAGACGACGTCGACGGGGTCGAAATCGCCACCGACGCGCTCGCGCTGGCAGTCGGCTCAACCGTGATCGAGGTATCGACGGGGACGGCGGACTTTCCGGACACGTACTGTCGGGCCAACCTCGCCGGCGAGGTCGTCCTGGTCACCCATCCGGCGGTCGTCGGGGGGGTCGTCCAGGACGACGCAGCCTGGGAGAAAGCGAAGTTCTCGGCGACCGAAGACGGGTTTTCGCTGGTGTTTCCCGGCGGCGACCGCGTCAGCAGTGACTTCGCCGACGTCGGGACCGTCGAGACGGCGACGCGGTCGGTCATGGGCGAGACTCGTGACGTCGTCGAGATCGAACACACCGACGACGAGGGCCGCAGCGTCGAGACCCACCTCTCGGGGACACAGCGACACACGTCGGTCCTCCGGGCCCTTTTCGAGGAGCGTGTCGCCGAGCGCGAGGAGGACTACGAACTCACCGAGACCGAGAGCCAGGTACTGATGGCGCTTTATTCAGGCGTCTCACCCTTCGAGATGGCTGACTTCGTCGGCCTCAGCGTCGACGAAGTCGAGGAGATCTATCAGAAACTCCTCGAGGTCGGTGCGGTCGACGAGGTTCGAACCCGCACGGAAGTCTCGCTCAACGCGCAGGGCCGGAACATGGCCAGCGAGGCGATGAGCGAGCAGTGACCAGGCGAGGCGAGAGGCGAGCAGTATCTCGGCAGGGCAGATGTCTTCTGTGGCGACAGTAGCCTCGATCCGCCCAGTCGTTGGGGCGGTCGTGTCAGCGAAGAGAGTCAGTGAGCATTGTTGATAACGTTTAACTATCGGTGAGTGAAACCGAGGCACGGAGATGACAGACGACTCACGGCTCAGTGGCAATCGACGCACGTTTCTGAAATGGCTCGGCGCGACGGGGGTTGCGGCGGGGAGTGGGACGGCGGCGCTCGGTCCGGCCGCCGCCGACGACCACGTCGGCGAGTACCGACAGACGTTGCTCGCCGACCTCGAGTCGGCTCGGGGCCTCCCTGCCGGTTCGTTCGTCTACGGGACGAGCGAGCAGGCAGCCCTCGACGCGTTCACCTTCGAGGACGCGGGGGCAGGCACGTCTTCGACCTTCGAGGTGGACGCCGACGTGCCGATCACGCAGGGCGTCACGCTCACGGTGAACGAGGAGCCCTCGAACGCCTACGACTACACGTATCAAGGATTCATTTCGGACACGTCGTTTAGCGCGGGCGATCCGCTGCTCGCGGTCGCGTACGTCCGCAGCGACACCGAGGAGGCCCAGATCCAGGCTGGGTTCAAATACCAATATACGGACCCCAACGGAGAGACGAGTTACAGTTCCAACACGGTTCAGGAGTCGGCCTCGGTCACACCTAGTGCGGAGTGGACCCGGTATTACTTCCCGATCGAAGTCGCCGAGAAACCCGACGGCTCGGAGCACACGCCGTATCTAGAGTTCTGGACGGGCTACGCCGAGCAGACCGTCGAGATGGGCGGCGTCGCGCTACTCGATTACGGCGACGCCGACGTCGCCGTCGGTGACCTCCCGGCCGGCCCGGCAGGAGCTCAAGAAGGGGACAGCCCCACGAATCCACTCGTCAATTACGAGGGGCGAGAGGAGGGTGCACAGTGGCGTGAAGACGCCCGCGATCGGATCGAGGAGGTCCGCAAGACGGACTTCGAGGTCGAAGTCCTCGACGAGGCCGGCAACGCCGTCGAGGGTGCCGACGTCGAGGTCGCGATGCAGGATCACGCCTTCGACTTCGGGAGTGCCGTGTCGGTCACGCACATCACGGGTGACAGCGAGGACGACCAGCGGTACCGCGAGGTGTTCCTCGAGCACTTCAACAAGGCGGTCATCGAGAACGGACTGAAGTATCCGTCTTTCACTGGTGCCTGGGGCGACAGCAAGGCGGGGGCGATAGACACACTGGAGTGGCTCGACGACAAGAACATCCCCGCACGCGGGCACTACCTCCTCTGGGAGGAATATAATACGGACGGCGGCGGCGGGATGGGCATCGACAACCCGGACGCGCTGTCGGCCAGCGAGACCGTCGAGCGTGTCGACCAGCGGATCGAGAACCAGGCCACCGACGTCGGTGACCTCGTCACCGAGTGGGACATGCACAACCACCCGATCTGGCAGCCGAACTTCCGGAGCGACGACGCCATCGGCTTCGAGGCTGTCGAGCAGTGGTGGGGGACCGCCGACGCGGCGACCGACGCCGAACTCTACACCAACGAGATGGGCAACGTCGCCGGCGGGTTCTTCCGCGATCAACACGACGAGTTCGTCGGTCAGTTGATCGAGAACGACCTGCCGATCGACGGGGTCGGGTTCATGGGCCACGTCCAGTTGCCCGAAGGCAACGTGACGCCACCGGCAGAGATCCTCGAAACCTACGACCAGTTCGCCGAACACGACCTCCCGATCCTCATCACCGAGTTCGACATCCAGATCAACGACCGGGGCAACGACGAGGAGGTCGCCTTCCAGGAGGATCTCACGCGCGACTTCCTGATTGCGTCCTTCAGCCACGAGGCCGTCGAGGGCGTGATGTCCTGGGGCTTCTGGGCCGGCGATCACTGGCGACCCACCGGTGCCTACTACGACGAGGACTGGACGTTGCGTCCCAACGGCCAGCAGTTCATGGACCTGGTCTTCGACGAATGGTGGACCGAAGAATCCAGCAGTACGGACGCCGACGGCGTCTACGCCACGACCGGCTTCAAGGGTACCTACCAGATCACCGCAAGCGACGGCGAAGCGAGCACCGAGCGGCAGGTCCAGATCAGCGACGACACCGACGCCGTAACCGTTACGCTCAGCGAGAGTGACGCTGGAGAAGGCGAAGACGATGGAGCGGACGGCGGCGAGGAGACGCCGGAAGGGACGTTACCCGGCGGTCAGGGACCGCCCCAGGACCTCGACGGCGACGGCCACTTCGAGGACGTCAACGGCGACGGCAAGCGGAACATCGCGGACGTCCGGTCGCTGTTGAACAACCGCAACGGTGACACGGTCCAGGCCAACGCCGGTGCGTACGACTTCGACGGCGACGGCAGCGTCGACGCCGGCGACGTGCTCGCGCTGTTCCGGAAACTCTACAGATAAGCAAGGCGAGTGCCTCGGGGTCGTACGGAAATCCGATTTCCGGATGCGCGTGGGACGAAGTCCCACGAACCTGCGAACGGCGCAAGCGCCGTGAGCAGATGACGAGACGCTTCCGGCGTCTCGAACCACGTGACCCCGAGGCGGTTCACCAGTAGCGCCGCAGCTCTCACGCAGTTCGGGGATCTGAATTCTCGACCTCACGAAGATCTGGAAGGTGCGAAAACCCAGCAGCGAGGCGAATGTCATTTCCCCATATAATATTTTTATTTGACGTAATGCGTGCGGTGCCCAGTTGCAGGACAGCAGTCCCACGGCCTGTGACCGGTTGAACGTTCACCCAAAACACTAAGGTAAATCATGTCGAACTGTTCACGTGCTACGCACAGATGACAGACGATAGATTACACATTCACGGCGACAGGCGGACCTTCCTGAAGTCCGTCGGGGCACTGGGGGCGGCAACTGCAGTCGGGTCGGGGACGATTGGGTCGGTGGCAGCCGACAACCACCTCGACGAGTATCACCAGACACTGCAAAGTGAACTCCAGGAGCAGTATAACTTGCCGGCTGGCTCGTTCCTCTTCGGGGCGACCGAGCAAGCAACGGTCGACAGTTTCGAATTCCAGTCGGGGGACAGCGGGAATCTCTCGGAGATCTCGATCGACAACGACAGCGTCCCGATCACACAGGGCGTCCAAATCGAGGTAAACGAAGAAGGAGCAGATTCCTGGACGTACTCATACCAGCGGTTCCTCGAAGAGCAGTCCTTCGAGGAGGGAGACGTCCTCCTCGGGGTCGCGTACCTCCGCAGTGAGACCGACGGCGCACAGACGGAGGCGTACTTCAAATACCGGTACAAGGACGCCGAGGGCGACGACTGGAGCTATCAGAACGCGAACTACATCACGGACAACGCGGCCGTCCAACCGGGCGAGGAATGGACCAGATATTACTTCCCGATCGAAGTCGGATCCCGTCCGGGTTCGATCCGGGACGCGTACGTCGAGTTCTGGCTCGGGATGGCCCAGCAGACCATGGAATTCGGCGGGATGGCGCTAATCGATTACAGTGACGCCGATGTCGGGATCGGCAACCTCCCGAGCGGGGAGGCAGTGCCGCCCGAGGAGAGCAGTGGCTATCAGATATGGACGGACACCGACGGTCCGTATTACTCGGGACTCGTCAGTGACCTCAAAGGGTTCAACCTGGGTGGCGCGGGCAAGTTCGCGTACGGGACGACTGAAGCCGCGACGTTCGACACCTACGAGGTCGCCGGTGGCAGCTCCGACCTTGCCAATCGGGAATCACTCGACGTCGGCGACGACGTCCCGTTCTCGGAGGCGGCCCGGATCGAAGTGACCGAACAGGCCGAGGAGGACTGGCAGGTCAACTTCAAAGCGTACGGCGATCGGGCACTCGAAAGCGGCGACGTGTTGCTCGGCGTCGCGTACATGCGCGCTCCCGAAGGCGAAACGTCGATCACCTACAAGATGACCTCCTCGGGCGACGAGTCGGCCAACTACGTCACCAAACCGCGCCCGCCGCTTACCAGCGAGTGGAAGCGGTTCTACTTCCCGATCGAAGCCGGAAGCGCCGCCGCATCCGGCGAGTGGTGGACCGAGATCTGGCTCGGCGCACAGGCCCAGACCGTCGACATCGGCGGTCTGGCGGTGATCGACTTCGCCAAGGGCGTCTCGGTCGGTGACCTGCCTGCCTGGGAACAAGAGATCAACGAGGAATGGGAAGACGAAGCGGATGCCCGGATCGAAGAGCACCGCAAGACCGACTTCGCGGTCGAAGTCGTCGACGGCGACGGCAGCGCGGTCGAGGGTGCCGATGTCGAGGTCGCAATGCAGGAACACGACTTCAGCTTCGGCACGGAGGTCACGGCCGACCATCTGATTCCGAACACCGAGCCAGGTGATCAATACCGAGAAGTCATCACGGAGAACTTCAACACCGCCGTCCTGGGCAACCACCACAAGTGGCGCTTCTTCGAGGAGGCACAGGACATCGCCGACGCGGCCACCGAGTGGCTCGTCGAGCAGGATATGACGATCCGCGGGCACGTCTGTCTGTGGGCGGCCGTCGACTCCTACGCCGTGCCCGAAGACGTCGTCGCGGCGATGGGCGTCGACTGGTCGGAGGTCGAGAACCCGGAACTCGATCCGGAGTACGTCCGCGATCGGACGATGTCTCACATCGAGGAGATCATCAACCACTACGCCGACTTCAAGGACTACGGTAGCGTCATCGACGAGTGGGAAGTCCACAACGAGACGACCCACGTGCCCGGATTCATCAAGGCAGTCCGGGGTGTCGGTCCCGACGAGGAACTCGACATCAATGCCGTCGAAGCACCGGTTCTCGCGGAGTGGCACAACCACGCCGAGGATGTCGCCCCCGACGATGTCGGGGTCGCGATCAACGACTACAACACCATCGAGGGGCCGTATCAGTCGACGCGTGACAACCACAAGCGAATGGCCGAGTTCCTGATCGAGAACGACGTCGATCTCGACGGGATCGGCCTCCAATCACACTTCAGCCAATCGTCGGCACTCACGCCGTCCGAGATCTGGGAGGCCCTGGAGTTCTACAGCGGCCTCGGTGCCGGCATCCGGATCACCGAGTTCGACATGTCCGACGACACCTGGATGGAAGCCGACAAGGCCACCTTCTTCAAGCAGTTCCTGAAGATAACCTTCAGCCATCCGAACGCGGAGACGTTCATGGTGTGGGGCTTCCAGGACTCCCTCCACTGGCGGGACGACGCACCGTTCTTCGACTCCCAGTGGAACCCCAAACCGGCACTGGACGTCTGGCAGAACCTGCTGTTCGACGAATGGTGGACAGAGAAGTCGGGCAGCACGGACGCCGACGGGATGTTCTCGACGGACGGGTTCAAAGGCGAGTATCGGATCACGGCGACCGACGGCGAGATGGCCGGCGAAACTACGGTTTCGATCGACGACGACACCGACGCCGTGACGGTCACGCTCGGCGAGACCGGCGACGGTGAGGACGAACCGGTCACGCTCCCCGGTGCGGACGGACCGTCCCAGGACCACGACGGCGACGGGCTCTATGAGGACGTCGACGGCGACGGCAAGCGGAGCATCGCGGACGTCCGGTCGCTGTTGAACAACCGCAACGGTGACACGGTCCAGGCCAACGCTGAGGCCTACGACTTCACCGGCGACGGCAGCGTCGACGCCGGCGACGTGCTCGCGCTGTTCCGGAAGTTCTACCGGTAACTCCTCGACGCTCGTTTTTCGGTTCTCTCGTTTCCGTCCGAACAGCGATTGGTACGGGGGTCGAGGTGGGTTTCTCGTGGCCAATCGAACTGCTCGTTGGGCCCCAGAGCAAACCATCCGGCCGACGATCAAGACTCGTACGGTGGAATGAAAGCTAGCCAGAACGGTTATTCCCGTCAGCGGCATATCGCTTGCATGGGCAAGCGTCTGATCGGAATTCTCGTCGTCTTCATCGCACTCGGGATCGGTATTCCCGCGGTCGGTGGCGTCCAGCTGGGTGACGTCGATCACGGTGGGACGGTCGACGTGTCCGCGGCCTCCCCACCAGCCACGAACGGAACAACGCCGGTCGATCCCGAATCCGAGCGCGTGTCGGTCCTGATAGTCTTCGAGAACGGGACTGCGCGTGAAGCGGCAACGTTCCCGGACCGGGACGTATCCGTCACCGGTGGGCACGACGTCGATTTCATGCCGGTGCTATACGCGAACGTCCCCACCGAGGCGATCGAGGCCATCGAGCGACGACCGGACGTCCAGGCTGTCTATCAGGACAGCAAGGTGTCGAACCCGGACGACGCCGTCGCCAGCGAGACGACCCTGCGATCACAATCTGGCGGCCAGGTCACGCCGTGGGGGGTCGATCGCATCGACGCGCCCGAAGCGAACGGGGTCCTCGACGATGCCGCGAAGGCGAACGTCACCGTCGCCGTCCTCGATACGGGGATCGATTACACGCACGCGGATCTCAATGCGTCGGTCTCGTGGGGCGCGAACTTCACGGACGGTGTCGACGAAGTCGGCCTCCCGACAGCGATGGACGACAACGGCCATGGGACTGCGGCTGCGGGCGTCATCGCAGCCGCTGACGACGATCACGGCGTCGTCGGCGTGGCACCCGGCGTCGAATTGTACGCGATGAAGGTCGTGAACAAGAATGGGAGGGGGCGTATGAGTTGGCTGATCTCCGGGATCGAGGCCGCGATCGACGGCGAGGACGGCGAACTCGCCACCGCGGACGACGCGGACGTCCTCTCGATGAGTCTGGGTGGTCCCGTAGGGAACGACGGATTGGCGGACGTGATTGACTACGCAAGCGATCACGCAGTCGTCGTCAGTTCGGCCGGCAACGGCGGGGACGGAGCGACAGACACGAACGACGTCACGTATCCGGCCAAATACCCAGGAGCCATCGCAGTCGCGGCGACGAACCAGTCGGATCAAACGACCACTTGGAGTGCAGAAGGAAACGAAGTCGAACTTGCAGCACCTGGTCACGCGATCAGGACGACCTGGCCGGACGGCGAGATAGTGATCTCGGGCACGTCGTTTGCAGCCCCGCACGTCTCGGGCGTGGCGGCGCTCGTCATCGCCCAGGATGTCGCCGACGGAACCCGTGATCTCTCGGAGATGGCCGTCAGGAACCGGCTCCAGAACGCGACGCTGGACATCGAATCGAGCGGAATCGACCTGCGGAGCGGCCACGGACTGCTCCTCGCCGACGACGCGGTCGGCGTCGACTCGGTATCCGTGACGAACTTCTCGGTGGTGAACCTCTCTCCGGGTGAGAAAGCCGTCACGACGGGCGAGACGGTCGACGTCTCCGCGACGGTCGTGAACGTGGGCGACGCGGCAGGATCACAGACGGTCTCGCTCACACGCAACGGGTCGATCGTGGACGAGACGACGGCGACGCTTTCGGCCGGGGAGACGACGACCGTCACCTTCGCCGGTGTCTTCGGCGGCCTCGGCCCTGGGACGTACGCCTACGGCGTACAGACCGCCAACGATAGCCAGACGGCGACGCTCAGTGTGGGGTCACCGCCGAACTTCACCGTGACCGCGCTGTCGCCGGAATCGATCTCACTGGCAGGTGGCGAATCGTTCGACGTCTCCGCAACGATCGAAAACACGGGCGAGCAGGAAGGGACGCAGTCGGTCGCGTTGACAGTCGATGGACGGGAGACCAGCAGCCGAACCGTAAGTCTTGAGCCGGGAGAGACCCGGACGGTGACGTTTGCTGACGTGAGTACAGCGGACTTCGAGCAGGGAGAGTACGCCTATCGCGTGGGGACGGCAAACGATAGTCGGACCGGGGCACTGACGATAGCGGACCGCTGGTTCCGGGCTTCCGTTCCGGATCGCGTCGTCCCCGGAGAGAATGCGACGATACCGTATACGCTCACGAACGCCGGGGACAGCGCTGTCGGCGACGCGTCGTTCGTGGTTGCCGCGGAGCAGAACGGGACGGACGTCAGTCCGTCAGTCGGGTGGAAATCGGACGGACTGGCAGCGGGTGCGTCCTGGACCACGAACGTCACACTGGCAGTGGATCGTGATTTCGACGGTGAGGTCGTCCACGTCAACGCGACCGGACAGCTCGGGGGCGAGCGAACGAGCGTGAACGCGACGATCCCGGTGACGGAGACCGACGTCGAACTGCACGCTCCCGAGCGGATCACCACGACACCCGGCTCATCGATGAACGTCAGCTACACGCTCGAAAACACCGGGACTACCAAGCCCTCCGCCGGTGGGATATTCGTCGCCTCGACGACCGGGCCGCTGTCGGTCAACGGATCCAAGGCCCGCTTCCTCGGGTTCCAGGCACCGGTCCCGGCCACCGGGGAGTCGGTCGGCCACAGCTTCACGATCGACGTCCCGGAGTCAACACCACCCGGAACCTACCGGATCGCTGGACAGGGTGTCCTCGGGACGGAGATCGACGACTGGGCGAACACGACCGTCGTCGTCACGGAGGGGCTCGATCGCTTCGATCAGAACGAGCCGGCCGGTGAGATCGGATTCCAGGACGTCCTGGACGCGATCGGGGCGTACAACGAGGGTGAGACGGTCGGTGGAAGCCCGGTCACGTTCCAGGACGTGCTCGACGTCATCGGGGCGTACAACAGCGGTTCGTGACGATCCAGCGAGAGGTTTGGTCGAGCCGGCAAAGGGATACTTAAAATCTTTCTGGTAGTGGGAAAATTCTGCCCCCCTCAAACGGCCGAAATCACGAACTACGAGGCCCACGGATCGATTTGCAGCGTGTTGTCAAACCCGGGGTGAACCAGAAAGCATTTACCACATTCGGGAGATGGATACGAACGTGAACCGTCAGTACCCAGTCTCTGTACGCGGACTCGTCGTGACCGAGCGACGGGGACTGAGGGACCTGACGGTCCAAAACATGGATAGACGCTATTCACTCCACACCGACTACGGGTCGTATCGTGCGATAAACGGCGACCACGAAACAATCAACACATGACAGGAAATTCAACACCACAGGAGAAGGTAAGGGCCGTATTCCTTGCCACGCTCATGGTGCTGTCCGTCTTCGCCATGTCCGCGGCATTCGCGGGCGCGGCAGCGGCAGGGAACTCCGGCGGAGATTGGGGAACCACCCTGCCAGCAGTCGGCGGCACCGACTATACAGATACGGGTAGTACAACAACCGAGGCCGTCTCGGAAATCGCAAACGTAACCTTCAGCTCGGAAGGTGACATCAACAACGTCACCGTTAACGCAACGGGCGGCAACGAAGGGAACGTTCCGGCCAGCGCGATCGACGAGGTGACGGTTTCCCTCAACACCACTGACGGTGTTGTCACCGACTCGGAGATCTACGACAGCCACGATACGCTTGTCGATTTCGCCGATGTCGATGGAAACGTCACGAACGTGTCTGACCTCATCGTCAAGGCACAGATAGCTCAGAATGCCGCCAACAATTCCGTCATCGACGCGAACCTGACGGTCAAGACGAACCCGTCGGGTTGGTACGATACGGACGGTACTCAGACAATCCTCAACGACAACATAGGGTACTTCTCGGGCCTTATCACGGACCAGAATAACAACCCCATCCCTGCAGAAGTCATCGTCGAAGGCGATGATAGTACCACTAGCGGGATCTACAAAACAACGACCGCCAACGATAACGGCCAGTACACGATTGGCGTTCCTGAGGGGAACTATACAGTGACTGCTAATCTGGAAGGGTACAATTCTGCATCCCCGAAGGACAGTGAGGTGACTGCGGGCGAGACGACGTCCGCGAATTTCGTCCTCGAACAGATCATCAACGCTGGCGAGATCGACGTAACCCCGTCGACCGATAGCGCTGAGGCTGACGGCTCGACGGAAGTCGAATACGAGATCGAACTGTTCGACGACGATGACGGATCGCCGTACGAGGACGACGTTGAGGTTACGGTCGACGCACCCGACGAGGGGGCGATTACCCTCAGTGATACAACAGTTACTACCACTGACGGTAACGCCACCGTGACCGCAACGTCCTCCGAAATCCAGGCTGCAGAGTTCACGTTCACTGCGCAGTCGAACGAATCGGTCTCCGAGACCGTGACTACCCAGTTCGTGGCCGCGGACGGTAACCTTGCCCTTTACGGCGATGTCCAAGAATGGGCCACCAACGCTGACGTCGAGGGCGCAACCGTCTGGGCTGCGTACCCCGGCGTGAACCAGACACAGGCCTTCGCTGAGGAGGAGACGAACCTCTCCACGATGACCGCAGCGAGCGGTGAATACCAGATCAGCGGTATCAACGAGAACCGCCTTGGTGCGAACAACGCGCTCAACGTCTACGTTGCTGCGAGCGGGTACAACAGTATCAACGGGACTGCTGCGGACGGTAACGTTACTGGCTTCGGAAATGTCAGCCAGTACTACGCAACCAACGCGCAGGTCTCGATGAACCCTGCCGGAAGCGACGTGGACAACACAACGAGCAAGGACTTCACCGTTTCGCCGGTCGAGATCACGCCGGTCTACGACGTCACGGTCGACGTGACCCAGGATGGCGACTCGATCGCCCGAATGCCGACGCAGGATGTCGCTGACGTCGAGTACGAGGTCCTGGTCAAAGCCGACACCGACCCGGACAGCGAGTTCGAACCGGTCTCGGAAAGCGACCTTGTGACCCCGAGTGAGGTCGACGTGGTGTTCAACATCACGACTAACACCTCATCCGGTAACCTGCTCCCGGCTGATGCGAACGATCAGGTTGTCACCTACGGTGACGACGTCCAGTTCGAGACCACTCGAACACCGTCCCCGGACAACGTGACGATCAACGCGTCCGTCGTGAACGAGAACGACCAGGAATTCAACGACAGCACTGGCGTTGAAGTCTACGGCGTCGGTGAGATCACCGGCGACGTTGTCAACGACGACTCACCGGCAGACAACCTGCCCGGTGCGAGCGTTACGCTGATCAAAGAACCCGACACGGCGAACGAGGAAATCGTGGCGAACACGACTACTGGACCGGAAGGGTCCTACTCGTTCACTGAAGTCGAGACTGGCTTCGACTACCGCATCGACGCGGAATTCGAAGGCGAGACCGGGTTCAACGACATCACCAAGAACACCGCCGGCACGACGAACGCGGACGTCGTGATCGTCGGTGTGGAAGCCCCCAAAGGCTTCACCGTCGTTGACATCAACCCTGCCAACGTGACCGTCACACAGGGCGATGTTATCGACGTCACGGCGACGATCAACAACGACGCCCCCGACGAGGACACGCGTGACGTCGAGTTCCGCGTGACCGACTCGAACGGCAGCGAAGTCGTGTCCATCACGGAAAGCGTCACTCTCCAGCCTGGAGAGAACACGTACACCTTCAGTGGCATCGACACGTCCGCTCTGGCTGCCGGTAACTACACGCACGGCGTGTACACCGACACGAACAGCCAGACGGCAACGCTGACCGTCGAGAGTAGTAGTGGCGGAGACGTCACCTTCCAGGATGTCCTGGGTGTCATCACCGACTACAACAACGATGACGCATCGTTCCAGGATGTCCTCGATGTGATTACCGCGTATAACAACAGCTAACGATAGGGTGAAAAAATGAATATGAAATCACACAAGGCGATCGTACTGACAGCACTGATGGTGTTGTCGGTCTTCGCCATGCCGATGTCGGCAGCAGCACAGACCGTCGACTCGGCTGACCGTACTGTGGATACCACAGAGGTTCAGCCGGGCGACGTAGTTACTGTGACGGTTGACGTCACAGCCACAGAGACCGGAAACATATCCGTTACAGAAGAGTTCAGTCCCGCGTTCGCGGACGTGAGCCTCACAGACCTGCACGGGACCATTCCCGCAGCGCAGGCAGCGGGCAATGAAGGAGTAACACTCGCCTACCAAGGTGAAGACTCAGTGAGTGTCACTTACGAAGTGACGATCCCGGACGACGCTGAAGCTGGAGACACCTTCACGATCGAAGGATCCGCATCGGTTGACGGCAACGCCGCCGACACTGGCACGACCACGCTTACCGTGCCGACCGATGGAGGGAACGGCGAGGAGCCGCCCGCCGAACCGAGCGCACCCGCACCCTCGGACGTCGACACCATCTACCAGGGTGAGGAACTGACCGTCGACGTGAGCGGCACGTCCGTCGGGTCCGGCGACATCCTCCAGATCCGTCAGGGTCTAATCGGTGAGGATGGCGATACGCTCGCCGCGACAGCGACCGTCGACGAAAACGGTATGGCCACGTTCAGCGGTGACGACACGGCTGAACTGGCCGCGGAAGGCGTCGATCGATACCACTTCTTCCAATCGAGTGGTGCGGAGATTGACGGGTCCCAGTTCGAAGTCGTCAAACAGGACCTCACTGCGGAAAGCTACGGGGACGTCTACTACGACAACGAGGCCCCGAGCGACAACGGCGTGACGATCTCCTCGGACAACATCGACCTTGCCGGTGGATCGTTCAACGTCACCATCGCCTCCGATGACCTCGATCAGGACGAACTGAACGAGGTCTTCGGCGGTGCGGCGTCCGCCCACGGTGACGAGAAGATCATGCTGACGGTCGACAGCGCGGAGAAAGACTTCGATGTGGACTTCTCCGGCTACGACTACGGCACGTACAACTTCACGGTCGAATCGCTGACCTCGAACGCCGAGGACACATTCGACATCGAATACGCTGAAGCCGGCGAAGTCTCTGCGTCGTTCGCAGATACCGTCTTCAGTCAGGAGCGCGGTGACTACGCGGAGTTCACCGTCGACCTCCAGAACACCGAATCGGCCACCGTCCACATCACGGATGGTTCCGGTGAATACGAATCGGAACTCACCGTCACGGACAGTAACGACGGCGAGGACGCTGACGACGGACAGGTCACTGTCCAGATGAACACGTTCCTCGCTGGCGGTCACGGTGACGCCTACAGCCCGGCAGACGGCGCTGACTCCGTCACCGTCGACAGCGACAGCGAGAGTAGCATCGGTGACTACCGTCTCGCTGCGGGTTCGTACGACCTGACGGTCACGGCCGGCGGCGAGGAGCAGGACGTCGCCACGCTCTCCCTCGAAGAACGGTCGACGACCGGAATCAGTTCGATCGTCGCACCCAGCAGCGCTGACTTCGGTAGCGCCGACGCCATCACGAACGGCTCCGAGCTCTCGGAGGTCGCCTTCGGTGACCACCTCGCGCTCGAAGTCGAAGCGTCCGGCGTCTTCACCTACCTCAACGACGACGTCAACGCGCAAGGGATGAGCATCACCTTCTCGCAGGAGAACTTCGAAGGCCAGTACGGGAACGCCCCGACCTTCGACGTCAGCGGTAGTGCGTTCGACCTCGTCGAGGACGCGGACAACAACCGCTTCTTCGTCACGGTCGACACGGACGCGCTCGACAACGTCGATGCCGGTGACGAGTACTCTGTCACCTTCGAAATCAACGGCACCAACAACCCGTACGTCGCCGACGGTGAGACTGAGTCCGTGAGCACGACCGTCACGTTCCTCGAACGGACGAGTTCCTTCGGCGTCGTCGAAGCACCGTACCAGGTGCTCGCTACTGACGACACCGAAGTTCGCGGTACCAGCAATCTCGCACCCGGTAGCGAGATTACTGTCCAGGCACTGAAGTCCGGTGACTTCCTCCGCCAGGACACCAGCGTCGAAGTCATGGAAGACGGCACGTGGACAGCGACGTTCGACTTCGCCGACCGTCAGGTCGGTGAAGAGTTCGACCTCTCGCTCAAGCGGGCTGGCAACACTGACGCCGTCGACGCTGTCTTCTCGGACACCGCCGAGTGGGAGACCTCCGGTGCGTCCGAAGAACTCCAGCAACGCGTTAACGAGCTCGAGACGCTCCTGAGCGAGACGATGGACGAACTCGAGCAGAAGAACGCCACGATCGAAGAGCTGCGCACGCAGCTCAACGAGAGTGGCGGCGCAAGCCAGGAACTCCTCGACCAGAAGAACGCCACGATCGAGGATCTCAACCAGCAGCTCGCACAGGCTGAGAGCGACCTGCTCAACTCGACCACCACGATCGCCGATCTCAACAGCGAGATCGAAGCGCTGAACCTCTCGGTCCGCACGCTGGAAGCGGATAACGCTGATCTCGAGAGTCAGCTCGAGAGCCTCCAGAGCACGCTCGACGAGAAGAACTCGACGATCGAGGACCAGCAGTCCACGATCGACGAGCAGAAGTCCACGATCAGTGACCTCCAGAGCCAGCTCGAAGAGGCACAGCAGACGACGACCACTAGCGGACCCGGCTTCACCGCCGTGCTCGCGCTGGTCGCGCTGATGGGCGCCGCACTGCTCGCCGTCCGCCGCAAGCAGTAAGGCCGCCATCCGAACCACGACTGACCGCCGAAAGCGGTTCTGACGCACGCGGCTTTCATTTTTTAGCGCGCTACCCTCGAACAGCGACAGGGCTGTGCGTGAACCCAAGCCGGACGGCCGAAACGCCTAATCGCCCGGGCGCTGTAGCCACAGGATAGCGAGACCACGAACGATGAGCGAGGGCGAACGCAAGTTGATGGACGACCGGGGGCAGTACCTCCAGGCAGTCACAGAGGGGAGAGACGTCCAGGACGCCGATTGGACGCAGTGTCGAATCCTCCTCACCACCGAGCGGGTCGCCCTCGTCGCCGACGAGAAACGGGTCATTCCCCTCTCGGAAATCGACAACGTCGGCGGTCGCTACGACGTCAACCAGAACGCCGCGGGCGTGGCGAGTTACGTCACGCTTCACATTGGGGACGACGTCGTGCTCTTGCGGGCCCCGGAACAGGACGCCTTCGAGACGGACCTCTACCGGGCGTTTCTCGACAACACCATCGTCTACGTGAAACACCCGGCCGTGAAGGGCGGCGTCGTCCAGGGGGCGGAGTGGCAGCGCGCGAAGATCAAGCTGACCGACGAGGCGGTCAAACTTGCCGTCGAAGACGGCCAGTACGTCACTATCGGTCGGGACGACATCGGCGACGTCGAGACCGACGACCGGACCGTCGACGGGACCGAACGGCGAGTCTTCGAGGTCGAACATACTGATAGCGAGGACCGGAGCGTCGAGACGCACCTCACGGGCGAGGGCCAGCAGATCACGATTCTCGAGGCGATCTTCGAGGAGGGCGTCGAGCGCAATCGCGCGAACCTCGACCTCTCACCGACCGAACAGCAGATCGTGATGGCGCTGCATTCGGGCGTCTCGCCGTTCGACGTACCGGAGTTCGTCGACGAAGACGTCGAGGACATCGAGGAGATTTTCGACCGGTTGATCGAACTCGACGTGATCGAGACCATCCGCGAGCGGACAGAGGTCGAGATCACGTCCCGGGGTCGACAGGTCGCCAGCGAGGAGATGGGATCGCAGTAGCGAGCCCGGACCCGTGGAGGACCGGCCGAACCTACGACGCCAGCGCACGTTTTGTAGAACCCATTAGCTTCAAACCCGATCCCCGCCTGGACATAGTATGAGCAGCCATACGGCAGTCGTCCTCGCGGCCGGCGAAGGGACGAGACTCCGCCCGCTGACCCGGAACCGACCCAAGCCGATGCTCCCGGCTGGCAACCGGCCGATTCTGGAGTACGTCCTCGACGCGCTCGTCGAGGCTGGGATCGAGGAACTCGTCCTCGTCGTCGGCTACGAACGCGATCGCGTCCAGAATCACGTCGGCCCGACCTACCGGGGACGTCCTGTCACGTACGTCCACCAGGAGAAGCAACTCGGCACTGGCCACGCCTTACGTGAGGCCCGCGACGTCGTCGAAGGGCCACTGGCCGTCGTCAACGGCGATACGCTGATCGACCCGACGATCGTCGCGGACGTTCTCGAACGCTTCGAGACGAGCGAGGACGAGGCGACGCTCGCGGTCCTCGACGGGCCGGATCCCGCGGACTACGGGGCCGTCCTCCTCGAAAACGGAACAGTCACGGACCTGGTCGAAAAGCCCGACGCCGGCGAGTATCGCTACATCAACGCGGGCGTCTACGCGTTCGCGCCGTCGATCTTCGAGGCGATCGAGGCGACGCCACGCGAGGACGGCGAACTCTCGCTGACTGATGCTTTGGAGGACGCGATCGAGGACGGCTACGTCGGGGCAGTCGAGACCGACGGAATCTGGGTCGACGCGACCTATCCGTGGGACCTCCTCGAACTGGCGCGAGAAGTCCTCGCTGATGGCCGACTCGACCCTCCGGAATCGAGCGAGCAGGTCTGGATCGACGCGAGCGCGTCCGTCCACGACGCGGCGACGATCCAGCCGCCGGCAGTCGTCGGTCCGGACTGTGAGGTCGGGGCTGGCGCAGTGATCGGGCCGAACGTCGCACTCGGCCGGAACGTGACCGTCGGTGCGAACGCGACGCTCTCGAGGGCTGTCGTCGACGACGACAGCCGAATCGGCCCCGGGTCGACGCTGCTCGACGCCGTCGTCGGGCAGGCGGCCACCCTCGGACCGAACGCGGTCGTCTCGGGCGGGCCGGGAGACGTTCGCGTCGGGACAGAGATCTTCGAGGACGCACCGCTGGGCGCACTGCTGGCCGACCGAGTCGAGGCCGACGGCGACGTCAGCTTCGCGCCGGGGACACTGGTCGGGCCGAACGCCCACCTGGCGACCGGGGTCACCGTCGACGGCTACGTGGCCGAAGGCGCGGAGGTGCGGCGCTGATGTGTGGGATCATCGGCTGTGTGGGCCGAGGAACAGAGACGACAGACGTCCTCGTCGACGGCCTCTCGACCCTGGAGTACCGCGGGTACGACTCGGCGGGCGTCGCGCTGGCCGACGGCGACATCGAGGTCACCAAGCGCTCGGGGACGATCGACGACCTCAGAGAGGCGGTTGCCGCCGAGGGGCCGGCGGGAGAGTTCGGCATCGGCCACACCCGCTGGAGCACGCACGGGCCGCCGACCGACGAGAATGCCCATCCCCACACCGACTGTACCGGCGACGTCGCCGTCGTCCACAACGGCATCATCGAGAACTATCAGGAACTCAGAGACGAACTCGGAGCGGATCACGAGTTCAAGAGCGAGACGGACACCGAAGTCGTCCCACACCTGATCGAGGAGGCCCTCGAGGCGGGAGCCGATCCCGAGACCGCCGTGCGCGAAGCTGTTTCCCGGCTCGAGGGGAGCTTCGCCGTCGCCGTCGTGATCGCCGGCACGGAGTCGGTCTTTGCGGCCAGACACGACTCGCCACTCGTGCTCGGACTCGGGAGCGACGGCGAGGGACCGACCGATGCCTACTATCTCGCGAGTGACGTCCCGGCGTTTCGGGCGTACACCGACCGGGTCGTCTACCTCGAGGACGGCGAGTTCGCCCGGCTCTCGCCCGACGGCTGGACGGTCACGACCATCGACGGCGAGCCAGTCGAGAAGACGGTCGACGTCGTCGAGTGGGACCCCGAGGAGACGGGCAAGGCTGGCTACGACCACTTCATGCAGAAGGAGATCAACGAACAGCCCCGGTCACTGCGCCAGGGACTCTCCGAGCGGGTCGACGAACTCGCCGGCGAGGTCGACATCGGCGACCTGGCGTACCTCAACCCCCGTGGCGTCCAGCTTGTCGCTTGCGGGACGAGCTATCACGCGGCACTGTACGGCGCAGCGCTGTTTCGAGAGGCCGGCGTCCCGGCCCAGGCGTTCCTGGCCCACGAGTACGCGAGTGCGCCGCCGCCGGTCGGTGACGACCTCGTGATCGGCGTGACCCAGAGCGGCGAGACGGCCGATACGCTCTCGGCGCTCCGGGCGGCCCGCTCGAAGGGCGCGACGACGCTCGCGGTCACCAACGTCGTCGGCTCGACGGCGGCCCGCGAGTGCGATCACGTCTTCTACATCAAGGCCGGCCCGGAGATCGGCGTCGCCGCCACCAAGACCTTCGCCTCGCAGTTGACGGCGCTCAACCTGCTGGCGACCGGCATGGTCCCGACCAAGGACGACCGCGAGTCGATTGCCGCACTCAGGGATCTCCCCGCCGACGTCCAGGAAGTCCTCGACGACTCGTCGGCCGAGGCCGTCGCCGAAGAATACCTCGACAGCGACGCCTACTTCTTCCTGGGCCGGGGGCTCCAGTACCCCGTCGCCCTGGAGGGCGCACTCAAGATGAAGGAGATCACGTACAAACACGCCGAGGGCTTCGCCGCCGGCGAGTTGAAACACGGCCCGCTCGCGCTCGTGACGGCGAACACCCCCGTCTTCGCGTTGGTGACCGGCGACGGCGAACAGGCCCGCAAGACCATCGGCAACGTCAAGGAAGTCGAGGCGCGTGACGCGCCGGTCGTCGCCGTCACCGACGGCCAGAGCGACGTCGAACGCTACGCCGATCACGTCCTCACGGTCCCGGAAAGTTCGCCCCGGACGGCCGCGGTGCTGAGCAACGTCCAGTTGCAACTCGCGGCCTACCACACCGCCGCGAAACTCGGGCGGTCGATCGACAAGCCCCGGAACCTGGCGAAAAGCGTGACCGTGGAGTGAGCGTCGGCCGGGTGGCCAAGCGAAACCACTTTACACGCCGTGTTCGACCGGTGACATAGCATGGAGATCATCGACAAGCAGGGCCGGTTGTTCGGGACGGTGAACGTCGTCGATGCTCTCGTCGTCCTCCTGGTTCTCGCGGTCGGTGTCGCCGGAATCGCATTACTCTTCGGTGGTGATGGTGGTGGTGGGCCGACGGGACCGACCGAAACCCGATACGTCACACTCGACGCCGGCGTCCAGCCGGAGTACGTCGTCGGGGCGGTCGAATCCGGTGACAACGTCACGCTCGATGGCGCATACGAGGGCGCGAACGTCACAGACACCTACTTCACGTCGGCCGGGAACGGGACCAGCGCAGTGCTCCGAGTGGAAATCACTCACGCTGCGAACACGACGGCCACGGTCGACGGCGAGCCGCTTCGGATCGGCCGCCGACTCGGGGTCGAAAACGACGCGTACATCTTGAACGGGACGATTCGTGGTGTCAGCACCGAGCCGGACCTCCCGACGGCGGACCGGCGAGTCGTCCTCCGTGGGACGACCGCCGACGGCATCGCGAGCGAGATCACCGCCGGCGAGGAGATCGAGGTCGCTGGTAGCCGGGTCGCGACCGTCGAAGACGTGGCGGTGTACGACGCCCAGCAGCCCGGACGGCGAACGCTCTATCTCGACGCCAGCCTCCGAACGTACGTCACCAGCGATGGGGTCAGATTCGGCAATACCCGGGTCGAGACCGACCGGACGCTGTCGCTGCCGATTGCGGGCGTCCAGTTCAGCGGGACGATCGACCGCGTCGGCGGCGGCCTCGAACGGACCACCGAATCAGTACTCACGACGAGCGTCGTTGACGCCGACGTCGCCCGGCAGATCGAGACCGGCGACACCTACGAGGTGGCGGGCCACCCGATCGCGACAGTCGAGAACGTCACCGCCTACGACACCGGGAATCCAGACCGCAAACGCGTCTACCTCGGCATGTCCGTCGAGACCCTCGGGTACACCGACGGGCACCAGTTCGGGTCCCAGACACTCAGGCGAGGCGCGACGTTACCGTTCCGAACAGACAGCTATGAGTTCACCAGTGAGATTCGTCAGCTTGGAACAGCAGACTTAGCGAGGACGGGCGAATCCGTGATCGTTCGCAACGTCGTCTCGGCGGAGACGGCCAGGCAAATCGAGACCGGAGATACCTACGAAGTGGCGGGCCATTCGATTGCCACTGTCGAGGACGTCATCGCCTACGAGACGAACGATCCGGATCGTAAACGCGTCCACGTCGGACTCTCCGTCGAGACACTCGGCTACGGCGAGCGAACCCAGTTCGGAACACAGCCGATCGAAGACGGAGTGACGCTCCCATTCAGGACGGACCAGTACGACTTCAGCGGCGAAGTCACCCGCGTCGGGACCGCAGACCTGCAGGTGACCACTGAAGCGGTGCTGGTCACCGACGTAGTCGACGCCGAAGACGCACGGGCGATGCAGGAAGGTGACACCTACGACGTTGCTGGCCACTCGATTGCCACCGTCGAGGACGTCATCGCCTACGACACCGGGAACCCCGACCGCAAACGCGTCTACGTCGGCCTCTCGGTCGAGACACTCGGCTATGGAGAGGAGCCGCGTTTCGATACGCGGACCGTTCAACCGGGCACGACACTCCCCTTCCGGATGGAACGCTACGACTTCAGCGGCGAAGTAACCCGTGTCGGGACCGCAGACCTTCAGGTGACGTCCCAGGACGTGCTCGTGACGGACGTGGTCGAGACGTCCACCGCAGCGGCGGTGAGCGAGGGTGACGCGTATCGCGTCAGCGATCGGACGGTCGCAACCGTCGAGAACGTCGCCGTCTACGGGACGAGTAACCCGGACCGCAAACGCGTCTACGTCGGCCTCTCGGTCGAGGCGCTCGGGTACGGAGAACGCCCGCAGTTCGGGGCGAACAACCCACTGGAAGAAGGAGTGACACTACCGTTCCGCACGCTCACCTACGAACTGAACGGCCAGATCGTCCGACTCGACGCGCTCGAGCAGCGCGGGCAGGCGACGACCCGCACGGTCACACTCGAGATGGAGAATGTGGTCCCCAGCCGAGCAGACAGCGTCGAGGCTGGCCAGACCGAGACGAACGCCGGACAGACGATCGCCCAGGTCAACGACGTGACGGTCCAGCCGGCCGTGATTACGCTCACAAGCGAGGACGGGAACATCTACGAGCGCGAACACCCGGTGAACAAGGACGTCACGCTCACCGCCGCGTTGCAGGTCCGAGAGGACGATCGGACGACCCGATTCAAAGGCCGAGCCGTGCAGGAAGGCGATAGCATTACCCTCGACCTTGGGGTGACGACCATCCGGGCGACAATCGTCGACCTCGACGCCGCGTGAGCCTGCCGCAATACCGACCCGACCACCACCCAGATTGACCAATGCGCCTGAATACTCGAGGATCCCGGACTGCAACCGCGGTGACCGAGGGGGCGAAACGCCTCAGAAGTGCGCTATCCGGTGCCAGCGTCACGGCGGCCGCCCGTCGGACTTTCGCGGTAGCCAGTGGTGCGTTCGCCGACAGCAAAGCCGGACGATTCGTCCACGGAGCCAAACGAACCGTCCGCACGTCCTGGCTCTACCGGTGGCTCACCGCCGAGCCGGAGCCCGACGTTATCGTGATCGACCTTCGAGAGACGGCGATCGTCGGCCCGCTGTTAGGCGTCCTGGACTGGTTTCTCGTCAGAGTACTCACGTACGGGGAGGAGTCGGTGGCGTCGGTTGCAGGAAAGCGCGGTGTCGACATCCTCCGTGCTCGACCGATCCAGGCAATGAGTACGGTCGTCCTCGCGGCGGTCGCCGCGAGCCTGGCGGTAGTGATCGCCGGCGGAACGCCGACGGCGGGTGCGATCGGCCTTCGGCTCCTCGCGTTGAGTCTCGCGCTCGCGGGAACCCGTCTCAGGTACTCGGCCGAGGACCTCGCCGAGACGCGTGTCTACAGCGTGCTCGTGGCGTTGCTGGAACCGCCAGAGCCACCAGAGAGTCCCAGGGAACGCCGGGACGATCCCTGAGCGATCGCCGGCCGGGATCACCGAGACCACGCCGACGAACTCCCGTTTTCGTCCCGTCGTGTGTACCGGTCATAGCCTTTATCCCCGTCGCCGTCACACGCCAGGGTGATGAAAGGTCACTGGCGGTATCGGGGAGCGAGCGTCCTCGGAACCGCCGTGCTCTCCTTTCTTGCCGTCGTCGTCGTCAATGGCCCCCTGGTACGAACACTACTGGATGCTGTTCCGGTAATCCAAACGCTCGCTACCGCGCCGGCGACGGGCTCGGAACTCCTCTTCGAGGCGTCGACGACGACCGCTGTCATCCTCGCGGCGATGGTCCCGCTGTACAAGCCACGTCCGCGCCGAATCCTCGACACCTGGATGGCAGCGGCTCGTCGGACGACCCTCGCATTCCTCTCGCTTGCGACGATCGGCTACTTCGATTACACCTATCGCCTCCCGCGGGCGACGCTACTGGTTTCTGGGGGGCTTCTCCTCGTGGTGCTTCCGCTCTGGTTCGTCGCCATTCGTCGTCGACCGGCGAGAACCGGTGAACGGACGATCATCATCGGGGACGATCCCGAGACGATCCGGGATATCCTGGCCGCAGTGGACGGAGCCGTGATCGGCTACGTCTCACCTCCCACGGCGTACGCGACGGGTGATCAGCCCACAACGGTCCGACCGCGTGAGACAGACGGGGGGACAGTCACCGACGAGATCGGCGAACTTTCCTATCTCGGCGGCCTCTCCCGTCTCGGGGAGGTCCTGGTCGACTACGACGTCGATACGGCCGTCCTCGCGTTCGACCGGCCGGACCGCGCGGAGTTCTTCGGGGCGCTTGACACCTGCTACGAGCACGGCGTCGCCGCGAAGGTCCATCGCGATCACGCCGACGTGGTGCTGACCGACGGGACGGCCGGCGGTGAGCTCGTCGACGTCGATCTCGAACCGTGGGACTGGCAGGACCACCTCGTCAAACGCGTCTTCGATCTCGCGTTCGCGGCGATCGGACTTGCCGTTCTCTCACCGGCGATCGCCGTCATCGCCGTGGCGATCAAACTCGAAGATAGCGGCCCGATCTTCTACAGTCAGGACCGGACAGCCACGTTCGGCGATACCTTTACCATTTATAAGTTCCGGAGCATGGTACCGAATGCCGAGAAACAGAGCGGCGTGAAACTCAGCGAAGAAGACAAAGGGGAACGCGATCCACGGGTGACCAGACTAGGACGAGTTCTCCGGCAGACACATCTCGACGAGGTCCCACAGCTGTGGTCGATACTGGTTGGAGACATGAGCGTCGTCGGTCCACGTCCGGAACGGCCGAAACTGGACGACGACATCGAAAATAGTGTCTCGGAATGGCGACGACGGTGGTTTGTCAAACCGGGGTTAACGGGATTAGCCCAGATCAACGACTTGACGGGACACGAGCCGGGCCAGAAGTTCCGTTACGACATGGCGTACATCCGCAAACAATCGTTCTGGTTCGACATCCAGATAGTCATCAGACAAATCTGGAAAGTGCTTTCGGACGTTTCCGAGACCGCAACCGGAAGCAACGACCCCAGCGAAAAATGACCGTCACTCGTCGAACAGCGTCGCCAATCCGTCCGCGAGAGAGACGTCCGACTCGTATCCCAGCCGCTGGCGTGCCTTCGTGACGTCGGCACGACTCCGTTCGATGTCGCCCGGCCGTGGGTCACCATGGACGATCGACGACCCGGTGTCGACCGTCTCCTGAATCGTTTCGGCGAGCGCCTGGATCGACGTCTCGTCGCCGGTGCCGACATTGTACGCAGCGCCGACGTGCTCGGTCGTCGCCGCTCGCAGGTTCGCCTGGACGACGTCGCGCACGTGGACGAAATCTCGCGTCTGTGTCCCGTCGCCGTCGACAGTGATCGGATCGCCGGCCTGGGCCTGTTCACGGAAGATGCTGATCACGCCGCTGTAATCACTCGCCGTCTGGCGCGGGCCGTAGACGTTGAAATACCGGAGTGCGACCGTCTCGAGGTCGTAGAGATCGTGATACGTCCGGACGTACTGATCGGCGCCACACTTATCGATCCCGTAGGGGGACTGGGGATCCGCCGGCTCGGATTCGGTGATCGGGAGGGTAGTGGGGTCGCCATAGATCGCGGCACTCGATGCAAAGACGAGACGGGCGTCCTGTCGTCTCGCCGCCTCGAGGAGCCGGAGCGTGCCGTCGAAATTGACGTCGTGACAGAATTCGGGCTCCTCGATCGACTGTTCGACGCTGACGACGGCGGCCTCGTGAAAGACGAGATCGACACCGTCGGTGACGTCGGCGACGATGTCCTCGTCACGGACGTCGCCCTCGACGAACGTCGCTCCGTCCGGGACGTTCTCGCGTGATCCACTCGAGAGGTCGTCGAGGACGATCACGTCGTTGTCAGCGACGAGGGCGTCGGCGAGGTGGCTGCCGATGAATCCGGCACCGCCAGTAATCAGGACAGTCTGTCCGGAGACCGAGGGCTGGCTCATAATGACAGGAAAGCACCAGCGCGGCCAATAAGGTACTGATCTCAGTCGATGTACCTGATCTCAGTCGATGTACCCGAGCGCGCTCTCGATGCGGCCGAGTTCCGGACCCGTAGTGTCCTGGCCGACGACGTAGCCGTTCCCGTTGGCGAGAAGGCCGGAACCGACCAGCGGCCCGCCGTAGTTGATCGTCCCGACGTCCGTCGGGACGTCGAGGACGTCGGCTACCCGGTCGAGTTCGGCGTCGCTCGCCTGGGGATGACAGAGCGCACCGCGGTTGGTGGCGACGGCGGCTGTGCCGACCGTCTGCACACCGGCGAGGTCGCCACGTTCGACGGGGACGTCGAGCGCGTCTTTGACCGCCTTGACAGCGTCTCGTGAGAGGTCGGGGTGGACGAACGCGCCGTTGTCGTTGGCGAGGACGACGTTGCCGGCGGCGTTGATCCGCCCCGGGAGGGCAACGACAGGGCGGTCGATCACGTCCTCGATCCGGTCGCGCTCGGCGTCGGTGACGCGACTCGTGACGAGCAGGCCGTTCTCGTTGCCAGTGGCGAGTGCGCCGACCGTACTCGCCCCGCCGATGGTCGTTTCGACGACGGGGACAGACAACTCGGAGCCAACGGCCTCGATGACGTCGTCCTCGGCGTCGGGACGAATCAGGAGATACTCGTCAGTAGCGCGTGCATAGACGCCGACGTACGCCGATCCGGCGAAGGCCGTGCGGAGCAAAGTTTACTCTGCGGGTTCGGCCTCGACGACGCTCTCGCCGTCCTCCTCGAAGCGGGCGGCCCGGACCCGGATCGAACGCGGCGGGTTCGAGCGGCCGTCCGCCCAGACCGTCTCGTTGATCGACGGGTCGAGGCGAACGTCCTCGTCCGCGACCGAGAAGTGCTGGGCGAGGTGCTCGCGGATGAGGCTCATCGCCTTGCCGGCTCGTTCGCCGTTCGGTACCGCCTGGACGTCACGGAGCGGGACGGAAACGACCCGCTCTTCGAATTCTTCGGCGCTCATTCGTCAGTATCGTTGCGTCGCCAGTGGCGTCGTTTCGGGTTGCGCTGTACGTCCTGGTCGGTCTTCATCACGACCCACGCAGGGACGCGACTGTTCTGGCGTTCGAGTTTCGCCAGCCGCTTCTTCTTGGCCTTCGATTTCTTACCCATTGTAGGCCGACGTTCGCTGTCGTCGTTTATAGTTGTGTTCTTTCGACTCAGACTAGCGCGAGTGGAATCATGATCGCTACCCCAACCACCACGCCGGCGATCAGTTCGGGTCGGCCCCGCGAGGGCAGGTTCGCGCCCGTCTCTAAGGCCTCCGGAATGAACTCCGTCAGGACGAGGTAGATCATCGCCCCAGCGGCGAAGCCAAAGCCGTAGGGCAGGAAGTCCCGAGCAATTCGGACGAACGCGAACGCGAGGACGGCCCCGATGGGCTGGGGCAGACTCGAGAACACCGCCCACCAGACCATCCGCCACTCGCCGACGTCGAGCGATCGGAGTGGAATGGCGATCGCCGTCCCCTCCGGGATGTTGTGGATCGAGATGGCGATCGTCATGAACACCGCCAGGATCGGGACCGTCACGCCGAAGACCATCGGCCCTTGCGCACCTTCGAGACCCAGTTCGGCGAAGGAGACGCCAACGGCGACGCCTTCCGGGAAGCTGTGGACGGTCAGGATGCCGAGAATGAGCACGAGCTTCTTGTAGTCGGCTTCCCTGTACTTCTTGGGATCGATCTCCGCGCCGTCGAGGACGCGATGGGCGAGGACAACCAGCACGACACCCGCAGCCATTCCAATCGCGATTTCGATCGCCGTCCCGGCGGCGAGCCCCTCGAATATCAGCCCGAACACCGACGCGGCCACCATGATCCCCGAGGCGAGTCCCCAGAGCCCGACGTACCACCGGTCGCTGATGTCTTCGACCAGGAAAAAGGGCAGCGCGCCCAGCCCGGTCGCCAGCGCGGTGAGCAAACCCGCGACGAACACCAGCGTCAGATTTGCCAGTAAACTCATTGGATCACCGTTGGGCCGGGGCGCACTTAAGAATTATCAATACTCCAACTAATTTTGGTGCGCCTAAGTCGTTTGTCCGGCCTAAATCGTGGTGTCAGCCCGTGTAAAAGCGGTAATAGATGTCTCATCTATGCAACAGAACAAGTCAAGACACGTATGTTACAGCAGTACGACTCTCACAGTTCGAACGACTCGAGTGTCGAATATTCGGGGCCCTCGTCGGTGAGAACGCTCTCGGTCAGACGGACGTCAGTGACGTCGAGGGGTCCGACGGAGGGGTCGGCCTCGCGAAGGACGGTCTGAACCTGTTCTTTCCCGCCGGCGTGGTCCATCCGAGCGACGGTGACGTGGGGTGTAAAGTCGTGGTCCGCCGGGTCGAAGCCCATCGCGACGGTCCGATCCTCGATGGCATCGTGGAGGTCGATCATCGCCGCGCCGCCCTCACGGACGCCGACCCAGACGACCGTGATGTACTCCTCGCTCGGGAACGCGCCGAGACCACCAAATCGGGCCTCGAAGGGAGCGACGCCGCTCTCTTCGACTGCCACGGTGAGTTCATCGGTGAGTTCCGGCAGTCGGTCCGGATCGGTGTCACCGAGGAACTTCAGCGTGACGTGGGCCTGTTCGGGATCGACGACGTTCAGCCCCGAAGCACCCTCGAAGCGATCCTGGACGGCCGCGATCGCCTCTGCGAGCCCGTCGAGGTCGATGCTGACGAACAGTCGCTTGCTCATAGGAGACAGTCAGTTGCCGTCGAGTTCAACTTGGTCACGACAATCTCCTCATCAACCATTTATAGCTCTCCTTTGGCAAGCCGATCGATGAACTCCTGACGTTCACGTTTCCGCGCGGCTGCGGACGTCTCGTATTCGGCTTCGATCCGCTCGCAATACGCGTCGATGGCCTGCTGATCACCGACAAGTCGAATTCCGTCTCGAAGTGCGCGACGGACGACGGGCAGCGGGAGGTCCTCGATATCGCTCACATCGATGAACTGCTCGGCATACGCCTGCAGTTCGGCATCGATCCGGTTTCGCCGATGGAATCGCTCTTTCGGCGTCATCGCCGCTGGAAATTGAACGGCAACGTCGACGTCCGAAGAATCATGAGAAGTGCCGGTGGCATACGACCCAAACAGCACTGCGAAGGCCACGTCCGTCCCCGCGAGATACCGTCGGAGTCCCTCGATGTCCACGGAATCCTCGACTGAGGGGTCCGCACGGTCGTTCGTCATAGTTCAAAGTACGTCCCGGCGTACAAAATAATTCGGGCGTGATTCCCAACTGCTCATTGTATTATCGACGCGAGATAATCCTCGCAAACGAGATCGATGACAGTCGGAGTCCACTTGCGTAACTGGCCGTCAGTCGTGTTTCCGAACCGGACTGATTTTACTCGGACAGACACGTGATTAGCACACCCACCGGTTCCGTGGTCGTTCGCCCGTCTCGCGGACGTAGCCCTTAACCATTCGACTGGCGTAGATGACGATATGACTGAGGAACCCGAAGACCACGAGTTCTCGGAGGGGCAGGGCTTTTCAGAGCCCTACGAGGGGTTCGACCTCGAACCGCCGGAACTCAACGTCGACCCCGACAGCGTCGACCCCGTCGACTCCCGCGTCGTGAGCGACCTCCTCGACGAGCGATCGATCGGCGACGACGAGGTCGACGCCGAGGAGTTGCTCGACGTCGGGATCAGCTACACCCGGATCCAGCGCTTCGAGGAGGCGACCGAGACGCTCGAACGCGCCGCCCGCTACGCCGAGGACGAGTCGGTCGAACAGGAGGCCAGGGCGAACAAGGGAGCGGCCCACGCCGAACTCGAGGAGTACGACGCCGCGATCGGGGCCTACCGCGAGGCGATTTCGATCGATCCCGACTCCGAACACGCCGCGACGGCCGAGACCAACCTCGCGTACGCGCTCTGGGAGTCCGGCCGGTCGGAGCAGGCGCTCGAACACGCCGAACGCGCCGTCGAGATCGACCCCCGGTTCCCCCAGGCGTGGTACAACCGCGGCTTCTTCCTGCTCGAACGCGGCCTCGCCGAGGAGGCGATCGACGCCTTCGACAACGCGATCCGGCTCGGCTTTCGCAACGCGACGCTCTTAGAGGAGAAGGCCCGCGCCCACGAGGAAGTCGGCGAGGACGAACGCGCCGAGGAACTCGTCGAGGAGGCCGAGGAGATGCGCCAGGAGACCGAAGAAGAGCTTATCGACGACGGTGCCCAGACGGAACTCTACGAGTGAGATGACCGACGACGAGGGAACGGACGCGCCGGCGGATTCGGGACTTCTGCTCACCGAGCGCGAGACCGAGGAGGGCCTGCTCGTCTCTGTGTGTGACGAAAACGTTCTGGGCGAGACCTTCGAAGACGGCGAGCTCTCGCTTGCGGTGACCGAGGAGTTCTACGGCGGTGATCCGGCAAGCGCCGAGACGGTCGTGGCGAGTCTGGCCCGCTGTGATACGGCGAATCTCGTCGGCTCGACGGCCGTCGAGATCGCCATCGACCAGGGATTCGTCGACGAGGCGAACGTCCTCGACAT
Source organism: Halorhabdus tiamatea SARL4B (assembly GCF_000470655.1). Taxonomy (NCBI): domain Archaea; kingdom Methanobacteriati; phylum Methanobacteriota; class Halobacteria; order Halobacteriales; family Haloarculaceae; genus Halorhabdus; species Halorhabdus tiamatea. The sequence continues at coordinate 832,311 of NC_021921.1, forward strand.
CGACGGGACGCGTCACGCACAGTTGCTGTGGATGTGAGTGCCAGGGCCGGCCGTGAACTGACGCAAATGGGCCGCGCCGTTCTCACTCCACCAGCGGCGCGAGTTCGTCGGCGAGGTTGTGCCCGATCTCGACCATGCCGGCGTCGCCGGGGTGGAGGATGTCGTCCATCAGCCCGGGCACGGAGAGCAGCTTCGAGCCGTCGATGAACGAAAGGTTCCTATGCGGCGATTCAGTGACGAGCGTTTCGAGCGTCTCGCGGTAGGCCGCCGCGCGCTCAGGGTCGTCGCCCGCAACGACGTCGGCATGGTACGGGAACAGTGAGATGGCAGCGATCGGCTTCTCGGGGTGTGCGCCGGCGACGGTATCGAGCAACTGATCGGCGCGTTCGCGGAACTGCGCGACGGTAAATCCCCGGTTGGACATATTGACCGAGATGGCGATCGTCGCGACGTCCCAGTCGTCGCGACCCGCGATGTGTTCGGCGATGGCCGGTTCGCAGTACGCCGAGCCGGCCATCCCGAGGTTGATCGGATCGACGCCGAGCTGTCGGGCCGCCGTGGCGACGTACGCCAGATGTGGGTTCGAGAGCGCGCCCTCGGTGATGGAGGTCCCGTAGGCGAGGTACCGGGTGGCCGGAAGCTCGTCGGCTTCCGGCGGCCGGGCGTCGCCGGCGACGTCGTGAAGCGCGACCCGAGACCACGCGTCGAAGCGGAGCCGACAGACTCGCGAATCGTAGACGGCGTCTTCGGCAGCCGCCGGATCGAGGTTCCGGACGCGGTCCGGGACGGAGAAAGTGTGCGTCGAGGGGTCCGGGCCGATCTCGAACGGTTCGGCCCCCTGAAAGGGACCCCAGAACGGCTGGACGGTCGTCTCGCCGGCAGCCGAAAGCGTGATCTCGACAGTCGCCTCGTCGCCGTCGGGGACGAATCGGATCTCACTGCCCGTCGGGCTCTGGACGCGGTCGCGGGCCATGACGTTGAGGTTCGCGGCCACCGAACGCGGGACGCGATGGAGGTGGCCGCCGCCGTCGGTCCAGTCGGCCGGGGCGAGTTCAGCCACATTGTGCAGCGACACGGACGGAAAGGCCTCGAGTTGCATGCGGACGCCATTGGTTGTCGCCGTCGCAGGAAAATAACTCCGATATGCCGCCTTCGGAATTCGGAATTTCAGCGAAATTCGTCGGCAGTGATCGTCTCCAGAACTGCTTCGCTAACGTATCGGAAGTCGAGACAGTCCTCGAAGCCGTGGTTTGGAAGCAACGTCACGGCCGCTCGTCCCGCCGGTTTGTCCGTCGTCAACAACACAACACGGTCCGCCTCGCCGGCATCCAAAAGTTGTCCAGCAAGCCCAACGAGCGCCGTGTCCGCCTTCTCGATACGATCCTCGTCGCGGTCGGTCTCGCTGGCGATGAATCTGCGTGTCTCGTCCATCACCGTCGAAACCAACGGATTGGTGTAGTCGAGTTCGTCGGCGACGACGATCCAGCCCGATCGGATTCCAGCCGAATACGGCACGTCTCCCGAAGGATATTCCTCCGCAGCAGTATCGCCACCGAGTTCCTCGTAGACGCGTTGTGGAATTCGCAGGGAGATACCTGCCTGTCGAACAGCCCGGCGAAGCCGCTGGAATTTGTCTTTCTCAGGCCCGCCACAGCGAACGAAAACACCAGTATCAGCGACGTAGACAGTCGTCATCTGCGATCGTCAGTGTACTCGGTAGCGACTGGTTCGAGCGCCTGTAAGATGATCTCGGCCTCGAGAGGTGAGAGGTCGAGTTCCCTGGCCGCAATGCGGTGGTTGACCGTGCCCTCGACGTACTCGAAGGCATACTCGAGTGCGACAGCGAGGCCGTCGAGACCGTGTCGATCGATGTACACGTCGATGTCCTCGTCTACTTCGCGGCGGGCAACGGCTGCGATCAGTGCCGGCGTGATCGTGGCCGTCTCCTCGGCAGCCGAGAGCGTGAGGGCGATCGGTTCGGCGTCGTATTCGTACGGACGCCGGTCTCGAGTTTTCTCGAGCAATCCGGCCGTTTCGAGCTTCTGGACGTAATCGTAGGCGGTCCCCTGCGGGATGTCGAGTGCGTCGACGATATCGGACACAGTGACCGGACCGTCCCGTAAAACCCGGGCGTAAACCCGGGCGAGTGCCGGCGTTTCGAGGAGGTCGGCAACTGTCTGTAACTGCCGAATGGGTGACTGACCCGAGTGTGGTGGGGACTGCGCCATCCTAATTGTGAATTATACATAACTCAATATAAGGCTGGCGGCGGGGGGCAAAACAGGACAATGCGGTGGAAAGAACGGGGCGACGCTTAAACCGTCTCCATCTCGCGTTCGAGTTCCTGGAGACGGTCGATACGCTTCTCCGTCGAGGGGTGGGTTCGGAAGAGGTTAGCGATTAGCCCCTTCGAGATCGGGATGATGAAGAAGGCGTTCATCTCCGACTGGCTCCGGAGGTCCTCCTGTGGGACGCGATCCATCCGGGTGTCGATCTTCGCGAGCGCCGAGGCCAGCGCCGAGGGCTGTCCGGAGATGATCGCCCCGCCGCGGTCGGCGGCGTACTCCCGATAGCGCGAGAGAGCGCGGATCAAGACGTAGGAGACGATCCAGACGACCAGCGAGACGGCGATGGCGACGAAGATCCCGCCGCCACCGCCCCGGCGGTTGCGTCCCCCGCCGAACAGCCAGCCCCACCGGACGATCATGAACGCGATCGTCGAGAGGAAGGAGGCGATCGTCATCACCACGACGTCGCGGTTCTTGATGTGGGCGAGTTCGTGGGCGATGACACCCTCGAGTTCGTCCTGCTCTAAGGTTTCCATGATTCCCGTCGTCACGCAGACCGTCGAGTTCTTCTTCGAACGCCCGGTGGCGAAGGCGTTCGGGACCGACGAATCCGCGACGGCCACGTTCGGCTTCGGGAGGTCGGCCTGCTGGGCCAGCCGGGAGACACTCCGGTGGAGTTCGGGATACTCGTTCTCGTCGACTTTCCTCGCGCCCATGCTCCGTAGCGCGAGTTTGTCGCTGAAGAACAGCTGGGCAAACGAGAAGATGCCCATCACGACGACTATCCCCGCGAGGCCGACGCCGGCGCTCGCCAGTACCCCCACGAAGACGATGTAGAGGGCAAACAGCAGGAACATCGTCACGACCATGCGCCCGCGCAAGCCCCAGTCTGGTTGCCACTGCATACACGCACTCGTAGGTGATCGGGAAAGAAAACCTCTCCGGGTGGGGAATCAGCGACGAGAACGGGTTGCTTTTGGATCGCGGTCTCCTACCTCGGCGTAATGACGCGATCGGGTGCGTTCTGTCCGCGCTGTGGCGATCCTATCGAGAGCGACCCGGGCGAGCGGCCGGGCCAACCGGATGCGCGCGACCCCGACAGCGTGCTGTGTGACGCCTGCTACTTCGAGGAGTTCGACCTCGTGGACGCGCCTGACCGGATCGAGGTGCGGGTCTGCTCCCAGTGTGGGGCCGTCCACCGGGGCAATCGGTGGGTCGACGTCGGTGCCGAGGACTACACCGACATCGCGATCGAAGAGACCAGCGAAGCCCTTGGCGTCCACGTCGACGCCACCGACGTCTCCTGGCAGGTCGCGCCCGAGCAAGTCGACCGCAACACGATCCGGATGCACGCGACGTTCTCGGGGGTCGTCCGCGGGACGGCCGTCACCGAGGAGGTCGTCGTCCCGGTAAAGATCTCCCGGGAGACCTGCCAGCGGTGTGGTCGGATCGCCGGTGGCTCCTACGCCTCGACCGTTCAGGTCCGGGCCGTCGATCGAACGCCGACCGACGAGGAGATGGAGCGCGCCGAGGCGATCGCCCACGAAGTGGTCGCCGACATGGAGGCGACGGGCGATCGAGACGCCTTCGTCACCGAGGTCGGCGAGGACGACGACGGGCTGAACATCAAGGTCTCGACGACGAACATCGGCAAGCAGATCGCAAACCGGATCGTCGGCGAGTTCGGCGGAACCTTCTCGGACTCGGAGACGCTGATCACCGAGGACGAGGACGGCAACGAAGTCTACCGGGTGACCTACGCCATCAGGTTGCCGCCCTACCGGCCCGGGGAGGTCATCGACCCCGAAGACGGCGACGGCCCGGTCCTCGTTCGGAGCGTCCAGGGCAACCTCAAGGGGACACGACTAAAGACCGGCAAAGACTACGAGGCGAGTTTCGAGGCGGGCGACGCACCCGACGCCCGGCGACTGGGCGATCGGTCCGACGGCGTCGAGACGACGCTGGTGGCGATCGAGGACGCCCACGCCGTCCAGGTGCTCGATCCAGAGACCTACGAAGCGAAGTCGATTCCGCGGCCGAAGTATCTCGACGCCGACGCCGAGACGGTTCCGGTGTTGAAATCGCGAGCCGGGTTGCACGTCCTCCCGAGCGACGCAGACGAGACCAACGATGAGTGACGACGACCTGTTTCCGGACGACGGAGGAGAGGGTGAACTCGCCGTCGTCGTCGAGAAGCCCCGCGCCCAGCAGGCCATCGACGGCCTGACCCAGGAAGGCGTCTACGACGCCGACCGCAGCGTCCGGGCCTACGGCGAGGCCGGCGTCTCGATCCCCGTGACGGCCGTCCCCGAAACCGTCGAGTTTCACGAGGTCGTCCGGCAAGTCGGCGACGCCCGACTGCGGACGCTCGCCGACCACCTCCGTGAACGCGGGTGGAGTCCCGAGGAGATCGACCGTGCGCCGTCGTCGTGGGCCGTTATCGGGAGCGTCGTCCTCGTCGAGATCGACGACGCACCGCGGCCCGTGGAAGTCGGCGAAGCGCTGCTCGACCTACACGGCGAGGCCGACACCGTCCTCCAGCGTCACGGTATCGCCGGCGAACACCGCGAACCCGACGTCTCGGTGCTGGCCGGCGAGGGCGACACCGAGACGATCCACACCGAGCACGGGACGCGCTACGCGATGGACCTCGCCGAGGTGATGTTCTCGCCGGGCAACAAGGACGAGCGAGCGGGAATGGCCGAGGCGGTCACTGAGAACGAGACCGTCCTCGACATGTTCGCCGGGATCGGCTACTTCACGCTGCCGATGGCCCGGGCCGGGGCCGACGTCACCGCCGTCGAGCGCAACCCGACGGCGTTCCAGTACCTGCTGGAAAACGCCCGGCTCAACGACGTGACCGACCGGGTCCAGCCCTACCGGGCGGACTGTCGTGAGGTGGTCGAGGGAGTGAATGCGGATCGCGTCGTGATGGGCTACTACGACGCCTACGAGTACCTCGACAGCGCACTCGAGGCGCTCGAACCCGGCGGAACAGTGCACTTACACGAGGCGACGCCGACGGACCTGGTCTTCGAGCGACCGATCGACCGATTGGAGACGGCCGCGAACGAGCGCGGGCGGTCGGTCGAGGTGCTGGATACCCGGCGAGTGAAGAGCTACAGCGAGGGCGTCGACCACGTCGTCGTGGACGCTCGCGTCGACTGACGGCGAGTGTCGCCACTCGCGACGAGCAGAAACACCTATTCGTCCCGGCGCTCAAGCGCCGATATGGACCGACAACAAGTTCTCGCCATCATCCTCGTGGTGCTGATGGTCGGCTCGTCGTTCGCCTACGCCGCGGCCAGCATGTTCTAAGGCAACTCGGGGCTGAGCCGTCGCTACTCGAGTTCCGGGAAGCGCTGGAGCAGCGCCGTGACGTACGCCCGGAGGTCGTCCTCGATCGTCTCGATCGTCTCGACGACCTCCTCGTGAGAGAGGGGATCGCCGACGATGCCGGCGGCGTAGTTCGTGATCGTGGACATCCCGACGACGTCCATCCCGAGCTGGTTGGCGACGATCGTCTCGGGCACGGTCGACATCCCGACGGCGTCCGCGCCGACGGTCTCGAGCATCCCGATCTCGGCCGGCGTCTCGTAGCTCGGCCCTGTCGTGGCCGCGTAGACCCCGCCGTCGTGGATGGTGAGGGGTGAATCGTCGGCCAGATCGCGAGCCTCGGCCAGCAGGTCGGGGCTGTAAGCGGTGGTCATGTCGGGGAACATCGGCCCGTCGCCCAGCCCCGCCCGGCCGATCAGCGGGTTGGTCCCCTGCATGTTGATGTGGTCCTCGATGAGCATGATATCGCCCGGTTCGTAGTCCGCGTTGATCCCGCCGGCGGCGTTCGTGATGAGGAGTCGCTCACACCCCATCTCTCCGAGCGTCCGAATCGGGGCGACGATCGGATCCATGTCACCGGTCTCGTAGTAGTGGACGCGACCGTCCATCCCCAGAACGTCGACGCCGCCGACCGTCCCGACGACGAATCGCCCTGCGTGGCCCTCGACAGTAGAACCCGCCAGCCCGGGCACGTCGTCGTAGGAGACCGACAGCGCGATGTCCATCTCGTCGGTCATCCCGCCGAGCCCGGAGCCGAGAATCATCGCCGTCTCGGGAGCCGACAGATCGTTCGCCTGAAGCTGTTCTTCGAGGTACTCGACTGGTTCCGTCATACCCGTTTTTATACCTGTTCCACATAAAAAGGGTGTGGTCACGGGCTGGTGTCGCGTTCGTGAACGGGGACAGTCGCCTTATACTGCCGGCTGTAACAGACTGACGGAATTCGCCACCCCGGTGTGGCGAATATCTTTACGAACTTACAGCCGGCAGTATTACTCCGTGTCCCAGACGTCGGCGACGGGGTTGGACCGTGATCGAGACGACCGGCGCGAGCGTCGGGAACCGCTCGATCCGGAACGACCGGAGTCGCGACTCGAGCGCCCGTCCGACAGTCCAGCAAGTGCCGCGTCCGGGTCGGGTTCGGGAAGCGACGGGCGTTCCATCCGATCGACCTGCTCGGCGAACCACCCCGGCATGTCGGTCCGGGCGCGCTCGAAGAGGTCAAGCAGGCTCGAATCCGCGAGGTAGGTCACGCCGTGGTCTTCAGGTGAGCGGACGATCCGCCCGGCAGCCTGGATCACCGTCCGGAGTGCGCTCCGGTAGTACCACGCCCAGTCGCCGTCCTCGAGTCGCTGGGCGACCCGCGAATCGCGAGTGTTGGGATACGGTGCTTTCGTCAGGAGTTGCCATCGACAGAGGTCGCCGTCGAGATCCAGGGCCTCCTCCATCTTCACCGAGAGAAAGACCGTTGGGTCGTCGCTTCGCTTCCAGGCGGCGAGTTGGCCGTCGCGGTCCTCGCTGTCGTGGGAGCGAACCCGCTCCCCGACGCCCAGCGCTTCGAGTTCGGCTTCGAGAGCGTCCTGAATCGCGTAGGAATGGCAATGCACCAGCCCCGATTCCTCGGGATGGCGCGCCATCAACGCCACGAGCGTCTCGGCGATCTTCGGAATCGTCGCCTCGCGCTCCTCGTAGGTCATCTTTCCCTGCGTGACGTCGACCAGCGGCCGGTTCTCGACGGGGAAGGTGTGGTCGAGGTCGACCAGCGCCACGCGGTCGGGATCGAGGCCGGCACTCGCACAGAAGGCGTCCTTGTTGAGGATCGTCGCCGAGAGCAGCGCGAACTTGTTCCCGCGATCCCAGACCGTATGTGAGAGGAAGCGTTCGGGGTTCAGGGACTTGAACGTCGTCCGCGTGCCCTCGCCGTCGGGCTGGTCGACGACCCACGTCGTCGGACTGTCGGGGTCGCGGACGGCCTCCTGGAACCACGTCAGGTCCGACCGGAGTTCCTCCAGGCGGTCGCGTTCGGCGGCCTCCTCGGGTTCGAGTTCGACCTGCGCGCGGAGATCGGTCAGCCGACGATCACAGACCCGCGAGAGGCCGGCGGCATAGTCGGCGGCCGTCTCGACGTCGTCGATTGCCGGCGGCGGGCGTGCGTCCCAGACGGGAACGGTGTCGGGCGCGAGGTCGATCGCGGCGTACATCTCGGCCCACTCGCCCAGGCCGTGGGCCTCGTCGACGACCACCACGTCGCGCGTGCCGAAGACGTCCGAGCCAGCAGTCTGCATGAAATAGGCGAGCGTCATCGCGGCGATCGACTGGTTGGCGGCGATCGAGCGGTCCGAGAAGTACGGACACCGGTGTTTGACCTGGCAGTCGAACGCCCGCTCGCGAGCGCAGGGGGCCTGCGTGACTGGCGTGTCGGTCTCCCCCGAGAGGATGCACTTGTAGTTCGATTTCCCGCGGATGATGGAGAGGTCGTCGAGTAGGGGGTCGGCGGCCACGTCGTCGAGCTGAGAGACTTGCGGAGTGGTGTAGTAGGCCCCGATCGCGTCGGTCGCGCTGGCCTGGCTGCCCTTTCGGGCACACCCGGCGATCGCCCGGGCGAGCAGGGACTTGCCGCTGCCCGTCGGCGCGCGGACGAGCACGACGTCGTTGCCGTCCTCGAAGGCCGCCCGAATGCGCCGGAGTGCGTCCTCCTGGTTGCCACGATAGGAGGGTGCAGGGAAGGCCGACTCGATGCGGGAGGGATCCACGCTTGCCTCGAACGGACGGACGGTCCTAAGCGCACCGATCGACGGCGTCGGTCGCCGGGACTTTCGTCCTCGGCCGCATCACGTCGCCGAACGCACCGTTTCGGGCTCACGTCGCCGAACGCACCACCCACATTTCTTTGGTTCGCGATACCGTGCCAACAGGTATGGAGGTCGATTGTGCGGGGTGTGCGGGCTGTTGCATCGACTGGCGACCGCTCGCCACGGGTGACATCGACCACGAACGCCGCGGCCCCTACGAACCGCTCGACGACGAGTACAACCTCGTTCCCCTCCACCGTGAGGAGATCCGCGAGTTCGTCGATGCTGGGCTGGCTGACGCGCTCGTCCCCAGACTCTTCGCGAGCGAGGACGGGATCGACGCCGGCGGCGTCTCCATGGCGGCGATCGACGGCCGGCCGGCGTTTTTCGTCGGCCTGCGATCCGTCCCGAAGCCGGTGGCCCCGTTCGGCCACGACCCGACCTGGCTGTCGAGTTGCGTCTTCCTCGACCCGGAAACGTTGCAGTGTCGCATCCACGACACCGAACGCTATCCTGAGACCTGCGGGACGTACCCGGGCGAGAACCTCGTGCTCGACGTCGAAACGGAGTGTGAACGCGTCGAGAGCGAGCACGGCGGCAATCGATTACTCGACGACGAGCCCCCAGCGGAGGCGACGCCGAACTTCGGTCCCGCCGCCGTCGGCGAGACGGTCTTCGCTCACCCGGACCCGGATCGGATCGGCGACGCAGTGGGACGGCTTCGCGACGGTGAATCGACGCAGCGAGACCGCGCGGAGTTCGTCGCCGTCGCCGCGGCGTCGAGTCCAGGCACGCTCGAGATCGAGTCGTCGTACTACGAGCGGACTCGCGAGCGGGCGACGAGCGCCGAGTCGTGGGTGAGCTCGGCGATCGCGGAGTGGCGACAGCGGGCGAACGCCGACGTGGCCGACCCAGGACTCGGGGTCACAATCGAGGCAGATCGCGGGGCTCCACCGACGCCAGGATGGGACACCAGCCGGTGACCACTCGCGGGCGCACGTCGACGGAGCTGTCACTGTCGGCGAGCGATCGACGTCAACACAGGGCAGCCAGAATCAGTCGGATTGAATCTCCTTGAACGTCTCCAGGAGTTCTTCGGTCGAGTCGTCGCTGTCGTAGTCGACACTGCCGTGGTAGTCCGTCCGGTCGTCGTCGAAACTCGCGTCGACCGAACTGTTCTTGCGCTCACGGCGCTCGTGTTCCTCGTCGTCGTACGCACCCATAGACATGGTGTACCACACAAACCTTCACGATATATCTATTTCAATGTAACGGACACCCACGGGTAAGTGACACACGGCGTTGAGCGCAGAAGAAGACGGCTGAACAGGCGTCGAATGGCGATTCAAGGTCGGCTGGCCAAATTTGCGTCACGCCGAACTGTTTTGACTCACTCCGACAGAGAGGCAGGTATGGAACCGAAAACCTGCGTCGTGACGGGCGCATCGCGAGGGATCGGCCGTGGGATCGCCGAACGGTTCGGCGAAGCTGGGTGTGACGTCGCGGTCAACTACCGGAGTTCCGGCGAGGCCGCTCGCGAGGTCGTCGAGACAATCGAGGACGCCGGCGGGTCGGCAATCGCGGTCAAAGCCGACGTAACCGAACCCGAGCAAGTGCAAGCGATGGCCGAGGACGTCGAAGACGCCTTCGGGACGGTCGACGTACTGGTCAACAACGCCGGTATCAACCAGGACGTCTTCTTCGAGGAGATGACCCACGAGCAGTGGGACACCGTCCTCGACGTCCACCTGGACGGGGCCTTTCACTGCACCCAGACGTTCTACGACGACCTCGCGGCGGCCGCGGACGGTCGCCTCATCAACATCTCCAGCATCGTCGCCAAGGGCGGCAACCTGGGGCAGGCCAACTACGCGACGGCGAAGGCCGGCATCTTCGGATTCACGCGAACGCTGGCGCAGGAACTCGCCCGCGAGGGATCGACGGCCAACTGCGTCGCGCCGGGGTTCATCGAGACGAGTATGGTGACGGACCTCCCCGAGTCGATCATCGAACAGGTCGAGGAAGACACCCCACTCGGCCGGATCGGAGACGTCGAAGAAGTGGCCGACATCGTCGCCTTCCTCGCCAGCGAGCGCTCGTCGTTCATCACCGGCGAGGTGATCGACGTCAACGGCGGGATGGATCTGTAACTCACTCGAACTTCGCGAGCAGATCGGCGTAAAACCCGGCGTCACCGTCGTTACCGTCCGCAAGTTTCTCGACGATAAGTTCCGGTGTCGAGCGGGCCAGCGTGTCCTTCCTCGGTGTTCGATCGACCTGTAGCTTGCCGTCTTCGAGCCCGAGCGCCTGGATGCCGTCGACGCCGATTTCCCGATCGGCCGTCTCCCGGATCTCCCGGGCGAGGTGAGAGACGAACACGGCCGTCTGGTCGCGTGCTCCGAGTGCCTCCAGAATCCCGGCCATGATCTTCGCGCTCGCGCCGGGTTCGGTGATGCTCTCTAACTCGTCGACCAGCACGAGCGTCTCGCCCTCGCTCGCGGCATCGGTGACCAGTTCGCCAAAGGAGCGTAGCGTGCTCTCGAAGGCCCCCGCGTCGAGCGTCCCCTGGGTCTTGGCGTGGTAGTGCAGGGCGTCGATCCGCCCGACGTGCACCCGGTCTGCGGGCACCGGCAAACCCATGTGGGCGAGGATCACGGTCAGGGCGATCAGATCCAGCATGGAGGTCTTCCCACCGCTGTTGACCCCCGAGAGGAGCCTGACGCCGGAGACATCGTAGTCGACCGGCTCGACGTCACCGAACTCGACGTCGAGCAACGGCGAGCGGCCGCCCTCGATCGTGATTCCGTCGCCGCCGAGTTCGGGCATCGTCGCGTCGAAATCGGCAGCGAAGCGGGCGATCGCGAGTTCGACGTCCAGTTCCAGGGCGGCATCGACGAGAGTCTCCGCGGGCTCGCGCATCGACGCCAGGTCGTCGGCGAGTTCGGTCTTGAGGCGCTCGGCTCGCCGGTCGCGGGCCGTCGTGAGTTCCTCCCGGAGTCGCGAGACGACGCTCTCCTCGCGCTCGACGGGGAACGTAGGCTCGTCCGGGAAGGCACGCCGGGCGATGTCAGCGACGTCCCGGAGATCCAGTGTGTCGATGACGTGTTCGCGGGCCGCTTCGACGGCGTCGTCGTACTCGTCGGCCAGTTCCCTCGAAAGCACCTCGTCGACGCCAGCGCCGCGCTCGACGAGCGAGAGCAGGTCCGCCCCCTCGATGGTGACGTCCTGGGCCTCGATCGCCTCCCGAAGGCGGTCGTTAGCGACCGATTCGGCCTCGCCCACGGCGGCATCGAGGTCGTCGACAGCCGTCTGAAGCCGCCGGAGTTCGTCGTCGCCGGTCGGCGTCCCTTCCGCGTCGAGTCGATCCAGCGCGGCTTCGAGCACGTCGAGATCACAGGGTGCGTCGAGATCGGCCGCCCGGTGGACGGTGATCGCGGCAAGGATGCGGTCGCGGTTGTGGGCGAAGAAGGCGAGCGGGCGTTCGGGGACGACTGCGGCCGGTTCCGCGAGCGCGTCGGGTTCGACGCGGACGTCACCCTCGACGTCGACGCCGGCGAAGGAGTCATCGAGCGCCACCACGGTCGCGTAGCCGCGGGCGAGTTCCGCCAGGTCGCGGCTGTCCTCGACGACTTCGACGCTCAACTCGGGGATCGCCTCCCGGGCGCTGGCATAGGTCTCGCCGTCAGTCGTCGCGAGACACCGGTCCCGGACCCGGACGTCACCTGGCACTTCGAGTGGTTCGACGTCTTCGAGCGCGGCGAGGACGGCGTCGTCGGGGTCGCGCTCCATCGCGCGTTCACTCAGAGCACGGACCTCGTCGATCCGGGATTCGCTGGCGCTGGGATAGAACGTCTCCAGTCTGGCGGCCGCGTAGTCGGTGACGGTGCGGTCCGCCAGGAGGTCGAGGACGTCCCGGTACACTTCCCGGGCGCGCGGCGTCGCGAGGAAGGTTCCCTCGTCGTCGTGGCGCTGCCTGATCGCCGCGCGGACGATCCGGGCGGCCCGGCCCTGACTGATGCCGGGAGCCCGCGCGACGGCGGCGACGTCGCCCGATTCGATCGCGGCTTCGGGGGCCTCGAGCTCGGCGAGAGCGTCGGCAGTCTTCGCGCCGACGCCGGGGATCGCCGTCAAATCCATCTACCCGTGTCTCGCGGCCCCGTGAGAAAAATCTCACGCCCGATGTCTTGGGACGTGAGCGGAATCTCCAGCAGTTCTTCGAGACAATTTGGCGCTGTGGACGACGATCTGGGCTACTTGCTCGTATCGAGACCGATCAACTGGTAGAGCAGACACTGCTGGGTCAGCCCGGTCCCGAGCATGACAACACCGACCAGCAACGCGATCGCGCCGACGACCGTCCCGAGATTCGACAGCGGCCCGGCGAAGATAGCGAGCCCGATAGCACCGAGGGCGATGCCAACAATGAGGCGAACGTTGCGATCCAGCGCTCCGACGTTTCGTTCCATGACAGCAGGAAGTTCGACGCCGATCCCCTTACCTGTTGTGGGCGATATTGGCAATACCGCAAAAAGTATCGCGTCCCTGCCGGCGATCGTCCGGGAAATCGCCACTCACTCGACGATCTCGACGCCGGAGAACGAAAAGCGTGCGCCGCCCGTCTCGGCGTCGGTGACGGTCACTGACCAGCCGTGAGCCTCCGCGATCTGGCGGACGATCGTGAGCCCGAAGCCGGTGCCCCGCTCCTGAGTCGTGAACCCGGGCTCGAAGACGCGCTCGCGGTCGTCTGGATCGATGCCCGGACCGTCGTCCTCGAGGTAAAACCCGCTCGCGAGGCGACCGATCCGGATCGTGGCCTCGTTGCCGGCGTGCTCGACCGCGTTCCGGAAGAGGTTCTCGAAGACGTGCTGGAGGCGGTCGCGGTCCGCCCGGACGGTAAACTCGTCGACGATCTCGAGGGTGGCCTCGCCGGTCGCCACCGCGTCCCAGCACTGCCCGACGACGTCGGCGACGTGAACGGGCTCAGTCTCCCCGACAGTCTCGCCCTGGCGGGCGAGCGTAAGGGTGTCCTCGATGATCGCCGCCATGCGGCCGAGCGCCCGATCGATCGGCGCGAGGTGTTCGTGATCTGCGTCACACTCCTCGGCCGCGAGCGTGAGGCGACTCTGAGCGACGTTCAAGGGGTTTCGCAGGTCGTGGGAGATGACGCCCGCGAACTCCGCGAGCCGGTCGACCTCCCGCTCGAGCTGTCGTTCGCGCTCCTTGCGGTCGGTGATATCGCGGGCGACGCTCAAAACCGCCTCCTCGCCGAAGTACGTCACCAGACTCGACGTGATCTCGACGGGGATCCGCTCGCCGGATTTTGTGACATGAACGGCCTCGAAAGTCAACTCCCCCTCGTCGCGGATCGTCTCGATCGCTTCGCTGATGTCTCCCGTCTCTTCGGCCGCGTCGATGTCCCAGGGCGTCATACCCAGGAGTTCGCCCTCGTCGTAGCCCAATCGCTCGCGGGCACTCTCGTTGACGGCGAGGAACCGGCCGTCGAAGTCATGGACGAAGACAGCGTCGTTGATGCCGTGAAACAGGCCCTGGAAGGTGTCTCTGGTCTCCTGTCGTTCGCGCTCGCGTTCGGTACGCTCGGTGACGTCCCGTAACGCCGCGACGGCACCCTGAATCGTCCCGTCCGCGTCTTCCAGCGGGAAGTATCGGACGTCAAACTCGCGTTCGGTGCCGTCGGCCCTCGACCGCGTCGTCCCGTACTCGATGAGTTCACCGGCCAGCGCCCGGTCGATGTGTGGCTTGATAGTCTTAAACTGATCCGAACCCAGCGCGTCTTGGATCGTCTGTCCAGGGAGTCCCCCCTGATCGAGCCCGTAGAACTCCCGGTAGGCACGATTGGCCAGCACGTACGCGTAAGATTGATCGACAGCGGCCAGCAGGTTCGTCGAACTCTCGACAGTCTGTTCGTACCGTCGGAGTCGGCGTTCGGTCTCGGCCTGTTCGGTGACGTCTGATCCCGAGACGAGCAGGTGCGTGACCTCGCCGGCGTCGTCGCGCAGTCCGGCGACGTGCCACTTGATACAGCGGATCTCGCCGTCCTCGGTTCGGGCGACGTTCTCGTGGATGTCGAACGCGTCATCCTCCCTGACAGCCTCGAGCACCGTCGCCAGATCGACGTCACTCGCCGCGGGAACGACCGTTTCGAACCAGTCTACGCCGAGTAGCTCCGCCCGGTCGTAGCCGAGGACCGCACACCCACGGTCGTTGATCCGCTGGATCGTCCCCTCAGCGTCCAACACCAGCATGATCGCCGCGGCCTTCTCGAAGGCCATCCGGGCGACTTCGTCCTCAGACACCATTGCCGTCTCTTGGCGTCAGAACACCTTTAAAGGTCGTTTCGACGGAAAACTTGCTGTTCGGGATCTCTCTCGAGACGATCGGCCGTCTGATCAATCTGTGTCCGGATTCCCACCCGTCCAGTCAGCGCGCGTCGAGCCCGAGGCCCTCGGCCAGCAACTCCTGAGAGCGAAGCGCGTCGTCGTGGTCGGCGACGACCTGCTGGATCATGACCTCCTCGACGCCGACCCGGTCGGTGAGCTGTTCGAGCAAGCCTGCAAGCGTCTCCGGACTTCCGGAGATGGCTCGCGGCCACTCGCCAGCATCGAGGGTGGTCGGTGTCGGGTCGGGGACACCGCCGAGTTCGTCGATAGCCTCGTCGATCGACGGCGTCGAACCGACGACCCCGCGGGCCATCCGCTGGAAGGACGCCTCAGCTACCGCCCGCTTGCGGGCCGCCTTCTCGTCGGTCTCGGCGGCGATGGCGTTGACCGCGACCATCCCAGCTGGCTCGTCGAGGCCGCCGTCGCTGGCGGCGGGCTCGAAGTGCTCGCGGTAGGTCTCGAAGGCCTGGGTCGCGAAGCCGGGGCGGATGAACGCCGCGAAACAGTACCGCAAGCCGAGTTGCCCCGCGACTTTCGCACTGGAGGGACTCGATCCGAGCACCCACGGAACGGGCGGCTCCTCGCCGGATCGGGGGATCTCGAGGTCGCTGTAGGGGTGGTCGTCGGGAAAAGCGTCGTAGAGGTGGGCGACGACGGCCTCGATCTTCTCGCGGTGCTCGGCGTCGGGGTTCTCGACCCGGCGCTCGGTCCCCAGCGCGCGATCGGCGGCCGGCGAGCCATTGGCCCGGCCCAGCCCGGCGTCGATGCGACCGGGTGCGAGACCGTCCAGCGCGCCGAAGACCTCGGCGACCTTGTAGGGGCTGTAGTGATTGAGCAGGACGGCTCCCGATCCAAGGCGGATCGAATCGGTCTCGGCCGCGAGATGGCCAAGCAGCACCTCTGGCGTCGTTCCCGCGAGCGTGTCGCCCATCGCATGATGTTCGGCGACCCAGAACCGCGAATAGCCGAGTTCCTCGGCCTGTTTCGCGGCGGTGACGGTGTTCGCGTAGGCGTCGGTCGCGGTGCCACCCTCGGGGACCGGCGAGAGATCGACAAGTGAGAGATCCATGGCGGCTGTCGGGGATAGCGCGGGGTAATCGTTGGGCTCCCGGCAGTTTTGTGGCCGGAGGGGGCTGTACCGTCGTCCCGGGACAACGGGCTTTTGCGCGTCCATTCCGTACCGCGGGCTAATGGCATCCACCCAACGGACCGTCGAGGACAAACTCGCGGCGGCCCGTGCCGACCTGGCCGCCCGCGACGGCGTCCTCGTGGCCTTCTCGGGCGGCGTCGACTCCAGCGTCGTCGCCGCGATCGCCGAAGACGCACTCGGCGAGGACGCAGTCGCCTGCACCGCCAGAAGCGAGACGCTCCCCGAGGCCGAACTTGAGGAGGCCAAACGCGTCGCCAGGGAGATCGACATTCGCCACGACGTCGTCGAGTTCTCCGAACTCGAGGACGAGAACTTCGTCGCGAACGACGGCGATCGGTGCTATCACTGCCGGTCGATGCGCTTAGAGACGATGTACGACCGCGCGCGAGAGCTCGGCATCGAGACCGTCTGTGACGGCACGAACGCCTCGGATCCCGGCGAGGGACACCGCCCCGGACTCCAGGCCGTCGAAGAGTTGGACGCCGTCTCCCCCTTGCTCGAACACGACATCACGAAGGAGGAAGTCAGAGAGATCGCCGACCACTACGACCTCTCGGTGGCCGAGAAACCGTCGATGGCGTGTCTCTCCTCGCGCATCCCGACCGGCCTCGAAGTCACCGAGGAGAAACTCACCCGGATCGAAGAGGCCGAGCGCGTCCTCCGGACGTGGGGCTTCGAGCAGTTCCGCGTCCGGGATCACGACGGCATCGCCCGGATCGAGGTCGGCGAGGACGAACTTGAGGCGGCCTTAGACCGGGAGTTCGTCGCCGCTGCGCGCGAGCACATCGGGGATCTGGGCTTCGAGCACGTCACGCTCGACCTGGAGGGGTATCGGACGGGGAGCGTCAGCCCGGCAAGCGAATGATCCTCGACGTGGACACGGACGAGCGTGAAAATGGGGAAGCGATCGCTCCCTGTCAATCACCGTTTCAGCGGCAGCCGGTCACCTTCTGCCGGCCGAACGAACCGCCAAACGGCGAGTGCGACCTCGAAGGCGACGATCAAGCCCACGGCCAGACCGCCTGCCTCGACCGGCGCGAGCGCGATCTCGTTCGCGCGATCGAGCAGGAACGGCTCCGGACTCGCGAAGTACCCGACGACGATCGAGAGGAGCCAGACCGGCGGACGTAGCCGACGGAGCGAGAGGCGGCCTGTGAACAACGTCTGCTTCAGACCGCCCATCGGGAGATACCGGGCCAGCAGGATCACGACGAGTTCGTAGGCGGCGATGAGTGCGCCGCCGACCACGATCGGCGTCATTCCGAGAAGGCCGTTGCTCTCGATGACGCCACTGACCACCGCAGGTAGCTGCTCGTAGTAGCCTGCCGGCAGCGGGGCGTCGCTGGCGAGATAGCCGGCGACCGCCGCCAGGACCCAGGCATAGGGTCGGCGGGCTGCAACCGCGTTCGGGGACGGAAGCAGCCCGTCGCTGCCCGTCCAGGAAAGCAGGAGAAGCGTCCCCTCGAACAGCGCGATCATCGTCGCCGCGACGATGAACGGGGCCATGCCGGTCGGGTCGGGGTTGAAGATGAAGGCGACGCCGGCGAAGGCCGCCCAGAACAACAGCCGGCGGTCGGCCAGCCACTCCCGGGAGGTGACACCCATCATGATCGCGAGCATGATGAAGAGTGGAATCTGGAAGATCGCGGCGAAAAACCCCATCATCAGGACCATCAGGTCGAACGTCTGGGTCAGCCCGAAGGCGATGTCCGCCGCGCCCTCGGAGTAATAGAGGAAGTACGTGAAAATGGCCGGGAGGACCAGTATGTACGCGAAGGCCAGCCCGACAGTCGCGAGCACGAGGCTTGTCGGCACGGCCGCGAGGTAGTACCGGCGCTCACGGGGGAACAACCCCGGGCGCATGAACAGGTACGTCTCGTAGACGAACGCGGGCAGGGCGACGACGAACCCGGCCAGCGTCGCGACCTTGAACCGCGCGAGGATCGTCGCCAGCGGGTTGTAGACGCGCGGACAGGCGGGTTTGATCGTCGCGCCTGCCTCGGTAACGACCGTCCCCGTCGTCGGACACTGCTCGAGGGTCCCGGGCAAAAACGAGTACCAGATGGTGTTGATGATCTGCTCGCCGAAGGGGAAGACGACGGCGCTGACCCCGGCCATCAACACCAGCACGACACCGAGCCGACGGACCATCTCCTCGATGTGATCGGACAGCGGCATCTCCTCGTCGTCCGGAGCTTTATCGGCCGCCGTCTCGGTCGGGTCGGTCTCGAACGTCTCCCGCGGCGGCTCCTGATCCGGCGGTTCGTCCGCGGTCCGGGTCGGCTCCATCGGGTCGACGTCGCCGTCGGAATCTGTCGACGCCTTTCCTCTCGCCCGGGCGTCTCTCGCGTGGCCTGCGTGGTCTGCGTCCTGGGCGTCGGTGTCTTCTGTTGGTTCCTCCTCCGTAGACGACCCTTCGTCATCGGCCGACTCACCCGCGTCCTCGGGCTCCCAGTGGTCAGCCAGCGCTGGCTCGGTGTCGGGCACGTCCGTAGTCGTCGTGTCTTTCCCAGTCTCCTCGTCCGCAGAATCCCCGACATCCCTTGCATCGGACGGGTCCGAATCGACATCGGATTCCCCGGTTGGATCGGATTCGTCGACGGCGTCGTCCCTCGCCGGGTCGGCCGGGTCGGGTTCGTCGACGGCGTCGTCCCTCGCCGGGTCGGCGTCGTGTCCGTTCCCGGAACGGTCGTCGGTGTCGTCGGGACCGTCGCCGTCGGTCATCGTTTCGGCGAGTTGGCACCCCCCTATTGTAAGCCTTCTTTTCGCCGACGCGGGTCCGCGCCCGGTCGGCGAGTCCGCCTGCCGATGAATAAATTGATAACGGCGAGTTCGTTACTCCCCCGAACGAAGATGTCCAGCGCGCTCGACGACGACACACGTCGCACACTTGCCAGTGGCAGGGAGACGCTGGGAGCGATGCTTCGGTCGGCCCAGAAGGACCTCCAGAAGGTCTTCATCGCGTTCGTCGTCGGCCTCATGGGCTCGATCTGGATTC
The DNA here is from genome assembly GCF_000470655.1 of Halorhabdus tiamatea SARL4B. Lineage (NCBI taxonomy): Archaea > Methanobacteriati > Methanobacteriota > Halobacteria > Halobacteriales > Haloarculaceae > Halorhabdus > Halorhabdus tiamatea. Next base: position 851,273 of record NC_021921.1, read on the forward strand.
TGCGGGTGTACGTCTGGGATCGGCTCAAGACCGACCTCTTCGCCAACATGAGCGAGAGCGTCCGCGAGGGGACGAACGTCGTCGCGGTGACGCCCTTCGACGTGATCCTCCTGCAGGTGAAAATAGGGCTCGTCGTCGGCGCGCTGCTGGCGATTCCAACCTTCCTGTTTTTTTCGCGTGATGCACTCAGACAACGCGGGTGGCTCCCCCGGGCCCCGATTGCACGCTGGAAGATGGTACTTCTCGGGGCCGCGATGGTTCTGTTGTTCGTCGGCGGGATCGCCTACGCCTACACCCTCTTCTTCCCGATCATGTTCAGTTTCCTGGCGGGCAACGCGATCGAAGCCGGGTTCGTTCCGACCTATCACATCGTCAAGTGGGTCGAGTTCATCGTGTTGCTCTCGCTTTCGTTCGGCATCGCGGCCGAACTCCCGCTGGTGATGAGCACGCTCGCGTACGCCGACATCATCCCCTACGAGACCTTCAGGGACAAGTGGAAACACGCCGTCTTCGGGCTGTACGCCGCGGGGGCACTGTTCACGCCGCCGGAGCCACTGACCCAGATCATGTGGGCGACGCCGCTGGTCGCCCTCTATGCTATCAGCCTCCGAATCACGAAACTCGTCGTCGGGGCCAAACGGTCACGCGGGCAAGTCGACGTGACGGCGACGCTACGGGCCCGGTGGAACCGGCTGGCTGGAACCGGGATCGCGGCCTTCGCTCTCGTCTACGGTTTCTTCGCCGCCGGCGGCGTGAGCGCACTCAACGAGGGGCTCGCGATGGCCCCCGGCGACCTCGGACCGCTCCCGGCGATCGGGACAGTCCTGGGTCTGCCGGACGCCTACGCGGCGGGGCTGGTCGCCGCTATCGTCGCCGTACTCGCGGTCGCTGCGGTGGGCTACCGGGCGGTCGCCGAACAGGTCAACCGCGAGGCTGGCCTCGCCATGGCGACGATGGGCGACCCGACCGAGATCGACCTCGGAACCCTCGATCGCGCGGGAATCGAGGCCGCGCCACCGGAAGCCTTCGAGTCCCTCGAGGAACACGAGGCGCTAGGCTACGTCAACGAGGCCCTAGAGGAGGGCGACAACGAGAAGGCGGAACTCATCCTCGAGCGCTACGACGAGGCAACTGAGCGGACTCAACAACGGGAGGACACAGACGAGGGCGAGGAAGCCGACGAGGGGTCTGGCGTCGTCTCGGAGACGGCGACCGGCGTCGTCGACGCCTTCACCGAGGAGGAGACCACCGAGGACGACATCGGCGGGTACATGTACGACCTGCGGTTCATCCTCGAATCCATCACTTCGAAGGCCTTCAGGCTGGTCGCCGTCTTCATGGCCGTGCTCGCCGGCGCGTTCATGTACCTGTACTCGGGCGGAATCAACGAGATCCGGCGTGACTTCCTCCGGCGGTTACCCGAAGACATGATCGCCCAGGGAGACATCTCCGTGTTGCACCCTGTCGAGCACCTGGTGTTCGAGATCAAAGTCTCGACGTTGCTCGCGGTCGTCGCGGTGCTACCCGTGCTGCTGTACTACGTCTGGCCGGCGCTGAAAGAGCGCGGGTGGGCCGCCGGCGACCGGCGGACGTTGCTGGTCTGGGGTGGTTCGCTCGTGGTCGGCATCGGCCTGGGGAGTTACCTCGGGTATAGCTTCATCGCCCCGCGAGTCATGTCCTGGCTCGCGGCGGACGCGATCGACGCCCACATGGTCGTCCGATATCGGGTCAACACCTTCGGCTGGCTGATCGTGTTCACGACGGTCGGGATCGGGCTCCTCGCGGAGATCCCCGTCACGATGTTGCTGTTCCACCGCGGCGGGATCGTCTCCTATGAGAGTATGCGAAGACGGTGGCGCGTCGTCGTCCTCGCGTTTTTCGCACTGGCAGCCGTCGTCACGCCCGGCGGGATGTTCTCGCTGCTGTTAGTCGGTATTCCGGCCGCCCTGGCGTATCTCCTGGGACTCGGTATCCTCTGGCTGTACACGCTCGGCGGCAGGCGGAAGGGGCCGCTGACGCCGGCGGCAGGTTGATTCCCTGAGGCTCCGGGATCGTCTTCGACAGGACACAGGCTCGAAGGGCAGAAAAGACGACTCCAACTGGCGTGTCCGGTCGATCCTCCCCCCGCGTGTCACCGGCGCTGCCTACTGCCGACAACGGAATCCGAGTCTGAAGGCTCACATAGCCTCCGACGGGACTTCAGCGAGTCGCCCCTCGACGAACGCGGCGAAGTCATCGGTGAACGCCTCGACCTCGCTCCAGTCGGTGTACTCGTGGTCTCGTGAGGTGTCCGTGTCCCCGGTCGACCGCTTTGCGATCTGCTTCATCAGCAATCGCTTGAGAAAGCCGTACTTCGAGTACCGCAACGCCCCACCGAACAGTCCGACACGATCGGGATGGAAATCAGTCGCTTCCTCGAAGGCCTCGACGTAGCCCGCGGCCTCTGCTCGCCGGTCCGGGTCGTCGGTGGCCGACGGCAGCGACACCTGGAAGAAACCTGTCGGGAGACTGCCGAGCGTGTCACGGTGCTCGCTGACGAACCGTTTCACGCCAGCGTGATGACTCCCGACGTGGATCGACGACCCGATCAGGACCGCGTCGTACCCAGTCGGATCGACCGCAGTCGCCGCCACGTTCCGGACTGGTGCCCGGTGGCCGCGTTCGGTGAGTCGGTCGCCGATCCGCTCGGCGATCTTTTCTGTCTGTCCCTCTGTCGTGCCGTAACACACGAGGATTGTTGGCATAGGTAGATGTACGTCCACCGGGAGTAAATAGTTGTCTAAATGACGAGTTTCGGCGACGGAATCGCGACGCTAAAGTATTACCGAGAGAAGTCCCCAGTATGCCCAAGATAAGTGTCGAAGTGCCCCAGGAGTTGCTCGGGGACTTAGACGATCACGTCGGCGAGGAGGGAAAGTTCGTCAACCGATCGGAGGCGATCCGGGCGTCGATCCGGAAGACGCTGGATCTACTCGACGAGATCGACGAGCGCCAGGGGAGGCAGACCGATGAGCGCTGAGCGGTCAGCGACGCCGTTACCGCTTGCCCGTCTCGGCCTGATCGGAATCTTCGTGACGGCGCTGATCACCTCACAGGTGACCGCAAGCAAGCTCGTCGGCATCGACATGCCGTTCTCGATTCCGCTCGCGGGGTCGACGCTGATCGTCCCCGCGGCCGCCTTCGCCTACGCGGTGACGTTCTTCGCCTCGGACTGTTATGCCGAACTCTACGGCCGCAGCGAGGCGACCAAACTGGTCAACGTCGCCTTCGCGATGAACTTCGTCCTGCTGGGGCTGGTGTGGCTCGCGATCGAGGCCCCCGTCTTCGTCGGCTCGCCGGTCGACCAGTCACCGTTCGCTAGCGTGCTGGGATCGAGTACGGGTGTCGTCGCCGGGAGCATGCTCGCCTATCTCGTCAGCCAGAACCTCGACGTCTTCACGTTCCACTGGCTGCGGGACCGCACCGACGGCCGGCTGCTGTGGCTGCGCAACGTCGGGTCGACGGCGACCAGCCAGTTCATCGACACGATCATCTTCATCACCGTCGCCTTCATCCTCTTCCAGGGGATGCCGCTGGGTGACGCCGCCGGGCTGATCGTCGGCCAGTACCTCGTCAAGATCGGCGTCGCAGTGTTCGACACGCCGTTCGTCTATGCGGTCGTCGGGCTCGTGAGGAATCGCGAAGTGGGCGCGAGCGTCGTCCCGAGTGACTGATCGCTTTCACGGCATCTACGAGTAGGCGTCGTTGAATTCACGTTCGCGACGCATCAGCTCCTCGACGCCATACTCGAGAATACCACGACCCATCGCTGTCGGTCGGTAGTAAGTGAAAAAGCCCTGGCTGTCGGCAGTCCGTCGCTTTCGTCTGTCGACGAGCCCGACATCCACCAGTTCGTCGAGATGATAGTGGAAATTCCCGGGTTCGACATCGACCGTCGACTTGAGATCGGAGGCACTCAGCTCGTCGTTTGCAACGAGCGCACGCAGGATCCGAAACCGCGTCGAGTGACCGATCGCCCGCTGCATCGCGAGGTACTCCTCGAGCGTCAGTCCACTCTCTTCCGGCAGCGGTGGCTCAGGTTGACGAACCTCGTCTGTCCGGTGGCGATCGGTCTCTGACATCTAGGACACTCACTTCGAACAATCGAATGCCACGTACTTAGTCGTTCTTGACTGGAATATTCTTGAAAAGGCCAATGTTTATATACCGTCGTTCAGAACTCGTAACACGAATGCGGCAGCGAATCATCGACAATCTCCCACGTGCTGTCGGTGACTCAGATGGACACACCCCAGTGAGGCGAGAACAGTTTCTCGTCTATCTGATGGGACCGTACCGAACGTTCGAGGTCGATGCGCTGCTGCCAGCGGACGCCGACGTCGAAACCGATGCCCCGTCGTTTGCCACGTGGGACGAGAACAGCGGCGAATACGCCGAAGATGAGGTCTTGCGGTTACTCGAAGAGACACGAGACTGTCTCCGTGAGCGTGGCTTCAACGCGTTTCTCGCCATTGACGTCGGAATCCCACTCGATGAAATGGATGCGGCGACACAGAGTATCGCCTTTGCGCGAGCGAGCAATGCGACAGTTTTCATCGCTCCCCAGGTCGGCGACAATCTCGGCGTCGGAATCGAGATCGGGAGCGTTCTCGAAGATTTGCTGTCGACGGATGGTATGCATGGACCTGCAACAGATGCGATTCCACCGGAGCGAACGCGACGGATCATGGTCGCGACCGAACCATCAGTGCGGAGTGCGATGCTCGGATCCGTGCACGCTCGCTGGGACGCCAGCGTCCGAACGTTTACTGACGGTGTCGACTGTTGTCGACTCTGTGCACAGTTTTGCACCCACATCCAAAACGAGGAACTCCACGGCTCGCTCGATCGTCTCGACTGAACCTGTGTCAGTCTACCGAATTGTTGTCCGGGGCGGATTTGACTCCGCTTGACGTGATATCGGCATCGACGAAAACGCTGACCTACCGCTACCCGTGGATCACTCGTTGACGATCGCCGTCTCGAAGCCGCCCGCCGACCCGGAGACACCGGCTGCACAGACCGCGTGTTCGAACTCGTGGTCGTAGACTTCCCGTGCTGCACCCGCGGCGTCATTCGCCCCGAGATCGAACGGAACTGGATCGTCGCGCTCGTAGGTCGCCACGAGCGTCGGTTCGTCGACGGCCTCGACGAGTAGCGCATCTCGACGGACGATCCCGATGGCTGCGCCGGCTTCGCCAGCCGTCGGGTCGTCCTCGCTGACGCCGACGATGCCGGCGATCCGGGGCGTGTCGTAGTCGTCCTTCTCGAAATCCAGCGCGTTGAGGGGCTCAGCCAGCGCGTCCCGGGCCGGGGTTCCGAGCGCGAGTTTCTCGGCGATGGGATCGACATGAGAACCGTTGCCGATCACCGCGCCGCGCTCTGTTAGCCGGACCGCATTATACGAGATGTAGGGGTTGTCCGTCTCCGGGGCCTCGGCCGTCGGCGCGACGGTGATCGTCCCGTCACGATCGACGGCCTTGCGGTTGGGAAACGAGCGAGAGGAGACGCGATACGCGCCGACCTCCGGGGCCACGACGACGAATCGTCCGACGTACATGTTCTCTCCTGTGACGCAGACCGGAAAGTAGGTGTCGGTTTCCGGGATCAGGAGCCAGTCGTAGCCGACCCGGTGGCGTTATCCGGGCCGACCCCCTCCACTCGACCGATGACGAGCAGCCTGGACAGCGAAATCGTCGGGACCGAGGCCGCCGCCGAGCGCCGCGACGAAGTGGTCGCCGCAGTCACCGAACACGCCGGCCGGATCGCCCGCGAACTCGCCCGATTGCAGGGTGGCGATTACGGCCAGGCGGACTTCGAGACCGACGCCGGAACCTGGACGCTGAAGTACGAGGCCGGCGACGTCCAGTACCTCCGCTTTGCCGGCCGGGGCGCGGACGTCTACGTCGTCTCGACCCAGCAACCCCCTGAACCGGACGCCCTCGCCACCGCGATGGCCGACTACGACGCGTTCGTGGCGGCGTTCAACGAACACGTCTGCTCGCTCGCGGGCGTGCTCGACGACGTTGGCAGTGACTTCCCCGCTGTGGAATCGGTCGACGCGCTGGTCGCGGAGCGCGAACGTATCCTCGGGCAGATGCGGGAGGCGACCGACGCCATGGCCCGCCAGCTCCAGCGCTACGAGGGCGGCGACTACGGGACGTTTGCAACGCGGGTGACCGACGGTGGTGATGCCGCTGGATCGAGCCGAAGCCGTTCGACCAGCGGCTCCCGGTGGGAGCTCAAGTGGGAGGACGGCCGGACCAGCTACCTCCGGGTCGGCGGCGAGGGCGGGATCTACCTCCTCTCGCAATATCAGCCCCCATCCGCACGAGACCTGCGTGCCCACGCGCCGGACTTCCCGGGATTCGTCGCGGCGTTCAACGAGGAGATCGCCGCGGAATCCGACTCCCTCGAAGACGTCTCGTTATAGCTCGTTTGCGCTGAACCCGATCGTCTCGAGATCGCTTTCGGCGTAGACGAGTCGCCGGCCGGCGACGTCGACGGTCAACCGAAGGTCGGGGCGCTCGTGGAGGCCGTCGCCAGCGTCGACAGTTGTATTGCGTTTCATACCGAGAAGTGGTAGGAGATACCACCAGATACCATCTCCGTCGAACTACTCCGGCATTTATAACGAACACACGGACGCATCACCAGGCCGTTGGCGCTCACTCGGTTTCCGTGGCGTCGGCGGCCGCGTCGGCGACGAGACTCCCGACGACGTGGCCCAGCGCCCGTCGAAGTCGGACCGACATCGTCGATTCGGAGACGTCGAAGCGCTCGGCGAGTTCAGCGAGAGAAGTCTCCCGGGGAACCTCGAAGTAGCCCGCCTCGAAGGCAGTAGCCAGCACCTCGAAGGCGTCGCGTTCGACGGGCACGGCCATCTCGCCGACCGGGTCGCTCGCTTCGAAGACGCGAGCGAGCCGGCAGTCGATGTCTTCTTCGGCACAGAACGCCAGAAATTCGCGGATCGACGCGCGATCGGTCGTCCGGATGCGGACGCGCCAGCCGTCCGCGGTCGAGCGGAGGTCGAGCAGTTCGTCGCCGAAGCTGGCGACGTGTTCGGTCAGCACCGGGACGTCCGGCGCGATCGTCAGCCGGTAGGTCCGCCGGTCGCCGTAGGCCGCGAACACCTCGCTATCGGCGACGGTCGGATCCGCGGCGAGAGCGTCCTCGAAGGCCTCGAAATCGGCGGTCAGGACCGTCACCTGAAACCAGGTGGAACCCTCGTGGGAGACCGGCAACCGCTCGGCGTAGACGGTGGCGTCAAGATCGCTCGCGAGCGTCGGCCCGAGGACGACCCGTGGGGAGACGACGTCGAGTTCCGCGATGATGGTCTGGCGATCCACGCGTCCACGTAGGACAGCGAATAGTATGCGCATTTCGGCCCGCGGCTTTTTATGGGAAAACGCACGGAGCCAACGTATGGCGAGCCGGGGCGACTGTATCCGCGCGATCCGGGAGGCGGCCAAGCGTCTCGGGAAATCCCCGACGAAAGTCGAGTACGAGACGCTCGGACTGACGCCGTCGGCGTCGACGATACTCCGGATCGTCGGTGGGTGGAACGCGGCGAAAGAAGCGGCAGGACTGACGACGTACGAGCAAGGGGAGAACGGCGGGCCTGACGTCCAGCCCAAGCCGGACTGGGTCGAACTCCCACCCGAGAAGGACTGGGAAAAGTTGTCCGGGAACATGCGATGGTACTACAAGAATCGGGAGCGGGACATCGCCAAGAAGGACCGCCGGCGTGAACGACTTCGCGGGTGGTTACACGACTACAAAGCCGAACACTGTCGTTGCCAGCGCTGTGGCGAAGGCGATCCGGCGGCGCTCGATTTTCATCACGTAAACGCAGACAAGAAAACACTCGGCGTCTCGAGGATGGTCATCAACGGATACGCGAAAGAGAAGATCGAAGACGAGATCGATCGCTGTCGAGTACTGTGTGCCAACTGTCATCGGAAGGAACACTACGAGATCCCCGAACTTGCGGATTCGGCGGTTGGGAACGAGTGACAGGTCTGTGCTAAAGCGACAGTGTTTAGTTGTGGAACCGCCAGACTTCGAGTACACGCAGTCCTGTGGTGTAGTGGCCAATCATGAGGGCTTCTGGGGCCCTCGACGGAGGTTCGAATCCTCCCAGGACTATTTTGCGACGAACAAACTCGTGAGTCGCAAATATTTCTGAGATTCGAACCCCGGAGCGCGAGCGAGGCGAGACGCGCCCGACGGGAGCGTCTCGGAGGCGAGCGGTGCAACCGCGAGCGAGCTTTCAGACGGTTCGAATCCTCCCAAAACGACGGTCTCAGAAGGGGAGCCAACAAGAACCTACCGGACGGGGCATCTAGAACCCGTAGCGTTTGTGCGCCTCGTCGATCGGAACGATTTCCAGCACGCGGACCTCCTGGTCGTCTTCCAGGACGGTGTAGATCGCCGTGTAGGTCCGGGAGATGTGCAACCGATAGCGGTCGCGACGACCGTCGATCGGGAGTTTCTCCTTGTCTCCCGTCCCGCGCCCGGGATGCGGATTCGCCGCCAGCTTCCGGAGGTTGTCCTTGCAAATGCGGGTCGTCTTCTCGTCGGCGGCTGCCAGAAACTCACGAGCGTCGTCGCCCAGCAATACCTCGTACTCAGACATCGTCCAGGGCCGTCAACTCGTCGCGACCGGCGTCCTCGAGGTCCCGAAAGCGTGCCTCGAGTTGCTCGCGGCGGCGTTGCTGGGCCAGTTCCTGGAGGAGTTCGTCGTACGTCTGGCCCGGCTCCTTCAAGTTGTGAAGTTCTTTCCGCGTCTCCTCGGTCACGGGGATGCGTTTGTCCGCCGACATCGGTCTGTAAGTACGTACAGCACTGTTAGTCTTAACAGTTTTTCCCGACACGTCGTCAGGGATACGCTCGGAACCAGGAATGCGGACAGAAACAGCCGCCAAGGAACAATGGATCGTGTGGAATCAGTCCCCCTACTGTCGATCACTCCGGCGTGACGTATTCGACGCCCGTCGGTTCGCTTTCGCCACGCTCGATCACGATAGTGCCGGAGAGCTTGTTGAACACGCGGACGTACTCGCCGCCCATCGCGAGCCAGCCGATCAGGCAGTCGAGCGGGAGCAGAAAGGCCTTGCCGAAGGCCTGGATAGCGGCGGTGAGATAATCGATGTCCGCGCCGCGTTCGTCGGTGACGGCGATGTTCATGAGGAGTTTCCCGGCTGATTGCCCGCCGTAGCCTTCGAGGACGGTCCAGTAGAGCCAGAAGCCGAGGCCGTTGACGCTCAGGAGTGGCAGCGTCATCGGAACGCCGCCGACAGAGAACGAGTAGACGCCGGCAATATCGCCCAGTGTCGAGCTCACGGCACCGACGAGGATGACGTCGATCAACCACGCGAAAAAGCGGTCCTCCCAGGACGCGAGGTGGATTTTCGTCTCGTCTGTCGATCGGTCCCCGTCGTACGCGGATGTATCAGCGGCCATCTTACTATGTCACGTCTCAGCGGCGAGTGATAACGCATGCGACCGGCGCGATTGCTCACGTGCGGACGGCTCCACGTGAACTGATGGCGCGTCGTCGGGCCGGCCATTCAAGAGCGTCGCCCCCATCCGGTCGGGTGATGACAGCGGTGGCCGACGAGCGGGACGTACCGACCAGAAGAGAGGGTCCCGTCCGGCGAAAGGGCGGCTCGAACGTGGCCGAGACACGCGAGAAGCGATGACCGAGCGGCGACGTCTCGCGGTCGTCGTCTGGGCGGTACTTGTCTCGCAGGTGTTCCTGTATCCAGGGCTGGAAGGCCTCGTCGGTGCCCTGGGCGGCGGGAATTCTATCCTGGCACGGACGTGGTTTCTGGTCGCCGAGTTCGGCGCGTTCGTCACCGTCGCGGTCGTGTGGGGCCTGGCGAGCGACGCGCTCGGCCGGCGGACGCCGCTGGTCGTCGCCGGTGCCCTCGGCGGCGCGGCGAGTTATCTGGGGGTCGCGTTCGCCCCACGGCTCGGCGTGGGCTTCGACGGTGTGCTGGCGCTGCGGGTCCTCGGCGGCGCGTTCACCATCGGGGCGTTCTCGCTGTCGATCACGAAATTGATGGATCTGTCAGGCGGTCACGGCCGGAACATGGGTGCTGCCGGTGCCGCGATCGGGTTCGGTGCGGCACTCGGATCGACGACTGGCGGCTTGCTGTCCACGATCGATCCGCTCGCCCCGCTGTACGCGGGGGCGGTCGTCCTCGGCGAGGCGGCGCTGCTCGCGGCGACGGTCCCGGACCGGACGCCCGAGGGCGGCATCGAACTCGCGCCGCTTCTCGATCGACTGCGCGGCCGGCCGGCGCTGTTGGTGCCCTACGCGTTCGGGTTCATCGATCGCCTGACGGCTGGCTTCTTCGCACTCACTGGCGTCGCGTATTTCACTGACGCGTTCGATGTCGGACCGGCAGTCGCAGGCGTGACACTGGCGTTGTTTTTCCTGCCGTTCGCGGCCCTGCAGTACCACATGGGACAGTTCTCGGATCGAGTCGGTCGGTTTGTCCCGGTGGTCGTCGGGTCGCTTCTTTACGGCGTCACGATCATCGCTGTCGGCCTCGCGCCGGTGTTCGTCCTCGCGGCGGCGCTGATGGTCGTCGTCGGCGTCTGTGGCGCGGCGGTCGCGCCGGCGACGATGGCCCTGGTCACCGATCTGGTTCCCGCGAGCGAGCGCGGCGCGGCCATGGGCGGGTTCAACGTCTTCGGCAGCCTCGGCATGCTCTCGGGCTTTCTCGTCGGCGGCGTCGTCACCGATCGCTATGGGTTCCTTGCGGCATTTCTGACCGCCGGCGGACTCGAGATCGCGATCGCACTGGTGGCGTCAAGAAGCGTCTATCGGATGGCTGACGGACAGCTGTGGGCCACAGAAGAAGGTTGAGTCGGGCGGCCAGACAGCCCTGTCAGCGCAGTTCGACGACTATCCGATCGGCTTCCCCGTCGCGAATCCGTCGGCTGTACGGCTCGCCGATCGTCGCGCCGTCGACCTCGACGGTCTCGCCGTCGCCGGACGCCGTCCGGCTGTCCGAGGGACTGTGTCCCTCGCCGTCGGCAAATTCGACGGTCACGCTCGCCGGAGAGACGCCGTCTCCGAACGTGTTTTCGTTCGCAGGGTTGCGGTACTCGACGGTGGTCTCACCCAGGAACGTGCCCGTGAGCCGCCCGTCGTCGAACAGCCAGGCGGGGAGCTTGGGGTCGAGCGTCAGCGTGAGTTCGCCGTCCTCGAGGGCGAAGGGGTGCTCGCCGAACAGCATGTGATGGAGCATGCTGAGGAACTCGACCGTCGAGCCGGTCAGCCGGGCGACGAACCCGCGGCCGTGCATCGACTCGTCGGGGTGATCGCTGGAGACGAGGAACGAGGAGTTCTCGAGCGGACTCCGGCCGTACTGCTCGGGGTCCTGGAACGGGATCGCCGCCGCACGGAAGTCCGCGAAGAACTCCTCGTAGAGGCCGGCCCGCAGCAGCGCCTTGAGGTACTTGTACTCCATGTGGAGCCAGATGGACTCGTTCTCGAGCCAGCCGGGCGTGAACGTCCGCGCGCGGCCGATCTCGAACGGTTGGCCGGAGAGGTCGGCGTTGACCTTGTACATCCCCAATTGCTCGTCGTAGAGCCCGCTGTCTCTGACTTGCTCGTAGATGGCCGCGGCGTTGTCGGCCTCGGCACCGCTTTTGAGTGCCCGGACCGGGCCTTCGAGGAACAGCGGGAGGGCCTCGGGTTCGAAGGATTCAACCTCGACGAAGGGGCCGGGATGATCGAGGTCCTCCGGGACGTCGCCGACCTCGCGTTCGGTGTAGTCCGCGACGTGGAACCGGAAGTAGGTCGGGACCTCGCCGTCGTTGCGTTCCTTGGCGCGATCGATGCCCTCCCCGACCTTCTGCTCGAAGGCCGCGAGTGCGTCGTCGAGTTCGCCGAGAGAGACGTCGACGGTCTCGCCGTCGAAGCCCCAGTGGACGCGGTCGCGGTACGTCTCGCGGGCGGTCGCGACGCGGTCCCAGTAGGTGTGATCGCGCTCGACGCGGTCGGTCTCGCGGTACCACGAAAGCGCCTCGCGGACCGCCTCCAGCAGATCGTATATCTCGACGGGGAGCGTGAGACTGTCGACGTCTTCCGGGGCGGTCTCGATGGCGTCCCGGACCATCGCGAGCAGCCGGGAGAGTTCATAGGTCTCGGGCATCGACGACCCGAAGATCGCCGGGAGCCCGGCCATGGCGTCGTCCCAGCCGGGATTGCCGGCCTCCATCTCGATCCCCATCCCCTTCGGGTCCATCGTCGCGAACTTCACCAGCCCGAGGGTGGTCAGCTTCCCGAGGAGGGTCGTCTCGAAGACCTCGCCGTGCCCGTCGTCGGTGCGGACCGCGAAGGGTCGGGCGTCACGGGACTCGATAAGTTCGCGCTTCTCGTCGTCGAATGCGAGCGGGTTGGCCTGCCGGACCGCGCCGTCGATCTCGACGTACTTCAGCGTCCGTGGGCGGACCTTGACGTGGGTGTCCTGGAAGGTGTACGCCTCGCGGCCGAAGAAGAGGTCGGCTTTGCGGTCAGGGTAGATGTCGAGGTACTTCTCGATCGAATCGAGGTTGTACGTCCAGTGGTCGACCCAGTAGCCGTCCCCGAAGGCGGTTTCGAAGTGCCGGGTCGCCTGCTCGAGAGCGACCGAGAGGAACTCGTCGGGATCGACCGTCAGCCCGCCGTCCTCGACGATCGCGGCGGTGAGGAGTCCACCAGGGGTGAACGCGTCCTTGAGCGTCTCTTCGACGGCGTCCGGACCCTCGACCAGCTCGAGGATCGCATCGCGATCGTCGGGTTCGACGAAGAAGCGATTACCTTCCAGCACCAGCGGGTTGTAGCCGTCGGCCTGGAGGAGGTTCATGTAGGAGACGACGTTGAAGTCCTCGACGCCGGGCTCCAGCCAGACGTCCTCCCGGCGGTTCTGGAGGACGTCCCGGAAGTTGCCGTTGCCCTGGGAGTAGAACTCGGGGGCGACGTAGAAGTCGTTGTAGTCGCGTTCGAGATCGCCGTGTTTGCGCGAGTAGACGTGCTGGACGACGTCGTCCTCGCCGAGCAGGACCGGCCACCCGCCACGGAGGACGTTGTCGAAGAACGTCTGGCGGGTGTAGGCGTCGAAGGTGTCGTCGGCTGTCTCGACGGCGACGTGGTCGGTCAGATCGCGGGCGAGTTCGTTCGCGCGCTCGCGCTGCTCGGCGACGAAGTCGGCGTCGAGCCGATCGGCGTGCTCGAGTGCGCCCTCGTGGTCGGCGGCGTGGCCGACGAGCGCGTCGAGCGAGAGCGTCTCGCCCGGTTCGAGCGTCGTCTCGGTGCCGAAAAAGCCACACGGCGTCCGACCGACCGTGATCTGGTCGGCGTCAGAGAGCGCGTCGAGGCCGCCTTCGAGGAACGGGCCGGGGCGCTCCAGCGTGGTGTCCTGCCCGAAGACGACGTCCGGATCGACGAAGGGGTCGAGGCGTTCGCCGTCGCTGACGGCCGTGTAGAAGTGCCCGCCCTCGACTGCTTCGAGCGTCGCGTCCTCGCCCATCGTCGGGTTGGCCTGATAGAAGGGGACGCCCGACTCGAGGTGGGAGACAGCCATCCAGGCTTCGGCAGTCCGGGAGACGTTCTTGAGTTCGGCGTCCTCGACGCCGGCGGGGACGACGACGGGGAGGCCATCGAGCACCGAGAGGTCGATCGTCTCTTCGCCGACGTTTTCGATCGTGACCTCCCGGATGAGTCCGGCGAACGGCTCTTCGGTCACGGTGAAATACCGGACGGTCGTTTCCAGGCCGTACGCGTCGTGAGTCTCGACGATCTCGAGTTCGTTCGCGCCGACGTGCATGTCGCGGTCGCCATCGGAGTCAGGTGCGAAGGGTTCGTAGAACGTCCCGTCGACGTCGAGGAACGTCCGGAATCCGACGTCGTGGGTCTGTCGGTAGGCCTTGTTCGCCGGCAGGAACTCGGTGATCGCGCCGTCCTTGTCCCCGACGCCCATGCTGGTGATGGCCTGCCCGCGATTGACGTACAGGACCCACAGCGGGATGCCCATCTCGCCGGCGATGCCGGGCAGGAAACTCGCAAACGGGTCGCGGTCGGCGTAGTCGGTGATGACGAAACGGTCGCGGTCGTCGAACGAGTGTCGGTCCATGATTGTGTGTAGGTGGTGTCTGACCGTCGGTCCTTATTCGAGCGTGACGTCGACGTCGTGGACGGCCTCGCTGTCCAGGCCAGTCACGACCTCGCGGTCGATCACGACGCCGTCGTCGGTGCGTTCGAAGTCGACGCTGTCTCCGTTCAGCGAGACGGCAGTGATCTCGTAGTCGCCGACGTCGGCGTTCTCGGGGTTGTGGTAGGTCACGTCGAGTCGGCGGTCGGCGAACTGGCAGGTCACGGCCGCCTCGCCGTCGTCGAACTGCTCGGCCAGGAGTTTCGGTTCGAGGCGCAGGTCGCCGAGTCGGCCCTTCACGCCGAAGACCTCCGTGACGGTCGTCAACAGCAGCCAGCTCCCCGAGCCAGTCAGGAACGTGTACATCCCGCGGCCGCGCTCGCTGAAGTACTCCGGGATGCCCGGGTAGATCCGGCTGACTTCGAAGTCCTTGCTCTGCTCGTAGATGCCCGAGAGGACTCTGTGGCCGGCCTCGACCTTCCCGCGGCGGTAGAGGGCGTTAGCGTACATGACGGCCATGTGGCTGAACATCGCGCCGTTCTCCTTGTGCCCGAACGCGAAGCCGAAGCCACGCCCGAGGTCGGTCTTGAGCTCGTCGAAGTCGGTGTTCAGGCGGTAGCCCCGCATCTTCGGCTCGTAGAGGTACTCGTCTGCGGCCTCGACGATGGCGTCGGCCTGGTCGTCGGTCGCAACCCCGCCCATCAGGGTGAAGACCTGGCCGGTCAGGGTCATCCGGACGCCGTTGTCGTGGTCGCCCTCGACGCGCCGGCCGCTGTCGTCGTAGTAGCCGTTGAACCACTGGTGGCCGTCTTCGTCCTCGATGAACTCCTGGTCGCGCAACTGCTCGTAGAGCCACTCGGCCTTTTGCTCCAGGTCGGCAGCCAACTCCTCGATCGCGACGGTGGCTTTCTCGCCGGAGACCGTCCGCTCCCAGGTGTCGAGATAGTCGTCGAGTCGCGCCTGCTTTGCCTCGGGATCGTCGTAATCGACCGGCTCGGAGAGCGTATCGAGCAACGTCTGCAGCTCCCGGGCGATCTCGATCTCCTCGACGTCGAGTTCGGCCCGAAGCGCGTCGAGGACGTCGCTCATGTCGCGGAGGTTCCAGGCGTACAGCGCGGTGAACGCGACGCTCTCGCCGCGTTCGGGGGCCATGTCCATGGCGTCGTTCCAGTCGGCGTCCTCAAGGCGCATCACGTTGTGCTCGCCGACGTTGAAGAACTGCGTGAGGTGCTGGACGAGGAGGTGCTCCAAAACGGTGCCCTCATAGATCTCGCCGTCGTCGGTGTAGAGTTCGGTGCCGTCCTCGGGCGACCACGCCTCGTCCTGTTCGCTGGCCCGATCGACGTGGAGGTCTTTGTAGTATTGCTGGTCGCGCAGCAGGAACTGTAGGTCGCCGCTGAGATCCAGGTAGAAGCGGGTCGTCAGCCACGGCCAGGCACCGTGGTCCATCCAGACGCGAGGGATGTTGTTCCGGTCGGCTGTGAACTCGCCCGGTTCGTCGCCGATGATCGTGGCGTTCGACCCGTCGAAGCGGACGCCCGCGAAGTTGTTGTACAGCAGGTCGGTGACGTTGTCAGGTTCAGTCAGCAACAGCGAGAGGATGTCCTGCCAGAGGTCACGCCAGCCACGGCCGCCGCGCCCGTAGTCGTGATAGGGCAGGAAGGAGTTGCCGAAGAGGCGACGGAAGACGGGCTGGAGGGTGACCCATCGCATCCACTGATCGAAGGTGTCGTCGCCGGTGTCGAACTCGACGGCACTCGATTTCTCGCGCCAGTGATCCTGACAGGCAGCGAGTTCCTCGGCGACGGCCTCGCTGGAGCCATAGCGCTCGACCAGAGTTGCGGGGTCGGGATCGTCCGTCCAGATGGTCTGGATGACGACGTACTCGGCGGTCTCGCCGGGTTCGAGTGCCGTCGTCTCGAAGCGGAGGCCGCCGAGGCTCTCGTAGCCGTCGACCTCGGTGCCGGCTGAGACGCCCGCGAGATCCTCGACGACGGCCTCGGGCCACTCGAGGTTGCCCCCCTCGCCGATGAAGTCCTCGACGACGGGGTAGAAGCTCTCGGGGGCCGTCCCGTCGGCTTCCGTGCCGAGGACGCCGTAGGTCGTCTCGTTTCGCGTGTGACCCCGCTCGTCGAACGAAAGGGTCGGGCGCACGAGGACGCCGTACTCCTCGGTCCAGGTCTCCTGAAGCAGCGACGTGACGTGACGGTGGTCCCGGATGTTGTCGGCGGAGCGACCGTAGATGGGGACGGCCGCCGTCGGCGTGATCGTCTTCGTCTTCTCGCCGGTGTTCGTGACGGCCACGCGCATCAGTTCGACCATGTCGTCCCGTACCGGTGCGAAGTTAGTGATCTCGGCGCGCAATCCGCGCTCGTCGTTCTCGCGGGTAATCTCGTGATACAGCAGGCCGCCCTCCATCGAGACGGACTCCGCGCCGCCGGGGCGTTCTTCGGGAATCTGTGTGGCGCTGTTGCCGGCGGCCGACCACGGCCCCACGCCGTGTTCGCACACCCAGAAGTTCCGGGCGGTGCGCTTGTTGTGGAGGTTCTCGACGGCGGTCGGCGGCGTCAGGAACTCGTGTTGGCTCGCGTTGATGTCACCGTGAAGTTTCGGCGTGATCGCCGACATGATCCCGGCCTCGTTGACCAGCGGGAAATACAGGTAACTCGACCGCTGGGGGTCAGCCAGTCGAAACGTCCCCACGTCGTCGACGAACGCCCAGGGATCGACGTTCGTATCGATATCGTGTAAGTGTCGCTTCGCCATACATCGAATGACGGAAACGGGACTTGAATAACTTTCTAACGCGTTTCCCCGGGACGCCAAATATTTGATACGAGACGTGTCGTCCCCAACTTAACGGATTTCGTATGTATAGACGAACCGACGTTTTTTCGCATAGCCGGGGGTTTGAGCGGCTGATCGGGCCAGCATCCGGCATCGTGGCTGCTTTTGGGATGAAATTATTCTGCAAAGATTAAATGGGCACGGGGTGTAGCGGTGGGTATCATGGAACTCTCAGACGAACGGCTCGACCAGTACGTCGACGACGACCGCCGCGCGGAGATCGACGAACGTGTCGAATCGTCACTCGAAGAAATGACTGTCGAGGAGAAAGTCGGCCAGCTCAACCAGCGCTCAGTACACTTCATCACGGGGACCGAAGACGAGGGAGACGAACTCGAGGGCGCAATCGCCGACGGCGAGGTCGGGTCGTTGCTGAACGTCACCGACCTCGAGACGAAACGCCGGCTGCAGGAACGCGCCGTCGAGGAGAGTCGCCTCGGGATCCCACTCCTGATCGGCTACGACGTTATCCACGGGTATCGGACCGTCTTCCCGACGCCGCTGGCACAGGCCGCCTCCTGGAACCCCGAACTGGCGGAGCGAGCCGAGCGGATCGCCGCCACGGAAGCCAGCGCCGACGGACACAACTGGACGTTCGCGCCGATGGTCGACGTCTCGCGTGACCCACGGTGGGGCCGAGTCATGGAAGGGGCCGGTGAGAGCCCGGTACTCGGGAGTGCCTTCGCCAGGGCGCGCGTCCGGGGCTTCCAGGGCGAGGACCTGAGCGCGCCGGATACGGTTCTGGCGTGTGCGAAACACTTCGCCGGCTACGGCGCTGTCGAGGGCGGCCGGGAGTACAACACCGTCAACGTCTCGGAGACGGCCCTCCGCGAGCGCCACCTCCCGCCGTTCGCGGCCAGCGTCGAGGAAGGCGTCGGGTCGGTGATGAACGCCTTCAACGTCCACGAGCGGATCCCGGCGAGCGGCAACGAATCGCTCGTCGACGGAATCCTCAAAGGCGAGTGGGACTTCCCGGGGCTGGTGGTCTCGGACTGGGCGTCCTTCCGCGAGCAGATCCAGCACGGGACCGCGAGTGACCGCCGTGAGGCCGCGCGCAAGGCGATCCAGGCCGGCTCCGACATCGACATGGCGAGCGAGGTCGTCGTCGACGAACTCGCCGATCTCGTCCGCGACGGAGACGTAAGCGAGGACCGACTCGACGACGCCGTCCGTCGCGTTTTGACCGTCAAGGGGTTGCTCGGCCTCTTCGAGGATCCCTACCGATACTTCGACGAGCAACGTCGCGAGGAGGCGATGCTCACAGCGCAGCACCGTGACGCCGCCCGCGAGGCCGCCCGGCAGTCCTTCGTCCTGCTGGAAAACGAGGACGACCGGCTCCCGCTTGACCCGGCCGACGACGTCGCCGTGATCGGCGCGCTGGCCGACAGCGCCGAGGACGCCCTCGGAGCCTGGAGTTTCGAGGGGCGGTCCGAGGACGTCATCACGATCCGGGACGGACTCGAATCGTTCCTCGATCGCGAGGTCGCGTACGCGCCCGGATACAGCCTCCCCAGCGAAGTGACAGACGAATCGATGCCTGGCGAAGTGACGGACGAATCGCTCGAGGCGGCGGTCGACGCGGCGACCGACGCCGACGTGGCCGTCGCCGTCGTGGGTGAACCGGCCGACATCACGGGCGAAGCCGCGAGCCGGAGCCAGATCGACCTGCCGGGCGACCAGCGGCGACTGCTCGAGGCACTCGGAGAGACCGACACGCCCGTCGTGGCCGTGCTCATGAACGGCCGGCCGCTCGCGATCGAGTGGCTGGCCGAGTCGGTGCCGGCGATCCTCGACGTCTGGCATCCCGGCGTCGAGGGCGGCCCGGCCGTCGCCGAGACGCTGTTCGGCGAGGCCGTCCCGGGCGGCCATCTGCCGATGAGCGTCCCCTACAACGAGGGCCAGATCCCGGTCGCCCACGACCGGCTGCCGACGGGCCGGCCGCCGGGAGACGGCGTGAGAGACTACGCGTCGAAGTACCTCGACGTGCCCAACGAACCGCTGTACGCCTTCGGCCACGGCGAAAGCTACACCGACTTCGCCTACACCGATCTGACGCTCTCTTCGAACGCGCTCTCGCCCGGCGAGACGCTCGAGGCGACCGTCACGGTCGAGAACATCGGCGACATCGCCGGCCGCGACGTCGTCCAGCTGTACGTCCAGGATCTCGTGGGGAGCCGGTCGCGACCGGAGAAGGAACTGGTCGGCTTCGAAACCGTCGATCTGGAGCCGGGCGAAACGGCGACCGTGACCGTCGAACTCGGCGAACGCGACCTGGCGTTCTGGACCGCCGACGAGGAGTGGGCAGCCGAACCCGGCGAATTCGAGCTCATGGTGGGCCACGCCGCCGACGACATCGTCCACACCGAGCGGTTCGAACTCCGAGAGTAGGCCGAGATCGCCGACCGAGACGTTGCGTCCACCGGCACATCAAAGTAAGTGGCTTGCGTCTGGCAATCTATGGACGCTATTGTCCTGGCAGGCGGGTTCGCGACGCGACTGTGGCCGATCACTCGCAACCGGCCGAAGATGTTCCTGCCGATCGGGGACACCACAGTGATCGACCGCATCTTCCGTGAACTCGAAGCCGACGACCGGATCGAGGACGTCTACGTCTCGACCAACCAGGAGTTCGCCTCGGAGTTCCGCAAACACCTCGCGGACTCACCCTTCGAGAAACCGACCGTCTCCGTCGAGGAGGCCCGCGCGGAGGACGAGAAGTTCGGGGTCGTCGGCGCGCTGGGTGAACTCGTCGAGCGCGAGGGCGTCGACGACGATACGATCGTTATCGCCGGGGACAATCTGATCAGCTTCGATCTCTCGTCGTTCATCGACGCCTTCGAGGACAACGGCGGGCCGACCATCGCCGCCTACGACGTCGGCGACCTCGAGAGTGCGACCCAGTACGGCGTGATCGACGTCGAGGACAACCGCGTCGTCGCTTTCGAGGAGAAACCTGACGACCCACCGAGCACGCTCGTCTCGATCGCGTGTTATGCCTTCCCGGCCGAGACCGTCGGCCTCTTCGATACGTACCTCTCCGGGGAGAACAACCCCGACGAACCCGGCTGGTTCATCGAGTGGCTCATCGACCGCGAGCCGGTCTACGCCTTCCCCTTCGAGGGGGCCTGGTTCGACATCGGGACCCCGGACGGCTACCTCGACGCCGTCTCGTGGTACCTCGACGGCGGGACGCTCGTCGCCCCCGGCGCGACCGTCGAGGAGTCGGAGCTCGGCGAGAACGTCCACGTCATGGACGGCGCAACCGTAACTGATTCGAAACTCGAACGGTCGGTCGTGTTCCCGGACGCGACCCTCGAACGCTGTCGGATCGTCTCCTCGCTCGTCGACGAAGAGACCGAACTCGAAGACGTGAGCCTCTCGAACGCCCAGATCGGGGCCCACACCTCCCTCACACAGACGCCACCGGACGACTGGGTGTGGGAGCAACACCGCGACTCCGAGTAAGGGCTCGACGCCATTTTCGAGACGGACACCCCAATCGCCGGAGCCAACAGTGAAGTACGGGCCCGTCCAATCGCAGACGACGAATGGTACCAAAGGTTCTGATGCTCGGCTGGGGGTTCCCGCCAAACGTGAGTGGCGGTCTCGATACCGCCGTCGGCGAGATGTTCGAACAGTTCGACGCCCGCGAGGACGTCGAGATCGAACTCGTGTTGCCGGCCGAGTACGCCCCGGATCGAGCGGGCATTTACGGCGTCCCGACGGGCGAAGGGAGCGTTGCCGATCGCATCAACCGGCTGGCCGACGAGTTCGTCGAGTACGCCGCCGACGCCGATATCGTCCACACCCACGACTGGTTCGGCTACGGGCCAGGCAAGGCGGCACAGGACGCCCACGACATCGAGTGGGTGACGACGTTTCACTCGCTGACCAGCGACCGCAATCGCATCCCTCCCGAGCGCGAGTTACAGACCGAACAACGAGTCGTCGACCGGTCTGATCACCTGATCGCCGTGAGCGAACTCACCCGCCGTGAAGTACAGGAACACTACGGCGGCGATTCCCGAGTCATCCACAACGGCTTCTCCAGCGTCGAGACCACCGGACGGGACGTCAAAGCGGAGCTAGATATCGACGGCGAGATGCTGTTTTTCGTCGGGCGACACACCCACCAGAAGGGAATCGAACACCTCGTCTACGCGCTGGATCGCCTCGACGCCGAGGACGTCACGCTCGTGGTCGGCGGAACCGGCCACCTCACCGAGCGACTGGAGCGCTTCGTCGAACTGCTGGGGGTCGAGGACATGGTCGAGTTCGTCGGCTACGTCCCCGAAGCGGAGCTGGGCGATTACTACGCCAGTGCCGACGCGTTCGTCTCGCCGTCGCTATCGGAACCGTTTGGCATCACGATCGTCGAAGCGCTGTCGGTCGGGACGCGAGTGGTCGCCTGTGAGTCTGGCGCGGCCGAAGTCCTGCCAGAGGGCTGCATCGTCGAGGTCGAACCGGACTCGCGGTCGATCGCGAACGGGATCAGACGCGCACTCGCGGCCGGCCCGTTACCCGATTACGAGGAGCGGACCTGGGAGACCGTCGCCGACGAACACGTCACGTTCTACCGCGAGATCCTCGCGGACTGACCTACCGGACAGGGAGGAGTGATCAGCGCAGGAACCGCACGTCGGTCGCGGGTTCTGGATGGACGAGCCGAAAGCCGTCGTCGGTCGGCACGATACCGTACGCCTCCGAACGCCGAGTTGTGCCATTGTCGTCGTCGGAAAGTCCGTCGTAGGGGCTGTCAGTGGCCATCCCCTCGTAGGGACTGTCGGTAGAAATGCCCTCGTAGGGACTGTCGGTGGCCATCCCTGCGTAGGGACTCTCAGTGGCGATGCCTTCGTACGGGTTGTCGGTCGTGATCCCCTCGTAGGGACTCTCAGTCGGAATGCCCGCGTAGGGACTGTCGTCGTGGGCTTTCGACCCCACATCGGCCTCGCCAGTGGCCGTCTCGGGCGGGAGATAGACACGTTCGCCCGAGGCGGAGTTGACGACGACCGCCGCGTCGTGGGTCCCCTCGACGACGACGACCGTTCGATCGGTCTCGATCGTCGTCGTGACGCGAACGTCGGGCGCGTCCCCGCCTGCAGGTTTCGAAGTCATACGTGCACGTCCGGCGAGTCCGGACTTAAGGGTTCGGACGAATGAGGCCACAGAGACGAAAAACGGGGCGAGTGTGCGTCGACGACAGTCTCACTCGACGGACTCGACGACGATCCGATGGGCCTCGACGTCCTCGACGAGTGCGCCCCAGCCGCCGACGTCGACCGTGCCATCGTCGGTTTCGAGGACGATCGCGACGCGATTACCGTAGGAACTGATCGGCGTCGTCTCGAGGTTGACGTGATCGGGACCCACGATGACGTCCTTGACCGTCCCCTCGATGACGCGCCGATCGCCCGTCTCGGTGTCGGCCCCGTCGACGCGAAGCCGAACCGTCTTGCCGTCGTCGATCAGCGGCGCGATGTCGCGGATGCAGTACCGGATCTCTAAGTACTCCTGGGTGTCGTCCTCGGCGGCGACGACCGGCTCCCAGTTGTCCCACTGCGTCGTCAGGAAGAACCAGTAGAAGACGTAGGCGTGAGTCTGGTCGTCGACGATGAGGCCGTACTCGTTGGTCGAACCCTCGTGGGGCGCGAAGTAGGCCTTCTTCCGGTCGACGATCGCCACGAACGGCGAGGAGAGTTCCCGGTGACGCGCCTCGGTACAGACGTCGGCGACCGTCTCGGGGTCCGGGACCGATTCAGACTCGCCGTCGGTGGTGATCGCGAGATTGACGGCCACGCCGTTGTCCGTCGCCGCTCGCAGCGCCGGCCGCAGCACCTCGAAGGTGTCGGGATTGACGGTGAGCTGGATCTGGTTTTCGGCGTTCTCGATCGCCTCGGCCGCACTCTCCAGGACCGTCTCGAAGCGCGTGACGACGTTGACGACGCTCTCCTCCATCCGGGGTTTCTCCCAGCGGCGTTCGATCTCATCGACGGCCCGCGAAAAGCGGGTCGCACGGTCGTCTAAACTCTCCTGGAGCGCCTCGAAGTCGTGGACACGCGCCCGGAGGGAATCCTGCTCGTAGGTCTCGACGTAGCCCGCTTTCTCGAGGTCGCGCAACACGTCGTAGATCCGGGGGTCGGGGACGTCGCTCTCCTCCGCGAGGTCGGTCGCGGTCGCCGACCCGAGTTCGAGCAACGCGACGTAGGCGTCGGCCTGGTACGGCGAGAAGCCCGCCTCCTCGAGGATCGAAGTGAGTTCCGACTCGTTCATGAGCGATACCTCCAACGGGGACAGCGTGACTCGCCGAGAGCGTGACGCTGTCGCTCGCCCCCGACGAGTCGACGTCGGTTCATGTACATACCAATGTGTAATGGTCGATATAAGGACGTTGACTTCTGACAGGAGACGGCGTCGACGGGTCTCGATCGGCGGCGCTCGGACCGCCGTCTCGCGGTTCGAGATATCGCCAGCGTGGCTCCAGCGTGGGTTGTCATCCGTGGGCCTCCAGTTTCTCGGGCGGACAGTCAGTACAGCCCCTCTCTGTCCTCGGGCTGGTCCGATTGCTGCTCCGGTGGGTGCTCGTTCCGGCCGCGACGATACGCCCGCAGCCCGGGGATGATCTTGTTCTTTACGTCCAGGGCGAACGAGACGATCCCGTAGATCCAGAAGAAAAACAGGATCGTGAACCCGCCGTAATACAGGACCGGGACGAGACTACTCATCGGAGATCAGTCCGCTGTACTCCCCGTAGGGTCCGAGGTAGATTCCGCCGGGGCCGTGACGTCGTGAACGATGGCATTCCCCGAGGCGGTGTCGAAGAGGTGGACTTTCGTCCGGTCCATCACGACGGAGACGGACTCGCCGATATCGAGATCGACGTCCGGGTCGACGCTCATCAGGAGCTGGTCCGAGGCGGTCGCGACCGCGTCGCTGGTGCGCAACTCGCCGGTCTGCTCCGAGAGCGTGAGGTAGACGAAGATCTCGTCACCCATCGGCTCGGTCACGTCGACCGTCGCCTCGATCACGTCGGTGGTCGAGACGCCCGGTGCGTTCTCGACCTGGTAGATGTCCTCCGGACGGACACCCATCGTCACCTCGTCGCCGACGTCGAGGTCGGCGGCCGCGTCGTCGACGGCGACGTCGAAGTGCTCGGTCTGGATGCCTGTCTGGGTCATCTCGCCCTCGACGAAGTTCATCGACGGCGACCCGATGAACCCGGCGACGAAGAGGTTCGCCGGCTCGTTGTAACAAGTCAGCGGAGGGTCGATCTGCTGGAGATGCCCGTCGTTGATGACGGCGATGCGATCGGACATCGTCATCGCCTCGGCCTGGTCGTGGGTGACGTAGATGATCGTCGTATCCAGCTCGTTGTGCAGGCGCTGGAGCTCGGTCCGCATGTGGACCCGGAGTTTCGCGTCCAAGTTCGCCAGT
This sequence comes from Halorhabdus tiamatea SARL4B, assembly GCF_000470655.1. Taxonomy (NCBI): domain Archaea; kingdom Methanobacteriati; phylum Methanobacteriota; class Halobacteria; order Halobacteriales; family Haloarculaceae; genus Halorhabdus; species Halorhabdus tiamatea. The sequence goes on from NC_021921.1 coordinate 875,740, forward strand.
GGCTCGTCCATCAGGAACACCTCGGGATCGCGGACGATCGCACGCGCGATCGCGACACGCTGTTGTTGGCCACCCGAGAGTTCACTGGGTTGGCGTTCGAGGAGCCCCTCGAGCTGGACGATGTCGGCCGCCTGCTCGACGCGGCGGTCGATCTCGTCTTGCTCGAAGTTCCGGAGCCGGAGCCCGAAGGAGATGTTCTTATAGACGTTCATGTGCGGGAACAGCGCGATGTTCTGAAAGACCATCGCGATCCCGCGGTCCTTCGGGGGCAAGCGCGTGACGTCGCGGTCGCCGATGTGGACCGTCCCCTCCGTGGGCTTCTCGAGGCCGGCGATCGTCTCGAGGGTGGTGGATTTCCCACACCCCGAGGGGCCGACGAGACAGACGAACTCGCCGTCTCTGATGTCGAGGTTCATGTCCTCGACCGCGATTTCGTCCCCGTACTGTTTCGTGACGCCGTCTAGTTTGACTCGTGCCATAGCTCGTAGTCAGTCCGTGTGATCGTCTGTGACGTGAGTGTGATCGTTCGTCGAGTGGTTGTGCTCATTCTTTGAGTGCTCCCTGTGTCAGCCCGCTCACGATGCGTTCCTGTGCGACGATGACGAGCAGGACGACGGGGAGGACCCCGACGATGCTCGCCGCCGCCATCAGGTTGAACGACGTGGTGTACTGGGTCTGGTAGCTCAGGATCCCGCCGACGAGCGGCGACCAGTTCCCCGGCGTGTTCTCCAGTGCCATCAGCGAACTGAAGAAGTACTCGTTGTAGACGCTGATAAACGTCAACACGGCGGCCGTCGCCAGCCCGGGGGCCGAAAGCGGCATGATGACCCGGACGAGCGCGCCCAGCCGCGTCGTCCCTTCGACCCTGGCGGCGTCCTCGAGGCCGTCCGGAATCTGGCCGTAGAACGTCGTCAGGATGAAGATCGACAGCGGCAAGAACAGCGCGCTGAACGGCGTGATCATCGCCCACGGCGTGTTGACGATCCGTGGGATCGAGAACAGCTCGATCCCGAGGAACGGGACGACGATAGCGTTCCCGAGGAACGCGTCGAACAGCGGGATGAGGAACGCCGCTGGCGGGAAATACGAGATGGCCAGCACGATCAACATCAACGCCCCACGACCGGGGAACTCCAGGCGACCGAAGACGTACCCGGCCAGTGACGCGATGATGAGGACGAAGATCGTCGTCACCGTCGCGAGGACGAAGCTGTTGAACACGTAGAGGTGGAACGGGATCTGCTGGAACACCTCGACGAACGCCCCGATATTGAATCCCTTCGGATGGGGGAAGTCGATGCCGATCACCGGCAGCGACCAGTCGCCGGCCAGGATCTCCGAGTTCGGCGTCAGCGCGAGGACGAACAGCCAGTAGAAGGGGAACAACGTCGTGATGAGGAAGAACGCTGCGGCGACGTAAAACAGCGCCCGGTAGAACCGCTCGCGGACGTCCTCGTCGTGGATCACCCGACGGACGTAATTGGCGATCCCGCCGCCCGATTCAGTCGTCTCGGAATCGCTCTGTGGTGTGACTGACATGTTAGATACTCCCCTCCTTGTACTGCTGGTAGATGATGCCTGAGACGGCGATCGCGATGATCGCGGCCGTCACGAACGCGATCGCCGAGGACAACCCGCGGTGGGTGTTGAACGTCTCGACGACCATACACGAAAGCGACGGGACCGTCGTACACGTCGAGACGGAGTCGATCAGCCCGTAGACCCGGAGTGCACCGACCATTCGGAAGAGGACGGCGATGCCGAGTGCGGGCAAGACGAGCGGGAAGGTGATGTACCGGAACTGTTGCCAGCGGGTCGCGCCGGCGACCTTCGCGACGTCGTAGAGGTTCCGGTCGATGCTCTGGAGGCCGGCGAGGATCAACAGCGCCATGAACGCCGTCGTCTTCCAGATGTCACCGACGGTAATGATGAGGAACGCGCTCGTCGGGTCGTTGAGCGTGTTCCGGGCCGCGACGATCCCGTAGGGGGCCAGCCAGTCGGTCATGAAGCCGGCGCTGGGGTGGAACATCAGGAAGAAGATGATCCCCTGGATGACGACCGGGATCGCCCACGGGATGATGATCGCGGCGCGAACCCAGCGTCGCCCGCGGTACTCCTTATCGAGGATGAGCGCCTGGCCGAACCCGATGATCGTCTCGAAGAAGACGCTGATGAACGCGAACAAAAGCGTCACGACCAGCGCGCTCCGGTAGATGCCGGCGGCGTGGACGAACGGGAACTCGCCGTTGACGGTGATGTCCGGCAGGAACGTCACCTCGCCGGCGAGTTGACTGTCGGCCGCGCCCGTAAACAGGTTCACGTAGTGGTCGATCCCGACGAACTCGGGGGGCGACTGTCCGAACCAGTCGGTGAACAGCGAGAACTCGAACGTCCGCAGGAGCGGGTACAGCGCGATCGCACTCAAGATGAGCAGGAGGGGTATCAACAGCAGGTACGCGAACGTCGTCTCGCCCAGGTTCTCGAGCCACCGCGTGGCTGCCACGAGTGGCCCCGAGCGCCTGGTTTCGCGTTCGAACCCTGTCTCGTCCCCGCTCATCGTTAGGCGGACTCTTCGATGTCTTCGATGGCGCTCTGGAGGTCAGCGGCGGCGGCTTCGGGCGTCTTCTCGCCGGCGACCGCCCGGTTGACCTGCTCTGCGATCGTCGTCGACTGCGTCGACCACACGGACGTCGAGGGGCGGGGCATCGCGTTCTGGCCGACCACGCGCAGCGTGTCCATGTGGTTGCCCACGACGCCGACCTGTTCGGGGTCGGTCGCGGTCTCGGACTCGAACATCGACGGCTTCGGCGGCAGCCATCCCTGGGCCTCCATCATCCCGAGCATGAAGTCCTCCTCGGTCATCGCCTCCATGACCTGCACCGCGGCGTCCGTGTTGTCGGTGTAGGGGTTGAGCGCGACGTGCCAGCCACCCTGTGCGGAGTTCGAGCCGCCGGTACCGGGCTGGTTGCCCTCGCCCCGCTCGACGGCGTAGGGAATCGGCATCGACCCGATCGACCCCGCGCCCTCTGGGAGGGCCTCGTAGTCGTCGCCCTCGGCCTCGATGAGCGCGTACGGCCAGTTGCGGTGGAAGGCCGCCTCGCCCTGGAGGAACGGCGACAGCGCCGAGTTCTCGGTGTACTGGATGATGTCCGGGTCCGCCAGACCCACGGGGTAGTCGTCGTGAGTTATCTCGTCTTCTTCGTCGGTGGCGAAGGTGTACATCATCCGCAGGCCCTCGATGACCTCCGGTTCGTCGATGGTGATCGGTCGGTCGCCGACCGGACCAAAGAGATTCTCCCGGCCGCCGAAGTACGCGCCGCCGAAGGAGGTCATGACCTCGTTCCAGGTACAACAGGAGGTTCCGACGTAGATGTCCCACTGGGTGGTAAAGCCGTACTCGGCGTCGGAGGCCTCGGTGATTTCCTGAACGAGGTCGGCCCACTCGCTCCAGGTCATCGGTTCGGTCGACCACGTCTCGAAGTCCTCGTCAGTGTAGCCGGCCTCCCGGGCGTACTCCTTGTTGTACATCATCGTCGCGAAGTCCGGAAAGAGGGGCACCCCGTAGAGGTCGCCGTTTTGGCCCCGGACGGTGTCCGAGAACGGACCGAAGTACTCGTCTTCGATCGTGCTCACGACGTCGTCACTCAGCGTCTCGGTGACGTTTTCGAGGAGCCCCCGGTTGATGAGGATATTCGCCCAGCCGTTGTCCACCATCATCAGATCCGGATTGCCCTCTTCGGCCTGGAGGAGTTGGAGGTACTGATCGCGCTGTGCGCCACTCGCCTCTTCCTGCTCGTTCCAGTCGATCGTGATGTCGTCGTCGACGCCGTTCTCGTGGAGGAGTTCCGGCATCCGATCTTTGACGTTATCGATCGACGTCGTCCCCATACCGATGGAGACGGTGGTGCCGTCGGAGTCGCCGCCGTCACCGTAACAGCCTGCGAGCCCCATCGCCACGCCTGCTCCGCCGGCAGCTTTCACGAACGTTCGTCGGGAAACGTTCCGGTCGACACTGTCGCGGCCAGATGGTTTGTCCCCATCCATAATTGGGGTTTTGCATGTATAGCCACTTATAGATAACGCCTGGTGTTAATACTTCTACTGTCATTATTTCTTCACAGTTGTTCATTATCGTCTCGTGACCGGTCCATGAGGCGACGAGAGCCGGGTTCAGACACGTCACACGGTAACAATATCCACGGATACGGAGGGTGTAGGGAAACAGCGGTAATTATGAAATAGTTACAGGAATTGCGGCCTCAGAGTGGTACTTCCCCCGAGCACTCGGCCGTCGGCAGTCCGAGCCCGGTCAGGACAGTAGCGCCTCGACGGCGTCCCGGTCCGGAAGCGCAGCCATCGCGCCGGTGTCTGTCGTCGCGAGCGCGCCGACACCGGCGGCGAACTCGACCGCGTCGGCGAGTGTGCCACGCTCCTGGAGTGCGGTGATCGCCCCGGCGAGGAAGGCGTCGCCCGCGCCCGTGGTCTCGACGACATCGACGTCGAAGGGCGACTGGTCGGCAGTCGCCGCCCCCCACGGAGCCGCTTCGGTCGCCCGGGCGTACGCGCCGTCGCCGCCCTGGGTCAACAACACGGTGTGTGGCCCGTACTCGCTGATCGCGGCCGCAGTCGCTTCGACGTCGGCGGGATCGTCGAGCAGGAAGGCGAGATCCTCGCGGTCGGTCTTGACGACGTCGGCCAGTCTCACCGCTCGCTCGATCGTCTCGATCAGGACGGACTGGTCAGGCCACAGGTCAGCCCGCGTGTTCGGGTCGAAGGAGACGGTACAGCCGTGATCGTTCGCCCGCTCGACGAGGTCGAACATCGCCGACCGGGCCGGTTCCGCCGAGAGCATCACGCCGCCGAAGTGGACCCACTCGACCGCGCAGAGTTGCTCGTCGGACACCGTGCCCGGTTCCATCGCGAACGTCGCCGTCCCCTCGTTGAAGAACGTAAACGACTGGTCGGCGTCGGGATCGTCGGCGACGAGGGTGTGGGCCGTCTTGCGCTCGTCGTCGACGGCGATCAACGAGTCGGGCACGCCGTTGGCATCGAGGACGTCGAGCAAGTGCTCGCCGAAGGGGTCGTCACCGAGTCGCGTCCACAGCAACGGTGGCGATCCCAGCCGGGCCATCCCGACCGCGACGTTCGCCGGCGCGCCGCCCGTCGCCCGCCGCAGCGTCTCGACGTCCGCGAGTCGGCCGCTTTCCGTCGGAAACAGGTCGATCAGTGCCTCTCCCGCGACGAGAACGTTCGAATCCGTCATGGTACACCGTTGGGCGAACGCACCGAAAGCGTTTGCCTCGGCCCGTCAACTGCCTCTGGGCCAAACGGTCGCCAAAACTGAACGACGCCGACGATCGAATAGTAAGGAAGTTTTTGTATACACCTGTAATAATTATTGAGCTCAGTGGCTGTCTAGTGGTTTTCGGGAGTTAGCAGACCTATACGTTCGGAAATAAAGAAACCAATGCACTTTTGTGCCAGTGCTCGTTATGTACGTCAAATGAATACTCCGACAGCGACTTCCGAGGAACCGGGCCGCATCGCGTATTACACCATGGAGATCGGGATTCAGAACGATCTTCACACGTACAGTGGCGGGCTGGGCGTGCTCGCGGGCGACACGATCCGGTCGTTCGCCGACCTGGGCGTCGAGGGAGTCTGTGTCACGCCACTCAACGAGGAGGGCTACTGCAAGCAGACCCTAGAGGAAGACGGCTCCCAGATCAGCGACGCGGACCCCTGGCCGGTCGAGGAGTACGCCGAGCCCCTCGACGTCGAGGTGACCGTCGAGATCTACGGCCGCGACGTTCGCGTGACGGCCTGGCGCTACGATGTCGTCTCCGAGCAGAGCGGCGAGACCGTCCCCGTGATCTTCCTCGATACGGACGTCGAGGGTAACGACGACGACGCGCGACGCTACACCAAGCGGCTGTACGCGCCGGGCCACGGCGACGACTTCACGCTCGCCCAGGAACTCGTCCTCGGAGTCGGTGGAACCCGGATTCTCGACGAACTGGGCTACGACGTCGACACCTACCACATGAACGAGGGCCACGCCGCCTTCCTCACCGCCGAGTTGCTCGCCCGCAACGACATGGACGAAGCGGCGGTCCGCGAACAATGTGTCTTCACGACGCATACGCCCGTCGAGGCCGGCCACGACGAGTTCGACTGGGGGCTCGTCGAGGAGATGGTCACCGATCCCGTCGCGCCCGACGACTTGCGGCCGTTCAGCCACGACGCGGGGCTGAACATGTCGCTGCTGGCCCTGAACCTCTCGTCGTACGCCAACAGCGTCGCCAAGAAGCACCAGGAGGTCTCACAGAACATGTTCCCCAAGTTCGAGATCGACGCCATCACCAACGGGGTCCACGTCCCCCACTGGATCGGCGACGCCTTCGGGGACCTCTACGACGAGCACATCACGGGCTGGCGGTCGAACCCCTACAAGTTCAAACACGCGACAGTACTGCCGAGCGAGGGGCTCTGGGACGCCCACCAGGCCCAAAAGCGCGAGACCATCGAGTTCATCAACGAGCGCGAGGGGTCGGATCTCGACCCCGAGACGCTGACGATCGGTTTCGCCCGGCGGGCGGCCCCCTACAAGCGGGCGAACCTCATCTTCTACAACAACGATCGGCTCCGACACATCGCCGAGAACGTCGGGGACATCCAGCTGGTCTTCGCGGGCAAGGCCTTCCCCGGCGACGAGAACGGCGAGCAGAAGATCCGGGACATCTTCCACAACGCCTGGCAGCTCAACGACGTCATCGAGACCCAGTACGTCGAGGACTACGACATGGAAGTCGGCGCGAAGCTGACCGAAGGCGTCGACGTCTGGCTCAACAACCCCCGTCGGCCGCTGGAAGCCTGTGGCACCTCCGGCATGAAGGCTGCCTACAACGGGATCCCGCAACTTGGAACCCTCGACGGCTGGTGGGTCGAGGGCCACATCGAGGGCGAGACGGGCTGGAAGATCGGCCCCGATCCAGAGGAGAGCACGCCCGACCAGACGACCGACGAGGAGGAGACCCGCCAGGACGCGATGGCGCTGTACAACCAACTCGAGAACGAGGTCATCCCCACCTACTACGACGACCGCGAGCGCTGGATCAAGATGATGCGCCAGACGATCGCGTTCAACGGTCCGTACTACCACACCCGCCGGATGGTCCGGGAGTACCTGCTGGACGCGTACACGAACTAGCGTCCTCGCGTCGGCGTCGGTCGCTCCGTTCCTGGCACAATCGCACACTTTCAAGCCGCTCCACCTCGAACCCCCGGCCATGTCCTTCGAGAGACAGAGCGGTGTTTTCCTGCACGTGTCGTCGCTGCCCGGTCCTGACGGGATCGGCACGCTGGGCCAGCCGGCCCGGGAGTTCGTCGACTTTCTAGTCGAGAGCGACCAGTCCCTCTGGCAGACCTGCCCGATCGGTCCGACCGACGCGGGCCAGGGCAACTCACCGTATTCGGCGTATTCGGCACGCGCCGGCAATCCGCTGTTTATCGAACTCGACCCGCTCGTCGAGGCGGGCTGGCTCGACGAGCCGGATCGCCCCGACTTCGACGACCGCGAAGTCGAATTCGGGCGCGTTCGCCCGTTCAAGCAGGGCGCGCTCCGGAACGCCTTCGCGGGCTTCGAGGAGCGCGCCGACGAGGACGCTCGGGCGGCCTTCGAGACCTTCCGAACCGAGAACGCCGAGTGGCTCGACGATTACGCCCTCTTCCGGGCGTTAGACGCGCACTTCGAGGCCGATACCTGGATGGACTGGCCCGACGACGCGAAGTTCCGCGACCCGGAGACCCTGGATCGCTACCGCGAGGAACTCGCCGAGGACGTTCGCTTCCGGCAGTTCTGCCAGTGGCGCTTCGAGCGCCAGTGGGCAGACCTGCGGGCTTACGCCCACGAGCGCGGGATCGACCTGGTCGGCGACATGCCGATCTACGTCGGGGCCAACAGCGTCGACGTCTGGGCCAACCCTGAGATATTCAAACTCGACGACGACCGCGAGCCGATCTACGTCGCGGGCGTGCCGCCCGATGACTTCTCCGACACCGGACAGCTCTGGGGGATGCCGGTCTACGACTGGGAGACCCTGGCCGAGCGGGACTACGACTGGTGGGTACAGCGCTTTGCGGGCCTGCTCGATCGCTTCGACGTCTTCCGGATCGACCACTTCAAAGGCTTCGAGAGTTACTACCAGGTCCCCGCCGAGGAGGACACCGCGATGAACGGCGAGTGGGTCTCGGGACCGGGCCGGGACTTCTTCGCGGCCGTCCGCGACCAGCTCGGCGAGTTGCCGATCGTCGTCGAAGACCTGGGTGCCATCACCGACGCGACGCGGGAACTCCGGGACGCCTTCGGGTTCCCCGGGATGCGCGTCGCGGGGATGGCCGACTGGTGTGACGCCGAGTCCACCCACCATCCCGCGAGCTACGACGAGCCCTCCGTCGCCTACACCTCGACCCACGACACGAGTACGACGGTCGGGTGGGTCAAGGACCTCTCGAAGAAACAACGGGAGTGTCTGTACTTCGCGGTCGATCACGAGGGCGGGCCGATCAACTGGGACGTCATCGAGACTGTCTGGGAGACGCCGGCGGTCATCACGTTCGCGCAGTTCCAGGACTTCCACGGCCTCGGCGACGAGCACCGCTTCAACCTGCCCGGGACCGCCACGGGCAACTGGAAGTGGCGGATGCTCGACTCGGAACTCGACTCCGCGGTCGCGGACCGACTCGCCGACGTGACCCGGAAGGCCGACCGGACTTGACCACTTCGGGGCTTCCACGGCCAGACTGGTCTGGGTAGTGTATGCGCACACTACGATTTATCAGTGAGTGAGTCATACGTTCGTCTATGAGTAGCGATCGCGTCGATTCGGAGAGCAAGGTGTCGGGGAATCAGGCGAACATCCCCGCGTCCATCCGCGACGAACTCGACATCGACGACGGCGACAGGCTTCGCTGGCGCGTCGAAGACGACGGGACGCTCCGAGTGAGCGTCGTCCAGCAACGCCATGGGACGTTCTCGGAGTTCGACGGCTACGATGGCGAGGAGACGACGGACGTCGAAGCGGAACACGACACGTGGGGCCTCCCGTAGATGCCACGCACGGTCGTCGATACGACTGTTCTGTTCGGAGCGGCCTACCGCCGCGACAGTGCCCACGACGACGCACTTCCCATCGTTCGAGGGGTCGACACGGCAACACTACCGGAAGCAGTTGTCCTCGATTACGTGCTCGCAGAGACGTTGAACGGCCTCACGACTCACGCTGGACACGATGCCGCGACAGACTTTCTCGACCGGATCGAGGAGAACACGCGCTTTCACGTCGTGTCGCTGACTGCCGAAGCATTCGCCACGGCGAAGGCACTCTTCAGACGATACGAGGGCTTCTCGTTCGTCGACGCCGCTATCGTCGCCTACATGCGTGCGGAGGGGCTGGAATACCTCTACGCGTTCGACGACGATTTCGACGCCGCCGAAGACGTCCGTCGCCTCGATACGGCCACCAATCCCTACCAGCCGGAATAGCGAACGTGCGTGACGCCTCGGAAATGCGTCGTCGCTCTTACTCCGCCGCCAGGATCACGGCGTCCTCGACGGAAACGCCACCTTCTGCGGCCACGTTCTCGTCGCCGAGTTCGTCGACCGGTTCGACGGTCTCCCCGGGAAGGCCGACATCCTTGGCCTCGTGGCCGAAGTTCAACACGACGACGTAGCGGTCGTCGTCGTTCTCGCGGGCGTAGGCCACGACCTGCTCGGCGTCGCTTTCGACATCGACGGGTTCGAAGTCGGCCCCAGAGCCGAGCGCGTCGATCTCCTCGCGCGTTCCACTCAGCCGCTGGTAGAAGGCGAGCAACCCCTCGTCGGTGTGGCCCCAGTGGGTCGCCCCGCGACGTTGGCGCTCGCCGATCTCCTGGCCGGCGTAGATCATCGGCGACCCGGGCAGCGTGAACGTCGCCGTTGCGGCGGCCTTGACGGCGTGAGTGCCGACCTCCGAGACGTAACGTTCCTCGTCGTGGTTCTCGATGTACGTCAGGAAGCCGGCGTGATCCGGGAAGCCGATCTGATAGCGACTCTCCAGGGAGCCATAGAGCTGGTCGGCCGGCTGGTCGCCGTGGCCGATCTGCAGCAGATCGAAGTACAGCCCGGCGTCGAAGTGGATGTCGAAACAGAGGTCCTGGAAGTCAGCGACGTAGGGGATCGTCTCGTCCATCAGGAGGAAGTCGTCGTCGATGGTCTTGACCGTCTCGCGGATCTCCTGCCAGAAGGGCTTGGGCACGGCCCAGGCCATGTCACACCGGAAGCCGTCGACGACGCCGGCCCACTTCTCGACCGCGTCGAGCAGGTGTCGACGGACTTCGAGGTTCTCGTAGTCGAAGTTCGCGATGAGTTCCCAGTCGAAGTACGTCTCCGGTTCGCGGGCCTCGCGGTCTTCCCAGTCGTACCACTCGAGGTACTGCTCGTCGCCGGCCAGCGCGCGCTGGTAGAACTCGTGATCGCGTGCGGAGTGATTGAGCACGAGGTCGAAGAGCACGCGCATGTCCCGGTCGTGGGCCTCGGCGACGAACTCCCGGAAGGCCGCCTCGCCGCCGAGGTCCTCGGCGATCGAGAAGAAGTCCGTGATGTTGTAGCCGTGGTCGTTGCCGTCGTGCTGGAGGACGGGCGTAAACCACAGCGTATCGACGCCGAGGCTCTGGATGTGATCGAGTTTCTCGGCGATGGCCTCGAAGACGGTCTGGCCGGGATCGGGATCGACGTACCCCCGGACGTAAATCTCGTAGAGCGTCATCTCCGTGCTCCAGGCCGGCGGGTCGTTGAGTCGCTCGATCGTGCCGTCGCCGTGAATCTCGACGGAGTCAGGCACGCTATACTGGTCACCGACCGCGATAGCGTGGACGCGGGCGGCGTCGTCGATCGCCTCGAGCGGGAACCGAAACTCCCGGCTCTCGACCGTGTGTCCCGGGAGTTCGTCACGGTCGTCGACGTAGAACTCGACGTCGAGGTCGGCAGGCGGTGCGCCCCGTCGCGGTTCGGTCTGGGGGCGAGCCCGCAGGACGAACTCGTCGTCGACTGCCTCGCCGTCGAGTGTGAGCCGCGGGCGTGCCTCGCCGGGTTCGGGCCGACCCACTCCGGAGCCGGAACCCGAGCGAGCGCCGACGCCGCTACCCGAGCGACCACTGCGTCCGCTTCCCCCGCTGACGCCGCTCGTGGCGGGCTGGGCTACCTCGTCGTCGATCGCCAATTCGGCGGGGAACGCCCGGATCGTGAGTTCGTGAGTCCCGTCCGGTGCCCCGAGCGCGACAGTATAGACGCCGGGAACGTCGGGCGCGAAGGTCTCGACGGGATCGTCGCCGAGCACGGCGTGACTCCCGTCCGGTGCGTCGTCGATACGCCAGGTGTAGGTGCCCGAGGGGTCGGGATCTCGGGGGGCGAGTTCGGTCGATTCCCCGACTGCGAGGAATCTGGGTGGGCCGGGATGGTGCATGTCTATCGTCTATTTGTTCGCTACGGGTGTTAAAAATATCTGTGCCGCAGTCGTCCCCAGAGCTGTCAGCCGTGATGGTGGTCCTGGATAAAAGTTAACACTGTTCCGGGCGCTAGGACTGGTTATCGACACCTGTTGTCGTCTATTTGGTGAGTAATATGACAGGAAATCATACGTCCGACAGCTACCATCCTGGCCCGCCGCGGTTCCTCCAGTTGGGGGAGAGTATCGTCGACCCGATCTTCGTCGACATGGCCCACGGCTACGACAGGGACAACCTCGCGCCGACGATCGCCGGAACGCCCGAACGTGATCCACCCCCCTACGAGAAGGGGGATTTCGTCTGGCGACTCGCCGAGAAGCCCGACGGGAGCAAGGCCGGCATCGAGTACGCGCCGACGCCCTTCGAGGACGACGCCGAGCAGTACGACGAGGGGAACCACAACACAGCCGATTTCGAACCGGACGTGCCGGGCACCTACGTCTTCGAACTCGACGCGCCCGACGGCACCCACGAGTTGACGATCAAGGTGTTCCCGCCGCCCGTCACCGAAGACGGAACCGAGGTGTACGACATCGAGGGGGAACTCCCGACCGACGCCCGCGAGACCACCGGCGGGCCGCCACGGATCGAACTCGAGGGACACTACGACGCAGAAACCGGCGAGTTCGTGATCGAATCGAACCCCGAACTCGCACCCGATAGTTACGCCGTCCTCGAGGACCTCGACGTGTCGTTTCGGCCGCACGACGCGGCGGCGCTCGATCGTGAGGACATCGTCGTCGAGGGGACGACTGCCCGCGTGCCGGTCGAGGCTCTCGAGGGGCCGACCCGGCTGTTCGGGGCCCCCTACGACGGGGTCCGACTGGGCACGACCGACGAGATCGTCCTCGATCCGGACACAGAGGCGGTCGAGTTGCCCAATCGCCCGCCGGAGTGGATCGAAGACGCCGTCGTCTACGAGATCTTCACGCGGTCGTTCGCCGGCGATGAGCGGGCGACCGACTTCGAGTTCCTCACTGGGAAGGTCGAGTATCTCGACGAGTTGGGCGTCGACCTCGTCTGGCTGACGCCGATCGTGCCCGCCTGGAGCGGCCGGATCGATACCCCACCGGGCGGTCCCCACGCCTACGACACCAGCGACTACTTCGCCGTCGCAGAAGACCTGGGCACGATCGAAGGCTTCGAGCGCTTCGTCGATGCGTGTCACGACCACGATATCAAGGTCGCCTTCGATCTGGTGGTCAACCACGCCGGCTGGGAACACGACGCCTGGCAGGACACCATCGCCCAACTGGGCGACGATCCCGAGGACCCCCACGAGTTCCCCGAGGTCGATTCGTGGGACACCGACTCGCCGTACTTCGACTGGTTCGATCGGCAGTCCCGGACGAACGGCATCGACGCCACGCCGCCCCAGACGAGTTTCTTCGACGTCAGGCTGCACCCGAACCTCAACTACGGTAACCTCGCGCTCCGGGAGCACATCCTCGCAGTCGTGGACTTCTGGTCGGACACCGTCGACGCGTTCCGGTGTGACATCGCCTGGGGCGTCCCCCACTCCTTCTGGAAGGAGGCCCGGCGGTTGACCCGCAAGAAGGACGACGCCTTCCTGTGGCTCGACGAGTCGATCCCGCGCATCCCGGAGATGGCTGAATCCGAGTTCGATCTGCACTTCGACTCGACGGAGTTCATGCGGACCGCTCACGCCGTCGCCCGCGGCGAACGGCCGCCCCGGGACCTCATCGCCGCGGTCGAGACGCGCCAAAACGACGGGTTCCCGGCCTACACCCGCGTCATCAACTCCACGGAGAATCACGACGAGTCCCGACTCTACTACGAGGCCAAGGAGAAGGGCCACCGCGAAGATCCCGCCCAGGCGCAACGCGGGGCGCTGGCGGCCGCGTTCACGCTCCCGGGCGTCCCGTTCATCTACTACGGCCAGGAGCGACTGGTCTCCGAGTACGGGGAGCGCCGGGAGAGTCCCTACTTCGGCCGCGAGGATCAGACGGGCGACATCAAGGCCGACCCGTACAAGCGCGCGTTCATGAACTGGGAGGAGTACGACGAAGAACACCTCGCGTTCGTCTCGGGCCTGATCGACTTCTATCACGACTCGCCGGTCATGGGGCCCGAAGCGGACCTCGTGCGGGAGGCCCACCGCGCCGAGGCCGGCAACGACGTGCTGGTGTTCGGTCGGGACGCGGGCGAGGAGAAACGTGTCGTCGTGATCAACTTCGCCGACCACCCCCACTGGGTCGACCTCCGACTGCCGGTCGAGACCCAGGATCTGTTCACCGGCGAGGACTTACTCGTCGATCGCGCCGACGACGCGGTCACCGTCGAGGTCGAGACGCTGGCGGTCTTCGAGACGCCGACGCTGTTCGATCAGGGCCACAACCACTGGCACGCGGACGAACCGTTGCCGAACGATGGCTGACGGGATGTCCTTCGACAGAAGGGGCTGAAACACCTGTTTTCTAGCGTCTAAACGAGGCCCAACAATCAAACAGAGACACAGGAGGGATTATTCTTCGTCATCTGGAATTGCAAGCGGGTTTCCGTTCCACTCGAGCAAATCATTTTGATCAAGTTCTGTCAGGATGTCGCCGAAGGAAGACTGTCGAAACGTAATCCGGCGAGTCAGCGAGAGACTCCGGAGGTCACGGGCTGTCTCAGGATCGATGGATTGGTCAGCTGCATCTGCGAGATGAGCGATATATTTCGAACTTTGATAGAATTCGTTCTCATTGGCCCACGCCATGACCAGATCTAGCTTACTGGCTGCCTCTACCGATTCATAATACTGCATGGCCGTTTGATACGCGTTCGGATCGTCTAGCCCTGCGATCCGTCGCAGATCGCCGATATGTTCGTGGGCAAGGCCAGACCAGGCTTGCCGTTCCACGTCGTCGCCGTCGATACGATCCGCGAGAACGTCTTCACAGATCAATATCCCCTGTCGAGCAATGTTTTCACACCGCTCGTCGTTTCCCGCGACTCTATAGCAGACGACAGCGTATTTGAGGTTCGTAAGGCTCGATAGCATGCCAACATGATGCATGTTGGATTTGACAATCCCAAGATAGGTGAGCTGGAGGTATTTGTCTCCAGATTCGATCAGATCTCCAGCTCTACGAGCGTTTTCCGCCTCGCGATAAATCTCGGACCGATTGTTATGTGTCATAGTCAGCAATCATATTTACGATACCCGTCTTCATCCAGGTGATCTTGTACATCCTCTAAGTCATCCCAATCAAACTCTTCCCCGATATCCGTTAAGCTAGTGCCGCTTCAGACCTGAACTACTAGATTTATCTACTCAGAGCGCGTCCTAGTGGTATTCAGAAATATTCTGAAGCCCGTCATGCCACGAACTCAAAAGTACGTTGTCGATCTGTCTGCCGATGAACGAGCCGAACTGAACGCATTGCTTGCCTCTGGAACGCACAAGACGCGTGTTCTCACGCGTGCACGGTGTCTCTTGCACGCTGACGACGGCTTGACTGATGACGAAGTCAGTCAAGCCGTCGGATGTCACCCCGGCACTGTCGGTCGTCACCGCAAACGCTACACCGAAGACGGCCTCGCGGCGATTAATCGCCGCAAGGCCGACCGCGTCTACGAGCGCAAACTCGACGGACGTGAAGAAGCCCACCTTATCGCGTTGGCGTGTAGCGATCCACCAGAAGGACGCTCTCGCTGGTCACTGCACCTCCTTGCTGAGCATCTTGTTGGTCTTACCGAGATCGACGTTGAGTCGATCTCTCACGAAACCGTTCGACAGGTTCTAAAAAAACACGACTGCACCCTCACCGATCCAAATCCTGGGTGATCGAATCCGGAGAGAGTGCGTCGTTCGTCTGCAAAATGGAGGATGTTCTCGATCTTTACCACGAACCCTACGACGAAAAGCGTCCAGTCGTCTGTTTTGACGAGTCCAACAAGGAACTGCACAAGGAAGTCCGCGACCCGCTCCCGGCGCGACCGGGAGCGGTCGCTCGGTATGACTACACCTACGAACGCAACGGGACGCGCAACCTCTTCGTGATGAGCGAGCCGCTGACTGGCTGGCGACATATCGAGGTAACCGAGCGACGACGCAAGGAGGAATTCGTCGCTCAGATGCAGTCGCTGGTGGATGATCATTACCCGGATGCGGACTGCATCCGGGTGGTGATGGATAATCTGAATACGCACCAACGGTACGCCTTCTACGAACATCTACCGCCAGCAGAAGCTCGTCGGTTGCTCAGGAAGCTCGAATTTCACTTCACGCCAGAACACGGCAGTTGGCTGAACATGGCGGAAATCGAGTTTAGCGCCCTGTGGACGGAGTGCCTTGACCGCCGCATTCCTGACGCAGCGACACTCCGTGCGGAGGTCGCTGCGTGGGAACGCACTCGAAACGAGGACGAATCCGAGATTGATTGGCAGTTCACGGCCGATGACGCTCGCATCAAACTCCGCCAGCTATATCCAGCAAATCACGATTGAAGCCGCACTAGCAGAACGACTACGACCGCTAGATATCGGCGCCGGGTTTCTGAGACCTGTGCACCCAATGATTCCCCGGACATAGTTAGGTCACTGGTAGTTCGGATCGTGACGATGCGTATTCGACCCCATATTCTGAATCCATCTTGACATAGTATTCGGCGACCATTTTCTCGTTCCAGAAGTCCGGAGATTCTATCGTTACGTAGGTAGGTAATTCGCCGTCTCGAATTGCAATCTCGAACGGATCGCTAGATCCGTCAAGATCACCGAGGAATTTCGAATCAATCATCTCTCCGTCGGAATTATACAACCGAATCGATACGTTATGGTAGACATCTCGATCCGGAATACCTCCACTCATCGATACGTAGCCATCCATATGAAATTCGGATGGAGTAGCGTTGATCGAGCCCGAAAACCCAAACTTCACTTCGTCCCCACTCGGCACGCAACCCGCGAGTGGCACCAGCAACGCGATAGCAAGCAGGAGGCTGATTTTTCGGCTCATGGAGTTGCTATCGTGGTCAATTCTTCAATAGAAAATGCATAATACTTTCCGTTCATTGGGTGGTGGAGTAGATCTGGTCCCCATCCGGACCTCATGACGCTCCAGTACTCGGTTTGGCGTTTGTCTATCTCTTCAATCGTAGGATCATCTGAAGATCCACTATAGACCTCTCCCGCCCGGAACGGGTGGTTGAGGAAATCGTCATCGGCTGCACCGAGATTGAACGAGTGACCGATCTCGTGAATCAGCGTTTTTGCAGTCGTCATCCCCATTCCATTTCGATAAGGAGAACGGTGCAATGTACCCTGATGTTTGTTTTCGACATCGCTGGTCCAGCTATTGTGTCCCTCTGTGAAGATCCCTATATAGGGCATTGTGAGGTGATTGAATCCACTCTGCGTTCGACCGCCCGGTATGAGAGGAGAATTACAGTAGGTCAGCACCTGGGAGTAGACGTCAGCGTCCTCGCTATTGTAACTCTGATGGGC
Source organism: Halorhabdus tiamatea SARL4B (assembly GCF_000470655.1). Classification (NCBI taxonomy): domain Archaea; kingdom Methanobacteriati; phylum Methanobacteriota; class Halobacteria; order Halobacteriales; family Haloarculaceae; genus Halorhabdus; species Halorhabdus tiamatea. The sequence goes on from NC_021921.1 coordinate 892,738, forward strand.
GTACATGTGTTCCATTTCCGTAAGACCGAAGCCATTGTTCGGGTTCACGGCCCAGAGACTCTCAGCAGCGAACGTTTCGTCACGGATTACGTTCACGTCGATCCCGTAGAGAGCGAAGTTCCGTTCGATCCCATTTTCCCAGGTCTGACTATCTATCGACGTATTCGCCCCTTTGTAGAAGTCTACCTCGACTGAGAGGGAGGGTGATGGAATCTCACGATCCGAATCGTCGGTCGGATCCGTCCCCCACTGTAGCTCTCCGACGTGGAGGCTCGCGTGTTCGTCGCCGTTCCAGACGTGAGTTCCAGCCTGCTCAGGGACGACTTCATCCCCTTCAACTCCGTCTCCCGTTTGCAAGTGCTCCCGATAGAGTATCCCGTCATCACTATAGCCGACACCGTGAACGCCAATCCAGCCGTCCCAGTAGCTGTCGTCGTCAGTATCGGGGTGCAACGGATCAGTCGGTTCTTCTAGTATGTTCGCCTCTCTAACGTTGAAATATGTGAACGATGCTATACCACCGGTAGTCCCTTGGGTGGCTTTCGTGATCCCTTTCAGTTCTTGTCCGTCGGTCAATCCATCGTCGTCAAAGTCTGGATCCCATGGGTCCGTTCCCTCCTCCAATTCACGAGTGTTTGACAGCCAGGTGTCCGTCCGCTTGGTTCCATCGAGGGCCTTGAATGAAATACGGTTGAATAGTTCACGATTACGTGAGGCGTAGTTCGAATCGAGCGAGTCGACAGTGACGAAATCAAAGTCACTCGTCGCATCGTTCAACCCGCTTGGCCCGACCGTAATTTCTTCTGTCGCTAATTGTTCTGGAATGCCGAGAGCGTCTGCACCGAATCGGAATCGAAAAACCTCTCCATCTGCTTCGATCAGTTCGATCATTTCGGCTTGCTCTGCAGTAATCCCGTACGTCACGGGCTCGCGCGGATCCGTATGCGTGTATTCCTTCTCCTCGGTATCATTCAGTCCGTCGCCGTCCGTATCTTTCAGCATGGGGTTGGACGTGACGGTGATATTGGCGTCCGGATTCTCATCGACACTGCCAGCCCACCGGTAGGGCTGGCCGCTCTCGTTGATCACCGAGATGTTCCAGCCGTCGGCCTTCGAGTTGTTCTCCAGAGAGACTTCCTCGTGATCTTCGAGGCCATCACCGTCCGAATCGGCGCGCGTCGGATTGGATCGCAGTTCGAAGTACGAGACGATGTACTCGTGCTCGAGGTCGTTGACGACGAAGTCGATCGGGTACTCTCGGTATTCCTTGGCCTCTTCGCCGTCCGTGAGCTCGTCGCCATCAGTGTGCTTGTCGGTTGCGTTGGTCGGAAGCCGGCGGAGGTCCGAGCCAGTGTGACCAATCGGCAGTCCGTTTTCTTCGAGGACGTCCGGCAGTCCGTCGCCGTCGGTGTCTTTCGGTTCGACCTCTTCGGCGACACGCGAGAAGACATTCGGCAAGTCCGAGGCGTCCTCGACGTAATTGTACGTCCCATTGGTGATCGATGCGATATCCGAGAGTTTGTTCCCGTCGGCACCGCCGAACCCGATCGTGTGGATCGTGATATTCCGGTCGGCGGCCGTCCGTGCCTGAGCCCGGCCGCCCGAGCCCTGGCCGTCAGTCAATAGGATCGCAACCTTTGCGCGAGAGTTGTTGCTCGCACTCGCGAAGTGCTGGTTTGCCCGCGCGACACCGCTGCCGATGTCCGTCCCGCCACTCGCGTCCAGACTCTCGATCGTGACGTTGACCGCGCCGAAGTCCGTCGTCAACTCCTGAGCGACGTGGGCAGTGTGATCGAAGTCCACCACGCCCGCCCGGTCGCCCGGAATGAGCGCGCCGACGAACTCTTTGGCTGCTTGCTTTCGGAATTCCTGAGGATCGTTCCAGCCCATCGAGCCCGAGGAGTCGATGATGAACTGGACGTCCACGGGTTGGATCGTCTCCTCGCCGCCCGTCCCGTTCGACGGTCGCTCGGTGGTGACGTCGGTCGCCCAGTTCGAGATCGAGAAGACGGCGAATGTCGAGAAGTGCTCTGTTTCGGCCGTCACCGTGTTGTTCTCGGCGTCGATCGTCGAATTGATCGGGACGTAGAGTTGCTTCTCGGGGTCGTAGGTGACTACCGCCAGATCCGACTCATTGCTCGCGGCCTGCAATGAATCGTCGTATGAGATGGTGACGTTCGCCGACTCGAACTCGCGCGTGGATTCGATCTCGACGATCTCCGAGACACTCATGTTCTCGACGCGGTCGCCCCCTGCGAAGCGCTCGGTCTCCTCGCCGACGGACACACCACCAGCCACGTTCCCTTCCCCGGTCAACTTGACGTCGACGCCCAGACTCTCGTTGCCTGCCGTGGTCGTATACGTCTCGTTGCCATCTTTGATACCGTCTTCGTCGGTGTCGGGATCGAGCGGATCCGTGTTGAACGGGTCGGTCGGTTCGACGCCATCGTCGAGGCCGTCGTCGTCAGTGTCGGCCTGCCACGGGTCCGTCCCATTGGCGAGTTCCTGGGGATCGGTCAGCCCATCGCCGTCGATATCGGCGTACTGTGGCGAAGTCTCAGCGTCGTACTCTTCGGCGTTGGTCAACCCGTCACCGTCGAGGTCTTCTTCACCGTCAGGTATGCCGTCATCATCAGTGTCAGTGTCGAGTGGATCCGTCCCGATCACGAACTTCTCGAAACCATCGGGCAGGCCGTCACCATCTGTATCAGCGTAGAGTGGATCCGTCCCAAGTTCGCGTTCTCGGATCGTCGAGAGATGATCTCCGTCGAAGTCCTCGTTGCCGTCGATCGTGCCGTTGTCGGCCTCGTTCACCTCGGTCGACGGTGCGTCACTGTCAGGATCCAGCGGATCCGTGCCCGTCACGTTCTCTTCGTAGGTGTCCGGCAGGCCGTCACCGTCCAGGCGAAGCACGACCGTGTTCGCCTGGCTCTGCCCGGACGACGCGCCACCGTTTCCGTTGTTTCCCTTCTTCTTGGATTTCTGCTTGCCGTTTTTCGACTGCTGGCCGTCGTCACTCTCGACGGCTGTAATTTCGATCGTATTCACCCGCTCGGTGAGGTTGATGGTTCCCGCGAAGGTGCCGTTGGAATAGCCACGGCGAAGCGGGAGAGCGACCGTCCGGTCGTCGTTGATCGTCGCGGTGACGTTCGTCCCATCCAACCCGGTCGGATTCGTCACATTCCCAACGAGCGTGTACTGTGCCCGCTCGCTTCCATTGCGGATCGGATCCGTCCGCCGTGTCAACGACTCCTCCGGACCGACCTCGCCATCGATCATTCCCAAGGCAGTGTGCGCTTGGTTGACCGCCTGGCCGTACGTCCGGACGGCACGTGCGGTCGTGCGAATCGACTGCGCACCAGATTTCTCGGCAGCGCGATCCTGAATTTGCTCGGCTCGAGCAAGTTGTCGTCGGGCGTTGTCGATGTGCGCTTCGACACTGTTGGTCATTCCAGGGCCGAGATCCGCTTCAGTCGCCGCGAAGGCGTACTCGGCGTCACGAATCACCTGCCGGGCGGACTGGTTGTCCGCTGTCGCCACCAACTCGACGATCTGGGCGAGTCGCTTGCTTTGATTCGTCCCGTCGAAGTCAGTCAGCGCGCGGAGTGCTTCTGCATCGCGAATGAACGCGTGCTGGTCGTCGACGCGTTTCGAATCCTGGTAATACACAAGGGACTCGTTCAACCGCGACTGGGCGCGCTCCTTGGCCGATTCGAGTTGGTTCGAGGGAACCGAGAGGTTCCCAATCCGCTCCATGGCCTGGGCTTTCAACACCACCGGCGGCCCGTCCAGGGATACGTCTGGGACAGTATCAACCGGCGCTGTATTCCCTGAGGGTTCTGAAATTGTCCCGGCAGACACCGTTCCCACCGGCAACATTGAGACGATCATGAGAAGCGAGGCGATCACCGCGAACAATTCCCGCCGCCCACCACTTGCGGACATGTTTTCCGCAGATACGTACCAATTAAATTTACGTTTCGGCCTGAAGCTCTTCAGAGTGACAAAAGCGAGTGACGGAAGCTCAGCAGCGCCAAGCTGGCGGCGGTGGTGTGATATCGTCTACAGGGGTAGGCCACTCAATGGGTGCCGAATGTATTCTGGGATCGTGATCATTCCACTCGTTGAGTCGGGCGATCACGTCGGCCGCCCAGCCGGGTTCCTCGGGATTCTGTCGGCCACCATCCCGACAACTGGTAGCAAATTCGATCTGTAGCGAGATTCCTGCCCGGTGTATTCTACACAAGTCGTGACGAGATTTGGACAGAGCAAGTACGACGGGTTCGATGACACATATTGGAACATTTGGACCTATCCACCCTGTGGAGCGGAGTCCACCATCGTGAGTTGCGGAAGCGTCACAAACAGTCGAGAGCATACAACTACGAAAACAGCTGCCACCGGCCCCGGTCGAACGAGACACGATCCGAACACAGCCTACGGCCGATCCAGGCCGGAGAGAACCGTCCCCACGCCGGCTTTCGCGCCGTAGCGGCCCGGCGACCACTCGATCACCTCGCCGTCGCGCTTCTTGAGCCACTCGAACTCGAAGTACGTGCTTTCGGGGACCTCGACCTCAGCCGTCCAGGTAGGATACTCCTCGGCGTCCATCGGGACCGCCTCGTCGGGGTCGAACCCGCCGAGGGCGTCGAGACTGCCCGTGAGGTAGACCTCCTCGCCCCACTCCGTCTCGACGTCGACCGCGACGGTCGTCGAGACGGGCTCGCCAGGTTCGAACTCGGGATCGGGCTGGAACCACCGGTAGCCGTAGGGGGCCAAGGGGACCCGCCGGTCGGCGAAGGTGACCGTCTCGTCGTCGAGGACGTCGACCAGTCCGCCGCGAGTCCAGACGTCCGCGAGCGCGCTCAGTGACACTGCCAGGGCCTCGCCGGAGAAGTTCGCGAGCGCCAGCAATCGCTCACCCTCGAAGACGCGCTCGACGGCGAAGACCGCGTCCGGACCGACGTCGAGGACCCGCTCCTCGGCCTGGGCGTGGACCGGCGTCAGGCCCTTGCGGGCGTCAGACAGGGTGGCGATCCCGTCGAAGAGTCGCTGCTCGACAGTGCCGTCTTCCTTGCGGCGTTCGGCCCGGTCGCCGTCGAAGGCCGGGCGGTGGACCCAGCGGTTGTCGTCGGCTTTGAGTGAATCGGCGAGATACGAGAAGTCGTTGAGCTGGCCGAGTTCGATCCCGCTGTACAACAGTGGCATGCCCTTCATCGCGTAGACGACACTGTGGAGGAGAAGACCGCGTTGAATAGCCGTCTCGACGTCCGCTTCGTCGCCTTCGATCCGAGCGTTCTGGAGGCCGGTCAGGGCCGCCATCGTCCCGGAGGTGCGGGCTTCGCCGGTCGCCTCCTCGACCTGGAAGCGATAGCCCTCGGCGTAACTGTCGGGAGTGTCGCCGGCGTAGAAGTCCGCACAGAAGCGGCGTTCGGCGGTCGGATCGCGGCCCAGAGCGGCCCGGACGTCGCCGTCGTCGAGTCCCCAGCCGATGTCGTCGTGACACCGGACGTAGTTGAGCCAGGTGGCCGAGCCGGGCGTCGCCGGGAGTTCGTCCATCGCGTGAGAGAGCAGGCTTGCGTCCTCCCGGGCCAGCGCGTGCCAGGCGTGGGCCATCAGCGGCGCGCCGTAGGCGATCTCACACTCCTCGCCCTCGTGGCCGCCGGTCCCGAGGTACTTGATCGTCTCCTCGGGCGAGACGATCGCCTCGGCCTTGAACAGGACGCCCGGCGCGGCGATCCGGACGAGGGCGCGGTAGGCCCGGAGGAGCCAGTGGGCCTCGGGCAAGTTCCGGCAGTCAGTCCCGAGTTCCTTCCAGAGGAAGGGGACCGCGTCGAGTCGCAGCGAGTCCGTCCCGACGTTCGCGAGGAACAACATCTCCCGAAGCATCCCGACGAAGACGTCCGGGTTCGCGTAATCGAGGTCCCACTGGAAGTCGTAGAAACTCGTCCAGACCCACCGGTCCATCGCCTCGCTGTAAGTGAAATTGCCCGGCGCGAAATCGGGGAAGACCTCCGGGACAGTCTCCTCGAAGCGGTCGGGTTTCGTCCGGTCCTCGAAGGTGAGATAGAAGTCCGAAAAGCGGTCGTCGCCCTCCCGGGCGGCCTCGGCCCACTCGTGCTCGCGAGCGGTGTGGTTCATCACGAAGTCGAGCGACAGCAGAATGTCTTCCTCCCGGAGGTCCGCGGCCAGTTTTCGGAGGTCTTCCATGGTCCCGAGGTCGGGGTCGACTGATCGGTAGTCCTTGACTGCATAGCCACCGTCCGACCGTCCCTCCCGGGGTTCGAGCAGGGGCATGAGATGGAGGTAGGTCACGCCGAGTTCCTTCAGGTACGGGATCTTCTCGCGGACGCCCTGGAGATCGCCGGCGAACAGATCGACGTAGGCCATGTAGGCGACGTGATCGGGGCGCTGGAACCAGTCGGGTTCGCTGGCACGCTCGCGGTCGAGCGCGCGGAGGTCGTCGTCGCGGTCGCCGTAGCCCTCGACAGCTGCGTCGACGGCCCGGATCGCCCACTCGGCCGCCTCGTGGTCCTCGCCGTAGACCGCCGAAAACGCGTCCCAGAACGTCGGGAGGTGTTCGTTGATGCGATCGAGCAGCACCTCGGCGTCGGAGTGGTCGGCATAGCGCTCCGCGAGACGATCGCGCAGGAACGCCACCGGCTCGCTCTCGTCCCACGCCGTCGCCGTGATCGTCGGGTCGGGTCGGGCCATCGTTATTCGAGCACCCACGCGTAGTCGAAGCCGTCGAGTTCGACCCCGTCGACCGTTCGCGGTTCGGGTGTGACGTTGTTGTAGATCGACAGCCGGCGGCCCGCGGTCTCACGGGTCGAGACGAAGACGCCGTTCTCGGCGCGGTAGGTCGGCGTCGCCGTGAACAGGTCGGGGTTGTCGGTCCGCGTCTCGATCATCTCGCCGAGACCGGTCCAGATCGCGTGGGCGTCGCTACCTTCCTCGGTCATCGCCGCACGCTTGCGGTCCTCGTCGAAGGGACCGCGATGGAGGTAGCGGCTGTCGTCGTAGCCGAGGCGCTCGTTCATCTCGGCGTGGAAGGCCTCGTCGTTTTCCATGCCGACCTCGTCACCGTAGTAGACGATGGGCGTCCCCTCGACCGAAAACAGCATCGAGTACGCCAGCAGTACCCGGTCAGGGTCCTCGTCCAGCAGGTTGTACAGCCGCCCGGAGATGCCCTCGCCCTCGCGGAAGGACCACCGTTCGTCCTCGAGGTAGGCGTCGTTGAGCAGCTGTCGCTCCGCCGGGCTGACGAACTCTAAGGTCAACTCGTCGTGGACGCGCAGGAACGTGAACCACTGCGCGCTCGCGGGCACGTCGAGAGACTCCAGGCTCGCGAGTTCGTCGGTGACGTACGTGGGATCGTTCTCGGCGAGCGCGAGGAAAAAGGTCGGCATCAGCGGGAAGTTGTACGCGACGTGGCACTCGTCGCCGTCGCCGAAGTACTCGACGACGTCGTCGGGTTCGAGGTTGGCCTCGGCGATCATCACCGTCCCCTCGGCGACGTACTCGAAGGCGGCCCGGAAGAGCTTCAGGATGGCGTGGGTTTCGGGTAAGTTCTCGCAGTTGGTCCCCTCGCGCTTCCAGAGGAAGGGGGCGGCGTCCAGCCGGAAGCCGTCGACGCCCTGGACCCGCCAGCGGGTGAGGATCCGGAGCATCTCGAGGAGGACGTCGGGGTTCTCGTAGTTCAGATCGGGCTGGACGTCGTAGAAGCGATGGAAGTAGTAGTCGTCGGTGGGTTCGTTTTCCGTCCAGTTGGAGTCCGAGACGCCCTTCAGCAGGAGGCGGGCCTCCTCGTAGCGGTCGGTGTCGTCGTTCCAGATGTAGTAGTCGCGGTACTCGGCCGACTGGCTCTGTCGGGCGTTCTGGAACCAGCGGTGCTGGTCGGAGGAGTGGTTGATCGGCACGTCGAAGACGACCTTGATCCCGCGGTCGTGGGCCGCCTCGACGAATTCGAGGAAGGCGTCGTTGCCGCCGAGTTCCTCGCGGACGCGCGTGAAGTCCGAGACGTCGAAGCCCTGGTCGACCATCGGCGACTCCAGGACGGGGAGCAGCCAGACGACAGTCACACCCAGGTCTTCGAGGTAGTCGAGTTTCTCGACCAGTCCGTCGAAATCGTCGGCGAACAGATCGACGTACAGCGAGTAGACGACGCCGGTCTGATACCAGTCGGTTTCGTCGGGTGTGTACGCGACGTTCTCGCGACGCTCCTCGAGGAGGTCGAGGAGTTCCGCGCGTTTCTCGGGGTGGTCGGTGCCGTAGACGTCAGTCCACAGTCGTTCGATTCGGTCGTGGGGTGTTTCGGTCATGGTAGATCGCTCCTGGTTGGTGTCTGCGGTCTTCGGCTTGGGTCCGTCGCCATGCTCTTGGTCACACTACACGCGGGGGGACCGTAATTCATTCCCGATATCACGTCAGCTCAGTCCTGACGTCAGGTCAGGTAGACGCGGCCGTCCCAGGGCTCGAGCGCGAGTCGTTCGTCGAGCGTCGTCGGGACGTCCGTTCGATTCGCCAGCGTGAGGCCGAACTCGTCGACTGGCACGCCCGGCGGGACGTCGATCGTCGTCGGGTCGTCACTCCAGTTGAGGACGACCAGCGCGCGGTCGTCGCCGAGCGTCCGCGTGTAGGCGAGCACTGACTCGTGGTCGGGACAGTGCATCTCGAAGTCGCCGTAGACGAGCACCTCCGCGTCGTGGCGGAGGGCGATGAGTTCCTGATAGTACGCCCGGACCGAATCCGGGTCGCCACGTTGGGCCGCGGCGTTGATCTCGGGATAGTTTTCGTTGACCTTCAGCCAGGGCTCGCCGTCGGTGAACCCGGCGTTCGCGTCGGCCGACCACTGCATCGGCGTTCTAGCGTGGTCGCGACTCGTCAGGTTGATCACTCGCTTGGCGTCCGCAAAGCTCTCGACGTCGCCGTTGGCGATCGCGTTCTCGACGCGATGTTTCGTCGCCGGATCGCCGAGTTCCTCGAGACTCTCGAAGTCGGTGTTGGTCATCCCGAGTTCCTGGCCCTGGTAGACGAACGGGGTGCCCCGCATCGTCAGCAGGAAGGTGGCGAGCATCGTCGCCGACTCGCGACGGGCGGCCTCGCTGCCCCACCACGAGACGCTCCGGGGCTGGTCGTGGTTCTCCAGGACCGGCGCGACCCAGGCCTCACCGGCGAGTCCCGTCTGCCAGTCGGTGACGATCGAGGTCAGTTCTGGAAGCGTCCACTCGAGCGGTTCCCACGCCGGGTCGTCCTCGCCGCCCAACTCGTCGCGGAGGAACTGAAAGACCATGTCGATGCCGTCGCCGTCCTCGCCGCAGTACGCGAGGGCGTGCTCGTGGGTAATCCCGCCCATCTCGGCGACAGTCATCGCGTCGTATCGGTCGACGGTCCGGTCGTGGAGTTCGCCGAGGTACGTGTGGATCGCCGGCCCGTTGAAGAAGTGTTCGCGACCGGTGATGCCCTTCGCCGGGTCGCCGTCCGGGAGTCCCTCGGCCTTCGAGAGGAGATTGACGGCGTCCAACCGGAAGCCGTCGATACCCTTCTCGAGCCACCAGTTCACCATGTCGTAGACGGCTTCCCGGACGGCTGGATTGCGCCAGTTGAGGTCAGGCTGTTTCTCGTGGAAAAGGTGGAGGTACCACGCCTCGCGCTCGTCGTCGTAGGACCACGCCGACCCGCCGAAGATCGACTCCCAGTTGTTCGGCGGGGTTTCGGGGTCGCCCTCGCGCCAGTAGTAATACTCGTCGTAGGGTTCTTCGCCGCGGCGTGAACGCTTGAACCACTCGTGTTCGTCGGAGGTATGGTTGACGACGAGGTCCATGACGAGCCGGATATCCCGGTCGTGCAACGCCGAAAGCAGTTCGTCGAAGTCGGCCATCGACCCGTACTGGTCGTCGATAGCGCGGTAGTCGCTGATGTCGTAGCCGTTGTCGGCCTGCGGCGACTGATAGACGGGCGACAGCCAGACGGCGTCGACGCCCAGCTCGTCGAGATAGTCGACTTTCTCGACGATCCCGGGGATGTCGCCGATCCCATCGCCGTCGGAATCGCTGAAGCTCTTCGGGTATATCTGGTAGACGACGGCTTCTTTCCACCACTCACGGTCGATGCGTTCGTTGGTCGTTCGGACGGACGCGCCCGGTGAGTCTTCCGTATTCATTGGCTTTCAGTGAGGTAAACGCGGGCGTCCCAGGGTTGGAGTTCGAACTGTGCGTTCACGCCGGTCGAGACGTCCTGGTTCGCGATGGCGAGTTCGAGGTCGTCAGTCGGGATGTCATCGGGGATGTCGACCGTTGTCGGCTCGTCGCTCCAGTTGAGGACGATCAGCGCACGGTCCTCGCCGAGGGTCCGCGTGTAGGCGAACACTGACTCGTGATCCGGGTAATGCAATTCGAAGTCACCGTAGATCAGGACGTCGTTGTCGTGTCTAAGGTCGATCAGCCGCCGGTAATACTGGAAGATCGAGTCCCGACTTTCACGTTCGCTGGCGACGTTGATATCGGCGTAGTTGTCGGTGACTTTCAGCCAGGGCTCGCCGTCGGTGAACCCGGCGTTCGCGTCGGCCGACCACTGCATCGGCGTCCGGGCGTTGTCGCGTGCGACGGCTTCGATCGCGTCGCGGACGTCGTCATAGTCCTCAGCATCGCCGTCCTGGATGGCCTCCTCGACGAAGTTGATCGCCTCGACGTCGCGTAGCTCGTCGATCGACTCGAAACTCGCGTTCGTCATCCCGAGTTCCTCGCCCTGATAGACGAACGGCGTGCCGTGAAGCGTGTGAGTGAACGTCCCCAGAAGCTTCGCCGACTCCTGTCGGTACTCGCCGTCGTTGCCGAACTGCGAGACCGACCGTGGCTGATCGTGATTCGAGAGGTAGACGCTGTTCCAGCCGTCCGCGGCGAGCCCGGTCTGCCACCGCTCGAAGATCTGCTTGAACTCGACGAGGTCGAACTCACCGGCGTCCCACTTGCTGTCGCCGTCGCCGACGCCCATGTGCTCGAACTGGAACACCATCGAGAGGCCGTCGCCGTCCTCGCCGACGTACTCTCGGGCGTCTTCGACGGAGACACCCGGCGTCTCGCCGACGGTCATGATCTCACGATCGACAGTATCGATGGTCTGCCCAATCATCTCCGAGAAGTACTCGTGGACTCGCGGACCGTTCATGAAGTGCTCGGCCCCGACCAGGCCGCCGTGGGGGTCGCCGTCGGGAAGTCCCTCTGTCTTGGAGATGAGGTTGATGACGTCCATCCGGAAGCCGTCGATCCCGCGGTCGAGCCACCAGTTCATCATGTCGTAGACGTCCTCGCGGACGGCAGGGTTACGCCAGTTGAGATCGGGCTGTTTCTCGTCGAAGAGGTGGAGATACCACGCTTCGCGCTCGTCGTCGTAGGACCACGCCGACCCGCCGAAGAAGGAGTCCCAGTTGTTCGGCGGGGTTTCGGGGTCGCCCTCACGCCAGTAGTAATAGTCGTCGTAGGGTTCCTCGCCGCGCCGGGAGCGCTTGAACCACTCGTGTTCGTCCGAGGTGTGGTTGACGACCAGGTCCATGATGAGACGGATGTCACGGTCGTGGAGTTCTGCCAGCAACTGCCCCCAGTCCTCGAGGTCGCCGTACTGGTCGTCGATGGCGCGGTAGTCGCTGATGTCGTAGCCGTTGTCGGCCTGGGGGGACTGATAGACGGGCGACAGCCAGACGGCGTCGACGCCCAGTTCGTCGAGGTAGTCGACCTTCTCGACGATGCCGGGGATGTCACCGATCCCGTCGGCGTCGGTGTCGTTGAAACTCTTCGGGTAGATCTGGTAGACGACCGCCTCTTTCCACCAGGGAGTACCGTCCGTTTCCGTCGCGAGTACGTTCGAGGGGGGAGAGTGGCGCTGACTCATCGGTGTTCCCGTGAGACAACGCAGGACGGCCACTTAACAGTATCCTAAATCTTGAAGAAGACATTCTACGACTAATTTTATAGTCCTGGGTCACGTGAGTTCGGAAGACGAGCGACGCAGACGACACAGCGGACGACCTGTCACGACGACAGCGAACCGCGGCATCACGCGGGACGCGACCGACGGACAGACAACGCAGACACGAAAACCAACCGCCAATGACCGACAACTCGCAGGGTGAGGACGCGAACGTCAGGGAGGAACTCGCCGTCTTCGGGCTCTCGGAGACGGAGATCGAGACGTATCTCGCGGTCCTCTCGGGCAACGAGACGACTCGGGAGATCGCCGAGCGGGCGGACGTCACCCAGCGGGCGGTGTACGACCTCGCCGAGCGGCTGGCCGACCGTGGCCTGGTCCGGGTCGACGAGCACGCCTCGCCGACGACGATCCGGGCGGTCCCGCCGGGGAAAGCGATCGAGCGGCTTTCCGAACGCCTCGAATCAGTCCGGCCGACCCTGGAGGACGTCTACACCGAGACGAGCGTCGACCAGCCGGAGATCCAGGTCGTCCGCTCGCGCGCGACGGCGATCGACCGTCTCCGGGAGGGCATCGAGGCGGCCGAACGCGAGATCGCGGTCGCGATCCCGGCCGACGCCTATCCGGAGATCGAATCGGCCCTCGCCGCAGCACACGATCGCGGCGTGTTCGTCCTGTTGCTCGTCGGCGGCACTGACGACGAGGCGGTGGCGGAGCGTGAGTTCGCGGCCGTCGCGGACGTCGTCCGGCACTGGGAGGCGCACCCGCAGTTCATGTACGTCGTCGACGACGCCGACGCGATGATCGGCGACAGCGCGATCGTCGATCGTGGCCACTCCGACGAACACGCCGTCTACGTGGCCGAGCGCAACCTCGCCGGCTCGATCTTCAGCGCCTTCCTGGGGGCGTACTGGCCCGCCTCGACGGAGCTGTTCGTCGCCGACCCGAGTCCGCTCCCCCGGACGTTCACGTGGTTCCGGGAGGCGGCCTTCCAGGCGGCCGTCCACGACCGCGCGGGGACTGCCCTCCACGCAGCGGTCGAGACCGCCGACGGCGAGCACCTCGCCGGCCCCGTGACGGCGATCAACCAGCAGTTCGTCGACCCGCCGAGCGGGGCGTTTCCCCTGCAGCACAGCCTCGTCGTCGCGACGGACGAGGGCGAGGTGAGCCTCGGGGGCCGAGGGTCGTTCCTGGAAGACCACGAGGTCGCCTCGATCACCCTCACGCCCGAGCGCTGAGACACGCGAAACCCACGAGACCACTACCCTACCATGACACCCACCCACGACGACCGACCCGACGCACTGGCCGACAGACACGTGCCGGACTTCGATCCGGTCGCCGCCGACGACGCGACGGTCACGGGCCCGAACGTCCGCATCACGGTCCTCTCGGCCCGCGTCCTCCGACTGGAATACGATCCGACGGAGACCTTCGAGGACCGCCCGAGCCAGCTGGTGTGGTATCGCGACCGGCCGGTCCCGGACTTCGCGGTCACCCGAGGCGACGACCGACTCGTCGTCGAGACCGACGCACTCACGCTCGAATACGACCACGGGATCGAGGCGGCGTTCACCGCCGAGACGCTGTCGATCGAACTCGAAGACGGCACCGTCTGGACTTACGGCGACGAGAACGAGGGCAACCTCGGCGGCGCGCTCCGGACGGTCGACGAGGTCGACGGGGCCGCCCCCTTGGAGGACGGCCTGGTCTCGACCGACGGGTGGGCCGTCGTCGACGATACTGACCGACTGGTCTTCGGCGAGGACGGCTGGGTCGAGCCTCGCGACGCGCCCGAGTCCTCCGAGGACCTGTATTTCTTCGGTGACGGGCAGGACTACGAGACGCGCCTGGCGGACTTCCGGGCGATCACGGGCGAAGTCCCGATGATCCCGCGGTGGGCGCTTGGCAACTGGTGGAGTCGGTACTGGGAGTACACCCAGGACGAACTCCGGGGCGTCGTCGAGGGATTCGACGAGCGGGACATCCCGCTGTCGGTCGCCGTCATCGACATGGACTGGCACGTCGTCGACAACGCGTATCACGACGGCTGGACCGGCTGGACGTGGAACGACGAGTACTTCCCCGACCCCGCGGGCTTCGTCGAGTGGCTCCACGACAACGACATCAAGACGACGCTCAACCTCCACCCCGCCGAGGGCGTCCATCCCCACGAGACCCAGTACGCGGACTTCGCCGAGTTCATGGGGATCGACCCGGACAGCGAGGAGCCGGTCGAGTTCGACGCCGCCGACCCACAGTTCCTCCGTGGATACTTCGAGCACCTCATCAATCCGATGGAGGACGAGGAGGGGGTTGACTTCTGGTGGATCGACTGGCAGCAGTGGGAGCAGTCCCCGGAGATGGACGGGCTCGACCCGCTGTGGGCGCTGAACCACCTCCACTCCCTCGACCGGACGCGGACGGGCAAGCGGCCGTTCATCTTCTCGCGGTGGCCCGGCCTGGGCGGCCATCGGTATCCGATCGGGTTCTCCGGGGATTCGTACATCTCCTGGCCGTCGCTGCGCTTCCAGCCTCACCTCACGGCCACCTCGGCCAACGTCGCCTACGGCTGGTGGAGTCACGACATCGGGGGCCACATGGGCGGGGAAGGCGACCCACAGGCCTTCGGCGAGTTGTACGCCCGGTGGACCCAGTTCGGCGCGCTCTCGCCGATCAACCGCATCCACACGACCAAACACCCCTTCGTCGACAAACGGCCCTGGGAGTTCGACGGCGCGATCACCGAGACGCTCGAAGACGCACTCAGCCTGCGCCACGAACTGATCCCCTATCTCTACACGATGGCGTGGCGCGACCACACCGAGGGCGTCCCGCTCGTCCGGCCGATGTACTACCACCATCCCGAGGCCGAGGCGGCCGAGGAGAGCGTCCACCAGTACTACTTCGGCAGCGAGTTGCTCGCCGCACCACACTTGAGCGAGCGCGACGACGAGACCAACCTCGCCCGCCGGTCGGTCTGGCTGCCCGAGGGCGAGTGGTTCGACTTCGTCACCGGCGAGTACCACGAGGGCGGGCGCTGGCTGGCCCGTTACGGCGACCTCGCGGACCTGCCGGTCTACGCGAAAGCCGGTGCGATCGTCCCGATGGACGCCGACGCGCGGGCGGACACCGAGAACCCCGAGCGCCTCCGGATCGTCGCGTTCCCGGGTGCGGACAACACCTTCGACCTCTACGAGGACGACGGCACGACGACGGCCCACCGCGACGGCGCGTACGCAACGACCGAATTCGCCCAGACGTTCGACGGCGATCGGCTGACCTTTGAGATCGGCGGGGCCGAGGGCGATCTCTCGGAGATTCCCGACGAGCGCGCGTACGAACTTCAGTTCCGCGGCGTGACCGAACCGGCGGACGTCGACGTCGAAGCCCCGGTCGAGGCCGAGACGACCTACGCGGCCGAGGAGGCCACCCTCACGGTCGCCTTCGACGCCGTCGCAGTCGAGGAAGGGCTGACGGTCTCGGTTACAGCGGCGGGCGAGTCGCTCCTCGACCGACGTGACCGGACGCGGAGCCACGTCGAGACACTCCTGGAGTCGTTCCGGACGCACGTCACCGTGAAGGACCACCTCCTGGCGGACTTCGAGCCCGACGGCGTCGCGTGGCTCGCGGAGTACGTCCGCGTGCTCTCGACCGTCCAGTTGCGGGCGCTGGCCGAGACCATCACCGGGGCCGGCGTCGACGTGCTCGACCACGACGACGCGGACCGACTCGTGGTCTGGAACCCCGAGGACGCCCCCGTCACCTACCAGTTCAGCGCGTTCGACTGGACGGAGGACCCCTTCAGAATGGAACACACCGCCGACCGCGGGGACGCACCGGCGTTCACGGCGTTCGACGTCCACGAGGCGGCCGTCGAAGGGGAGGTGCGCCTCGAGTACGACGGCGTCTTCGCGGTGACCGCCGAGAGCGAGGCCGAAGAGAAACCCGAGCACTAAAAGACAGCCGTCTTCTTCTGGTTGTGACCCGCGCCAGGCTCACATCGCCGAGTCGAGCGTCCAGACGTCGAGTGAGTGAACCTGGACGCGCCCGCCGCGGGCCCGGACGGAGACGCCGAGGCTGTCGGATCGCGTCGGGTAGATCCGGCTACTCAGCGCAGTGCGGTCGTTCACGAAGAGTTCGAGCACCGACGCGTCCACCAGCACGCGGAGTCGAATCCGGTCCGGATCCGAGCCGGGCACGTCCGGGATCGACTGGGGTTCGGTCGCGACGGCGTCCGACTGGCTCGAGTCGCGGCGATCGAGCGTCAGCGTCCCGTCGGCCTCGTACCGGACCACGGTACGTTCCGCACCGTCCGGCGACGCCCGGACCACGAGGTCGAACGCGTCGGCACTCTCGAGGGTCACGTCGAGGTCGAACTCGAGGTGTGCCCCCTCGACGTCGGCGAGTGGGTTGTCGTCGTCCGGGTCGAGCGACCGCTCGTCGACGCTTTCGTGGTCCGATCGGAGCGCCGAGAGTTCCGGAGCGGGCCGAATCGAGAGTTCGTCGTCGAGGCTGATCTCCCGGGGGACCGACAGCGCGCCCGACCAGCCGGCGTCCCACTGGGCTGACTCCTCGCGATCCTCGCGGATCCAGCCCCACGAGAGGTAGCGATCGCCGTCCGGGATCGACTGGCTCGCATAGAAGTTGCCGTGGTCGAACGTGACCTGCCGATCGACGTCGAAGGTGTCGCCGTCGAAGCTGCCACGAAACCCGATCACGCTATCGAGATTCGAGACGGCGAGCACCTGCTCGCCCCCGAAGTCCATGAAGTCGGGACACTCCCAGATCCCGCCAGTCTCGTCGCGCTCGCCGACGAGGGGGGTCCCGGCGTACGTCCACTCGGTGAGATCCGGGGAACGATAGAGAAAGACCGTCCCGCCCTCGTCGACGATGCCGGAGCCGACGAGGTGATACCAGGTCCCGTCCTCGCGCCAGACCTCGTGATCCCGGAACTCGGCGTCCCACTCCTCGGTCGCGTAGAGATTCGCGTCGGGCGGCGATTCGATCACCGGATTTCCGGGGTGTTTCTCGAAGGCCGCCAGATCGTCGTCGCGCGCCCGGGCGATACAGGGCAACTGTTTGCGGCCGTCAGCACCCGTATAGACGACCGTCGGCTGGCCGTCGTCGACAACCATACACCCCGACCAGCAGCCGTCGCGGTCCGGCCCCTCGAGCGAGGGAGTGAGGGCAACAGAGCGGTCCGTCCAGTGGACCAGGTCGTCGCTTTCGGCGTGGCCCCAGTGGATCGTGCCGTGGTAGGGGCCGCCGGGGTTGTACTGATAGAAGAGGTGATACCGGTCGTTCCAGTAGACGAGGCCGTTGGGGTCGTTGAGCCAGTTGGCCGGCGGGCTGAAGTGATAGGTCGGACGGTGTGGGTCCGGGGCCGTCTCGGCTCGCAGTTCGGTCAGCGCTTCCGCCGTGTACGGCCGTCGGCCGAACCGGACGTCCGCAGCGAAAAAGCGGTCGATCCCGGCGAGCAGCGTCCGCAGTTCCGTCTCGAAGGTGTCGATGCCGGCCTCGAAGTTGACGTCGCGACCGATGCCGAGGACGCGGCCCTCGCCGTGTTCCCAGGCGATCACGCTGTTGTGATTCGGTCGATCTTCCTCGCCGACGACGGTACTCGCGAGGACGACGCCGTGTTCGGGGAGGCGTCGGTCGTAGGCGACCCGGGGGACAGACTCGCGCTCGCAGGGCTGGGTGTGGATTCGGAGGGCGTCGAAGCCGTCGAACGGCGGCCGGTCCGCGAGGCGGGACGTCACGAGGAAGCCACTCGGGCGGTGTTCCCAGGTGTGGACCGGCCGGTAGTCGTCGTCGATCCGATCCGGCGGGTGCGGATCGACACCGAGGTCGTCGACGGCCGTCATGGCGTAGAGACTCACCAGGAGATCGCCGCCCTGCGTGACGTAACTTTCGAGCGCGCCAGCGAGCCCTGGCGTCAGTTCGTCCCCGATCGGCTCCGCGCGGTGCCACCAGAGCCGGTCGTGGCGCTCACTTGCGTCCCCGTGGGCGAGTGCGTCCGCGTCCAGGACGTCGATCTGCGTGTCCCAGACCTCGCTGGCGACCTCACGAGCGAGTCGCTGTTCGTCGGTCAGGTCGCCGAGCGAGAGGAATCCGACGGTTCCCGGTCCGTGCTGGGTCTCCGGACGGTCGTCCATACCTGTCCGGAGGGAAATCGCGGCCAAAAAACTACGGGAGAGCGGACGGCGAGTTGCGGCGTGGACAACACACTCAAGTCAGGACCGACCCAACGTTGCGGGCATGAACTCGCTGCTGGAGAAACTCCGCCGACCGGAGTATACCGGCGACAACCGGTGTTGGCCGTGTACGATCACGAACACTGCGTTGCTCGCTGGCGTGACCGGCCTGCTGTGGCTGCGAGGCAAGCGTCGAACCGCGACGGCCCTGGCGGTCGGCGGCCTCGCGGCGATCGGGCTCCGTGGCTATCTGGTTCCGTACACGCCGTCGTTCGCGCCGGAACTCACCGCGAAACTCCCCGTCGACCCCTTCGATCACGGCGAGTCGCCGACGGCGACCGGATCGCTCGCTGACGTCGGCGAATCGGCGTCGCCGGATCGGGACGACGCCGGGGAACAGCCACCCGACGGCGAGGAGGTGCTCGCCCAGCTTGGCGAGGCGGGCGTCGTCGAGTTCGACGGCGAAGACGTCCGACTCGACGAGGACTTCCGGGCCGACTGGCGACGCGAGATCGAAGCGCTACGGGAGCGGGATCTCGAGGGGCTGGCGGCCGTCGCCGACGGCGCGACGCCACCGGCAGTCGACGTCTCGGCGACTCGCGAGGCGGTCGAACCCGGGATCGTCCTCGACTCGAAGGCGGGGTCGCCGACCCACATGCGGCGGGCCTACGCGATCCCCGAACTCGCGGCCACACGGGCGCTCGCCGGGCGCGTCGACGACGATGTCGCGCGTGCTGCGGGGCGGCCGCTCCGGTCGTTGCTCCAGACGTGTCCGCTCTGTGACGAGGAGCTGATCGTCACCGACGCCAAGTGCTGTGGCGAGACCGTGCCGACGG
Source organism: Halorhabdus tiamatea SARL4B (assembly GCF_000470655.1). Lineage (NCBI taxonomy): Archaea > Methanobacteriati > Methanobacteriota > Halobacteria > Halobacteriales > Haloarculaceae > Halorhabdus > Halorhabdus tiamatea. The sequence goes on from NC_021921.1 coordinate 911,693, forward strand.
GCGGGTCGCCCGCGGAGAAACTGATGTGTCCGTCGTGCAACGCGCGCTTCTTTACGTTCGAGTGAGTCAGGCCCCTTTGACGAACGTTACCGGGCAGGGTGATTCGAGCATGACGTCCTGGGCGATACTCCCGAAGACAGCCTTCCCGCTCGGTGAGCGTTTCCGCCCGCCGACGACCACCCGATCGGCGTCGAGTTCACCCGCGAGCTCGACGATCTTCTCGGCGTGATCGCCGACGCGACCGTGGACCGCATACTCGATGCCGGCGTCCTCGAGTGCACCGATCAGCGCTCGGATCGTCTCGTGGCGCTGTGCGACGGCGTCCGGGTCCGCAGTCGTCGAACTCTCGAAGTTTAACCGGTCGGTCGCCTCCTCGAACTCCCCCGGCGTGAAGACGTGCGTGAGGTGGACTGTCGCGGCGGCCGGTTGGGCGACCTCGAGGACTGCCTCGGCGAGTTCGTCGGCGCGCTCGCTGTCTTTGGGCCCGACTGCGACGAGTATGTTTTGCAGCGTCATGCCGTCGAATTGGTCGGCCAGGGTTACAAAACTATGTGTTCAGCCGGATGCCCTCGCGAAAGTCCGAAGAGGTCGGTTCCGGGTTCGCCGACACGCCTGGCCAGCCATGAGGGACTGTCCACGGCAGGTATATACCCACGCCGCCTGAAGTGTCAGTATGGTACTCGATAAGCTGACGCTGTTCGAGGTGCATCTGGAAGACGCGTCGATCGGCCCGAATCTGGGGCCAGACGAAAGCGAGGCCGAGGACGAACCGCCCGTCGAGGACGAAGCGGACGACGACGGGTGTGGGATCTCGGTCGGTCGGCTCGTCGTCGCGAGCGTCGTCCTCTCGGTGATCGTCTCGATTCTGGCCTGGAAACTCGCCGGTGACGACGAACAGCCCGACGTCGCCATCGACGCGCCCGAGGAGGGCGACGCCGTCGACGTGACCGTCGAAGACTGAGGACAGGACACCGCCGGGAGCAGCCAGCGACGCCCCGGCCGCGTCCGGATCACAACCGATCGGTGATCGCTTCGGGATCGTACTCCAGGGAGAGTTGTCGTGAACGACCCCGGCCATCGACGCTGGTGTAGGTCGTCTCGAGCAACCCGAGTTGCTCGAGTTTGTTGACGATCTCCGAGTAGCGGGTGTACCCGAGGTCGGTTTCGGCCTGGAAGTGCTCGTAGATGTCGCCGGCGAGTTGCCCCTCGTGGTCGGCGAGGACTTCGAGGAGGGCACGTTCGCTCTCGGAGAGCCCATCGAGGTGTCTCGAGAGGTGGACGTGTTTGGACTTCTCGAAGGCCGCCTCGACGTCTTCGGGTTCGACGTGTTTGCTCGCGCGCATCTCGGCGTTGAGGCCGGCCCGGCGCAGCAGGTCGATCCCGACCCGGAGATCGCCGCCCTGGTCTGCGGTGCGTTCGGCGACACGGTCTAAGATCGGGGCGTCGACGACGCCCTCGTGGAACCCGCGCTCGACGCGCTCTTCGAGGATGTCGACGATCTCGGGTTCGTCGTACTTCGGGAAGTAGACTTCCTCGGGTCGGAACACACTCTGGACGCGGCCGTCCAGCGATTCGATGACGTCGAGTTCGAGGTCCGAGGAGACCACGACCACGCCGATCTTGGCCCCGGAGTGGGCCTCGTGGGCCCTGAGGAGCGAGTAGAGCGTGTCGCTGGCTTCGCCCTCGTAGAAGAGGTAGTTGACGTCGTCTAAGGCGACCGCGAGCACCTCTTCTTCCTCGACGAGTTTCTCGGTGATCTGGCCGAACAGTTTCTTGAAGGAGATCCCGCTGGCCGGCGGTTCGTACTCGAAGACTTCCTCGAAGAGCCGCGAGAACACGGCATAGCGCGTCGAGTCGACCTGGCAGTTGACCCGGGCGACTCGGACGTCCGTCTGGGATCCGAGTTCGCCGTAGAGTTTCTGGATCGCGGTCGTCTTGCCCGTCCCGGGCGGCCCGCGGGCGATGACGTTCAGCGGTCGGGAACCACGCACCGCGGGCCGGAGGGCGTACTTCAACGTCTCCATCTGGCTCTCGCGGTGGCGAAACGTCTCGGGGACGTAGTCGATCTCGAAGACGTGCTCGTCCCGGAAGACGGACTCGTCCCAGGAGAGCATCCCCTCCTCGGGGTCGTCTGTCATCACTCTGAGGACGCTCCGGACGCTACTTAACTCTTGGCGGGTGGTTTCCGGGTATGTTTAGTTACGCGAATTCGGCTGCGAATAGCCAGAAAGCCCCCGCGTTCTCAGCTCCCGCGACTCTCACGGCTCACTCCGTTCGCCGTTCGAGCGGACCGAGACGCTCACTCTGTTCGCGTCTCGCGCTCGCTGCGCTCCAGTGGGTGCTTGCGTCGTCGGGATTCGCTGAGAACGCGGCCCCTTTCAGTCCCACCCAGGCCGGCTGGGCAACCGGCTTCGGGGGGACTGAAAGGGGCGAGTGGCTCCGGGAAGACGGCCGACGCTGGCACCGCAACGCAGTGAGGAGCGCAGCAAGGGCTTCGACCGGAGCCACTCGGGGCTTTCTGGCTCTCAGACTCCATTCCTGCTAAACACGACCGGACTTCCGGAAGGGTAGGATTTGTCGACCGAAGAGAAGCAACGACGTCGGTGAACGTGGCTGTTCGTCTCTAGGAACCGCGCCGGATTCGTGTTTTCAGCGTCTCGAAGGCACCACGCCTGTCGGCGAAAATCACCGCGACGAGCACGAGACCGAGAACGGCAAGCACGACCGATTGCATCGTCAGCGTGTTGAACAGTCCATCGATGAGACTGCGAATCGCCTCGACGACGCCGGTCCCGGCCAGTTCGTCCGATGAGGATTCGAGTGCGGTATCGACGAGGTCGACCACCGGATCGCTCGCGAGGGAGCCGACCGCTGCGCCGACGATGCCGGCGACGAGCAGCGAGTAGCCCGTCGTCGCGACCGTGCGGTGGACCGACCGGGTGATGGCGTAGACGACGCCGATCAGCGCCAGGAAGAGCAGTGGGAGGACGAGCGCGAGAGTCCCGAGCAAGCCGACCCCGGTCCGGACGGTGTCCAGAGCGTCGGCCCCTTCGCCGGTGACGTTCCCGACTTCGATCCGATCGTCGACCTGCTCGTCGATCCGGTCGGTGAGTTCCGCGACGAGTGAGGCCGCCAGCGCGGCCTCGGCATCCTCGCGCTGGCTCGCGTACGCCTCGTAGGTGAGATTGGGGGCAACGAGTCCATCGACGACCGTGTTCTGGAGGGCGACGACGTCCTCGATGGTATCCGCAGAGACCTGATCGCCGTACTCGCTTCGGATTCTGTCGGCAGCGTCGGCTTTGACCTCGGTGCCAGCCTCGCTGAGCCTGGTGGTGAGTTCCCGATCGAAAGAGTGCGCCAGGGTGGCTTCGGCGTCGTCCCGACGAGTGGCGTACTCGTCGTACTCGGTGAGGTCGGGGTGAGTCAGCCCGTCGATGACGGTGTTCTGCAAGGCAATGATGTCCGTCATGGTCTCCTCAGAGACGTCCTCGCTGTACTCGCGTCGAGCCTGCTCGGCGGCGTCGGCTTTGATCTCCTCGTTGACGCCCCGGAGTCGATCCGCGAGTTCGGCAGTGAGAGACTCCTCCAGGGCGGCTTCGGCGTCGTCGCGTCGCGTCGCGTACTCGTCGTAGTCGGTGAGGTCGGGATCGGTCAGGCCGTCGGCGGTCGTGTTCTGCAGCGCGATGACGTCGTCGACGGACTCGTTGGTGAGGTCCTCGCTGTACTCGCGTCGAGCCTGCTCGGCGGCGTCAGCTTTGATCTCCTCGTTGACGTCCCGGAGTCGATCCGCGAGTTCGGCAGTGAGAGACTCCTCCAGGGCTGCCTCGTTGGCATCGCGTCGCGTCGCGTACTCGTCGTAGTCAGTGAGGTCGGGATCGGTCAGGCCGTCGATAGTCGTGTTCTGCAGAGAGACGATGTCATCGAGGGTCGCCGCGGAGACGTTCTCGCCGTAGTCGGCCCGCGCCTGGCTGGTCGCGTTGTCTTTGAGGCCGGCGTTGATCTCCTCGAGGGTGGTGTCGACCTGCGCAGACGTCGCCATCGGTGGCAGTCCCGCACGAACCTGCTCGCGGATGTCAGATCGGACCGCCGCGTAGCCGTCCGACCCGTTGTTCATCCGGACGAGCATGTCGTCGGTGATGTTGACGTCGTCGCTCGCGGACGCGAAGTCGATCTCCTGGGCGACGTCGGCAGTCTCGACGACGACCTCGCCGTTCTCGTCGACGTCGATGGGAAACGGTTCGAGGATCTGCGATCGGATATCGGTCCGAACGCCCGTATAGCCGGACTCGTTGGCGTTCAGCAAAGCAATCGTTTCGTCGTCGACCGTCACGTTACCCCGGTCGTAAGAGACGTTGTTCTCTCGGGCGAGGGCGACCGTGTCCACGTCGATCGTGCCGTCGTCGGTGACGGTGAGCGGGACCGCCGTCGTCTCGAGTCCCTGGGAACGAATGTCAGCCCGGGTGTCCGCGTAGCCGGAGCGGTTTGCGTTCATCCGGACGAGCATGGCGGTGTCGACCCTGACCCCGTCCCGTTCGGCCGCGAAGTCCGTCTCCCGGAGGAACCGCTCCGTCTCGACCACGGCGGAGCCGTTGGCACCGATGTCGACTGGAACGTCCGCGCCCTCGATGGCCTGCGTTCGGAGCCGGATGCGTGTCTCCTCGTACCCCTCTCGGTTTTCGTTCAGCCGGACGAGCATCTCGCTGTCGACGGTCACGCCGGCGGTCGTCACGTTGATTTCCCGTTCGTTCGCCAGGGCGACCGTGTCGACAGTGATCGTGTCGTTCGCGACGTACTCGTCCAGCGACTCTTTGACGGGCACGAGGTCGACCTGAAGGGCGAGTTCCTCGGCGTCGCCCTCCAGATAGGCGAGCAGTTGCTCGACGTTGGTCGAGAACGCCTCGGCGACGTACTCCTCGGTGAGTGCCGCCTCGGCGGCGGCCCGGCTGTCGACGTCGAGGGTGATCCCCGCCGGGATCTCGTCGGCGCGACCCTCGAGTGCCGTCTCGAGGTCCCCGGCGATACGATCCTGGCCCTCGGAGGCGACGCTCTCGTAGACGCCCGCGTCCTCGAAAGACCCGGTGACGTGATCGCTATCGAGGATGGTTCCGTTGACCGCGAACGCGGCGCTCGCGCCGGCGATCGAGAGCACCATCAGGATCGCCACGAGCGCGACCGCGATCTGTTTGAGCACGCTCATGGACGACACTCCTCGGTCGGGTACGGCACGGGATGGTGTAGCCTCGTCATACTGTTCTGAGTATTGATTCGCAGGCTTTCTGTCAACATACGCATTGTGCTAGGAGGTGGTCGCCAACGCCAGTACTTCGATCTCTGTGTACCGGAACACCATCGGTGACATCCTCCGCGCCGTGAACGGCGCGGCTTCCCTGCATGGGAATACCGGCTAACTACCGGCAGAGGGTTCCGACCCGACCTCTCCGAGCGTCATCTGCCGTGGTTGGCTCTGCTCGGTGGGGGTCGGGGCGCTGTCACAGGCACTCCCATCCCGTGGGATGTCATCGCCCGCCGGTTTCAGCGGCAGGCTCTCACCCCACGGGTCGTGGCGGTCAGTGATGTTGACCGCCGCGTTGATGTCCGCGTGGTACTCTGTCACCCAACACTCGTCGTTCGTACACCGGAACTCGTCGCCGTCCCGATACCCGACGTGGCCGCACTCGTGACACGTCTGCGACGTGTAGGACGGCTCGACGTATTCGACCGGGATGCCAGACTCTCGCGCTTTGTCCTCAATGCGCTCCTGCAAGCGAGCGAACGCCCATGCGTGGAGGCGGCGATTCATCCACTCGCCGTAATCGAGGTCTTCGCGGATGTACGAGAGGTCTTCTAGCACGACGACAGGCTTCTCGAATCGGCAGGCGTACTCGATTGCCTGCCGAGACGCCTTCTCGATGATGTCTGTGAGTGCGTTCTGGTAGTGGTCGAACCGTTCGTCAATCCGCCACTCGGCGGCCTCGCGCTCTTGGAGTCGCTTGAGCGTCGTGAACATCTCTTTGCGAAGGTGACGTGCGCGACCACCGTTGATGAGTAGTGGGTCAGTCGGAGTGCCCTGCTCGCAGGCACAGCCCGCGAGCAGGTGTGCTTCGCCAATGTCGAAGCCGACTGGTGTTACATGGTTGTCTGTCGGTTCATAGCCCGGTTCTTTAACCGGGAACTCGACGGTGACGTGAAGCGTCCACGACGTGCGGTGACGTTGCAGGCGGAGTTGCCCTGCCGACGCTTCACCGTGTACGAGGTCGTGCCACAGTTCTTCTTGAGCGGGGTTGATACGGAGTGGTATCCAGAAGTTGGTGCCGCGACCGGGCTGTGGTACCCACCACGTAAACTCGTAGTCGCGTTCCGCCGAGTGGTCGAACTCAGCGGCTTGGTTGGTGAGTCGAACCGGGTGGTCGTCGTCCAACTCCTGTGCATCGTAGGTTCCGTGCAGTTGCGGAACGTAGTTACACAGGGCCGCCTTCGCCTGATACGGCAGGTCGTAGGGCGTCACCACGTCACTGGTGGCGGTCATCGTCTCGCACCCGGCCTCGAACGCCTCATGGAGTCCTGCGCGGTAGGTGTCGAGCAGGTCGCACAGTTTGCGCTCTTTGTGGGCTGTCGGCGGGGCGAGCGTGGCCTCCAGCGTTTTCGTGGTTGTTGCGGTCATGCTACTGGTTTTCCACGTAGTCCATCAGCACGTCGATGCTCACTTGACCGGTCGTGACGAGGAAATATCCCGGTTGCCAGAACGCATCTTCGAGCGTCTGTTTCACCTCAGGGTACTCCTGCCGAATCCGGCGGGATGTGACGCCCTTGAGCGAGTTGATGAACTTCGTGAGGTCGGTGGTGGGTTTGGTCGTGAACAGGATGTGAACGTGGTCGGTGCCCCCGTCCACGTTCTTGATGTCGGCCTCGAAGTCCTCTGCAATCTCGTGAGCGACTTCAGCCACGCGCTCCAGCCGCTCATCGGTGAGAATATCGGCACGGTACTTCGTGACAGTCACGAAGTGATACTGAAGCGCGTACACTGTGTGCGACCCGGTTTGCAGGTGATACTCCATTTGGCCTTAGCAGATACAAGACACCCAATCTCAATAACTCTTGTGCCGTTGGGTATTCGGTCGGGCAGAACCGCGTGGACTGTCAAACCGCGCTTACGCGATTCACGCCCGCCGTGAACGGCGGGATTCTCTCGCGGACTCGATAGACGCTCCCACAATCACAGCAGTTCGATTACCCACGTACCCCCCGCTACGTTAGGACACATTGCTATTAAATTCAGTAATGATAACGTATATGTATATCAGCTTTAAACTGGATTTCTGTGGAGAAATATGCAGTTGAGCAGTTATAGTTATCAATATCTATAATGGAATGGTGGTGTTTTTGGTCGATCACGGTCCGCGTTCAGATAGGGTATGATCGAACTCCTCGCGGAAATCCTCAGCAACTACGCCAAGGTACACGCGGTCGAGATGGGGCTGCTCCTCGGGTTGTTCGTCGCGTTCGCCTACAGGGACCACGAGGGGGTCGCCTACGCGTTGCTGTTTTTCGGCGTGTTCTTCGCGTTCTTCAACGCCGCCCACATCGGGTGGGAAGAGATCAATAGATATCCGCTGTACTTCCTGAGTGGCGTCTACGTCACGACCGTCCTCGGCATGGTTGGGGTGCCGATCTTCGGTCGGCTCCGGGATCGACTCGTTCGGGACCTCCCGCGACGACCAGTTGAATCCTGACGGGATGGGAGAAGGTGGTTGACTACGCGAGTGAGGACGTTCTCGAGATCTCACTCTCGAACGTGAATGCACACACGTTCGTGTCATTCTTCATGAGTATTTCGATGGTTGATTTCGGCCGTTTGCAAGCTGTAACGGTCAGCTGTGAATCAGTGAGAGACGATCTGCGTGCGGAGATCGATGACGGGTGAATCCCGTCACTCACGCGGGTACAGTGTCGTCGGCCGCGGCCGGGGTCGAGATCTCGAGACTGATCTCGATGGAGTCGTAGGGAACGAACGGGCGCTTGGCCCGCCCAGCCTGTTCGAAATGAACGATGTCGTAGTCCGCGAGGACCTGGAGGTCAGTGTGGACGCTCTTGACGTCGCGGCCGAGACGCTCGGCCAACTGGCGAATGCTGTCCGGGCGCGCGGTCATGATACTCCGGAGGAGCTCGACACGACGGTCGGTGAGCAGCGCCCGGAGATCGCTCGGGTGCTGGAAGTTGATGACGTGCGGGACCGCCTCGCCGGCTTCCCAGCGATCGAGGCGATCGAGCGCATCCTGGCGGTGGGCCTCCTCGGACTCGGATGTGACCCGCAGCACTGACGGGTAGTCCGCAGGGTCGCGGTCTTCGAGGAAGTCCGCCTCGGCTTCGACGTCGTTCATCACGATTTCCTCGGTCTCGGAGTCGGTGGTGGTGCCGTCGTCGGTGTCGTCGGGTGTGTCGGATTTGTCAGCCATTGTGGGTTACCTCTCGCGGCGGTCGTCCATTTCGTCGTAGAACGTCTGGACGTGGGCTTCGAAATCGGGATATTCGATGTCGTCGTAGACGCCGGTGGGCGTGTGGCAGTGGTGACGGTCAACTCCCGGGTGGTCCGGGAAGTTGTCGAACCGGAGCAGGGTTCGACCGTCTTCGGCCATGTACTGGAAGCGGTACTTGACGCCCTCGGGGTAGTCGTCGCTTTTCGGGATGGCGGTCGCGATCATCTCGTACCTGGAGCCGTCGTCGAACGTCCCCTGGTCTTCATAGATGACCGTCGATCCCATCTGTGCTCCCTATGTTGGTGTACTAAGCCAACATAGGTAAGCCTTTCCGTTGGTGGATGACGCCAACATAGGATGGGCCACACTGCGACCGGGAGTGTTTAGATACGGGCTCAAACTGAGTGGGACTGCTCTGAAAGCCCTCGCCAGTTCCGGTCCCGCGCCTTGCTGTCGCTGACGATGATCTCAGCGGTTACGTCCATCGTCTCGACTGCGTCTTTGATCTGCTCGATGCAAACCTCGATGCCGCGTTCCTCGTTCAACGTCGGCAGCACGACGCTCAAAGCCGGATCGACATCGCTGCCCGGACCGAGTAAGTTGCCTTCCCCTTGATACCCCGTCGACTCGCCACCGAGGTCCCCCTCAGTCCCCGGTTGATTGCTTCTTGTGTACTCCGTGGCCATGTTGTAGCTCGCCCTCTGCTCCCGCTGACCCGATCGAATTGACTCGCGATTCCCCACACTCCACACAGACGTACTCCCCGTCCTGCGTGAGGACGGCTGGAGCGTTACAAGCGATACACTTGATCGATGCTGGTCGGACAGACTGTGGATACCCACCCAATTTGCTCACCACTGTGACAACCAAGGAATCACAAGAGAATGCAAAAATCTTTTTGGTTAAATATTAATAAATCTATAATTTCACACTTGGCATCGCGACCCGTCAGCCGCCTGGGACAATTTCACAGGTGCGAGCACCTTGACGTACAGCCGAATGAATGCACTGCGAATACCTCCGCATATCATACTTGATAATATTAGGCGAACGCTTAAACAAGATGTTGCACAATGATCTTGCATGGCTGGGAAACGTTCGCTGGTCCGCAATTTCGGCGGAGCAGTTCAGATTCTGATTCTCGGATTCGTGTACGTCGTGTTGTTGTCGCTCGGAACGGCGTTCACATGGGTGAAGAGCATAGCACAGGCGATTCACGCAAAGCCGGCCGCAGCACTTCGACGTATGCGGCCGGCCGGTCGACAGTAACGACTGCATTACCTACCTCGGGCGCGAATGCTGCCGTCGGTCGGCCGCCCACCCACGGTGGGGCGGGAATCCGCTTTGCTATCGGATTTGAACACCCCCGAGTACAGCAGACCAGCTTTTCCGGATTTGGTTTTCCCGTGTCGTGACCCAATCTCAGAGTCTGCACTGACGATCGGCTGGCCGAGTCAATCCCCGGAGAACGGCGGACGCTCACTGCCAAAGCGTTCAGAAGCTCGCTCTACTGCCGAGGAGAACTGGTCGTCTTGCTCGGTAATCTCAGCCCAGTCGGCCAGCCCGCGCTCCCTCCGGGTCCCGGGAACCGTGTTGTCCAGAATGAACGCGATGATCCCGCCGACGGCCATGTGGACGCCGGCAATGATGTAGACCGTCCGGGAGACCATTTCGGTGCCGAGAACGGACCCCACGAGCGGGACATCGGTCAGTCCCTGGCGGAAGAGTTCGAACCCGGAAATCTCCATCGAGGTGGCCGCAGCGTCGATGTTCCCCATGTACGCCGGGATCGCCATGCCCGCAAACAGGGCAATGCCGATGATGAAGAGGTTCCGCGAGGAGTCCAGATCGACGTACTTCAGATTCGAGAGCCCGACGGCGACGATCTGTCCGAACATGGCGATGTAGAGCCCACCGACGATCGGTCCCGGAATCGTTGCGATCACGCGACCGAACAGTGGGATCACGCCGACGATCAACATCGCGATCGCGCCGATCTGGACGACAAAGCGCGAGGCGACGCCGGTGAGCCCGATCGCCCCGATGTTCTCGGAGTAAGAGGTCGACCCGCCAGTGCCCATCAGCCCGGAGAAGACGTTCGCCAGCCCCTCCATGCCGATGCCGTGGTTGATCCGACGTTTCGAGGGTGCACCGACCCCCGAGATCCGGGCGACGGCGTGGTAATCTGCGAAGGACTCGATGATCGAGGCGAGCACGCCCGCGAACATCCCGATCGCGAAAGAGAGTTCGAACCGGGGCATCCCCCACTGGAACGGATAGGGGACATAGACGAGTTGCTCGGCGGTGAGTTTCGAGAAGTCGATCGCCGCTGGATCGCCGGCGGGGATGACCCCGAACCACGAGCCGATCGCGGCGAGCAGCCACGCGCCGACGACCCCCAGCAGGACAGGATAGAGATCGAACACGCGGGAAACTCGGTCGAGATACTGCGAGAAGACGACGATCAAAAAGAGGGTGAGCCCGAGCAGGTACCAGTTGTTCGTCGCCGACGTGATGTCGCCCGTCGAGAACAACGAGAGGCCGATCAACGCGACGACCGGCGCAACCACGACCGGCGAGAGGTACTCTCTGATCTTCCCGACGAGGCCGAGATACCCGATCACGACCTCCGCGATGCCGGCCGTAATGATCGCCCCCTGTAAGAACAGGAGTTTGGCTTCCCAGCCAGCCATTCCCGAGAGCATCGGTGCCGCCGTGAGGATCGCTATGGCGGGCGCGAGCATCGAGAACGGCGCGCCCTGGACAATCGGGTACCGGTTGCCGAGCGTCGTCTGTGCCAGCGTCGCAATACCGGAGACGACGAAGAACGTCCCGATAAACTTCGCCTGCGCCGAGGCGGGCATCGAATCCCCACCAAGTGCGGTGATCAGAATAAGTGGGACGGCGATGTTCGCGCCGATCATCGTCAGGTAGTGCTGAATTCCGAGCAAGATCGAGCGCGACAGCGGCGGCCGATCCTCGATGCCATATTCCACAAGTGCGTCACCTTCGTCCGGGTCTTCGGTTTCGCCCATGCCTGGCGAGCACCTGCACAGAACAGACCGAAAAACTATCGAAACGCTCGTCTCGACCGGAGCGATCAGCGCAGATATTCCAGTACGTTTATACAACACGGCGGGGAATCTTGGCGGCGTTGTATGTCAGACACGAACGACGAGTCCGATACTGTCGTCAATCGACGGCAGTTCCTGACAGTCGCCGGGGCATCGGGGATCGCGACGCTCGCCGGCTGCGGGGGAGAGACGACGGACGACCAACCGGCAACCACGTCGACGAGTACCGACCGGTCGACCGATACGCCGACGGAACGTTCACCGACGGACACGACAACTGAGCTATCGACCGAGGCGGACACAGAGACCGAGACTGAAACGGAAGCGGAGACTGAGGCCGAAACTGAGACCGAGACGGAGACGACAACGCCGGACCCGGAAGTCTCCCAGTCGGAGCCGGGACCGCTGGCACCGTTGCCGACGCCGGAGCCCAATGGTGTTTCGAAACCAGACGGCGAACCGGGGAATCTCACGGTGCTCGAGTGGGCCGGCTTCGATGGCGCAGTCACCTACACCTTCGACGACGGCCAGCCATCGAACCTCGAACACTACGACGCGCTCGCGGCGACGGAGATGAACATGACCTTCTTCATCACGAGTAACGTCGGCTTCGACGGATTCGAAGACGGCTGGAAAGCGGTCGCCGCGGACGGCCACGAACTCGGCAACCACACGGTCAGCCATCCGTACGCCGACATGACCGGCAGTTCCTTCGGCGACGCCGTCGACGACCCGGCAACCGAGATCGAGCAGTGTTCGTCCTACATTACCGAGAATCTGGGACAGGAAGGCGTCTGGACGATGGCGGCCCCCTTCGGCGACGACGGGTGGGCCGACCCGGCCGCGGCGTCCGACCTCTTTCTCAGTCGCGGCGTCGGCGGCGGCGCAGTCGCGCCCGACGGGGACGCCGATCCGTACAATCTGCCGTGTTACATGGCCCAGGAAGGAGACACCGCCGAGACGTTCACCGGCCTGATCGACGACGCCCGCGAGGCCGGCACGTGGCAGATTTTCCTGTTCCATACGATTTCGCCGACCGACGAGGTGTGGTACGCCCCAGTCGACATCGGGGCGATCACCGACAGCGTCGAGCACGCTAAATCCGCCGGCGACGTCTGGATCGACACGTTCGCCACGATCGGCGCGTACTGGCGCGGCCAGCAGATACTCGAATCCGCCGACGTCACCGAGTCGGACGACGAGACCGTCTGGGAGTGGACGGTGCCGGAGGACTTCCCGGCCGGCCGTCGCGTCCGAGTGACCGTCGACGGCGGGACACTCTCCCAGAACGGGGAGGAACTCGAGTGGAATTCCCACGGGTACTACGAGGTTGCACTGGACGAGGAATCCCTGACGCTGTCGGCGTAGGGGATCCGAACCGACGGTTCAGATTAGCTGGCGGCCCGGGTCGAACCGTTACCCGTTGGCCGGTCCTATAGAGACATCTCATCGACTTCGACGAGGAGGTCGAACGCGAGCGCTTCGCGAACAGTTCGAGCAGGATCGAAAGAAACGGGGCCGACCGACCAACGATGAGCACAAATACTAAAGACCATGTATTTTGAGTCTAAAATATCAGCCGGTACATGACAGATCAGGATGAGGGGGCACGAACCCGGATCGATCGTCGTCGATTTCTGACGATTGCCGGTGTATCTGGACTCAGTACACTCGCCGGCTGTGGGGACGATAGTTCATCTAACGGAGAGAGTCCGACGGATACGTCGAACACTCCGGAACAGTCGGGAATGGTAGACCTCGGCGGCGAAACGCCAACCGAGACGGAGACCGAAACAGAGACTGAAACGGAAACTGAAACGGAGACAGAGACTGAAACGGAGACTGAAACGGAACTGGATCCAGAGGTCCCGCAGTCGGCGAACGGGCCGTTGGCTCCATTGCCGACGCCCGACCGAAACGAGATCCCGAAACCGACAGGCGACCCTGGGGGCCTCGAGGTGCTCGACTGGGCCGGTTTCGAAGGAGCCGTCACCTATACGTACAACAACGGCCAACCCGCCCAGCTCGAACACTACGACGCACTCGCAGAGACCGAGATGAACATGTCGTTTTATCTTTCCGTCAACGTCAAGGACGACGTCACGGGGTTCGAGGAGGGCTGGACGCAGGCCGGCCAGGACGGCCACGAACTCGGCAACCAAACTGTCAGCCATCCGTACGTCGATATGACCGAGAGCTCCTTCGGCGAGGCGCTTTCGGACCCAGCAACCGAGATTGAGCAGTGTAGCAAATACATCACCGAGAATCTGGGACAGGAAGACGTCTGGACGATGGCAGGACCCTACGGCGACAGCGGCTGGAGCGTGCCGGCCGAGCGGTCCGATCTCTTCCTCAACCGCAAGCTCGGTGGCGGTACCGTTGGCCCGAACGACAACACCGACCCGTACGACTTGCCGTGTTACGTGGCCGAGGAGGGCGACACCGCCGAGACCTTCATCGATCTGATCGACAACGCTCGGGCGAACGGTGAGTGGCAGATATTGACCTTCCACTCGATTACGCCGACCGACCAGGAGTGGTACGCCCCAGTCGACATCGGGGCGATCACCGACAGTGTCGAACACGCCAAATCCGTCGGTGACGTCTGGATCGACACGCTCGCCACGATCGGCGCGTACTGGCGGGGCCAACAGCTGCTTGCATCCGCCGACGTCTCCGAGTCGGGCGAGGAGACCGTCTGGAACTGGACGGTACCCGAGGACTTCCCGGCCGGACGCCACGTCCGGGTGACCGTCGACGGCGGTACGCTTTCACAGAATGGGGAAGAACTCGAGTGGAACTCCCACGGGTACTACGAGGTCGCACTGGACGAGGAATCCCTGACGCTGTCGGCGTAGGGATTTCGAGTCGATCGATTGCTGAATGGCGTGACAGGTCGCAACGTCTATGCCTGTTGACCGGGCCTAGATACACATATGAGCGACTTCGACGAGGAGGCCGAACGCGAACGCCTCCGCGAGCAGTTCGAGAAGGATCGAAAGAAGCGCGAGGCGACCGAGCAGATGAGCGAGTTGCTGTTGCAGGGCGCGACGATGACCGACGCCCACTGTGAGACGTGTGGGGACCCAATCTTCCGGTACGACGGCCAGGAGTTCTGTCCGACCTGTCAGGGAGCGGGCGGCGAGGACGCGGGCGGCGAGACGCCCGAAGCTGACGAGACGCCCACCTCGGAAGCGTCGTCAGCGGACGCGACGACCGAGCCAGACAGCGAGACGACAGCCGAATCGTCCGCACAGACAGTCGCATCACCGGACACGCCGGCAACAGCGCCAACCAAGCAGACCGAGCGCGAAGCATCCCCACGTTCGGAGAGCCCCTCGCCGGAGGTCCAGCGCGAGCAGCGCGTCGACGTGCCGGCACTCGATCCTGACCAACAGCAGTCGACCGCACGCGGGACCGGGGACCTCCAGGACGCCCGCGAATCACTCGTCGCGACGCTGTCCTCGTTTGCCCGACAGGCCGAGGCGACCGACGACCCCCGACGGGCCAGCGACGCCCTCGAAGCCGCCCGCGAGGCCGCCGAGACGCTGGCTGCACTCGATCGGCTCCGCTGACGTCGAGTGGGCAAGCGCCAATTCAGGCTATTCGACGCTATCTAGCTACTGTCTTACCTCCCCGCGTCGAGAACGACGAACGACGACAGTCACCGAGTTGGACATCGAACGGTCTGACTCTTGACTCATTCCGAAATGATGAAAAATTATTATACTGCTGGAGTATGAACGCCATTTTGTATGGGAGACAATGACAATCGATTCAGCGTACGAGTCGGCAAGGGCGTCTCGCGTCGGGACGTGATGAAACAGCTCGGGGCACTCACGGCAGTCGGGGGACTGGCCGGTTGCCTCCAACAGGACGAGACGACGACGGAAGGTAACGGCGGCGGGGACGACAACGGCGACGGGGGAAGTGCGCCGTCGTATCAGCGCGTCGACCTGGTGCCGCCGCCGACGGAGCTGGACTTCTCATCCGAGCCACCCGAACGGGACGTACGGGTGGTGTGTCACAACGGGGCGATCTCGTTCTGGAATCCGGCGATCGGCGGGCTCCACGACGCCGCGAGCCAACTCGGCTGGAACGCCAGCTTCACGGGACCGTCAGGTGGGTTCAGCATCGAGGAACAGGTCAATATCCTCGAGAACATCGTCACCTCGAATCCGGACGTCATCATCACGACGGTCGCGGACTCGAGCGCGTACAACCAGGTCATCAACGACGCACTGGACAACGACATCGTCGTATTGACCTTCAACACGAACAGTCTCCGTGGAGAGGGACGCCAGTACATGCGCGAGGAGTTCGGTCGCGCTTTGCCGTTCGTTGGCCAGGATCAGTACTCTTCGGGGTACGCCAACGGAATGGCCCTGCTGGACAAACTGCCCGACGACGCCAGCAAAGTCACCGTGGGGCTCGCCGACCCCGGCCACGCCGGACAGGCCGCGCGTGCGAGCGGCGCAGAAGACGCCATCAAGCAGAATTCCGACATCGAGATCACCGAGCGGGTCAACTACACCGATGCGGCGAGCGATGGCGTGACCCGTATCACGAACCATCTCCAGTCGAATCCCGAGCTGGACGGGATGATCGGAAGCGACGTCTACTCGTGGTTCATCGGCCAGGCTGCCGAGCAGGAGGGGAGAGAAGACATGATTCTCGGTGGATTCGACCTGAACCAGAACACACTGGATTACATCGAGCAGGGTGTGATGAACTACACCACCGGCCAGGACCCCTACAGCCAGGGATACTTCCCCGTCCATCAGGCCTTCGCGTACATGGAGCGGGGGATGCCCCCCAAGGAGTACCTGACGGGCGCGGAGATCATCGATCAGGAGTCGATCGACTTCGCCCTCAAGCGGCGTAACTGGGGCGAGCTCCTGAGCTACCACGGCGTCTAAACGCCGAAAAACACGATCCAAAAGACAACTATGTCGGAAGACGACTCGATACTGCGGACAGTCGGGCTCACGAAACACTTCGGGAACATCGTCGCAGTCGAGGACGTCGACTTCTCCCTGCGTGAAGGTGAAGTCATGGCACTGGTCGGCGACAACGGCGCCGGTAAGTCGACGCTCATCAAGGCGCTCTGTGGCGTCCACCAGCCCACGAGCGGGGACATATACGTTCGTGGGGAGGCCGTCTCCTTCGAGGACTACGGCGACGCCCGCCAGAAGGGCATCGAAACCGTCTATCAGGATCTCGCACTGGCCGAACAGCAGACGGTCGCGGCGAACGTCTTCCTCGGACACGAACCGATCCGTTCGGATTTTCTCGGCCGATACCTCGGCATCGTCGACAAGGCTGCGATGCGCGAGCGGGCGACGGAGAGTCTCGATCGCGTCCAGATCCCGGTCGATCCGGGCGCGAAAGTCCGGGATCTCTCGGGCGGCCAGCAACAGGCGGTCGCGGTCGCCCGGGCGTTACAGTCCGACCCGGACATCCTCATCCTCGACGAGCCGACCAGCGCCCTCTCGATCGAGGGGGCGCGCAACGTCCTGCGGGTCATCGACGACCTCCGCGAACAGGGGTTGTCGATCATCCTCATCAGCCACAACATCAGACAGGTTCTCGCGATCGCCGACCGCATCTCGGTACTCGCCCAGGGTCGGCTGACGGGCGTCCGGGACGCCGACTCGGCGAGCCGTGACGAGATCATCTCGCTGATGATGGGCGCGGACGACGAGGAGGACGTCGAGGAGTTCGACCTCTCGACTTCCGAGGAGGGGGCTCCCGCATGAGCGTCGAAACGGAAGGGGACGGATCCGAGGAGACGGCCGTCAGTCGCGGCGCGGATTCACGGCTCAGACGGCTCCTCCAGCGACGCCAGATCGGCGTCTTCATCGGCTTTTTTCTCCTGTTCGGACTCATCGCGGTGACGCGGCCGGACCTTATCTTCGACTTCGATAGCGTCAGCACGCTGTTTCTCAACTGGGACGACTTCAGCGGGATCCTCTCGCAGTTGCTCCGGCAGGCGGCTCCCTACGTGATCATCGGGATCGGGATGACCTACCTGATGATCGGCGGCGAGTTCGACCTCTCGGTCGGGTCGATGTACGCCGTCGCTGGACTCACGTTCGCGATGTTGCTGACCGACTTCCGGCTGACCGTCACGGCAGCACTGGCGGTGGTCCTCCTCCTCGGGGCGGTCGTCGGGCTGGCCAACGGCGTCATCGTGACCAAGGTCGGCATCCCGTCGCTCATCACGACGATCGGGATGATGAGCGTCCTGCGCGGGTTCGCCTACTGGCTCACGACCGGCGGTTCGCGACAGCTCCCGGACGATCTGGGCTTGATCGACCTGTTTGGCGGGTCGATCACGGTCGCAGGGGTCGAGATCGCTTACATGGTGTTCTGGATGCTCGCCCTGATCGTCGTCTTCGGACTCGTCCTCCAGCAGACCCGCTTCGGTCACCACGTCTACGCGACGGGTGACGACGAGTCGGCCGCCGACCGGAGCGGCATCAACACCGATCGCGTCAAGGTCACGAACTTCGTCATCACGGGCGTCGTTACCGCCATCGCCGGCGTGCTCTCGATCGCGTACTTCGGCTCGATGTTCGGCTCCGCCGGACGTGGCTTCGAGCTGTTGATCATCGCCGCCGTCGTCATCGGCGGGACGAACCTCTTTGGCGGCGAGGGGAGCATCTCCGGGATGTTCCTCGGCTCACTCGTCATCGCCGTCATCCCCGTCCTCCTCGTGTTGAACGGGGTGTCCGTCGCGTTCCAGGAGACGTTGACCGGCGCGGTCATCATCGGCGCCGTGATGGTCGACATCTACCTCCGGGACTGACTCCCGGTCCCGCTTTCAGGACACGTTGCGTGGAAACGGTCAGTCGGGTTCGATCCGGACGCGTTCCCGATATCGGCGATGACGACGCCGTTTTCGTGGGGCAACGACTATCGAGATGCATGCCAGATACGGGGGCCCCCCGTTCCCGGCATCAGTGGTTAGCGCTTCCGGGAGCGCTCCCTGGGATCAACAGGACAGCCTTTTCGCCCCCGACAGGGTAGAGAGGGTATGTTCGAGACGCGGCCGGATCGGGGCGCAGAGGTCGTCCTCGCTGGACGGTCGAACGTGGGCAAGTCGACGCTGATGCGCGAACTCACCGGCCACACCTTCGACACCGGTCAACGCCCCGGCGTCACCAGAGAGCCCAACCACTACGACTGGACGGGGCCGGACTTCGTGCTGACGGATCTCCCCGGCTTTGGCTACATGAAAGGCGTCCCCGACGAGGTCCGCGAACAGATCAAGACCGACGTCGTCCGGTACATCGAGGCCAACGCCGACGCGATCCTCGTCGGAATCCTCGTCGTCGACGGCAAGAGTGTCATCGACATCATCGACCGCCACTCCGGCCCAGACGAGATTCCCCACGACGTCGAACTGTTTCACTTCCTGCGAGACGTTGGGATCCCGCCCGTGGTGGCCGTCAACAAGATGGACAAGGTCGACGATCGTGACGAACGATTGAACGAACTCTGTGATCGGCTGGGACTCCATCCACCCTGGCAGCAGTGGCAGGAGACCATCGCGCCGATCAGCGCCAAACGCGGCTCGATCGGTCCGCTGACAGAAGCCGTCCGTGAGCACCTCCACGAAGCCGAACGTGACGACCTGTTTCAGTTCTTCTGAGCAGCGGGGGTCGGCGGAACTGACAGTCAACTGTCCATCGCCCAGATACGAACCTCGTCGAGCCGCGGTTCCGGGTCGAGTTCGCGAACGCTAGAGCCCATCACGCCGACGAGTTGGGCCGAGGCAACCACGCCGGCCCGGAGCGCGCGTTCGGCGTCCCAGCCCTGCTCGAAGGCCCACAGGACCGCGGCGAGCATCGAGTCGCCGGCCCCCAGCGTGTCCACGACCTCGACGTCGAGCGCCGGGGCGTACAGCGTCTCCTCCGGGGTCACCATCACCGCGCCGTCGCTCCCCATCGAGGCGATCACGCACTCGAAGCCCCGTTCCTGGAGGGTCTTCGCGGCGTCGACGCACTCGGTGACGGACTCTATTTCCCGTCCGGTCGCGGCCGCCAGTTCCTTGCGGTTCGGTTTGCAGTACTCGTATTCAGCGTCGAGTTCGGCCAGCACTTCGCCTGGCACCTCGACGGCGGTGTCCCAGTCGCCGGCCGTCGCGATCCGATCGACGTCGGCCGCGTCCATCCCCGGCAGCAGGCTCCCGCCGATGTTGAGCGTGTCCGGCTCGTACTGGGAAACGATCTCGATCAGTTCGTCGATCACGTCGCTGTCGACGGTCGGTCCCGTCTGATTGAGCTGGTACTTCTTCCGGGGCGTCAGGATCGTGGTGTTGATGCGGGTCACGCCCGCAACCCAGACGAAGTCCGTCGGCACGTCGTACGTGTCGAGGTCCTCTTCGATGAAATAGCCCGTGAAACCCCCGATCAGCCCCGTCGCAGCCGTCTCGGAGCCCAGGGCCTGGAGGAACTGGGAGACGTTGACGCCGTTGCCACCCGAGGTGAACTGTGCCTCGACGCTGCGCTGGACGCTCTCGGATTCGAGCCCCGTGTTCATCTTGATCGTCTGATCGACGGCGGGGTTCAGGGTGACAGTCACTATCATGTACCTGAGTCCAGTAGGAGTGGTCTCCTGAATCTTCCGCTCTTCTCAATTCTTCGGCCGTGGTCTCCCAGACTCGCCACCTCGATCGGCGAGACGCCTCGCTGCGCCCGAAAGATATTTACTACTGGCTCCAAATTTAGTTACTAAGGATCTGAGTAACACATGAGCGAGACACACGACGCCGACTACGACCATCTCGAGGACGTCGAGGACGGGTGTGGCTGTGCGGAGATCTGGGAGACGATGAGCAAGCAGCGCGAGCCCACGGCTGAGACGGGCGTCACCGACGACTGAGGCCTGAACGTTCTGCTGTCGTGCGGTTGTTGGACTCCTCGCGAGTCGTTCGAGTTGCGACCGTTCGTTTCGAACAGTGTCGCCCTGCCCCTACCGTTTCCAGCGGTCGATCCCGAACGTGACCGTACTCACGAGGATCGCGACCACCAGCACGGCGGGATCCGAGGAGACGAACAGCCCCGGCGTGGGTGGGCGGACCCAGAGCGGATACAGGTAGAAGTTCGCGAAGCCATCCGCGTAGACGCGCAGGCCGTCGATCACGAGTGAGAACCCACCACTGGCAAGCAGAACGGCGTAGGCCGTCCGTCGCCACTGCTCGCCAAAGAGGAGTGCGATGATCCCCGCGACGACCACCACCCCCGCGACGCTCGCCACCGGCGAGTAATCGAAGGGGAGTCCGATCGCGTTCTCGATCACGTCCGCGTCGACGAGAATCTCGATCTTCACGAGATCCGGAATCGCGGCCCCGCCCATCGCGACGACCACCCAGCGACGATCCAGCCCGTCGAGCCACCAGCCGGCGATCGTAAACGCCGCATACGTCACCAGGACGGTCGACAGCAGTTCAGCCATCCCGACGCACCTCGAAGGTCCACGTATCCCGATCGATGCGCCAGTACCGGAAGAACGCGACGACGAGGAGAACGGCCCCGAGCACGGAGACGCCGTACTTGTACCACTCCGCGCCGCTGGACGAATTCACCACGACGACGCGCTCGGCGTCGACGGTCCGCTCGGTGGTGAGTTCGCCCAGTACCTGCACGACACCGCCGGGTTCGACGGTCCGGTCGAACGACTGGACCGACAGCGAGAACGACCCCGAGTCAGCCTCGACGCTGATCGTCGCCGTCCCCGCGTCACCGTCGACGGCTGTCACCGTCCCGAAGAGGAACACCTCCTCGCCGACGTGTTCGGCCGGCTGACTGGCGAGGGCGTCCTCGTCCGGGTAGGGCCAGTGGTCGTCCTCGACCGCGCCGTAGTGGACGCCCATGCCCACGAGGAGTCCGACGAACCCGAGGACGAGCAGGCCACGCTGCCACTGGTTCACGAGGATGGGTGGGATGGGGCGGGCAATGTAGGTTTTCCTTCCGGCTTCAATTCGACCCAGGAGGAAGCTGCGGCGGACAGACAACCGACGCACGTAAGAGCCGCTGCGCCCCACCTCAGTCCATGCGCCAGTTCGTCGTGATCGGACACGAGGCACCGACGACGCCTGACTTCCCGCTGGAGGATCTGCCGGGCGCGGCCGGCCGACTCGACCTGCTCAGCCGGTCGATCACCGCGGCGTTCCTGCGCTCGCACGGCTTTCGAAAGGACGTTCGATTTCGCTTAGTGCTCGGCGACGAGTTCACGCTTCGCTTCGAGGGGCGGGAGTTGCAAGGCCTCAATCCCGACGAGCGGAGTACGGCCGCCCGGGTCCGGAGCGCGCTCCAGCAACGGGAGGGTGCGATCGGCCACCAGGCGGTCGAGACGTCGCCGGGGATCTATCTCTCCCGGCGGGGCGTCGAAGCGGCGCTTCGGGACGCCGCCGAGGAAGGAACGCTGCTCCAGCTCCACGAGGACGGGGCCCCGATCGTCGAGTCGGCACCCCCAGAGGATCCCGTTTTCGTCCTCTCGGATCACCGGGATTTCACTGAGGAAGAGCAAGCATTGCTCGATGAGTTGGACGCCGAACGTGTGAGTCTCGGGCCGAACGCGATCCACGCCGACCACGCGATCAGCGTCGTCCAGAACTACCTCGACACCGACGGCTACGAACAGTATTGAGTGGGTCGGTTGGGCCAGTGACGGTTCACTCGATCGTGAGTTCGCCGCTCTCTGCGTCCGCGTCGCCCGCGTTTTCGTCCCACTCGAGTTCGAGTTCGATGCTCAATTCGCCAGGCCCGTCGACCGGTCCCTCGCGTTCGGCTTTGACCTCGAAGGTCGGGTTGGCGGGCGGTTCGAGCGTAACCGCCTGCGCGCCGGCTTCCAGCGTGATCGCGTCGCCGGCCTCGAGGTTGTCGGCCACGGTGCGGAGGTACGCGGCAACGTCTTTGCGGGACATGGACTGCTCGGATTCGAAAAGCACTTCTTCGGGCATGTCAGGAGGGAGGTGCTCCACGGTGATAAGTGTTGCAGCGTCTACATACGAGTCGTCGTGGATTCGCCGGACTCGACGTGTCTCGCAAGAGTTAAAGGCGAACCTCGGCAACTATCACGTGCGGGCCGGTGGGGTAGCTTGGTATCCTTCGGCCTTCGGGTGGCCGTAACCGCGATTCGAATTCGCGCCGGCCCACTTCTCCCGCAACGCAACACGAGGAGTGATAACGACGAGTGTCTGTTGCGGGGGAGTGGCATCGCGAATTCGAAGTAGACCAGAGGCAGCCCGCGGAGTGAGCGAAGCGAGCGAGCAGGACCCTCTGGGCGTGATTCGACATTCGCGCCGGCCCATTTTCACCCCACGTCACAACCGTGAGCGACAGCGAACGGTCTGTCGTGGGTGTGAAATGGACACCAAGCGAATTCGAGCAGGGAAGTCGCAGCGCGAGCGGAGTGAGCGAGCGTCTTCCCGAGTTCGACATTCGCGCCGGCCCACTACCTTTCCCGCGAACAAACTCGTGAGCGGGAAGTCCGTGTAGCCGAGCGAATTCGAGCAGACGAGACGCGCGCAGTGGAGCGAGCACGTCTCGGCGTGTTCGACATTCGCGCCGGCCCACTACGTATATGGGCTTTTTCCCGCATTCCGAGACACGTAGCGGCCGGTTTCGGGGGTGGTCCCCGTGGCCATTGAGTTGTCCGGAGCCAAAAATCCGCGTTATCAGTGCCCAAATGAATAACTAAGCAACCGAGACGAGCTAGTTGTCGTGTTCGGGCTCACGGTACTCTTCGACGTCGATCACGTGCTTCGTCTTTGGGTGCGTGAGGTCACTGTCGCCGGAGACCACTGGCGCATCCAGTTCCCTTCCGACGGCGGGAATCAGCGCATCAAGGCCGTCCAAATATGGCCCACTCGACCCGACCTCGTCCGCGATCTCCCCCGCTGTCACGGCCGTCCGCTCGTCGACGGCGTATTTCTCACCCCACGAGAGGTCTCTACGAGCGCCGTCGACATCGCCACTCGGCAGGTTCCCCTCGCCGACGAGTGCCTCAGCGTAGGCCGGAACGGGCATCACCCAGCGTTCGTTCTCGCCTCCATTCGCCTCGTAGAAGGCTTTCGTCGCTTCGACGCCGTCCAGATAGTCGATCAGAAAGGTCGCGTCGAGGACCTTCATACCGTGTCCTCAGCTCGCTCTCGCAGCCGCTGCTTTCGCTTCTCTTGGGACTTGCGGCGGGCCTCACGGACGCGGTCGGCTTCCTCGTCGGACCACCGACCGAACCCGTCGTAGAAGTCGCCGAGCTTCTCCTCGTCGAGGACACGCTCGAGCACATCGTTGTAGCTCTCGTTCTCCCGCCGGAGGCGGTTGAGTTCTCGCTTCACCCGGTCGCTCACTCGTATCTGCTCGTCAGCGGTGGCCATTGTTACGTCAACGTTGGCGTTGACAAGGTTTAGTTGTTGGGCTCAAAACAGACACAACCGACATTGTCAGGCCTCAGCGTGCGTCTTCCCCGTGTGAGCGCAGACCCCGACAACACAGGGATATTGATAACCTGACTCCTTCAGACCCGACTCTCCAGCAGGTCCTTGATCGCGAAGTAGGCCGGCTTGGGATCGAAGTCCTCGTCGAAGAGCAGCGGGTCGTCGGTGATCGTCTGGTCGTAGTTTCGAAGCCAGGAAGCCGTGTCGTGGACGCCCCAGGTGACGAGCGTGTCACAGCCGTTGTCGAGACACGCCTCCAGGATGTCCCGGTAGTACTGGGCCTGGTGTTCGAGGTGGTTCTCGGGGACGTTCTCGCGGTCGTAGGCGACGTCCATCTCGGTGACGTGGACGTCCAGGCCGAGGTCTTTGAACCGCCGAATGTTCTCGCCGAGGGCTTCGGGGTCGACGTACTCCTGGGCGCGGAAGGCGTGCATCTGGAGGCCGACGCCGTCGATGGGGACCCCACGGTCGATGAGGCGTTCGAGGAGTGCGTAGACCCCGTCGGCCTTCTCGTTGATCTCGTCGATGCCGTAGTCGTTGTAGAAGAGGTCAGCCTCGGGGGCGACTTCGTTGGCCCACTGGAAGGCCAGGTCGATGTACTCCTCGCCCATCGCGTCGTACCACGCCGTCTCGCGCATGGTGCCGTCGTCGGCGACAGCCTCGTTGACGACGTCCCAGACGTCGACCTTCTCGCGATAGCGGCCCGCAACGGTGTGGATGTGGTCTCTGAGGAACGTTCGGAGCTGGTCGTCTGTGTAGTCCCAGGGGTAGAACCACCCCGGCGTCTGGTTGTGCCAGACGAGCGTGTGACCGCGGACCAGCAGGTCGTTTGCGACCCCGAGGTTCACGATGGCGTCGGCGTCCTCGAAATCGTAGGTATTCCGGTCGGGTCGCAGCGGCCCCATCTTGAGTGCGTTGCCAGTCGTGACGGCGTTGAACTCCCGCGTGAGCGTCTGTGCGACGTCCGGATCGTCGGGGTACTTCCTGAATGCGTCTGCCGTGATGCTTGCACCGAGCGTGAGGTCGTTCTCGTCGGCCAGTTGGCGGAGTGTCTTCTCGCTTGCCATCTCCCTGTCCGTCGAAGCGAGGGGAGAAAGTCGTTGGGGCAACCTGCTCCGTGAGGCGACATCGATTGCGGGGCATTCTGCATTCAGCCTGCCGTTTCGGCGAGAAAGCACACAGCCGAGAAACCGTTATCCGTCTGACGAGAATAGCACAGGCATGAGTCCGGAGAAAGATCCACGGCGACAGTTTTTGGCCAGTCTCGCCGCCGGAGCCATCGGACTCGCGGGCTGTACGAACCAGGAGACAACAGGCGAAGAGACGTCGACAGATGGTGATATGACCGAGGTGAATACGACGACAGATGGAGATACGACCGACGGGGAAACGCCGGCAGACGAAGACATGATGACAAGCGAGGGAAAGGGAACAGCGACAGACAGCGAAAGCGGGGGGACACCCGACACTGGAACCGAGACACCAGATGGGAAAACGTCGACTTCGACATCGACCGCGCCTGAAGCACTCGATCGACGGGACGCAAACGTCGTGGGAGTCGAGTTCGAGTCGACCGACAGTGGCGTCAGCTTCGACGTGAGCCTGAATCACGACGATAGCGGCGAGGAGGGGTACGCCAACTGGTGGCAGGTCGAGCAACTCGACGGGACGCAACTGGGTCGGCGGGAGTTGCTCCACGCTCACGCGAATCAGCCGTTCGCGCGCTCGGAGACGATCGAGATTCCTGAGGACGTAAGCTGTGTGGTTGTCCGTGGCCACGATCAGACCCACGGCTACGGCGGGCTTGCGATGCTCATCTCGCTGACTTCCGGGGAACGAACATCCATCGACCAAGGATCCGAACCGCAGTCATTCGAGACGAACGACTGTCCCTGAGTCCGGGGGAGATCACGAGCGAACCGGGACCGCTTGTCGATTGCTCAGTCCAGCTGACGGTCGAGACGACCCCGGACCGTCTCCTCGATAGTGTGACGGACTTCCCAGCCGAGAGTCTCACGCGCTGCGCTCGTATCGACGCCGAACGCCGAAACGAGTGTCTCGTCGCCGGCGCGTGGGTTCTCGACCAGTTCGACGTCTGCGTCGAGACCGTACTCGCCGGCGATCGACTGGATCCGCTCGGCAACAGTCATGATCGAAGGGTCCTCGTCGCTGGCGATCTCGTAGCGCTCGACGCCCGTTTCGCCCGCCGCGAGCTGCTCGGCGAGACGTTCGGCGCTGCGGACGTACGCCCGGGCGACGTCCTTGACGTGGATGTAGTTGCGCGCCTGCGTGCCCGGTTCGTAGACCGTGAGCGTCTCGCCCTCGAGGAGTCGACCCAGGAAGAAGTTGATGACCGTCCCCTTCGAGACGGTCTGGTCGCCGATGTGATGACTCCCGTAGAGGTTCGACTTGAGGAAGAGGTGGGCCGGGAACGCGCCATCGGCGTAGGTCTCGATGGCCTGTTCGCCGAGGACTTTCGTCCGGCCGTACCAGTTCATCGGGTCGCGTGGCTGCTCGACGGTGATCGGGAACGACTCGGGGTCGCCCAGTACAGCCATGCTGAAGGGGAAGACGAGCGCCGCGCCACGCTGCCGGCAGAACCACGCGACGTTGTGCGTCCCGACGACGTTGGTCTCGTAGGCGAGGTCGGCGTTCTCGGTACAGTCGTCGACGCCGCTGACCGCCGCCAGGTGCATGACGATGTCGCTCCCCGCGAGCGCGTCTTCGAGGCGATCACGGTCTCGAATGTCGACGTGTTCGACGGTGACGTCGCCGATCTCCCGGACGTCGCCGAGATAGAAGTTGTCGATCGCCGTGAGCTCCCAGTCGGGGTGGGCGTGCTGTAGGCGGTCGACGACGCGGGAGCCGATGAAGCCCGCCGCGCCGGTGACGGCGATCGAGAGCGGTTCGTCGGGGTCAAACGAGGCATCTTCAGTCATACGTTGATCTCCTGTCGGTCCCGGAGAACGGTGGCGAGGTCCCGGACGCCCTCTCGCAGGGTCCACTCGGGCTCGAAGCCAGTCTCGGCGAGGCGGTCGAAGTTGACGTGATAGGAGGGGCCGGGGTGTTCGTCCTCGAGGTAAGTCACGTCGACCGGTGCGACTTCCTCGCTGACGACCGCGGCGATCTCGCTGATGCGGTAGTTGCCGGCGTCGCTGCCGACGTTGTAGACGGCCTTCGGCCACGAGTCGGGGTTGCGGGCGGCGTGGGCGAACGCCCGGGCGGAATCCCGGACGTGGATGAACGGCCGCCAGTTCGATCCGTCGCCGTAGACCGTCAGCGGCCGGCCGGTCAGCGCCCGGAAGACGAAGTGGTTGACCACGAGGTTGAAGCGGACGCCCGGGGCGTAGCCGTAGTTGGTGCTCATCCGGAGCGCGGTCGCGTTCGCGCCGGTCTCGGCCGCGAACTCGGCGACGCTCTCCTCGGCGGCGACCTTCGCCTCGGCGTAGGGATTGAGCGGGTCGGGCTCGGTCGTCTCGTCGATGTCGGTCGTCGCCGCGCGGCCGTAGTTGTTACACGAGGAGGCGAAGACGAGGGTCTCGACGCCGAGTTTCCGGGCGGCGTTGACGACGTTTTCGGTGCCCTCCAGATTGACCGCCATCGTCTCCTCGCGGCGGTCGTGGGTGCTCGCCGCGCCGGTGATCGCCGCGAGGTGGATCACGGTATCGACGTCACTCATCGCGTTCTCGACGTTGCCGTACTCCCGGACGTCGCCGCGCCGGAAGTCCAGGTCGCCGTCGACGCGGGCTTCGAGTAGATGGCGTGGCGACCCGCTGGCGAGTGAGTCGAGCACGACGATCCGATCGACGTCGGGGGCATCGGCGAGCAGCGGCAGGAGGGCGCTGCCGATGTAACCCATCCCGCCCGTCACGAGGACGTCCATGGCAGACGATCAGTCCTCGTCCTCGGTCAGCACGCCCGGGAGGAACCGATCCTCGTGGGCCGTGATCCGGTCGTCGTGTTCGACCAGGGTGCCGAGGATCGACCGGACGCCCTCTTCGAAGGTGGTTCCCTGCCCGTCGATGAGGTCGGCGTAGCGGTCGTTTTCGATCTCCATCTTGTGGGTCTCGTCCTCGTCGCGGGGGTTCTCGTAGTGTTTGACGTCGACGTCGAGATCGTACTCGCCCGCGACGTCGGCGATGGTCTCGGCGACCTCGACGATGGAGATCGCACGCGTGACCTGGTTGTAGACGACGTGATCGTCGGGTCGGTCGTCGGGGTCGATGAGCGCGAGTTGTGCGAGCCCCTCGACGGCGTCCTCCATCGCGACGAACGGTTTGCGCTGCTCGCCCTTGCCGTAGACCGTCATCGGGTAGCCCGCGACGGCCTGGGCGGCGAAGCGGTGAGCGACGACGCCGAAGTAGTAGTCGAAGTCGAAGCGAGTGGCGAGGCGCGGATCGGCTTCGGTCTCCTCGATCCCCGTGCCGTAGGTGATCGCCGTCCGCACGTCCGTGATGGGGATGTCGAACTGCGAGTGCGCCAGGCGCATGTTCGCGGCGTCGTGGCTCTTGGTGAGGTGGTACCAGCTGCCCGCCATTGCCGGGAACGGGACTTCGTCGTCCTCGCCCTGGTTCTCCATCGTCGCGCCACCCTCGGGGATCGGGAACTCGGGCGCGCCGTAGACGCCGGTCGTCGTGGTCTCGATGAAGTGAGTGTCCGTCAGGTCGTGTTCTTCGAGGCCCCACAGCAGATTGCGGGTGGCCTGCATGTTGTTGTGCTGGGTGTAGTTGGCCCGCTCGCCGTTGATCTGGGAATAGGGCGCGGATGGCTGTGCGGCCGTGTGCACGATGGTGTCCGGTTCGTGGACGGCCAGGAGTTCGTCGACGAAGGACTTCTCGACGAGATCGCCCTCGACGAAGGAGAGGTTCGTGATGTCGTGAACTTCCTCTGCGGCCTCGATGCGCTCGTCGATCGAGGCGATCGGGACGCCGCTGACGGAGCCGACCTCCTCGACCCACTCCCGTCGCGCGAAGTTGTCGACGAGAATCACGCGGTCGTCGGTTCGCGTCGCGATGCGGAGGGCAGTCGGCCAGCCGATGTGTCCGTCGCCGCCGGTGACGATGATCGTCATGTGTTACTCACAAAGTGAGTAACTATCTGTATAAGTCTTTCCGTTGGTTTCCTCTCCGAGTTACTCACTCAATTCGCTCGCTCCTCGAGGTCGGAGGCTCCACCCTGTACTATACTGAATCCTCAGTGAGGTACTCGACGCTTCGCTGAATGATTTCGTGAGTGAATTCCGTCGTCACGTAGCCCTGTGTTCCCGCCACTGCGTCGTGCTTGACCGTCGCCAGAACCCACGGCGAACAGTACGACGTCTTCTCCGGATCATTGCCCGCGATCCAGTCGTCGTCACTGACCTCGATATTGTCGGGGAGGTCACTCAACGTCAGGCCCGCGCAGATGTACTCCTCGCCGGCGTACGGAATAGTGTCGGCGGCCAGTACCAACCACGGTCGCGGATCCCCACCGATATTGTACGGATCCGGAGCCCAGAACACGTCCCCCCGCTCGAACGAGTCACCCCTCATTGCGATGATCGCGGGGATCGACGGCGTGTTCCTGCCATGCCGCCATTTCCGGCGTCTCCTCGTCCGTCTCTCGGTCCGCCAGCGCGACAGCCGCGTGTCCGGTGGCCGCATCGAGGCTCCGATCGTGATCGCTGGCCCGCCAGTAGTTCCCGCGATGATCGACCCGTCCCCGTTCGCGCAATCGGACGAGTGTCGGCCCGACGGAGCCGGCTTTGACGTCCGTCTCGGTCGCTATCTCGCTCTGCGTGAAGGCTTCGTCCGGATGGTTCCGCAGGAAGTCGAGAATCGTCGCGGCGTTCGTCCCTGGCGTCGGACCATCGCTACCTCCGTCGTCCCCCAATTTCTCGAACCGTTCGTTGCTGATCGGCATAGCTATAGATATGTATCGACATGTATTGAATGTATTGGGGGCCGTATGACTGAGGTAACGTAGTCGAAACCGAGATCCTCAGAGTACTGCTCAGGCAGTGCTTCGGAGCGCGTCGATCACGTCGTCGAGTCCGACAAGCGTGAGGTCGTTTCGTTCGGCCGCCGCTTCGCGTACCGACCGGGCGAACCCGCTCCGTGCGAACAGGACGTACTCGACGTCCGGGTCACCGCCGGCCGGCGGCGTCCATCTGACGCGTTCGGCATCCTCTTCGAGCTGCGCTAGGACGTCGTAGCCCAGTGGCTGGCTGGTGAACTTACACTCCCCGAGCAACAGCGTCCCGCCGGTCGTCGGTGCGGCGACGTCGATCTCGTGGCCGTCGTACCACCAGGCTCCCGGATAGCGCGTCATCGTATAGGACGGGAACAACGTCGGGAGTGCGTCCCGACAGAGTCGTTCGAACGTCCCGCTGACGAAGTCCGGGAGGTGGGGTTCGACGAGGTCGGCATAGGCGTTCTCGCCGTGGAGTTCGTATCGCCCGGCCTGACCGTGGATGAACCGGAACCAGAACCGAAACAGCGGATCCCGGATCCGATACCGGGTTCGTCTCGTCGTCGTCGGGTCGACAGTCACTGGATGGGTGCGCTCGATCAGATCGAGCGTTTCGAGTCGGTCGAAGTAGTAACTCGTATCCCGACTCTGCAGGCCGGCTCCCTGGGCGATCTCGTTTCGGGCGCGATTCCCTCGGGCCATCGACTCCAGGAGAGCGAAAAATCGGTTGACTTCGTCGAGTTCCATCTGCAGGACTGTCTCCGGTTCGTCGTGGAGCGGTCCTTCCGAATCTAAGAGTGTCCGTGAAACGTTCTCCCCGACGGACCGATCGTCAGAGAGCGGGCGCAGATACCGCGGCGTCCCCCCAAATATACCGTAGGTGAACACCTGTTCTTCGGGCCCGTACGCAGGGACGAACCGCATCGCCGCGTCGAAGGACAGCTGCGCGAGTTCGATCCGTCCGTTGGGCGTCTGTGAGACTCTTCCATACAGCGGTGCTCCGCCGTCCAGCACGTGTTCGTGGACCATCCCGATCGACGACCCGGTGAGTACCAGCGTTCCGCCGCTATCTACCAGTTCGTGATCGACCAGCCGCTGGATCTCCGAGGGGAGCGAGGGCGTGGTCTCGACGAGATACGGAAACTCGTCGAGAACGACGATCGCGTCGTCCTGAAGGAGGTGTTTCAGGAGCGTCTCCCACTCCGGGCGCACGTCTTCGATCCCCGGATCAACACTCGCCGCATCCGCGAGGAACCGATCGAGTTGCGTCGCCGGCGTCGTCTGGGTCGCCTGGTGGTAGACAGCGTTCTCACGATCGCGAAGCGAATGCAGGACCAAGGCGGTCTTGCCGATCCGACGACGACCGTAAATCACGGCCAACTCGAAGTCGTCACTGTCGTACAACGACTCCAGCCGCGCGAGTTCGTCCGCACGATCAACGAATCTGGTCATGATTCTTCTGCGTGGGCGACCATTATAAGTACTGTGATTAGTATAATCCAACTTCGCAGAAATTGATTTCGTAGAAGTGAATCTCTACTAATTGCGACTTTGTTACAGGCGTCTCGAGCGCAGCGCTGTGAGACTGGATCGCAAGTAGGCTGCTCCGCCGTCGATATTGACCGTGGTGAAACCAGTCGGCTGCCGGCTGGACCGGTTTCTGGTCGGTGGATGTCCGAATCCCGCCACGCGCATCTGTCGTCGAGGCCAGCAAAAGGCTATACGTAATTATCGCAGTCATCATTATCGAGAGTATGACCTTCCACGATCGGGCGGCGGAACTCGATGCTCTCGGGACAGCGTTCGAATCGTCGTGGTGAACTCGGTCCCTACGCCGACGTCGGACGGTGGTGGTACGGCGAAGACGAGATCGACAGCGTCGGGCTCGCTCCCGGGGACGATCGGATCCTCTTCGCGGAATGTACGTGGACAACACAGCCAGTCGGTCACGGACTCGCGTCACAGCTCCGTGAGAAGGCCGAGCGGGTGCGATGGGGACCGGAGACGCGTGAGGCGGCGTTCGCGCTGTTCTCGAAAAGCGGGTTCGTCGACGGACTCCCGGACGAGCTGGGCGAGAACTGGTCGCTGTACGGACTAGACGAGATCGAGGCACTGCTGTAACGAGAAGAAAACGGGAGTGTCTGGTTGTACCGTCAGATCCGGTGGAATTCCTCGAGTACGTCTTCGGGGACGGGGTTGGTGTACTCGAACGGTTCGTCCGCACAGAGCGCTTCGAAGTCGCGATCGGTCGTGAGCAGTCGATCGGCGTCCGCTTCACGCGCCACGGCAAGATAAAAACAGTCGTAGACATCGTGGTTTTTCTCGGCACTGATCTCGTAAGCTTCGAGGAGGAGCGCCGGATCGATCCGAACGGTCTCCATCGGATACTGTAACAGTGACGTGACGGCGTTGCGCGCCTCGACGGTCGGGACGTCGAGATCCTCGAGTACCCACTGGACACGGAGCGGCAAGTAGCCGAAGGTCAAAAGCGTGTGCTCGCCCCGGAGGGCGGGGACGAGGTGCTCTGTGACGTACGGATGCCCGGGATGGTCCTCCAGCAACTGGATTGCCAACGCGTTGACGTCAGCCAGGAGTCGCATCTATCGCCCTCCAAAGGTCGCCTCGCCCGTATCGCGAAACGTGTCTTCTCCCCACTCGTCCCTGTCTCTCCCCGAGGAGACAGTCTGTAATTCCGGAAGCCGCCGAACCAGCCGGATGTCCCCACCCTCCCGGACGACTTTGAACTCCGTCCCCCCCTCAATCTGTAGTGCATCTCGCAACTCCTTGGGGATCGTCAATCGCCCACGGTCGTTTATCTCTGCCACCCCGTACGTCTCTTCGGGAACGGACTCCTCCGGACGGCTCATGTAATCACCACAGATACATCTACAATGTTTGATCACCAAAAGTTTTGGTGATTGGATTTGTTTGACGTGGTCCGTCAGTGGGCCGACCAGAGAACAGCCAACATACTTCTCTCACCGGAACAACGCGGCACGTATGCCTGACGGAACCTGTTTCCTCTGCGGGGACAGCTACACGAAACGTGGAATGGCTCGGCACCTCCAGTCGTGTCTCGCTGACACCGCGTCGAGTGGGGAAGACTCGGCGGCCATCATCCAAATCGTAGGCGAACATCGACCCGACTACTGGCTGTACGTTGCGATTGCCCCCTCCACGACGCTGGCAACGCTAGACGAATTCCTGCGGGGCTTCTGGGTCGAGTGCTGTGGCCACCTGAGTGCGTTCACGATCGACGGCGTGCAATACGACCGACCACACGACGAGGATGCCCCGGCGGGGTTCGGGCCGCCGCCGCAGTCGATGGACGTACCTCTCGACGAGGTTCTCGAAAACGTCGATGACGCCACATTCGGATACGAGTACGACTTCGGCACGACGACCGCGCTCTCGGTGTCGGTCGTCGAGACGGGATCGTGGGGAGACGACGCGATCGCATCCTCGCTCGTCAAGGACGTCTCGCCGGTCGAGAACGTGATTGTACTGGCCCGGAACGAACAGCCGGAGCGGACGTGTGCCGACTGTGGCGATCAAGCGACGGTCGTCTGCCAGCCCTGTCTCCGTGACCCGGACGCCGGGGCGTACTTCTGTGAGTCGTGTGCCGACGCTCACGACGACGGAGAGGGATATCACGCGTTTCTTCCGGTGGTGAACTCGCCACGGTCCGGTGTGTGCGGGTATCGGGGATGACATCCTCCCCGTCGTTCACGACGGGGTTTCCTCCGTGAGAGTCTCAGCCGGTCTAAGACTCGCCGGAGGCAATATTCCCGTCGCGGTGGACGGTACTCGGGTCTGTGCGCTGTTCTTTGGGACTTTCCCTCGCGGGAGAGTGTTGTGGCTCCGACCAGTTGTGGTCGTCCCACTCGAACCGCACGGGCCGTGCCATCGGCCTGACTGCCTGTTCTGTCTGCCGTCTCAGGAATGTCTCTGAAGCTGTGAGGTCGGCGTGACCCTCGAATCCACACGGGCAGGTGAGCGTGTCCTGATGCCGTGTCGTTCGGTCTGTGCCGCCACACTGTGGGCACTCTTGGCTGGTCCACGCTTCCGACCGAACTTCCACCGAGATGCCGTATTCTTCAGC
This sequence comes from Halorhabdus tiamatea SARL4B, assembly GCF_000470655.1. Lineage (NCBI taxonomy): Archaea > Methanobacteriati > Methanobacteriota > Halobacteria > Halobacteriales > Haloarculaceae > Halorhabdus > Halorhabdus tiamatea. The sequence goes on from NC_021921.1 coordinate 945,737, forward strand.
GGTACACGCCAGTCGCTCGGTGAATTGCTTGAACGCCCAAAAGTTGTGGGTCTTCGCGTTCACCTTGACCGACCAGTGCGTTTCGAGTACGTCAGTCAAGCCACCGACATACACCGTGTCCACGCCCTCGGCGTACAGTCGTTCGAGCAGATCACGACACAGTGCTTCTTGGGCGTGGTCGCGGCGACGGGTTCGCTTTCGGTACAGCCGCCGGATACGCTTGCTAGTGTACCTGTTTTCTTTGAGCTTGGACTGTAACCGGGCGATTTCTCGTGTCGTCTCACGGAATCGCTGGAACAACTCACGGCCTTCGTACAGGTATTGCTCGCCAGTCGTGGTGGTACAGGCGACGAGATTGTTTGCACCAATGTCCAGAGCGGCCTTTTCGTCGGCCAGTGGAGTGTCCCGTGTATCGGCAGAAACCGTCACGGGTTGCGAAGCTCTGAAAGTGCTATCAGTCTCGTCGTACCACAGTTCTAGTCGGCCTTGGTCTTCGTAGTCAGGCCAGTTCGGGTCGCCAACGATTTCCAACCGGAGACGGCTTTTCGGGCTGTTGTGCCTGTCACGGAGTTCTTTGCCGACAACCATCTCAAGCCTGGAGCAGTCGCCCCATTCAACGGTGTAGGCGTCCTTTCGGACGACGCCTTTGAGAACACGTCCGTCGTCCTCGTTGCCACGGAAGCCCGGCGGTTCGGGGTGTTCCGTGACCGACGTGTTCGATTCGTCGTGGTACGCCTTCTTGTTCTCGAAGAACCCGCGCCACGCTTCGGTGTTTGCTCGCCGGACCGTTTGAGCGGTGGACGCGCCGAGAACGCCTTTGTATTTGCCTTCGAGCTTGCCGGTATCGGCGTCCCACACATCTTCGCCCTCGAAGCCGTCTTCGTCGTTGTAGCGCATGAGGCGCTGGTAATTGATTTCGTTCCAGAGAGCAGCACAAGCGTCCAACAGGTCGCGTAGCACCTGCTCATCGTCGTCGGTGAGCGGTCGCACGGCGAACGTGTTGGTGCGCTTCACGACGACAGATTGTTAGGTTGCCGTGCATAAAAGACTGTTGGACCATGCGACCAAACGTAGAAATAACCCACACGTTACAGGGACGTATCAAAGACTTCGCGGAAGAACGTGACCTGTCGCTATCAGAAGCCTATACAGAGTTGTTAGAAGCCGGACTCGACACGTTGGAGACGCAAGACCAGCAGTAACTCGGCGGCTTCTCACCAGAGCTTACGCGATTCACTCCCGCCCTGTCGTCCGAGAGACTTCGTCTCTCGTGATCACGAAAATCTCTGATTTTCGAACGACTCAGTCCTCGGTTCCGACTGAGCGTCGGAACGCTCGTCCTTCGCGGGAAGGGCGGGATTCTCTCGCTGAATCAAGATAGCTCCTCGGGGAGTCGAGCACGCGTCCGCGCCAACCACACGTTCACTATTCACGACGCGATGGTCGTCACGAGTCACCGAGCGAGAGACACGGACGCGATCCTCACGACGAACGGCGTCATCAACGACGCCGGCTACGAGACTATTTGGGCGTGATCGCCGATCTCACTCACGGCGTTCCCAGAGAGCGTTAATCCGATCTCTGACGTTTGCAAACGTTCGTGTGAACATATATCCAGGGTGGCGTTCGTCCGGATCGTCCGGGATAGCGTCGCTCGAGCGTGCCCCCGGCGGTGGGTGAACGTGAGTCCGATTCGTGTGTGGGTTCGGAAGGCGATCCCATTGGCATTGCCAAACGCCATCCGGCGTGTGAGTCTCGACGTAGTGGAAGTTGTAGTCGTCGTTGCGGTACCACTGGGTTTCGAGGCTCGCTTCGGTCACGTGTGACGGGTATCGATCGGTATCGAACTCAACGACGAGCATCGACGGCGTCCCGCCAGTCCGATCCGTACGAACGCTCTCGACCAGTTCGTGCGTTCGTGCTCGATCCCGGAAGTCCTCCAAGATGGCCCCGTCGATCGGCGCACCGGCTCCCGCCATTCTCAGGCAGTGAGCCGTCCGTCTTCCGTGCGGGCGATCCGGAGTGCCTCCCGGTGACGGTCGATCGATTCTCGGATTGTCGCCCACTCCGAGACCGCCTCGAGCCGCTCTTCGAGTTCGGCATGGGTCGCCTCCTCCGGGAGTTCGATGTCTTCGGGGACCGGTGCGTCGAACTGCGCCCGGAACTGTTCGTCACGATGCTGTAGCTCTTCGAGCGTGTCCAGCAGCGCATCGACCGTGTGAGTCGTCGCGAGCTCGTTCGCCCGTCGCCACCTGACGTACGCCTCGTTTCGAACGTACCGGGTGCCGTCGCTTCCCGCCGCCTCACGAACGACTCCCATATCGAGGAGCTCCGAGAGGTGCTTGCGAGCGGCGTTGGTCGAACAGGCCGCCCGATCGGCGATCTCCGCGGCCGTGGCCGGTTTTCGAAGCCCCATGACGACGGATCGAATCCGGTGTCGTGTATCATGTGATTCGGTCCAGTGCTCTCGCTCGTCGGCGAGGGCCGTCTCGGACGGGGCGGGTTCGAACTCGGCCATACAAGATATATGAGATACTAGCGCAAATAAGTTAGGATTGCTGCGGTGGTAGTGGTTAGTCAAACGAATTCGGCTGTGAACAGCCAGAAAGCCCCCGCGTTCTCAGCCACTCCGTTCCCTCCGGTCCTTCGGACAGTCGCTTTCGTGTTGCTGACCGGGGCTTTCTGGGACTGTGAACTGCTTCCTGCAAAACGAAACACGACCGACTCGTTTCGGCGAGGTTTCAAGACCCAGGAGTGCCTATTCATCTGTAATGGCGACCCAGCAGTATCGAATCGTCTCCGCCGAGGACTCGGATATTCACGAAGAGCCCCACATCGAGGGGAGCCGCGTTACTGTCCGAGATGTACACGGACGCGTCGAACAGCGCGGACTCGCCCCCGAGCGAGTCGCCGAGCGGTACAACCTGGACATCGCGAACGTCTACGAGGCACTCGCGTATTATCACAACAACCCCGAGGAGATGCGACGAGTCGAGAAGCGCCACGACCGGGCCGCCGCCGAAGCCAGAGAACGGTCGTCACTCACACCACCCGAGAGCTGATCGATGGCGTATCGGCTCATCCTCGACGAGAACGTCGAACACGAGGTGTTCCATCGACTCGAGAACTACGGGCACGACGTCGAACACGAGGTGTTCCATCGACTCGAGAACTACGGGCACGACGTCGAACACGAGGTGTTCCATCGACTCGAGAACTACGGGCACGACGTCGAACACGAGGTGTTCCATCGACTCGAGAACTACGGGCACGACGTCGAACACGTGGATTTCGTGCCCGAACTCGGGAAAGGGACTGCTGACCATCCGATCGCGCAGTATTCACAGGCGGTACGAGGCGGATGCCCCGACCCTTGAGGTCGGGGAGGAAGCCGACACTCGATGAAACTTGCCACGCTCGATGGCAAGGCGACTCTCTCCCCACATATAAACTTTTATTAGGCAATAAATACAAATGTGAACCACGGATGGACGATGCGCCACGACGCACCGTGCCCATCAAACTCGACGTACCCGAAGCGCGTCGTGGCGACTTCCATCAAACCAAACAGCAGTTCCTGCACTGCGCCAACCGCACCAGTGAGTGGGCGTGGCGCTACGACGACCTCTGCATCACCAGCAAAAGCAAGGCCGAAAACGCTCTGTATGACGAGTTGCGCGAGGAAACCGACCTCACCGCCAACCTCGTCCAGAAAGGCATTCGCCGCGCCATCGAAGCCGTCACGAGCGGCGTCGAGAAACTGAAACAAGGCGAACAGACGAGCCAACCAGAGTTCGACTCGTGGAGCGTCGTCTACGACAAACGCTCCGCGTCGTTCAACGACGACCACGCCACGCTCTCCACGCCGAACGGTAGGGTCACTGCCGAATACGTCCTCCCACCTGAGGACGAACGCGAAGACACGCCGTTCGGAAGGTACTATGAGAGTGAAGCGTGGGACGCGTCGAGCGCAACGCTCCAGTACGACGAGCAGGACGACGCGTTCTACCTGCACGTCACGCTGAAAACCCCCGACTACGAGGGTGGCAGAACGGAACGCCACGAAACCAGTCACGATGATGATGGTGCCGAGAACGGAGTGGTTCTCGGTGTTGACCTGAACGTGACTGGCGCGTTCGCCGTCACCTCAACGGGAGAGTTCATCGGGAGTGCGGACTATCTCACCCACAAGCGTGACCAGTACGAACAACGCCGCGCCCGTCTGCAACAGACGGGTACACGGTCGGCTCACCTCACGATTCAGTCCATCGGAAGCCACTTCTCGGATTGGTCGCTGGACTGGCTCCACAACAGAGCGAACGACCTTCTCGCGGAAGCCCAAGAAGCGGATGTAGACGGCATCATCTTCGAGAACCTTGACCACATCCGCGAGAACATCGCCAACGGGTCGAAGTTCCAGCAGTGGGCCTACGCGAAGTTCGTGGAACTCGTGGAGTACAAGGTCGAGTCAACGACGCTGTTCCTTGACACGGTAAACCCGGCGTACACGAGTCAGCGGTGTTCTCACTGTGGGTTTACCCACGAGGACAACCGCGACGACAAGGCGTTCGAGTGCCAATCGTGTGGGTATGAGGTGAACGCCGATTACAACGCGGCGAAGAATATCGCCAACCGATACTGCGGATATATCCATCGCGGGCAGAAGTCTCGCGGTGGATGGGCCACCAGTCAACTGGCCCTCAAGTCAGGGACGTTGAACGTGAACGGCGACTACACGCCTGCCGAATTACTCGGTTAGAACGGGAGTCTACTGACAAGCCTCGGGGTCGTTCGAGAGAGCTCCGCTCTCTCGTGATGACGAGACGCTTCCGGCGTCTCGAACCACTTGACCCCGAGGCGGTTGACTCGACACCGATCGCGTGATCGTGAGGTCCCGCCGAAACGACTATTGGTAAGACCAGCGTATTACGTCTATATGTCTGAAGCGATTACGAACGACGATGGCGAGGACGACATCATCACCACGGTAAACTTCAAGCTCACCGAGTCGTTCCTCGAACAGATAGACGACACTTGGCAAGGACGCGGATTCAACAGTCGGAGCGAGTTCATCCGGTACACGCTTCGAGATGCCATCGAGTTCCCGACATTCGACCGCGACGAACTCGTCGCCCTGCTTGAATCCGAGGAGGATATCCGCGAGGGACGAACGACGAGCGCCGAGGAAGCCCGCGAGCGGTTCGGCACGAACGATGAGTGACGACGGCTGGATGTGGGAGCTCTCTTCGACGGCCGAAGACGACCTTGATGGACTGTCCCCTGCCGACCAAGACCGGATACTCGACAAACTCGACGAGATCGTTTCCTCACCGTGGCGCGACCCCCCGGAGTACGGTGAACCCCTCCAGAACAGCCCCTACAAGAAGATCCGCATCGGGGAGTTCAGGCTGTCTGTAATCTTCCGACAGGACGACCAGCGGCTCGTCGTCGCACGGATCAAGCGTCGGGGCGGCGCGTACACCGCTGACGACGACTGAGTGAAGCGTCTCGGAGTCATGTGGTGCGAGACGCAAAGCTCCGGCGTCTCGAACCACGTGACCTCGAGGCGGTTGACCACCGTTTTCGGCTTCCTTGAGAACCACGAGGCGGCACTGTCCTAGGCCGCGTGCGCGCAACGGATGTTCGCCTCGCCGAGCACGCGAGAAGACTTCGGCCTCACCTTCGCGGAGGCGATGACCGCCGGCTGTAGCGTCATCGCGGCCGACCATCCCGACTCCGCCGCCAGCGAGGTCATTGGTTCGATCTGTGGGCGACTGAGCGACAGTTCTATCTGTACCACCACCGTACCACAGGATATGAGCACGGACACGCCCGAAAATGGCGACGGGGAGGGCGAGATGGTGAAGCTCAACGTCAAAGTGCCGGAACGCCTGCTGGAGGAGATCGACGAACTGGCGGAGGAGTTGAACTACACCAATCGGTCGGAGTTTATCCGGGAGGTGCTGCGCGATACCACCGAGCCGATTCTCACGCCCGGGGCACAGGAGGGCGTCTCACAGGGGTATGCGGATGTCGCTGCTGGTCGAACCACCAGCCACGAGGAGATGAAAAAGAAGTTCGGAATCGACGGCTGAGAGGGCTGAAAGGTGGGCCACGACCTGGAATACTCCGACGCCATCAAGGAGACTCTGGACGAACTCGAACGTGAGGAGGCACAGCGAGTCATCAAGAAACTGGACGACAGTCTCGATTTTCCCGAGCACTTTCTCGACCGGCTGAAGAATCACCCGGGGTATAAGCTTCGCGTCGGTGACTTTCGCGTTCTGATTGATTGGGACAAGGACGACGAGACGCTCTACGCTATCGACGTGTTTGAGCGCAAAAACGAGTACCGCGAACTCGGAAAGTACCGCGAGGTGTGGGGGAGCTGGAGAGACGACGACTGACATGGGAACACACGACGACTAAGGGGGCGCACCGCAGGGGATCACGCGCCGGCGTCGAGCTCGGGTTCTTCAAAGTCGAGGGCGTCCACAACAGCGTCTGGCAGTTCCGGACGCGGTGCCGACTCGTGGCGCTCGATCTTCTCGGTTTTCCGCGTGTTCTCGTACAGCGCGCGGGCAACCGGGAGCCCCCGCAGATACTTGTAGTCGTGGAGGATCTCGACGCCCCGCTCCGTGAAGCCGTAGAACTGCGCCGGAAGATCGCGTTTCTCCGTACTTGGCTCGTAGGTGTAGCGTGCGAGGATATCCGCGTCGATCAGCGTCTCCAGTTGGTCGGTGATGGCCGCCTGACTCTTGCCGGTCATGTACGCGAGTTCGGCAAGGGACATGAGATGTGCGGGGTGGCCAAGCAACTCCTGGATAATGAGGTGGCGCGTGTCTTGGGACAGCAGCTTGAACAGTCGCTGCTGTTCGGCGAACGGCCCCGTATCGACTGCGCCAGTGGGGCTTTCACTCATGAATGGGAATATGGGTGGCGACACAATAACAGTTAGGGTTATCCAAGTTGGCGTTTTAGAAGATAGCCAAAGTAATTCAGAAGAGATTTGGTGAGTTGGTTCGAACGGACAACCCATGAGCGATCCGAGTCCACCGCCAGACGCTGCGGACAGCATGGCCGTCGTCCAGGAAGCCATCGGAGATGTCGTACTCGAACCAGCGGAGAAGCGGGCAATCTGGCGGTTCACACGGCGCGAGTTGCCGTATCTCTGGAGTCAGCGGACGTCGTATTTCATTCTCGGAAGCTATCGTGACCCCTACATCCGCCGGTTGCGTGCCGTCCAGAACGAACTCACGAAGCAACTCGGCGCGTATCCGTTCGTCATGGGTGATCTACTGGAACTCCCGACGGAACGGCTCAACACGTTCGATATCATGTTTGCCCTGCTGGCGACGTACACCGACTACATCGTCGGCGTCTTCGAGAAGGAGAGTGGTGGCGAAGCCCCGGAGCTGGGCGAGATCGATGACCCGCCGTATTTCGAGAAATCGTACGTGTTCCCCCGCGACTACGCGTGGGTGACGGATGCGAATCTCGACTCGGCGTACCACGTCATCCAGGCCGCCCTTGAGATCGCGTTCACCGACGAGTTGACTGACGAGGCGATCACGGCGAAGATCGACGCGCTCGTTGATCGCGCACGGGAGAACGGCATCGATGTCACCGAAGACGAAGTCTGGGATGTCATTGACGACCGGACGGCGAACGCTGAGGCACCAGCAACGTACAGTTGGGTCCACCGCAACAAGTTCCGCAAGTTCGAACTCCACGATCGGTGCTTCCCGTGGACGAGCGACGAGGAGTTGCGAGATGCCGTTTCCGGCCTCCCGTCACCCACACCGCGACCGGAATGGGAAACGGGCGGGGAACCCTGAACGGCCTGAATGCCGGTCCCTGGATTTCGCTTGCCACTTGGATGCAGTCAGCGGCGAGAGTCCCTCGCTGAGGGGGTTGGTCACGCTGACGCGGCCAGCTGTGGAGATGAACTGCCAGCGATTCGGTGTTTTCTTATCAATTTCACAATCAAGTCAGCGGAGTAATCGGGTAATCGAGTCGCTGACGAGTTGCGATTCGATCTGGAGGAGTGTCGCTGCATCTTCGAGTGCTGAATCGTCTATCGCGTCTGCACATCGCGCTACGTCGGCGTCGGAGACGTATTCCAGCGCGCCGGTCCTCATATCCGTGTAGTCTCTGACGTACCAGAGGAGAGCATGGAGGTCAGCGATATCCTTCACTCGTTTATGACTCTTGTCTCGGTCGGGGAGCGAACGGATTTTCATTGCGGACAGCAACTCCGGTAGGACGATCAGTGCTTCGGCAGGCGGCGACCACGAGACGTACTCCGCCAGCGATTCACCCTTTCCCGCTTCGAATACTGGTGCCAGGAGTGGTTCCGCCGGCGGTTTGAACCCGAACACGTCTCGAAACTCCTCTAACTCCGTGGTGTCCGGAATGACATCAACGTAGACTTGAAACACCTCGTGCATACTGTGCTCGCTGGCTTCGGCTTCGCTGATTCGCTCCTGACTGTCCCGGAGAAAGTGCTGGACGAAACCGAACCGACTCCTCGTGTATCCCAAGTCTTCGATTGCCGAAATAGAGTCTCCAACCGGTGTCTCAGGGAGGTCTTCTCCCGTCCAACTCGCATCAACGTGGACGCCGATATCGATGTCTCGTGACCCAATGTACTCACGGCCGTGCGCGGCGTGGAACCCGGGGGTGACATGGAGATGGACAGCCCACCCACCGAGCAGACAGACCGGCGGTTGTGCTGCGTCAAACACTGCGTGGAGTTCCTGTTCGGAGAGTTCCGTGACCTGCGGCACGTAGTACTGTCTCACCATTATTGGTCACCGTGATACGCGTCGATGAGTTTCTCCGCCGCCTCCTCACACGGGCCGCCCTCCCCAAGCAAATCCAGAATTAGCTGGGGGATGGATACCGTCGAGAAACCATCAACCACCTGGCGATTGTAGAAGACGTGGTCATCGAGAACCCTGATCCGGGTATTTCCACCGCCCAACAACCCCTGCTCCTCGACGACTGCAAGCCACTCGTTGATCTCGGCTGGAGCAATGTAGAAGTCAGTGGTCGAAGTGAAGAGAAAGCCCTGCTGTAGATTCTCCGCCTGGTACGTTGTCAAGGCATACTGCAAGTCAGTCTCTGCGAGTAGGTCCATCGGTTGCTGGAGTGATACCTCCAGTTGATTCGGTTCAATCCGCTGGTCCAACCACACCTGATACAGCTCAACCGGTGCCACAACTTCAGTCCCGTCGATCAAGCCCTGCTCTTCGAGTTTGTCAGTGTACTGCCGAGTCCACGGTTCCGACGCCCCCGAAAGCTGTGCGACGCGGTATTTCGTCAAATCGTCTCCGGTATGATTTAACAGGACGCGAATAATCCGCTCCTTGTTGAACCCCCGTTCCCGAGCCGGCTTCTCCAAGACCGCCATGATACATTGGTTATCCCGTGTACCTATATATCTAACCAATGCATTGGGTGCGAGTGTCACTTACATACTGAACCACACAGTCTCGAAAACCAGTTGTGATCGATACTCATCGTATTGAGTCGCTACTGACAGGACTCGCTGGGCAGATCCCTGGAGTGACCCTTGGAGACGGCCACCGCCGAAGAAATCAGCACTCGGTTGACCGTCGAACTCATCGTCGAGAGCCCTTCGGCGAGGGGCCTCGTCGCGCTGCTGCGGACATATGCGGAACACACACCGCTGGCGATCCGGTGTTCTCTTATCGACTCGTTTTCCGGACTTTGGCTACTTCCTGACCGTCACCCTGACCCGTGGCTTTATTGACTCCGGCGGAACGTGTGGGTGTAATGACTGACGTGGAGGCGACGACTGCGGAACTCCTCGCGGAGAAGCCGGCTCTCGCTGACGGGCTGAAAGAGCTACTCGACGTTGACGCCGCCGAGGAGACCTGGACCTATGAGGACGTGCCTTTCGATTCGGGGACGTTCGGCGAGCTGGTCTCGCGTGGCGTCGTGGAGAAGCGCGACGGGGAGTATACGCTTGCGGATCGCGAGGCTGTTCGGCGGGCGTTGGGAGTGGAACAGGAGACCGACGAAGAGATGGCGGGGACTGCTTCGGGTAGTAGCTCGGCAGGGAGTTTCTTCGAGGACATCTCGATGCCGGACCTGCGCGTCCAGCGGCCGGTGGCGACGCTCGGGTTGGTCGGTGCGCTCGCGTTGGTGGTTCTGTTCCGGGTGCTGCCCTGGCCGGCGGTGTTCCGCGGCGAGGACGTCGTCCTCTCGGGGAACGATCCGTACTTCTATCGGTATTTCGTCCACCAGTTGGTGGAGGGCAGTACCGGTCCGCTTGATTTCTCGATCTTCTCGGCGGTACCTGACGGCATCTCCCATGGCGAGCCGCTGATGGTCGCGATGCTGTCGTGGGTGTCGATGGTGCTCGGTGGGACGTCAGCCGTTGGCGGCGTGTTGGCGTGGTTCCCTGTCGTGTCGGCGGTCGTGACCGCGCTGCTTGTGTACGTGCTTGCGGTTCGGGTGACGGAGGATCGCCGCGTCGGCATCGCCGCCGTGGCGCTGCTGGCGATCATGCCCGGCCACGCCTTCCGGACCGGGCTCGGGTTCGCGGACCACCACGCCTTCGACTATCCCTGGCTGGCGTTGACGGCGCTGGCAGTGGTGTCGCTGGTGGGTCGAGATGGACGGGAGCGTCTCGATTGGCGGACGTGGGCGTGGGGAGTTGCGCTGGGTGTCGGTGTGGCTGGCCAGACACTCGCCTGGGACGCCGGGCCGCTCTTGCTCGTGCCGCTCGGGCTGTTCGTCGTGGGTGCGGTGCCATCGTGGGTGCGTGCAGGGCGATCGCCAGCGCGCGAGGCGAGCGTGTTCGTGGGTGGGCTAGGGCTGGCCGCGGTGGTGGTATTGGCGGTCCACACCCAGTGGGGCTGGCATACGCGCGTCGTCGCGCTTGCGCCCGTGCTGTTGGTGGGCGGGAGCGTCGTGCTTGTCGGATTGGGGGAGGTGGCCCGGCGGTTCGAGGTGTCGGCGCGGTCGTTGCTCGGCGGTGAAGTGCTGATCGGCGGCGTCGGGTTCGCGGCGGTCTGGACGCTGTTTCCCGCGTTCGTTGACGAGCTCGGGCGTGGAGTTGACTTTCTGGTCTCGACAGAGGGTATCGCCGAGACGACGTCGATCTTCTCGGGGGAGTTGGGATCGATCATCGGACCGATCTTCCTGTTCGGGTTCGCGCTGTTCCTGGCGCTGCCGTACATGGGCTGGGCGCTCTGGCAGAATTACCGAGGACTCGCTCCGTCGTGGTTGCTCGTCGGCGTCTACGGCTGGTGGTTCCTGTTGCTGTCGGTGATCCAGATCCGGTTCGCCGGACAGCTGGCGCTGTTCACGGCAGTGTTCGGCGGGTTGGGGTTCGTGCACGTGGCTGCGTGGGTGGATCTGGCGGCGTATCCGCGGCCGTTCGGCGGGTCGGAAGAGTCCGGGAGTCGGGGGTTGTCTTCGGATGAAGACATCGAGGAGACGGACGATCTCGAGATGCCGGAGCGGCGACAGGCGTTGTCATTGATTGGGCTCGGACTGGGTGTCGGGTCGCTCGGTATTTTGAACACGCCGATCAAGCACTCCCAGTTGTTGATCGACGAGTCGATGTACGAGGCTGCGCGGTTCATGCGGGAGTATTCTGCGGAGCGAGAGTGGGAGTATCCCGAGAACTACGTGTTTAGCCAGTGGGGTCGAAATCGGGTCTACAACTGGTTCGTGAACGGGGAGGCCAGGAGTTACGGGTACGCACAGTCGAACTTCGGGGAGTTCCTGGCGTCGGCAGATGGCGAAGAATGGTACGAGCGATTGCGGGACCGTGCCGGGTTCGTCGCCATCGAAGAGGGGGACATGTCCAATGGCGGGCAAGCCGGGACGATCTACGATCAACTCTGGAGTGACGGGTACGGGATCGAGACGGACCATTATCGAGCGGTGTGGTCCGACGGTGAGGATTCGTTGCGAGTGTTCACATTCGTTCCCGGGGCGCGTATTGTCGGGGCTGTACCGAATGGAGGGGCCGTGACGATCGACGGGGATGCGGAAATCGACGGCGACAGTCGTCCGATCTCCGGGACGATCGACCCCGATGACACCGGTCTCTTCGACGAACGAGTCCCGTTGCCTGGCGCGTACACTGTCGGCGACTGGGAGGCCAGAGTGTCTGAGCAAGACGTCTCCGAGGAGACGGTCTTCTCTCCATTCGAGGGTGAGGCCCACTGGTCCTTCGAGGAAGGATCGGGTGAGTGGGTGTACGACCAGGCCGGGGGCCTTCACGGTCGGATTCACGGCCCAGAGTGGGTCGATGGCCGTAACGGGCCGGCACTGGCATTCGAAGGGCAATCGGACTACGTCGAAGCGCCGATAGAGTCTTTACAGGAATTCACGATAAGTCTCTGGGCGTATCCAACGGCGTTGGACATGACTGAGAACAATGATTTCCGGCATATCGTCCACACAGCGGGGGGAAGCATCCTGATCTTCGAGGATAATGGTCGAATCAGTTTCCGGCTGCCAGGTGTCGGTAGCGACCGTCTCATCGCTGACGGGATTCGTACAAATCGCTGGCAGCACGTCGCAATTACGTTCGATGGAACCGTGCGGACAGTGTATCTTGATGGGGAGCAACGAGCTCGCGATGAGGTCTCGGTGGGGAACTTGGACTGGGGTGGACAGATTCGACTGGGGAACCGCTTCGAGACGCCGTCGGAACACGGCTACGCAGGACTACTTGACGATGCGCGGATCTACGATCGAGTGGTGTCTCCCGCGGAGATGAGTGACGACAGTGAGTAGTCTGTGGTAGGTCTGGACAGGTATTGTTTCGTCTACATGTGAAAAGAGAGATCACGCGATCATCCGGTTCACAGTCCGACTGGCCAGACAGTGAAACTCCATAGTAGATGGTACCTTGTCAGTCCTGCAGATAGCCAAGATCTTCCAGGCGGGCCTTCGTGTCCTTGGACATCGTCGCCTCCACATCTGGGTCGGCGTGCTCGAAGCTCTCAAGCCACTCGTCCAGTCTGGTGTCGAGGTCAGCGACGACATCCTCGTGTGTCTCGAAGAGGTCGTTCATCTCTTCGGGGTCAGTCTGCACGTCGTACAGTTCGGTTGAGCCGTCCGAACCGCGGATGAACTTATGATCGTCAGTCCGAATCGCTCGTAATGACCGATCGTAGGTCCGGACGTGCTCTGGGAGATCACCGACACGTCTTTTGAGAGCGTCCATCCTGGGCTGTGGAGCCATGTATTCCGCGATGGCATATTCGCGTGTTTCGTCGGCGTCGGGATGGAACGAGATACCCTGAAACTGTTCTCGGGCCTCCGGCGCGTCGATATCGAGAACGTCGAGGATCGTTGGAGGAAGGTCGAGGAGTTGAACGATGTCGTGACTCTCGTCGTCCTCGAAGGGGCCGCCGTGGACGAACAGCGGAACGTGCAGGAGAGTATCGTAAAGAGCATACTGGTGGTCCATCAGCCCGTGGTCACCGATGTTCTCGCCGTGATCACTCGTGACGATAAAGAGGGACTCTTCCCACTCGTCTTCGGCTTTACAAAGATCAACGACCTCCTGGATTTTCTCTACGAGGTAGGCAATCTCGGCGCGATAAAGCGCCCGAAGGATCTCGAAATCGTCGTCGGTCACTTCGACTGTGTCGGCGATGTACCCCCAGGCGTCCTGTGGGACCTCCATGGCCGCTTCGTAGGAGACATCTTCAGGAAGGTACTCTTGGGCGTGTGCTTTCGGTGGTCGGTACTCGAGATGGGGTTCGAGGTAGTTGACGAACAGGAAGAACGGACGTGAGTCATTTCTGGTAGTCAGCCAGTCTTCGATCCACTCGTTGGTCCGGGCGGCGCCGTCGTCTTCGGTCTTCCTGAAGAACTGGCCATAGATCGCGTTCGTGAGGTTCGTAATTGGATTGCCATCGAAGAGCGCCTTCGTGGCCTCGGTGAGTTTAGTGCGTCCTTCTTCCTGGCGAGCGATGCGTCCGAGATCGGTATCGCTCTGGACGTACTGCCAGGTCTTATAGAATGTCTCGAAGCCACGGCCGAAGCCGAACTCCTCGCTGATCCAGGTGTTGTTCGAGACGGCGACGGTCTCGTAGTCGTGATGATGGAGGATTTCGGGAAGCGTTGTGAGGGTGTCGTCGAGGTGTTTGTGGCCTGCGTGTGCGCCGTGTTTTGATGGGGCAGTTCCGGTGAAAAGGGAGGCGTGGGACGGAAGCGTCCAGGGGGCAGATACGTATGCTCGATGGAAGCCAGTTCCGCTCTCTACCCAAGAAGACAGAGTTGCGTTTGAAAGGGCCGTGTTGATCGCATCGGCTCGCACGGTATCCATAACGAGTACGACGACGTTCATATGTATCCAAGATCTTCCAACTGATCTTGTACCGCCTCCGTATCCCGTTCTGTCTCTGATTTACCGGACCCAACCAGGGTAGCCAGTGACTGCCGTTCGACAGACCGTTCGGCCTGGAACTCAGTAGTGAACAGATTTGTCAGCGACTCGCCATCCATGACGTCTGGAATCGGCTCTCCGAGCGCATACAGGAGTGTGGGGGCAATGTCGAAAATACTCGCCTGCTCGCCCTCTGCGGGTTCAATAGCTGGCCCTGAAGCAACGTAAATCCCCTCCATTCGATGGCCGCCACTTCTGGCTGCTGAGGGCGGCCCGTCAACAATGTACGCGTCATTCGTGTTGGGGCGGGGATCAACGGCACAGGCGAAATCCTCGACAGTGAACAGAATATCGGGCGCGAGGTCAGTTTTCGGCCCTTCGTAGCGCTCTTCTGGCTGAAAGACGTCGATTTCGATAGGGTCGTCGTTCGAGTCTGTGATATTTTCGAGGGCGTCGATCACGGCCGCCGTATCGGCAGGGTCCTCAGAGAGCATGTAGAGCATACCGCAGGTGAGGTTCTGGCGCGGTGCGAAGACGACGCTTCGCTCCCAGTCGATGTCGTCACCGGGCGATCCACGGATGGATTTTCCGACTGACTTCGCCAGATCGTTAAGCTGGGGGATTGCAGAGACGATCGGTTCCGCGATCCGACGCAAGTGGGGAAAATAGCGGGTTCGAAGTGACTGGACGGTTGAGGTCTCAGCCGGCACACGGAGTCCGTGGGATTCAAGCCAGTCGTTCGAATAAAACGTCCGATTGACGGGGCCAAAGCCATGGTCGGAGACGAGCAAGAGGTTTGCGTCTTCACGGTCGGCAAATTCGGCAACTCTGCCGACAGTCTCGTCGACGCGTTTCCACAGCCGCGTGAGTGCGTTCTGGTGGGTCTCGTCAGCGTTGGGATCATACAGCGCGTGCTCTGGATCGTGATATCGCCAGAAATAGTGCTGGGCCCAATCAGTAACGCTCACGACCCCAAAAAAGACATCCGGACGTTTCTCTTCGAGCAGATAGGTCATCGCTGCCTCGCGTTTTTCGAGCATCTCGTGGAGATCTGACGCGAGTTGTCCAGGTCTGTTCTGGTATTTCGGATCAGCGTAGGGGACTTTGACCTCGTAGTCACCCGTGACCTCGTCAAGTTCGTGTTTGAGGTCGTCGGGTTTGGTGATCGTGTCGTCGCTGGGCGATCCGAGACCGCTAACCATGAATCCGTTTTCGCCGAGTTCGTAGGGCGGATACAGCATCGGGAAGTTGAACACGCCGACACTGTGTCCACGGGCGGCAAGGACATCCCAGAAGCTCTCGCCCTGGAACGAGTCCGAACCGAGTGACTCGAACTCGAAAGAATCGGGGTCGTCGCGATTAAGGAAGTAGAAGACGCCGGTCTTTCCGGGGTTCTGGCCCGTGGCCATCGACAGCCATGCCGGGGCGGTGATTGGCGGGAACGTGCTCTCGAGAGTGTTGGCCTGCCCCTCGTCGATGCGTGCTTGGAGTTCAGGGAGGTGTCCGTCTTCGAGGAGGGGATCGAGCACGTCCCAGGTAGCTCCGTCGAGGCCGAGGATAATAGTGTCGGTCATCGATTTGCCCTTTCAGCTACTTCTTTATAGAGGTTAGAATATTCACGCGCAGTTCGTTCGAGGGAGAACTCCGATCGAGCCCGTTCTTTGGCCTCTTGACCCAGAAGCTCTCTCTTCTTGGGGTGCTGTAACAGGTCGATTATTTCATCCGCGAATGCTTCTGGGTCGTTCGGATCGGCAAAGACGCCTGGATCGCCGACGACTTCATGGAAAACATCGATATCGCTGACGACAACAGGGAGACCGGCTGCCATCGCTTCGACAGCTGCGACACAGAAGCCTTCATACCACGACGGGAAAACCGCGATTTCTGATTTTTTAAGAACACCATACACATCATCCCGCCGAGGGAGATAGCCTGTGAACAGTACATCATTTTGTAGTCCAAGTTTAGTAGATGTATTCTGAAGATTTTCAGATAATGCACCCCCACCCACAACAATCAAAGAAGACTCAGGAACAGTATCATTAACCGTCTTGAAGGCACGCAGAGCCGTTTCATGGTTCTTTTGTTCAGTGATTGATCCAACTATCGTGATATTCGGACCGTCCGGTAGATCGACTGAGGGTCTACTGGCGCTATCAATCCGTTCCTTATCTATTCCATTATATATTACTCGCTGTTCAACTCCATTGAGAAGGCCATTGAGAAGGAGCCGCTCATACCATGCGAATGAATCTTTTGTGCTCTGAGAATTCGAAACATTATAGTCAATAATCTTATATGTAGCCGAATTGGCTGTTTTTTGTAGGGTTGTAAAAAATCGATGATCATTATGTTCTGTATTAACAACCTGAGTGCCAGTACCAAATATTGCTAATCTAGCAAGAGATCCTGTAGAATTATGATGTGTATGGAGAATGCTCACGTCGTCATTTTTGCACACCTCCCTAATGCGCGATAAAGCTGAAAGATCAATTCGGGAATCCGCACCGAGTCTCAGGACCGGGAGTTGGAGTTCTTCGATATCTGGGTCTATGTCGTCCCCAGGCATATCAAAATATGAGATAATGAGTACTTCAACATTCGTTGTGCGATGGACCTTGACGGCGATCTCGAGGGGAATTGAAGTAGAAGAAAGTTCATTTATCAAGACAGCAACTCTAACCATGGTTATAGAAGCGCAAGACAGCGATCAGTATATTATTTGTGTATTGAGGATGTGGTTACGTCCGTAGTCACACAGGTCAAACCCCGTGGCAGAAATCTACCTAGTCATGTCTTACATCTATTCAGAAAAATATCGGTCGTGTCGCAAAGCGGTCTAGAGTTTGCCTCTGGTACTCTCAATTGAGAGGTCACAGCTCATTGCTGTTTTGGTCGATCGCTGGAGCAGTTCATCAAGGAACGCCTGGTAGTGCTCTGGATCAGCGTACTTCACCAGCCGAAGCTGGAGTATCGCCTCTAATCCCTCCGTTGTCCAGCGCATCCACTGGTTCTTGCATCGCTTGCTGACTTCGCCCATCAGCCGTTCGACGGGGTTCGAGGTCCACGGCACCTCGAACCCCTCGACAGCCTGCTCGGCAAACGTCACGATCGACGGCACCCACCGCCGAAGATACCCCGCAGCCTTCTCTGACCCGTACTGATCCAACTGCCACGCTGTCTTCTCGATACGCTCGGTCGTTCGCGCGATCCGCTCGCGGATCGCCGCGAACTCCTCTTCCGGCCGGTGCTTGGCGACCGAATTCTTCAGATGGAACACCTCGTCGATCACCTCCGAGACGATCTCGTTTCGTCGATCCAAGGAGAACACGCCGTCGTCCCAGAGGTTGTAGTCCAGTGTTCGGCCGACGTGGACGAGATCAAGTTGGTGATTGCGATTTTCGTCGGTAAAGGCCGTGACCATACCCTCCTCAGCGTCACTGACGACCGTCGCGTCGTCAGTGACTGCGTCGATGTCGTCGAGGTCGGCGGCTGTCTCGTCCCAGTCAGCGTTGACCGAGAGATCCAGCAGGGAGCGGGACTCCTCGGCAGTATCTTTGCCGAGCGTGGCTTGGACGGAGTGGTACGAGCGGTCGTCGTCTTGACTGTGACACTTCGTGGCGTCAGGAATAACCGCATCAGCGTCTGTGTCAGCGACACAGTCTGGAAGGAACTGTTTGAGCTTGCTGCCGTATTCTCTGGCGCGGCGGTTGATCGTGGTCGGCGACGGCATCTCCGAGAGGATGCCGTCGCCGTGGTCAGCGGCGTCACGATAGCTGAGCGAGGTAGCGAGATCGACGCTCTTGGCCGCAATGTCCTGCTGATAACGGTTTTCTCCGTCGAAGCTAAGAACATCTTCGACGGGGCGGAAGTAGCTGGGTTCGTCGTGGTCAGCGGCGGTATCTTCGACGTAGTGAAGGTCGAATTCGTGCTCACCGGCGGTTGTGACGGCCGTGCGGGTATCGGTACCGGCGCGTTGGTAGCGCTGGTCACCGTTGCCGTGGGCGTGTTTTTCACCACAGAGCGCCTCGACGCGAGCCGCGTCGAGGCTCTCGACGAGTCCTTCGAGAAGAACTGATTCGATGTTCTGATCGGTGATGAACTCGGCAAGCGTGGCCAGCGGTATCGTTTTGTCGTCGTCGATGCTAACGGTCAACCGCACGTCGATTGTGGCGTGCATGGGGCACCTCTCGGAGTGGACACCAGAGGCGTCCCCTTCCTCAGGGGAGTCAGTTACTGAACTCTAGAGGACTTTGCGACACGACCAAAATATCAGGGCGATTCAACCCACTTTTCCGGATTGAATATGAGTTGGTTTTTTATACTATTATTATTAATTTCATTAATATCACAAAATACAAAATTACCACCGGAGGGAGCATACGTTGCGACTACACTTACATATTTATTTGGTATATTCCTTTTCATAACGAATGGTGAGAGATCCATCTCTGCTAAAAGGTGGTCTTTTGTACTAATTTCCGCATTTACTGTGGTGGTATTTTTAAATACATTAGTATATCCTTCAACTTTTAATTCTACCCGATTAGTAGTATTAATAACCTTTACTCTATTGAATTTCTATCTCATCTCATCAGTAATTAACCTCAGTCAATTCCTCTATGCTGTGAGTCGGGTTGGTGCGCTATTAACGGTGATCGGAGTTCTCCCACTCATTGGGTTTCCTACTCAAATTGGATTTATTGACATTTCTTTATGGGGGTTCTTCTCAGATTTGAATATCCCCATTATCACTAGTGTTTTTGTGAATCCCAACCAGCTTGGCTTCTTTATGTTTGTTGGGACAGTAGGAGCACTCAGAGAACAGTCAATATCAGATTCACGCTTTTCAACGGTAATACTGGGAACGAACGCGCTTGGTCTTATGTTGAGTCATTATAGGGGAGGGTGGACTGCTTTACTTGCAGCACTTGGACTTTGGTATGTGTATCATCTCTTTGGTCGTAAAAGCCTGATACTCATCACAATCAGTGGGATCACCACGATCGCAGTCGGATTGTCTTTGCTATTTGGTATTATTCCTGGACCACAGATACTGACAGAGATATCACTGAATGGACGACGTGAGCTATGGATAGCAAGCATTCATGCCCTCCAAAATAACCTCCTAGCCGGTCAAGGGCTTGCAGGAACTGCTGAGATCGTTGGCAATCCCCATAATTCATATCTTCGTATGTTTGCTTCATTTGGCATAATTGGTGGACTCATATATACATTTCTGGTAGTTGGAGTTACAATTGAAAGCACTCGTGAAGCGATATCAATTGAAGCATTACTGCTCACTACACTTTTAATGGGAATGTTACTCATCCAGATATTTAACCAGTTATCTTTTGTTGGGATATCTATGCGTTCAACTATAATCGCTATATTTATGGGATACCATATGTCCAAGTGAGTGATTATCATATGTTAATTGTTGGGCGGTGGTGCAGAATAGTTCTCAAGGCCTCACTCGGCGGATTTCGATCGCCGAGATTGTCTTAACCGGACCGACGTTCGGAGGGCAATAATGGCTCATAGCAGAGCGAAATCTTGTCTCACTCAAAAACCGAGATCGGATAGCTCAGGGGGTGTGAAGACTTCTGCACCACCGTCTAATTGTTATTCAACATAGCCAAGGCTTTCTAGCCTGTTTGAGACAACAGAGGCTTGAATCTTGTCCATATCAGAACTTCTGGATTCCTTAGTGATTTCTCGTCGATCTCCACTCAGATACACAAACCACGGTACACGAACAACAGGATCATCGTACAGCCCGCGTGGATGACCCCACTCTCGGATCGGAATCGGCGATGCCCGTTCTCCAACGTAGTTCCCATGATCCGCCGTAACGACGGACTTCCCTGAAATGTTGTCAAGCAATTCTTCAACGTGTTCAAGCACGTATTCGAGATTATCCGTGTATATTGACCAGAGTTCTTCACCTGAGACATCGAGTTCGCGTTTAAACTTCTGATTCCACACGTTTTCCTTGGATGGCCCGTCGCCCTTGCCGTCGATCTGCTGAAGATGCTCCTTGTCGAAGTCCGTCTCTGCAAGGACAAATGGGTAATGTGGTTGCATATAATGGACGACGAGGCGCTTGTGTGGGAACTTCTCAGCCGCTTCCAGTGCGGCTTCGGTCATCGTTTCGGCACGGACAGTGCCCGTTTCGTCGTCCCAACCCTCGTCGAGCCAAACGTTGATCATCTCGTGGAGCTGGATGTCCCATCGATCGCGGTTCTCTTCGAGTTGGGGGTTGGCCGTCACGTAGACCGTATCGCGGAGATCTCGTCCGTCGAAGTTGGCCTGCAGCCATTCTACGGTTGAGGAGCCTTTCGAGATACGAGAGGAGAGAGTCCCTTCGAGTTGGCTAGCCGATTCGAACATATCGTACCGACAGGCGTCGAGAACGACGAGGGTATCCCAGTCTTCGTCAAACACATCGATTCCTGCCGTGTTTTCTGAACGAAATCCTGATCGTCGATGGAAAAGACGATTGAACCCTCGCGCGAAGAGTCGAGGATTCTGAAAGGCTCGTCCAATCCGACTGATCGTATCCATTGCTAAGTATCCCAGGGATCGATGTCCAATCTGATTAATCTCTCTATTTCTTCTGGTTCTGTATGTTTGTTAGTCAGATTCCGCTACAGTGAAAGATGGCGCTTAAGATTCCGGAGAGGTTCGTATGTAAACCTGCCACCGAGCGCTGCAACAAAATAGAGCCATCCGCGAGTCTGTATCGGGTATTTGATGAGCGAGCGTACAAGTGAAATCCTTGCCTGAGAATAATAGCCATTCGTTAGTGCATTATATCCGATCCGGAAATCTAAAGATGCCAGAGTTTGTCTACCTTTTATCACTCCAACTTCAGAATTGAGTTCGACTAATTTCTCATATAGTATCGGATATGAGATCTCTCGCTTTTCTTTATAATTTTTGCTAATGCGATTGTCGATATCAAAGTACTTCACTACGAGTGGTTTCGAAACTGACTCCACAGACCACTCTTCGGCCACGTCAAGATAGAAATACCAGTCTTGCCAACTAGGTAATTCTTCGTTCAATGAGATATCATTCATTACCTGTGAACGAACCATTACTGATGAGAACGTTCCAATGAAGTTCCCCCTCATCAAACGTGCCAACACGTCGCCGCTGTGTTCAGGAATAGAGCGTCCAGTGATGTTGCCGTTTGAATCATTATGGACAATACCCGTGTAAACGAGTCCGACTGATTTAGGAGCCTGCTCAAATACCTCAACTTGACGTTCGAGTTTTGCCGGACGCCATTCGTCGTCTGCATCTAGAAAAGCGATATAATCCCCCTTTGCGACTTCGACACCAGCATTCCGAGCAGCGTTTGCTCCCTGGTTCTCTGAGAATCGGAGATAACGAATTCGGTCCTCAGAGAAAGAATCAACAATCTCGGGGGTCTCGTCAGTTGATCCATCATCAACAATGATCACCTCGCAGTCGTCGAACGTCTGGTCAAGGACACTCCTTACTGCCCGTGGTAACACAGAGGCACGGTTGTAAGTGGGAATGACAATACTTACTGTGGGCATTCTTTTCTGGATAGTAGTAGCAATTGCATATATCTGTGCCGAAGAAGATTAAGAAGGAGTGATTCTGTTATATATGGACCACCAACACGCATCGTCCGACAACTAAGCTTCAATAAGTATCTCTCGGAGCCCCTACTGGAAGCTCGTGTTTCGTCTGCGGGCGACACGCAGACACTCAAACGCCGACTAGACCGTATCATTCCACACAGAGACATTCGACGAATACATACGATAAAGACCTCGTGGGTAAGCGACCGAACATTGAGGACCTGCTGCAGTCGCTCGAACCCGACGACGCGTTTTATGATATCAGTTCAATATTGGCACAAATGCGTGCTTTGCAGCGTCGAAACTCGGACTGAAGGCTATCATCGCCTTCGAACCGGAACCGAAAATCGCAACGCGACTATGAGAGAACCTCAAGTTGAACGATCGGGACGCGCAGATCGTCAGGTTCACGCTATCGGATACCAACGGGGCTTTTGTCAACGCGCGCATTCCCTTCACCCAATGAGTCTTGTCGAACGGTTTCGAGAATTTGAAAGCGAACATGCAACCTTCGAAATCGAAATCGAAAATGTACCCATCTGGGAGAGGATCCGATACAGTGTCTTCCGAGACATCGAACAACAATTTGGGACCGGGCAAGCACATACTTCGATTGATTTAGACACGAAGGACAATCTCCAGGGGGCAAAACTCTGGCTTCGGAATCTTGTATCGAAGAACCCCTATTTGGCCCCGTCAAGCGACGTACTGGTCGTTGGCCACCCACGACGAAAGAAAGAAACCGACGGCTGCTGGTGGGATATCTATTGTGACCCATTGCACGAATACTGTTCGCTCGATAGTGTTCATTTCGAGAAACCGTATCTCCTTGATCACCGATCACCCGCAAAGACAGAGTCGCTACGCTATCTTGAGCTCGTAGAATACAACGGGACGATTCTACGAAAGCTGGGTCTTTGTAATGTTGATCTCGATACCGACGAGTTATCATGTCTTAGAGGACTCGAAGACGATATCCAACGCCAATTCGATGTAGGTGCCGATATTAAATCTCGAGTACAGCGTCTTCTACAAAACCGGAAATGCCGGCTCCCGCTCTACAAACGACTCCTTGACCGTGTCAATCCGGAGATTGCTGTTGTCGTCGTCAGCTATGGGAAAGAGACGTTTATTGAGGCGTGCAAACAGAAGGGAATTCCAGTTGTTGAATTGCAACACGGTGTCATCTATCCGGAGCATTTTGGCTACACATTCTCAGGAGAGCGGACGAAAACGACGTTCCCCGATTACTTGCTGACCTGGGGAGAATTCTGGAAAGACGATGTTGAATTCCCGATTCCAGACGAGAGAGTAATCCCTGTCGGATATCCGTACCTTGAGGAATCGATCAAGAAGTACGATAACGTTGAGACGAAACAACAGCTACTGTTCATCTCCCAAGGAACGATCGGAGAACAGCTCTCAAAATTCGCGATAAACGTTCAACAATATTCCGAGATTGACTATGATATTGTATATAAACTGCACCCCGGGGAGTACGACCGGTGGCAAGGCGAGTATCCGTGGCTAGTTGACGCGGAGCTCGAAGTTATCGATAGCTCAGAGCCGCCACTGTACAACTTGTTCGCCGAATCAAGCGCACAGGTAGGGGTTGGTTCGACAGCAGTCTACGAAGGACTTGCGTTCGAACTGGAGACGTTCGTGTATGATTGTCCCGGATCAGAAGTGCTTCAGCCACTTGTGGTTGAAGGATCTGCACAACTGATTTCGTCTTCAGAGGATTTAGCAGCGTCTCTTGGATCTATTAAGAGTATGTTTAATCGAGAATACTACTTTGAACCTAATTCGACTGAGAATACATGCAGAACTCTGAGTGAGCTAACGGAAAATGCAACACTGTACAAGCAATGATGGTGCGATAGGCCGAGCATCCTGCGAACCTTCTAGTGAAGGAAAACGGGTTTAGCAAGTGAGCAAGATAGGAGAAGTATGAGTAATTCGCGTCCAAATATTCTCTGGATCACGCTTGATAGTGTCCGTGCAGACCATGCATCACTCCACGGTTACGAGAGAGATACGACACCCCACCTCTCTCGGATCGCAGAAGATGAAAGAGGGGTTAACTTCGATCACGGCATCGCACATAGTACGAGAACCCCAGTGTCGGTACCGTCGATGTTGACTGGGCTATATCCGTCTCGTCATCAAATGATTGGGACGAAATCCGGAAATGTGCTTCCTCCGGAAATGGTGACGGCACCGGAGTTGCTATCTGATATTGGATATCATACCGTCGGGGTCTCCGAAAACGGCTACGCAGGCGTTGCTAAAGAGTTCGACAAACGGTTCGATGACTTCGTGAAGTCGTCTCCTTCTAGCCTGAGTGACTTTATCTCCTACCAACAAGCATTGAGCTTCCTTAAATATTCTTTGCAGACACGCAAACATGGACCAGGACTGTCAGTTGATGTGGGAGCCCACGGAGATCAAAATTCGTTTTTTACTACGGATATCACGAAACGAAAGCTCCGCAATGCATCCGTGCAGGACTGCCCAATTTTCGCCTACGTTCACTATAACGATCCACATCATCCATACATCCCTCCACTCGCGTATCGTGACGAATATCTCGAGGACATAGATGTAAGCGCTGACGAAGCAGTTGCCTTCGCGGAACGAATGCACGAGGACCTCTACAAATGGATTGCAAATGACCTGCCGTTATCAGAAAAGGAATGGGAAATCCTGTATGCGATGTACGACGCGACGATTAGGTACACCGATGCAATGGTTGGTAACCTCTTTAATTTTGTGCAGGAGCAACTTGACGATACGATAGTTGTCATTACAGCAGATCACGGAGATCTCTTCGGAGAATATGGTCTTCTCGGGCATCATATGGTGCTTCACGATGGAGTCATTCACATCCCGTTAGTTACCCACGGGCTTGAGGGAGTCATCGATCACTCTGAGCAACCAACACAGCATATTGACGTAATGCAGACGCTGCTCGCTGCTGTCGGAGCGGACACGACACAGTTCCAGGGATACGATATTCGGGACGAATCTCGGGACATAGCGATTAGTCAAGATCTACGAGGGACGGTTGAGAACGGCGATACAGCGAACTACGAACGGATCCGACAGTATAATGCGGATGTCGATCTCTCACACCTTCCCAAGTCGATGGTTTCGTCGTTCCGGACCACGGAGCACAAACTTGTTCGGACAGATGAATGGACGCGACTTTATGAACTCCAAGACGAGACGACAGACGTGTCCGACGAATATCCGGATGTTCTGGAAGAGTTGGACTCATTCGCAGACGACTGGATGGCAGCAGAAGGACAATCGTTTAAAGTAGATCCGGAAGAAGCTGATCTTTCTGAGCAGACGGAACAGCACCTTCAAGACATGGGATATATGTGAGTTTGAGACCTGATTATCCGGTTGAAACTGCGTCGAGAGCTTAATGAAACATCCCCACTTCTTTGAGGTGTTCATAATGATCCATATCCCGGTAATCGAAGATCTCCGCAGGATGACCGCCAGCGATAGCACCTTTAGGAATGTCTTGTGTTACCGTTGAACCAGCCTGTATGATAGCACCCTCCTCAATTGTGACTCCGGGGATAATTGTTACACGTGCACCAAGCCAGACGTTATCT
Organism: Halorhabdus tiamatea SARL4B; assembly: GCF_000470655.1. Classification (NCBI taxonomy): domain Archaea; kingdom Methanobacteriati; phylum Methanobacteriota; class Halobacteria; order Halobacteriales; family Haloarculaceae; genus Halorhabdus; species Halorhabdus tiamatea. Next base: position 971,374 of record NC_021921.1, read on the forward strand.
TGAATCTTTACGCTCTGGTAGACGTAGGTATCATCGTATGGAATCGCATTTCCATCATCATACTTATGATTTCGTGTTAGAATCAGACAGCCAGGACCGGAGTGGAAGTTATCCCCAATCGTTACCTCTCCTCCACCTCTGATACGGAGTCCGTTGAAGTTAACGTTATTACCAAGTGACGTCTGTTCTGTCACCCGGCTCGGCCCATTTACTTTGAGATCAGTTCCGACAGAGTCTGCTGTCGCTGCCACCCGCTGAGTGTAATATCGTGGTTCGAGTCGATGCTTGATATAAAGTGTTGCTGTTATTGCAGTCAAGACAATGCCGTTGGTTCGAAGATGTTGCATGCCCTTCCACAAAAGACCGGTCATACTGCTCAAGAGAGGCTTATTAAATATATAAGACACGCAATTGACCTATGTTTGTATAACCGCGATTACAGCTATATTCAATGCCTGCACCAGCTCAACCCGCCACCTGGGCAAGTAATATATCCGCTGTACGTGTCATCCCAAGGATGTAACAGCGAGATTGCCTGAACATGTGATATTATCTGTTGTTTCGAGCGACTCGCCTGAGCTCCTCGTAGGGATCGCGACCATATTTACGCCATACTTAGGTGTTTTGAACAACAGATTTCGTAAATATGACGAGAAACTAACCAAAATTGGTCTCTGGCATTAAAAGGATGTCACAGAATACATCTGCCATCGAGCTATCTATCAAGCGTCTCAAAGGGTAAGCTACTGAATTGATGCACAACGTTCCTCAAAGTTGATTGTTGGTTTCGAAATGTAGAATTGATTATAAATTAGAATCCTCATCACTAGATTTTTGTGGATTCTTTGCCAAGATAAAAGACGTTGAGATATGACGTCAGTCTGACCTTTAAGAAACCCCGACCGGTGTGCGAGCCACGGTCGCAGCACCGATGCGTGACTTTCGCGGATATTGATGTGAATGTCTCTATCAGCATATTCACTGTCGTGATCAACTACGTAGTTCCGGTCGAAGGTGTCGACGTCATACAGCAGTTCGTATGCCCGAAATCCGTCGATACAGCGAGTAGCGACTCTTGACTATGGTTGTCGATCAGAAGTTACACAGTTGCATATTTGGTGAATTTTGTAGGATTCACGCAATAGTTATTTATAGTATGATCAATAAGTGTAAAATTTAGTTATTGTTAGAATTATCTGCCCAAAGATTGTTGCTGTACACAATTGACCACCTCAACGAGATCTCTGTCGAAGAACTCCAAGATGCTCTTGACAATGTTGACGGAAACAAGCCGACACAAAGGTTATTAGCGACGATTGCGTACACGAACGGTGTGACGTAGACCGAACTTGTCGAGTGGCACGACACTGGTCGAAGAACGATCTATAGCTGGCTTATGCGACTTGATACGGACGAACCGCTTGAGCAAGCTGTGTCTGATGCTCACCGATCTGGGAGAACCGGAAATTCTCAGAATTACGTCAAGAAGAGTTCGAACAAATCGTTCACGAACCTCCCGAGGAAGTCGGGATCGACGCGCCGGCGTGGACGCCGGCGCTCGTCCAGCAGTATCTCGAAGAAACCTACGGCGTCGAGTACTCCTATCCGAGTTGCCGACGGTTGTTGAAAGAAGCTGCATTGAGTTATCAAAAACCGCGCCGTTCAACCGTCGAAGCCGAAGAATCCGACACAGAAGCATTTCACGACGAGCTCAAAAAAAAAGCGAGCGGAGATGGACACCACAGTAGTCTGCATCGATCAAACAAAGAAATCGGTCCAAGTCGAGCCGCGTGCCGCGTGGTTTCCGCGCGACACGCGGCCCTCCGTCGAATTGTCCGGACAACGCGACTGGACGTGTCTGCTGGGCGCGATTACCGAAGACGGTGAACACATTTTCTCCCGATTCACCGAGTGCGTCACCGCCGAACACGCGAAACATTTCATTCTCGTATTTTGTGGAGAATTCGAAGATGACTTGATCGTCGTGCTAGATGGAGCGCCGGATTTCCAGACGTCGGCCGTCACGGACCTGGCGGCCCGTGACGACCTCGCTTTCGTGATGTTCCCAGCGTATTCACCGGTACTGAATCCAGTCGAAGAATGCTGGAGACAGCTACAAAACGCGCTTAGTAACCGTTTCTTTAATGCCCTCACTGAGTTAACGACCACGATCGATGAAGCTCTCGAACAACTTTCGACCCCAATAGTGAGAAATTAATTCTAACGTCTACTATAGTTATTTGTCACCCGCATACGAACAGCACCCACGGCCTTCGAGTCCGGAAAAGATAAAAATTATTAAATTATACCAATTCATGTGATGTGATCGAGAACATGTCGAGTATTTTGGCAAACTCTTCGGCGTGATAATTCTTTCAATCTCTTTAATGATAACTATAGTGTACTTTTAAATATGTCTGATTGGAGTTACAGAATAAATATATAAATTTCAAAGTCACCTCCGCTACATTTTCCAAACCCTAAAATCCCATATTTCTAATCCGATTTTTGATTTTTTTCTTTATTGACTCATTATCTACAGTATCTACCCAACCGGTATTCACATAGTTCACATCAGTATATCCCCACTTATTAAGGAAGTATTCGAACGAATCTTGATTCTTTGAGTTGGAATTACGATTACTGGTATAGTAATTATCACCCCCCGGATAGTGGCGAATCAGAACGTCAGGACAAATCCCAAATTCCCAGTTGGTCTGTTTCCAATGGCCAATATAGAAGTCAGCATGTTCCCAACCGATAACATATTCTTCATCCCATGAGTAGTCCATAACTGCTTCACGCCGAAATACGGCTGCGTTTGGAATGAAATCCCAAGGAATAAATGATAAACCATGGATGAACTCGACTTCTTTTTTAGGAGTGATGAATTTTAGTATATCACCACCGTTTGATTCGTCAAAATCCCGACAGCCATCATATATTCGCCCGTGATCTGGTTCAAAAATCAGCCCACCAATCCCCCCAAGCTCTTCTTGAACTCGTAATATTTTAATTAAGTCCATTATATCAGGAGGAAGAACATGATCAGTATCTACAATAAATAAATAGTCTTCTTTTAATTCATTCACAATTTCATTCCGCCCTTTTCCAAGCCCTGCATCAAATTCTAAATCAATTATAGTTAATTCAAAACTCCAATCTGAAGAGTAAATAGATTTTTTATTACTAGTCATTTTTCCATCGTCCGCAACAATAACTCGATCAATCGGATGTGCTTCTACAGACTTCAATAAATTCCTCAGGTCATCATCTCGGCTGAATACCTTTGTCCCAAGAGCGACGGACATATAGTAGAGAAAGTCGTCGTCCGTAATAAGAAGGCCGGTACAAACCGATAATTACCCTCAGACAGTGTTGTTAACTCCATCCAAGATGAATATAATCAGCAAGGCGATAAACGACTATCGTACAAATGGGTTGAAGTCAGTCCTAAAAAAGGGATCGAATTATATACCAAATCCAGTCGTTATGGGAAAATCAATATATCTATATACTCGATCTATATACCCAGGATATATTACATATAAAGGAGTGGATATATATATTAAAAGCCCGATTGCTCGGCATGGCTTGTCTAGATTTGCACAGAAAAGGTATGAACATCAGGAGGCAAAGCTTATAAGACAACATTTGCCAGAAGATCAACCAGTAGTAGAGTTAGGAGGCGGATTGGGGTTTATATCTGTATTTATCGACAAGCATATATCGCCAGATCATCAGCCAACTGTCGTTGAAGCAAACGAAGACCTAATCCCAATGATTCATACTACGGCAAAATTAAATAATTCAAATCTGTCGATTATACACGCAGCATACTCGCCAGATACTAATGAGGTGGATCTCATGCTGTCAAATGATTTTGTCGCAAGCTCTACAGAAACAAATCCCACACAGAATCCTGGGATACAGAAAGTTCCGACAATTTCACTTGAGGATCTATCGGAGGACCTACAATATGACGAATACTCTCTGATATGTGATATTGAGGGCGCTGAATTTAAAATGGTTTACGATGAGGACGAGATTCAGTATATTACTGAAAATTTCTCAACATTAATAATTGAAATTCATGGATCAGATAGTCAACAGAAAAACTTGAGAAACGATCTCTGCAAGGCAGGATATCATAATGAAGATTGTAGCGGGAATGTTTATGTGTTTAAAAGAAAGCAGCCTGAATAAATTGAAGTATTCGGCTTTGGTAAACCGCCAAGCGGGTTTTTGTTTCACTGAGTCACTGCTTGCTTGATGCTGTAGACTGCACGCATCAAGACGATCTCACCTGTACTAACCAAAGTCAGACAGAAAATGTCACCTTCTGAGAGTTTTAACAGTTACGCCGCTGCAGAGACCGACGACGACTGGCTCAAACTATTCGCGTTCGCATGGAACCAGCTTATCTGAACACTACCGTTAAACGCGGCCCTTTATTTGTAGCCCAGCATCTGGAGATGCTCATCCACAGCTTTATCGTCTATTTTATCATGGCTTTGGGGGCCTTCTTTAGTTATTTGTCGACGTTTGTCACCCTCAATCGACAGCCAGGGAACGTGTCTTAATTCAGAACTATATATACCTTCGTAATGAAAAAATTGTTTGCCGGCCACTTTTTCACCAAGTAATTCACCATGATCAGAGGTGATTACAGTTTTACCCGAGAGTTCATCTACAATATCTGCCACATATTCTAAAACAAATTTTAAATTTTCTTCATACACTTCCTTTAATACGTCATCTGATATATATCCTCTAGTAGCTAACGTCATCAGACCATTCACTACATTTTTATCGTCTTCAATAGATGAGTGATCTGTCCAGTAGGAAAACTCAAAGCCCTGTTTTCTGAATTTATTTCGAAGTTCTTTAGCTTTAGTGCCAAAATACGGATCATGAGGTTGGAGATAGTGAATAATAAGTCGTTTGTTGGGATTTTTTTCATATTGATCAATAGATATTTCATTTACACGCTTGGGATGAACATTATTAACGTGCCCTGCCTCGATCACTTTCCCGTTATTACTTACTGACTCTACACGTGAGTTTGATTCAATGATTCTCTCACCCGTGTACGTTGTCACAATATCATGAAAATAGTCTTGAGCAACAACCGATGTGTAAGGATTTGCGGTGACCATAACACTATCGTGATAGGGAGAATTAGGAAAACCTTTTTCATAAAATTCTTTACTGTGTCCTCCTGGGGAGACGACTCGGCTCAATTCGCCCGAAAATATATTATGTTTTTTAAATATATCATAGCGACAAGCGTCTAATATTATTAAATTGTCCCAATCTTTCTGCATGATATTAATCCCGGAGCCGTATTTTTTTTCAAAGTGATTTTTTGTTACGTAGTTATTGAATTTGAGTTCAGTTAGAGTTTTTAAGTTCCTGAGTTCAGTCAGCAATTTAATTGGATTACTTACCACGCCTAGCAGATTTTTTAGATTATATCTATCTGAAATCATTCTTGACAATCTATTTTAATGGAAGTATCCAGAGGATGCATTCAGTCATTTGGTTCGCCAATAGTGTCAAAAACCATATGTCCACTTTCATATTGGCAAACTCGTATTATCTAATGGCTCCATCCCCTTTCATGCATGTACACTACAACAAACATAGTATGATATATTCATAAGCTTTCCCATGTTATTATCTCATCGGCTTCAATTGTTTGCGCTGCAGTCTGTCCAAGTATGATATTTAACATAGTTGGAGAAATCCCGGTTCCAGGACGTTTAATCGCCAAGTCATTTTGAGAGATCTCTTCGCCCTCTTCTATTGTGCGAGCTGCAACAAGACTTCGCCGGGCATGTTTACGGCTTTCCACCTCCGCGTCAATGGGTGCTTTTCTAGAGATCCCAGTAGTGGCATTCAGCCGATTAATGTTCCGACGGAACGTTTGAATATCCTTGGGATCCATTGCATGATAGTGGTCGTTCCCTTCCAAGGATTTGTCGAGTGTGAAATGCTTTTCGATAACCTTAGCTCCCTTCACAACAGAATTCAAAAGTGTTATCATTGAATCATCTGGAGGAACATGATCTGAGTATCCAACTGTATATTCAGGATACAATCGATGAAGATGCTCGATCATCCCGAGATTGGCGTTATCTTGTTCTGTAGGGTACTGAAGAACACAGTGGAGTAAACACAACTCTATGTCTGGTGCTTCTTCTTCAATCACGCGAACTGCATTGTCGATTTCGCCGACAGTACTTGCCCCAGTAGATAAGAGTATTGGCTTCCCCTTGTTTGCCACATAGCGGAGCAGGGGATGATTGGTGATATCAGCGCTAGCAATTTTATATGCAGGGACAAGTTCTTCGAGGTAATCTACGGCGTGGAAATCAAATGGTGTTGAGAGGAAGTCAATCTCGTGGTTATCCGTCGTCCATTTCGAGATCTCTTCAAATTCATCCGCGCCAAAATCATCGTATTGAGAGAATAGTTCGTATTGATTCTTTGCTGACTCTTCACTTGTATCCCAGTATGCGGGCGACTGTTTCGAAGCAAGTTGGTCCGCTGAATACGACTGGAACTTTACGGCATCAGCACCAGCTGTGGCAGCTTTGGAAACCATCTTCTTTGCAGCTTCAAGAGGAGGTATCTCTTCTTTTTCTGCAATATCGAAATAATTGACTCCGATTTCTGCGATTAAATATGGCTGTTCGCGACTGTCGATATTTCTGCTATTTATTTCCATAGTTATTTTCAAACAATATTTGTTTGATTCGCTCTACTCCCTTCGATATGTTGTGATTCTCGAGCGCATTGCGCATTGTTTGACGTGTCGATCTATCATCAATATAGTCTTTGATCGCGGTCCGAATATTCTCTTCGGTCACATAGTCTGCCAGACCTAGAGAGAGAACACCCCGTGAAATGTGTGCATATGGATGTTTTTGCTCCCTGTCGTTCTGTGCAATCGATATCACAGGAAGATTTAGCGACCCTGCCTCATATAACGTGCGGCCATTAGATGTGACTAATAAGTCTGCTTGTTCCATATGCTCAGCCATAGAGTCAATATTTTGACTTACATCAACTTGAATATCAGAAGGGAATTGTGAAATAATTGGGTCGAGTGTCTCCCGCTTAGAATACCCTAGTCCTAGCACCACATCTAAATGCACTTTATGATCCAGATTAGATAAGGCACGAAGCGTTTTTGCAGTGAGATTATTTTCATCGCCCCCCCCAAATGAAATCATAATTCGTTCCACAGTGGGAATTTCCGAATGTGGTGTCGCATACCGAAATTCATTCCGCAAACAAAAATATTCGAAGCCGAAGAAGCGGTTCTCTAGTGGATTTGAGTGTTCATATAGTGCATTGATTACGGCATCAGCATAATTACTCCCGGTACCCAGATCCTCGAAGTTAACAACGCGGGTAGCATATTTTTGAATATCTTTTATATATTCTGCAGAAGTATCTAAGATATCATTTACGACTATATCTGGAGATTCCGACTGAATATACTCTATGAACGAGGTTTCATCATTAAAAATACGATAATCGTAATTACTTTCATTCAGCATTTCAATTGCGAGACTGTCCTTTGATTCGACCGCGAATAAAATGTCGTGTGCAAATAAGTGGTCCGCGATTGTGATTCCCCGATAGACATGGCCCGTTCCTGCGCTTTCATTTCCAATTACTCTATAAATGACCTGTTTCCGCTGGAGTTGACTTTCAGCTAGTAACCAATCCGAATATGTATCAATATCTATTCCCTTATCTCGAGAGACCTGATAGAGATGGGGGTCTTCGCCTATGCGAAGTCCATCTTCTATTAGATCGCAGTGGGACAAAAACACGCCAACCTCTTCATAAATAGAATCCATTAGCTGTCTATTTTTTCGCCCCTCTGAAACAGGTTTATAACCACTAGGAGCCTCTTTCCAATAGTTGTGGGTGCTGTCTTTAACAAATACCACACTCTTGGAATCGCGATTTAAGCCAGTATTAAGGCCTTCGTCGATCGACTCGACAGATATGAGTGGTACTGTCGGTTGAAAACTAAGCACATACCGGAAGTCATTATTGACTTCATCAAGCGCATGTTTAGTAACAGGTGCGAGCGGGACATCATCGGTCGCCAGATCTTTGGGCCGATCAATAATGGAGTCTACACCGTACTGCCGTCCAATTTGTGCTATTTCAGAACTGTCCGTAGTTAGAGCCACATGATCGACTATATCAGATTTTTTGCTTGTTTCAATTACATGAGCAACTAATGGGAGGTTACCCAGCTGGCGCAAATTTTTCCTTGGGATCCCTTTAGACCCCTTTCTTGCAGGTATTATTGATACAATTTTCCCGGTCATAACGGTCACATCGACATCTCGGTCGCACTTTGTTGGGAGTGATTAAAGAGTTGTCCTCTTGTCCTCAGATCTCCTCACCCACTCCGCGACTGAATCGCATACAGCTCCGCATACTGCCCGCCTTGGTCGATTAACTCCTCGTGTTCCCCAGTCTCGACAATCTTGCCTTCATCCACCGAGTAAATGCGGTTGGTGTTCTTCACCGTTGAGAGCCGATGAGCGATCCCGATCATCGCGTAGTCGCGCTCCATGTTTTCGATGGACTGCTGGACTTTTTTCTCCAGATTAGAGTCAAGATCGCTTGTCGCCTCGTCTAGCACCAGTACGTCGGCGTCTTTCAACAGCGCCCGAGCAAGTGCCACTCGCTGGCGCTGTCCACCCGACAGTCGGACGCCATCATCGCCAAGTTGCGTCTCGTATCCCTCTGGCAGGTCATCGAAGAACTCGTCTACTTTAGCGATCCGAACTACACGATCCAACTCTTCCTCAGAGACATTCCGATTGCCGATCGTCAGGTTATACCGCAGAGTGTCATTGAAGATGAACGGATCCTGCCGCACGACGGCAATCCGCGAGCGCCACTCGTTGATATCCATCTCGTGGATCGACCGACCGTTCGCCCGAATTACTCCGGAATCAGGTTCATACATCCGAACCAACAATGAGACGATCGTTGATTTGCCGGCTCCAGATTGGCCGACGAACCCAATGAACTCTCCTTTTTCGAACTCGAAGGATACTCCAGAGATTGCATCATCTTCCTGCCCCTCGTAAGAGAACCGCGCGTCGTCAAACTCGACCGTCTGGACCTCGTCAGGAACCGCCTCTGATTCGTCTGTTGGTTCGGTATTCCGCGCAAGTTCGTCGATAAACTGCTGCGTTCGAACGAGGTGAGGCAGATTGTTCTCAATCCTGTAGAATTTCGAGTTCAACCCGCTTGCTTTCGGCCCAAGTCGGAACATCGCGAACAGAAACACACCGAGCGCCCCGAGCGAGAGATTTGCGAACGTGAGCGCGACGTAAATCAGCACGAACACTGAGATCGCGGTCAATAGATTGTAGAAGTTCTGGATCGCCTGCTCGTTGCGTCGCATCCTGATACTCGAACTGGCATACTGATTCACCGCATCGAGAAAGTCATCGAAGAGTTCGCTTTTCAGTCCGAACAACTTGGTATCACGGATCCCCTGTGTCCCGGCCTGGGCAGCCTGTTGGACCTCCTCGTTCGCATCTGCGACCTCGTCACCGAGGTCGTATCCCGACTCAATAATGAACCGGAACAACACAGCAAACCCACCGAGGATTATTACTGCAAAGAGCGTGAGAAACGGTGCGATGACCAACGCCAGCAAGAGATACATCAGCGTCAGGAACCCCTGTTCGATGAAATTGATCACGAACCGAATCGTCCGCCCCGCGTATTCAGACTGTGTGACAATAGCGTTCAGGATATCGTCAGATCCCTCCTGATCGAAGTACTCGATTCGTGCATCCAGTGCATGATCGAACGACTCCCGTTGAAGATATCGAGTATAATCAATCGACAGCGCACTCTGCATCCACCGCACGAAGAAAGTTAACGTCCACCGCGCGGTTAGCACGGCACTTACCCCGACAACGACGAACCCCAGCGTAAACGGAATCCCCAGGAACTTGTAAACCCGCACAAACGCCAGCATGATGCCGTCAGCCTGTTGGGCCGGATCACCCGACGATTGCACGATCTCGACAATGGGAAGGATAAAACCAAGGCCAACGCCTTCCAGTAGTGCCGCGAAGACTCCACCAAAGATGATCGCCACAATGAGACGAGGCCGGTATTTGGCAACCCGGATCAGGGCCCGGAGTTGCTCGCGCCGACCGATGTTTTCAGTGTCGCTCATTGAGTAATGGATTCTCCGCCTCGGAGTATATATTCGTTGATCCAACGACAGACGACAAAATCCCAAGGCCAGAAATCACCTGAACGCTCGAACAAGTCCTGAAGGGGTTTGTCCGGGCAATACCGCGCTGTAGTGGTGTTACACTGCCCACGACGGTACCCCAAGGTCGAGATCTCGATCGCACTACGAGATCCACTCAATTGCCGATACTCACACACCCCGCACCGAATGCACTCTCAGCTTGGCTCAGAGTTTTCAAGGGCTTTCACCACGATATCAGGATCGCGCAGTAGTCGGTGCTCTAGATAACTCCCTTCACCCTGGCCACCACCAGTGTGGTTGGATTCCGTCACACCTAGGAATGCCTGCTCCTTGAGTAGACGGTACACACGATCTTCGGAGAGCGGTGTCGCATCCTCACGCTCTACAATTCGCGTATACAGATCGTATATTCGGTGTGTGCGAAACGCCTCTTGTTCAGGATTATTGGCAGTCAACAGCGCCAGTGCGTGCAAGATGTGTTTGACGTGTGGCGTCGTCCCACTCACAAGTTTCTGGAAGCGATTAATCTCGGCCTGTTGGACGGCGTCATCGACGTGCTCGACCGACACCGTGTCCAATCCCTGCTTCTCGGCGAGCCGACCCGCCTCGTACAGCGTATCCACGGCCTTCCGTGCATCCCCGTGCTCTTTCGCGGCGAGGGCAGCAACCTTCGGGATGACGTCGCCATCAAGCACGTCATCCGCAAACGCGTCGGTACGATGCTCCAAAATCGCACGGAGTTGTCCAGCGTCGTACGGATCGAAAATGAGTTCGTTGTCCTGAAGACTCGAGTCGATTCGCTCGTTGAGTCGCTCTCGGTACTCAATCTTGTTACTGATGCAGATCGCTCCAACGTGCGCATCCACTTTGCCACTCTCGCGGGCACGTGAGAGGCTTCGCAGCAGTTCATCGTCGTCTAGTTTGTCGATTTCATCGAGAATAACCACAAAGACAGCCACCTGAAACTCGTTGAGAAGTTCCCACACGATATCGCGATAGTCAGATGCGGCGATCCCGACCCTGGGAACGTCCGTCTCCGTATCAAGCCTGGAGACCAGTTCCCGGGCCATCTCGCGACTGGCTTTCGCCTCTGTTTGATAGTCTGAACAATCGACGTAGGCGTATGCCAAAGAGACGTCGTTTGTTTTTGCCTCCTCGTGAGCTTCCCGAGTCACACACCGCGCAACGAGTGATTTTCCTGTGCCCGTCTTCCCATAGATGATCGTTGTCTCCGGTGGCCCACCAACCGTGGCTGGACCGAGCGCGGCCCCGATCGCATTGATCTCCTCGTCACGGCCGACGACACGTTCGAGATCGGGGACATGACCCACGCGCAAGAGTTCCCGGTTCGCAAAGACACTTCCCGTTTCGAAGATCCCATCCGTCTCCCCGGAGTCGAACATGTGAATATGTGGGATCTACTATATTATAAAACCACCGACTATACAACGAGTGAAGAAAATATTATAGTCTAAACAACCGTGGAAGCAGCTTTTCAAAGGCTATTTTATATCTATTTTCCTCAGAATTCACACCAAACACCGAGTGAAACACGCAGCACTCAAAATCCAATTAGCAGCAAATTCAAGAAGGCTTCTCAGATGAATTCTTAACACGGTTCACGTCGGAACGTGTCCTCGCCAATACACTCGTTGCGAGGTGTGTCTACACTCATTCGAATGGCTAAATCGCGAAGATACACTCGTTATGAGGGGTGTCTCAGCGCTATCGTGGTATAGCTACAACTGCCAGAATATACAACAGGATTTAGGATACTATCGGTCATTGACAGGGAGGTGTCCGGAGAAACATTTCGAAAATGTGTTTCTGTGGCCTAACCAGTCCATTCCTGGCGGACTGAAAGGGCGAGGGGCGCTCGCGAGTCGAAACGACGCAAGCACCACAGCGAACAATGTGAGCGAGGAGCGCAGCGAGTAGCAGGCCGCGAGCGGCCCGAGGGCTTTCATCGTTGAACCAAGACTGACGCAGATCACAACCCTTCCAGAACCTCAGTCGTCCTTGCAACCGTTTCCGTCCAGTCGAACGAGCCCGCAACAACAGAACGTGGATCCTCATACTCACCCCCAAGCATCGACTCCAACCCCGAAACAAACCCACCAACATCCCCGACCGAAACTGTCACTCCAGCACCCTCTACCACAGGCGCGACCTGCTCCAGATTACTCACCACAACCGGCAACCCGGAAGCCATCGCCTCCAGCACGGTCCGTGGCAACCCCTCGGCTCGACTCGGCAACACGAGCACGTCCCCGGACCGATACACTTGCGGCATCTCCTCGTAAGGCACTTGCCCCAAGAACGTCACCTCATCGCCAGCCATCTCCTCTAAGTCCGACCGCATCGGCCCGTCGCCGACCATGTACAGTTTCCCGTCCAGCTCGTCAGGCAGCCGCGACACCGCCCGCACCGCGTCCTGGGGTCGCTTCCCCTCGACCAACCGCCCGACGAACAACACCACCGGCCCATCGTGATCGATCCGGTCACTCCCATCCCCTTCGGGCGTAAATCGCTCTGTATCCACACCGTTCGACACGACTTCGATCCGCGAGTCCACGCCGAACTCTCGAACCCGATCGCGATCCTCGTCAGTGTAACAGAACACCACGTCAGCTTGCTCAAACGTCCACCGACCCACGCTCCGCAGGTACAGGTCGAACACCCACTCGGGAGCACTCTGGGAATACAGGCCGTGGTTCGTCAGCGCCAGCGGCACGTCCCCCAATCGACGCCGTAGTGCGGCCAAGTTCGTCGAGAAGTACAGATGTGAGTGCGCATGCACTACGTCGAAATTATCCGCCGAGAAGAGATACCGTGCCAGCCCGGGACTGATGTCGTTCCCTAGCGCGGAAAGCGCAGGATCGTAGCGCACCACCGTGTACCCTGCACGCTCCTCGACGTGGGGAAGCGAGTCGTCGTGACGGACGGTCGCCAGCGTGACGTCGTGGCCCATCGCGGCCTGGTCGCGACTCATCGCGTGGACGTGGTAGGTCCCGCCGCCGGGAACCTCGGGGTAGACTTTCTGGGCGACACGCAGGATACGCATACGTGGACATCCATACCCGGCAGAAAGAACATACCGGTTCGTACGCCGCACCTTTATACGATGCTGGGACCAAACTGTTGGTATGACGACGATCGTTCGCGACGACGAGATCCGCGATGGGTCCCCACGGATAGCGGGGACGCGAATCACGGTCTTGGATTGTAAGCGACGCGTTATCGATCAGGACGAGGACCCACACGTCGTCGCCGGTGAGTACGAAATATCGATGACAGCGTTGTTTACCGCACTAGCGTACTACTACGAGCATCGCGAGGAACTCGCGGATCGGGAGCACGCCTACGAGGCGGCACGTCAGGAAGGTGAGCGTCGAATCCAGACCCTTGTTTCGAACGGGGCCGAATCCATTGAACAGGCTGATTGAGTACCGATGCAGATTCTCGCCGATACCAACGTCCCCGACGAGTACGTCTCCGCACTTCGTGGGGACGGACATACGGTCGTCTACAGCCGCGATATCACGCAGCTAGGGCCAGAGGCGTCCGACGCTGCGATCACTGAATATGCCGAATCAGAAGGGTATGCCATCCTATCGACGGACGTCTCCGACTTCAGCGAGCGAGACGCGACAGTCCCAATCCTCGTCGCACCCCAGGACATGTCAGGTGGGGATGTGCGGGCCGCAGTCGCACGTCTGGCCGCCCTCCCGTTCGATCCTGCAGAGACGGAGCCGATTTGGCTCACTGGATTGTGATCGTTGTCCAAGAGAGTCGGCGTCAGTGAGTAGCCAAGAGCGCACCTCGTCGTCCAATCGGACGTGACCGAGCAACGCCACCGCCTGGTGCTGGCCGATCCCGAGGTAGACGCCATGTCACCTTCTACGGAACAACACCGAAGTTGACACCGCCGGAAAAGCCCAGCCAGAACGTTTATCGTTTCCAGTATCCAAACTCCAAACAGACGATGGGAACCGACCAAGAAAACGCGTACGTGCCCACCGACACCACGACCAGCGGAGCCGGACAGATCACGGAGCTGGGCCCAGTCGTTGACATGCTGGAGAAGCCACAGATGGCAGCCCTGTATACCGCAGCACGCGACACCATCTCGACAGTCCCCGAACTACAGGACCACGTCGAGTTGACGAAATCGACCGTCTACGAGTACGTTGCCGCCCTTCAGCGCGCCGGCCTGTTGAGTGAAGTCGAGACCGATGGTTCCGCGAAGAGTTACACGGCCCACGAGTTCACGGTGACACTCGAAGTTGATGGGATGGTCGTCGAGATCACACCGGACGTGGTCGAGGTCCTCTCCCACCAACACTCGCTACCCGAGATCGAAGGCTTCCTCGAGCAGTATGGCCTGGGGACGCTCGCGGCGTTCATCGACCTTGCCTACGAACATGCTGCCGGTGAGGTGACGACCCGGATGATCGCGGATATCCTTGACGTCTCCCGGGGCAGTGCCTACGATATGCTCGAACACGTCGGCCGGATTCTCGATATCGGAGACGAACCGACGACCGACCACGCTACAGACCTCAGTGACGACGAACGTGATGCGCTGCTCGAACGATGACAAGCGGCGGACGAAAGCCCAATCAACGGTCTCGGTACACGGCCAACCTGGTCGATACGGGCGTCTTTCGTGCGATCGGCAAACCACCGAACGCACACTACGACGCACTCAAAGACGCCGCCGTGACTGCAGACACGATACTCCATCTTCCAGCAACGATCTACGAAGAACTCGGGGGATCCAGCGAGACAGATGAGTTTCCTGCTGGCAGCGACTACGTTGACGACGCAATTCGTGGGGGGTGGATAACGGTTGCTGAGCCACTTCCCGGTGCGCGAACCGACGACTACGAGGACGTGACCGCTCCAGTAGAACGATCACGGCATGACGCACACCAGGTCATCGCCAATCTAACGAATCATCCGAAAACAGTCAACCAGTGGGACGATACAGCACTGGTCGGTCTCGCCGTACGTCTGTTCGAACAGAACGAGCGTATCCGGATTATCGTCCACACGACGGACCGTGCACTGTCGAAAGCTGTCCGCGTCGTGGTTCCCCACTATGGCTACTACGAGATCAAATGTCGATACTACCCGCCTCAGTCGGTCCAAGACCGTATCACGATGGGAGAGAAATTCACGTGGTAGAGTGGTTGGCTTACGGAAGATTCGAGGCGAAAGCCTCGCCCTTCAGGGCGGGAATGAAGCCGAAATGATATATCACTTTCTGCGTGACTGTGGCCTTCTGTAATCCTAATGTTTATAATATCTGACTTTGAATAATTGGATGTGAGCGACCGGCCACGGCGAACGAATACGTACACTGCCGACCCGGTCACTGACCGGTATCGGGAGTGCCTGTTTGACTGGCTGGCCGCACACGCCCCGCTCTGGAACCAGATCACCTACCGTCGCCGTCAACAGTACTTCGACGACGATGGTGACGTGTGGGACGCTGAGTACACCGACCTATACGAGAAGTACGCTCCCCTGCTCGGGAAAGCAACGTGCCAGCAACTTGCACGGAAAAACAGCGAAGCCTGGCGGAGCCACTTCGAATTGCTCTCACTGTACCGTGACGAGTCGAATCAGACTGTGACGGAGAAACCGTCACCACCCGGGTATTGGGGGAATCGCGACGACGGCTACGAGTTGCACGGTCTCGTCCGGAACGACCTCTACACGTTCGATTGGGATGAGGACAAGAGTACAGTCGAATTCGGCGTCGGTGACGTACTCGAAGATCGCTACGATTTCGACCACAACGAACGCATCACCCTCGAAGTCCGAGGCAATCCGCAGTGGCGTGGCGACGACAGTCGATTGGAACTCATCTACGATGAGCACGCTGACCAGCTTCGTGTCCAGCACCCTGTCCGCATTCAGTCAGACGACGTGCAAGAACAGCGGCAGGATGCCTTCACTCACACACTCAACGACGAGAACACGACGCAGTCAGCCGCAATCGATGTTGGCGCAAACAATACACTGGCGGTCGTCACGGAAACCGGTAACACTGCCGTATACCACGCCCGGCCCGAGTTCGAACGGTTCCAGGACCACTCGGAGCGAATCGCAGCCCTCCAATCCAAACTCCCCGAAGAGCAGTACACGAGTGGTCGGATTCAACGCGTGTCCGATCAGCGGTCACGGCAGCGTGATCATAGCCGCGATGCAGCGGTGAAACACGCCGCTGAGTGGCTCCTCAAACAGAACGTTGACACGGTGTACGTCGGTGACTTAACTGACGTACTGGAGACGCACTGGTCTGCGGATGTGAATGAGAAGACGCACGCGTTCTGGTCGCACCGCCAACTCGTTGAACGGATCACACTCACGCTTGGTGATGTTGGCATCACCGTGATGGAGACTGGTGAATACGATTCGAGCAGTGAGTGTCCGATGTGTGGGAGTGGTGCGGTCACTCGGAGCGGTGATTCGTTCCGGTGTGACGCGTGCGACTTAGAGGCGCACGCGGATGTTGTGGGGGCATGGAATATCTTGCAGTCTGAAGTTGGGCCGATGGCTCGGCCTGCTGCCCTGTCTGCTGAACGCGGTAGGGACGCACCTACGGATGGGGCGTACTGGCAGTGGAACGACCACGAGTGGATACCCGCCAAGTTTGGGGAACAGTCGTGGTCGCTTGACCAACCCAGCGTCAGCGAACCCGCAAGTTCACAGCCGGGGTAATCGACTGACTGGATTACCCACGGAGGAATCCTCGTGCTTCAGCGCGGGGAGGAAGTCAAGCGTCCGTCGGCACGATTTCGACGTCGAGTAGCTCGTGAATCGGTTGCTTGTCGAAATCGTTCGCATTGGCCGTTGCGAGCGTCCCACCGTGCCGACGTACTGTCGCCGCGACGAAAAGATCTCCCGTATCGAGTGCCGTCCCTGCGTTTTCAAGCAACGATCGGAGAGTCGCCGCCTGCAGACTCGTCCGGGTGTCGATCGGCGAGATCTCGTTGAGGACATCTTGCTCGAGCTGTCGAAGCTTCTCCCCCCGCTGTGACTGTGGATAGAAACTGAGAAACTCGTAGGCGACGAGCGACGAGATCCCCCAGGGCTCGGCATGCCGGCCCTGTAGATACTCGACGACGACGGGATCCGGATTCGGTCGCGCGAACTTCGCGAGGACGTCGTTGTCGAGGTAAAGCATCGACACCACTCAGGACTGCTCCAGCTCAGTGTGCATCCCGTCGGTACGCTCGGCGAGCGAATCGGCGAGATCAGCACGCGCCTCTCGCATGTGTTCTTCGATGCCCTCGTCGGCGAACCCGGCCAGTGCCTCGACGTCTCCCTCAGTCCGGTCTACTGCGAGGCGTGCCAGCAACTCGTCGAACGTCTCGTCGGATCGCTTTACCGCTTCGAGTTTCCGTTTCGTCTCCTCGCTGATCCTGATCGAGCTACTCATGTTGAATACAATGTATTCGAGGGTGGTAAAGCTACTGCTGATGGCGTGCCACCTCGCAAAGACACTCGATGTCAACTGCCACGGGCACGGTGGCCCGTGGCTTGTCAGTGGACTCACCGCGTCATGCCGAACTGTCTTGTTCGGTGTTCACGAGTCGGCATCCCTGACTTCGAGGGCCAGTTGACTGCGGCCCGTGATCGACGACAACTGTGGGCCGCCGACCACTAACAGAATGAAAGGATGCCAGTTTGATAAGAATTATGGACAGTTCGGCCAGTGTCGGCTTCCTCCCCGCCCACGGTGTTGACGCAAATCGAAGATTTGCGAAAGCCGAAAACCGTCGGTTTTCGGAAGGGCGGGGAATCCGCCTTGCTACCTAGTTTGAAAATCGATGGTTGCAGAACTCATCAATTCATATATTTAACTAGGGAAGGAAGATCGTCTTTGCAAACGTTTATGGTTTCTAGTTTCGTAATCGTATACAACATGAGCTACGATACCGAACACGTCCGGAACGCGGATGATACGCCGGGAATGATTACTGGCATTCCGACGTTCGCGGAATTACTTGATAATGCTGATCTCGCTGCCCTTTACACTGCCATACGGCGCTCATCAACCGCATCTGGCCCAGAACTCGTCGAAACGATGGATGTCTCGAAGAAGACAGTCTATGACTATCTGCATAAGTTGGAGCGGGCGGGCTTGATTCGGCAAATCGACGATGACGGGGGCACTGCTGTGTACGCCGCTGAGGAATTCGAACTGTCGATAACAGTTCGAGAAACAGAAGTCACGATCACGCCGGAACTGGTCGAAGTCATCGCACAGGAGGACGGATATCCGACTATCGAGCGCGTGCTTAACGAGCACGGAATCACCACGTTCGCTCTCGTCTACGATCTCGTGAAAGCCCACGCCGCAGGCGACGTCACGATTCGACAGATCGCTGATCTCGCGGACCTCTCTACGGGAACAGCGTATGATCTCGTTGAAGCCCTGTATTCGATTCGCTCCCTCGGTGACGACGAGTCGAGCCCGATGACGTACACGCCGGGCGATTTCGATGCGGCGGCGGACGATTTGCTTGCGGAAATCGACGACGAGTGAATCTCGTAGTGATCGATGTATACTGCCAATATCGCGGACACGGTGATATTCCGGAGTTTAGGGAAGCATCCCAATCCACGACTCAAGGCACTTCGGTCTGCCGTCCAGAAAGCTGAGACCGAGATTTGGGTTCCCGCAACGGTCTACCACGAGCTGACTGATGCTGGAAACAATGACACGCCAGCGAATCCATACCTGGATCCAGCCATCGAAGCGGGGTGGCTTCGGGTAGCGACACCGCTTCCAGGCGATCGACGTGCCGAGTTCGATAGTAGTACCGGTCCGGTCGAACAAGCACGTGTTGTCGCTGACGAGTTTCTGAATCAGCAAAGCAAGTATCCGGAGATGAATAACTGGCGGGACGCCGCGATAGTTGCGCTGGCAGTTCGCCTCTTCGAGGAGAACACGCGAATCCGCGTGATAACTCACACAGCAGACCAGAATCTTGCGGAAGCGTGTGCCCGGATCCCACCCGAATTTGGCTACTACGATATCGAATCGCGGTACTATAACCCACCACAGACGGCGAAGACGAAGTTTCCCACTGTCGATCAGCTCAAGTGGAGTAATCGATAACCGGTCGGAGAAAATCGACCGCGTGCGTCGGAATCCAAAGACAGCATAACTGTATCATTCCGTTGCCTTCAAATTATGAACGACCTCGAGCCGATCGACGATCTCCGCTGTGGGTTCGATCGACTCCACGATCGACCCCACTGGCTTGTAGGCCATCGGGGCTTCGTCGAGCGTCGACTCGCCAACTGACTCCGAATACACTTCGGTCATCGCCGTCTCGAAGTCCTCGACAGAGAGCGTCTCGTGAGCCTCGCGACGCCCCATCGTCCGGCCGGCCCCATGGGGAGCCGTTGAGTGATACCGCGGATTCCCTTTCCCACGCGCCAGTAGCGAGCCTTCGGCCATGTTGAACGGAATGACGAGTTGCTGACCTGCCCGGGCCGGCGTCGCGCCTTTCCGGATAGTCAGATCGCGGAAGTCGACGTAGTTGTGGATCGACTGGAACCGGTCGACGGGATCGAGCCCAAGCGCCGCACAGATAGCGTCGCTCATCAGCTCGCGGTTCCAGCGTGCGTACTGCTGGGCGAACAGCATATCGACGTAGTAGCCGTGGGCCTCCCGACCTTCGAGCCAGTCGAGATCCTCGTTGCGATCTTCGAGAGCTTCCTGCGGCCGAGAGACTGACCGAAAGACCGCCTCAACCTGCTCGCCCTCGAAATCCGACCGGATCGCGTCCTTGCGAACGTGCGATTCACCCTTGCCGCCGGTGACCCACGCGAAGAGGTCTTCGTCGCTGACGGTCTCGGGGTCGAACTTCAGATACTCGGCGTACTCCTCGGGCAACGCCGCCCGGATGGCGTCGGCCTCGCGATATTGCGTCGCCTTCGCCTGCCAGTACTCGGCGACGGATTTCCCGAGGTATCGTGAGCCGCTGTGGATGACCAGCCAGTACTCGCCAGAATCCCGGGCCCTCGCGAACTCGACGAAGTGGTTCCCACCGCCGAGCGTGCCCGCGCCGCGGATCACATAGCCCATGCCCTGGCGCGAGCCAGCGAGCACGCGCCGACACAGGGCCTTGAAATACTCCCCGTCGTAGCCGTCGAAGTCGAACTCGATCGGGTCGATCGGGCGACCGAAGCGCTCGCGGTAGGCGGCGTCGAAGCGCTCGAACACGTCGTTCGCCCGCTCGAACGGAAACTCGTTGACGAGGTGGGGTGCGTCGTCGTAGTCGTGGACGGCCCGTCCCATCGGCACGGCCTCGCGCACCCGTCGCTCGCGTTCCGGGCCGTCGAGTGGCAGGTCCTCGCCGAGGTTCGTCGCGACCATCCCGCAGCCGACGTCGACGCCGACGATGTTGGGGACGATGCGATCCGGCAGCGGCATGGTGAACCCGATCGGCGCGCCCGAACCGACGTGGGCGTCGGGCATCATCCGGATCGGCTCGGTGAACGCCGGGTGATCGACGAGCGTCCGGACCTGCTCGAGACAGTTCTCCTCGATGAGCGACTCCTCGTCGACGAGAAACGTTGCAGTCGTGTGTTCGCCTGCGATTTCGATTGGCATGGATATCACGTCGTTGGTGGGTGAGAGAGTGTTCGATGGAGCGTTTCGACAGTCAGTGCCGGCTCACTCGTCCGGTCGGTCGATGCCGTGTTCCAGATCGTCGAGATCGCGTTCGAGTCGGTCGACGTGGGCTTCGAGTGCCTCGACGTCCATCAACGCGAGGCGAAGATGTGCCTCGTCGCGGTCCGGCATCAGCGGCAGCCGACTCGTTGTCGTCCCCGGTTCGTCCGGAGATCCGGCGCGTTTGCGGATCAATTCCTCGCGTGCCGCACGGAGTTCCCGGCGGAGGAGTTCTGCGTCTTTCATGGTTGGTAACGCTGCCGTGGTACAGCTCGCTACGGCCCGGACGGGCTCGCGCGAACCGTTTCACCGGCAGCGTCTGGATCCTTTCGTAGATCGAGGCATGTGATAGCCGTAGCGAGTGGTTTGGTAAGTACTTTCTGTCGATTCGATACATTCTCTCGGCTGTACGGTACTGCCTGGTGGGTGCATTACTCTGTCTGAGCATCTGATGCACCTTCGAGAAGCAACTTGACTACGTGCTCGTCGCCGCAGGACGAACATGCCACGAGCGCGAGCGGAAGGTCCTCGCCGGCGATCAACTGACCACCACATTTTGGGCAGGACATCCCGAGCGCGAGCCGCTTTCGCTTCCGAGCACGCCGCATCCGATCGCGAATCAGCCACTCGCGCTCGCGCTCGAGAGCTGCCATCTCCTCGGGATTGGCCCTGGCGTAGCCGACGGCTGCCTGGACCTGCTCAATGCGAAGGTGGGAGTATACTTCCTCGGCGATCTGCTCGATCGACTTCTCTTGCTGATAGTGGGTCCAAATGTGGTGGACACCGATGCGATGGCCGTCGAGTCGCGGCTGGCCGCCGAGCTGGTCGTCCCGGACGATCGCTGCGGGCGCGTCGGACTGTTCGTGTTCACTCATGTGTTGCTGGATCGAGCCACGAGCGTTCCCGTATCGTCCACTCCTCGCCACAGGACTCGCAGGTGAGCGGACCACCAAAACCATCCATCACGAGATCGCCACCACAGGTGGGACAGCCTGCGGACGTATCGCGCCCGATGGGCACGAGCAGGAGCCGGAATGCGGTGTCACAGTCGGGACAGTGAAGTGTTCGGTCGGTGACGTCGTCTTCGTTGCTCACAGTCGCGTCGCAGTCCGGACAGCTGAGAGGCATCACACCGGCTTCCGAATCGTCGTGCACGCAACTCACGGGGGATCCACCTCCGCAAGCACATCCACGCCAGCGTGATCGGCGAGACGATCCCGAAGTGCCGAATCCGACACCGACGCCGTCTCGACCGTGGCCGTCGCTCTCACGCGCGTCGCCGAGAGTCCCGGTTCGATTCCGTGGAGTTCGTCGATAGTCGCCCGGACTACCCCACTGGTGCGTCTCAGTCGCCGTTCGGCGTCGGTCACGAGATCCACAGCCCCGTCGTTGGGAACGCGGATCGCGACCCTGATCGTCGTCGTTCGCGGTGCGGTCTTGCCGTTGTCAGTAACTGTCATTGATGGATTCTCCATTGAGTGATGCCTTCGCTGGCTGAGCAAGGTGGTGTTTAGGTAAGCGAGTCGCGGCTGAGAACAGCCAGAAAGCCCCGAGGCGGTCGGCGACGGCGCGCACGGGCAAGCACTGTAGCGAGGGAGCGCGCGACCGAGCGAAGCGCGCAGCCGGCGCACCGAGCCGACCGCCTCGCCCCTTTCAGTCCCGCCCATGCCGGCTGACCAACCGGCCCCGGGTGGGACTGAAAGGGGCGAGTGGCTCCGGGACGACGGCCGACGCTTAGCACCGCAACGCAGTGAGGAGCGCAGCGAGGGCCTCGACCGGAGCCACTCGGGGCTTTCTGGCTGTTGTAACCGATTCCTGCGAAACGAAACCACGATCTCGAACCGGAATTCAAGGAGCTATCGGCACGCACGGTTCAGCTGAATCGTTCGAATCCCTCGAGTCGTCCATGTGTGAACGTCACCCGATATCGGACCAGCCCATCGAGTGATTTGAAGGAATTGGTGATCTCGAACCGGCCGTGATAGTCGTCTCGCTCGCTCCAACCGTCGTGGACTCGATTGAGACAGCCGGCGAAGTAGCGGAAGTCATCCTCACCGACGTCATCACGGCTCGCGTAGGGTCGCTCCCCGGGCGGCACGTCTTCGAGGTGCCACTCCTCCTCGAGGAGTCGACCGTCGGCCGTGATTCGGAACGTTGTCATGCTCGGTCGATCGATACCTTTCGTCTGCCAGTCGACGTCCTCGCCAGGAGCACCCGTCTCAGGGTACTCGGGCAGATGGACGTCATCGTATAGTTCGACTGTGTCGAAGAGGCCCATTGTCATCACCGCAATTGAGGCGGCCAGGATTCGGCCCTGCATGGTCTCGTGCTGTCGGAAGCACGCACTGTTCAGCAGCTGTCCATCGCCACCGAGCGAGTGCGTTCAGCCGCACCCAGTCACGGCAGGGATGAATGGTGGTCACCTCGTTCCGTGGAAGTACGCACCGTCGTCGGTGACACAGATTTCCACACGTCCGATCGTGTCGATGGCCGTTGTTTCACCGAGCGGGACGTGACGGAACGCTTCCACCTCACAGGACGGACAGTCATTGGATGTCATCACGCCGTGTCCCGGAGTCGAACCGGGAACCCATCGCAGGGACTGGCGTAGCAGGCCAGTGGGGTCACCATTCCCCAGACACGGCACACTGAGCCGACGAGGATTCGAACCTCGGTCCTGTGCGTCGATGTACAGATCCTCGTCCGTAAACGATCGGCTCACGGGGACTGCCGAGCGTTCGGCAGTTGATCATCTAGCTGTACGACTGGTTCGACTGCGCAACCCCGACCTCTCGGTCATGGGTGCGCGTCTCATCGGAGAGGCGTACTTCGGGTGCTCCCGGGAATACCACACCGGAGCATGGAGGTTGCAGACCCTGCTGGGTCCGTCACCGCCGGACGATCACGATGATCGCCCCGGTGGAGTGCCTCCCTCGATGGGTATCCCCACGTGGCACCGCAGTTGCCCCGGCCGAAATCGAACCGGCGACCTCCGGATTCAAAGTCCGGCGTCCCTCGCCGGGAGGCGGCCAGAACCCGCCTCCCGAACCCTGCCTCGCTCCGCTCGGCAGGACGCCAACGGAGACTCCGGGGCTCGGTGTAGCCGCAGATAGCGCGACGGGAATATTGGCTAGCGACTTCCGTTCGCTCAACGCGTACAGAGCCTGTTCGTCCAACATCGGAACGAACAGGACCACAGTGTCGCGAATCTCGAATCCCTCGCTCGCTTTGGCTGGTAGCCGAGCGAGCGCTGGGCGAAGATAGGCGACGATCCCGTGTTCCCCAGCCCCTGACGGGTAATCCGTATGGGGCCAGGTTATCCGGGCAAGAGCGTCCGACTGGCACCGGATTGTGTCGAACGCTCGTCGTCGAGTTCGACACGATCCCAGCGATTGTCGGCGACGCTCCCGGCATGCTGGCCGCGTCGATACTCGCCGAAGACGCGACCCGCGGCTCCGCGAGAACGAGCACGCCGCGGGTTGGGGCGAGTGGCGACCATACTGGGAAACGCTCCGTTTGCGTGGGTTGGATCGGACGTCATTGCTGGATATCGTGGCAATTGTATTAAAGGTAGTTGGAGTGTGAGTACCATAGGCACATCGGCAGGAGGGAACTATCAATTCCAATCTCACCGATATACTTATAAATAATTCGGTGAAATAGGAATATATGAGGGAGGCGGCGTTACGGATCGTCGATCGTCTGCGGGACCGCTCCTACACGGTCGGCGAATTGGCCGATGCGATCGGGAAGAGTCAGAGTTGGACGTCAGAGGTCGTCAGTGACCTCCAAGCGGAGCACCTCGTCGAACGAGTCGATGGCGTACAGCTGGCCAACACGTACGAAGCGACACTGCTTGCCGAACTCCTCGAGCGGTATGCACTCGAAAACGTGCTGACAGGGACGAAAGAGGAGATCCTCGCTGGGCTGTGTTCGGGACCGAAGACGATCGCCGAGTTACAAACGGACGGCTTCGCGAAATCGACGGCGTACCGGCACCTCAGCGAGATTCGAGAAACGGGTGCGATCGCAAAAACGGACGACGGCTATGCAATCACTGACGACACGCTCCGATCCCTCCTCGAAGCCAGAACCAGAACCACGCCGTTCGAAACTGCGTACCGCGCGAACGGCGAGCGACTCGTCGCGACGAGCAAGGACGACGTAGCGGGGACGCCGACGGCGTTCTCGGCATTCACTCGATACGGGATCGACTATCACCCGGCGAAGACCTACGTCTATCGGGGCGATCGCTCGCTTTCTCTCGAAGACGTGCTGATACATGCAGTGACCGTCGCGGAGACACGGAAACAGACGGCGATGGCTGGCGTCTTCTATCTCACGCATCGCGCGACTCTCGATGTCAACGACCTCTGGCGACTCGCAAATCAGTGGGATTGCGTCGAGAAATGGGCTGATCTCCTGGCGTACGTCGATCAACGAACGGTCCATCAAGAAGATCTCTTTCTCCCATGGGAGGAGTTTATCGACATCGCACACGACTACGGCGTCTATCCCCGCGGTCACCATCCCGAGGACAGTCTTCAGAAGGGGCTCGAAGAACTCGGCGATCAACTCGAAACGACGGTCGACGTGTATCTCCTCGGAGGTGGCAACCTCATCTTGCGCGATTTGAAGGACTCGACCAAGGATATCGATCTCGTCGTCGAAGACGGCCAGTCGTTCTTCGCGGTCGCCGAATCGCTGCAGGACCTGGGATACGAGGAACGTGGCGACCTGGAAACGGCATACGATCAACTCGACCCCAGCATTGTGCTGGAAAAGGAAGGGTTTCCGCGCTGGGACATCTTCGGTGAGTCGGTTGCCGGTCAGCTCCAGTTGACTGAGGCGATGATCGAGCGGTGTGACCAGTCCTTCGAGTACGGTGCTCTCCACGTGCATCTGCTCTCGCTGACCGATATCTTCCTGTTCAAATCGATCACGGAGCGGGAGGGGGACCTCGAAGACGTCGCGTTGATCGCCAGGCAAGCCGATCTCGACTGGGAAGGCATCTTCGAAGAGATTAAAACACAGGAGGACCGCACGGGCCGGCTCTTTTCGTTTGCCGTACTGGATACACTCGACGTACTCGAAGAGCGCTACGACATCGTCGCACCGATCACGGACCGATTCGTCTCGTACTGTCTCGAGAACGCGTTGCTTGTGTCCCTCGAAGAGCCGAAGACGATCAGGGACCTGCGGACGGAACTGGACTTCCCCGACTACCGGATCTACAACAAATTGAGACAACTCGAAGACGACGAGGAGATCACCGTCGATCGGAGTGGGCGACTCAACACGTACCGGCGAATCGAGACGAACTGACGGCAACCCACAACACTCCAATACCCGCAGCCAAATCGTTCGGACATGCACGCGTCGCTTCGGATCGCCACGCCGGCGGACGCGGCCGCGATCCGGTCGATCTACGCACCATACGTGGAATCGACGGCGATCACCTTCGAGACAGAGATCCCGACGACAGAGGAGATGACCGATCGGATCGAGCAGACCCACGAGCAGTACCCGTGGCTGGTCTGTGAGACCGAGAACGAAGGCGTCGTCGGTTACGCGACGGCGAGTTCCCTCCGGTCGAAGGCGGCCTACGCCTGGGCGGTCGAGCTCACGGTCTACGTCACCGAGGACGTCCAGCAATCAGGCGTCGGCACTGCTCTGTACACAACGCTGCTCGAGATCCTCCGCGAGCAGGGCTACGTCGACGCGTACGCCGCGGTGACGCTGCCGAATACGGCGAGCGTCCGCCTCCACGAGAAGTTCGCGTTCGAGCCGGTGGGAACCTTTCCCGCGGCCGGGTACAAACAGGAATCGTGGCGCGACGTGCAGTGGTGGCATCGACAGCTGGGCGACCGACCGAGGGATCCGGATCCGCCAACACCGATGAGTGCCATGAGGGACTCGCCGGCGCTCGAAACGGCGCTCCGGACGGGTGAGGCGTCGCTTCGAGAGGGGTGAACAACGACAACAGATTCGCCGGGTTTTGACTCCTTGCCGTCCGAACGACCGACCATGAATGAGCGATGAAGCGACTTCGCGGACGCGCTCGAATCGATGGCCGAGGAGTACACTGGCAAGCGGCGGGAGCATCTCCTGGACGCACGGGAGGACGCCGAGTTCGCAAAGCGCTCGGGACTCGGGCGACTCATAGCGGTAACAGCGCGGAAACCCACCCGTTCACGGGTGGGAGGAAGCGCGTCTGCTCCGTGCGACAATCGACTAACTACGACAGAGCTGACTCCCCAACTCTTTTGAACTATCAAGCATACATATGATGTATGGAGAAGCGGCGGACTGTCCCGGTCAAACTCGACGTGGACAGTGACGACGCCGCACTCCTCGGAGACACCGTAGACGAGTTTCTGTGGGCGGCTAACTACGTCACACGCCACGCTTTCGAGGGCGAATACGTCACCACGAGCAAGACCACGCTCCACGACGACACTTACGAAGACGTGCGCGATGGGACGGCGTTACACAGTAATCACGTCCAAGCCGCCCGGAACAAGGCCGCTGACGCCTGTAAAAGCGTGGTCAAAAAGTGGAAACAGGGGAAGAAGGCGTCGATGCCCCACTTCACCAGCCCGCACCTCGTCTACGACCACCGAACAGCCACGTTCCACGACGAGTACGTGTCGTTAGCAACGGTTGACGGGCGCATCGAAGCCGACTACGTGCTCCCTGACGAAAAGCGAGACACGCCCCACGCGGACTATTTCTTCTCCGACGAGTACGAAACGACGGGGGCAGAACTGCACTACAGCAACGGTAATTGGATGCTTCACATCCACTGCAAGACGGACGTGGAGCCTGACACGCCGGAACAGGAACAGGATGCCACTGAGAACAGCACAGTTCTCGGGGTAGACCTCGGCGTGAACAATCTCGCAGTTGCCTCGACGGGCACGTTCTGGACGGGCGACGAATTCGACCACTGGCGACGAGAATACGAGAAACGGCGTAGGGACTTACAAGAACACGGCACGCGGTGGGCACACGAGAATGTGCAGGCTGTCGGACGCAAAGAAGAAGGTCGGTTCAAGATAACGCTTCACCGTATCTCGAACGAGTTGGTGGCTGAAGCCCGCGAGAACGGCTGTTCGGTGATAGCGTTTGAAGACCTGACTGACATTCGCGAGCGTACCGGCGCGTCGTGGGGGCACAAGTGGGCGTTTAACCGCCTGTACGAATATGTCGAGTACAAAGCCGCTGAGTACGGTATCGACGTGGAACAAGTTGATCCCGAGAACACGTCGCGGCGTTGCTCTGAGTGTGGGTTCACGCACCCAGATAATCGTGAGAGTGAATCGTTCGAGTGTCTGAAGTGTGGCTACGAAAACCACGCGGATTACAATGCGGCGAAGAATATCGGTTTGCGGTATCTCCGCCGGAACCAAACTGGTTCTGGTGGAGGCGCACCCGTAGGCGTGCGCTTGAACAGCGGGACGCTGAACGCGAACGGAGAGTTTGAGCCTCCTGCCGAGGAATCGGCCAGAGCGGGAGTCCACGCTGAAAGCCCACGGCTTTAGCCCTGTCTCTTACCCATAACTCGATACTATAGCGTAAGTTCAACCAGATCAGGCATGAGAAGAAGAAATCAATCAAATCTCTATCAGTATCTGCCCAAGATTAGAGAGGTCTCGATGAAGCCGCGTGAAAAGCTCAGTTGAACTCGTTATTTCGACGGGTTCCGCTGAATGAGCCGCGAAGCGCGCTCATTCAGCACCGAGTTCGTATCCTTCAGCCCACATGCGTAGCTTCTGGAGTCCTTTCCACATCGTCTCCCACCCTGGTGGCGGATCTGAACCACGATCAAGATAACCGCCGAGTTTAGCGACGCTCACTGCGTATGATTTTCCATCTTGGTCGCTCAATTCTGGAAATTTCGTTTCCAGAATTGTGCACTCTGCCTCACTCAGCAGGACCGCCGGAGATACTGAACTATCACCACGGGCAAGTTCTCGTAACTCCAGAACTTTCCACGCGATTACTGAATACATGCTCAACAGAACTTCCATCCGCTCCCAAGTCTGCAGTTGCCGTTCTTCGATGTTACAGCCACTCTTGAGCACTTTATGCCAGTCTTCAATTCGCCAGCGGAGGCCGTAATAGTCGATGAGTGTCAGTGTCTCTTCAAACTCTTCGACCGATTCAGTGGTGAGCAACACCCACTGAATCGGGTCGTCATTTTCACCGACCTCGTCGACTCTCACGACATTCGCCTCGATTGAACCCTCTTGCTCAGGATTATTCCTTGGTGCGCGCAACTCACACGTTCCAGTGGCTATCGACAACTCCACCGTTCTCGCTTCGCGCCCACCTCCCTGTTGAATCTCGATTGTTTTGCGACCTTGCTCGGCAAGGTCGCTGCTCCAGTCAAAGAGTTTTTCAGGTTCACCATCATCAGTCCAAATCCGCCGGTTTTGATTCGCTCGGACGATAAAGCCAGCACTTTCCATCTCTCCGGTGACTTCTTCGTAGAACGCGAATGAATCTGCGCCTCGGTCATGAATGAACAGCGGGCGGATATCGTCGGCAAGCCAGTCTCTGGCTTGCCTGTCGCCACGGCTCCACTTCTCATGCTCATTGTCAAGTTGAATCGGCTCTGCTTTGCCGTTGGCATCGTACTTCTCACCAGCCTGCTGGTCCTCGATCAGCGCCTGCTGATCGATGACTCCAGTCATCCGATGGGTGCGTGGATTGATTCCGATCGTGGAGTGTAGCTTGACGCCTTCGAGATCCATTTCAGAATTGCCAATGTCGCCGAGGCCCTCTTTGGAGGGATGTCTCGGAAACACGAGTTCGGTGGTATCGGAGACAATCAAGAGTTCGTCTGACCGACTCACTCTTGATTGCTGTTGCTGCTTGTGAGCAGAGAGAACCTCGTTGGGGTCCACACTGTCATTATCGCAAAATCGGTATGTAGCTTTTGTGGAGGCCCAGTCTCCGCAGGCAGCGGGGATGGACTCGGCAGGTGAGCTGCCGAGTTCATCCCCAAGTTGAACCAATCGGTCAGTCAGGCGCTTGTCTCCAAACTCAGCTGACCGAAACTCCGCTCGAATCCACCCGGAAACATCCATGTCACACAGCTGTCCATCCTCATCGAGTTCTGGCTTCCAACTCCGTGAGCGGCGTCCCATCTACCAGTCTTGGTTCGTCAGCTCCTCGATTAGGACTTGTGGGTAAGAGACAGGGCTTTAGCCGTGGGTTAGCTTACCGAAGGATTCCAAGCGGAGTTCGGAGACGAACTCGATCTCGGTGAGTGAGAAGATGTCGACGTCGTCGTTTCGAGGTTGGTTGATGTTTGCCCCCGATCGGCGCTCCCGATTCCTAAGATGCTACTCGTCGTCTCACTCTAGGTGCTCCCAGAGTCTCGTGGGATCGGTGTCGTTGAGTTCGGCGTTGGTCTGCATCGTCCGGAGTTCCGCGATACAGCGCTCGGCGACCAGCGGATGCACGTCGGCTGGAGTGAACGACACGTCCAGATCCATCAGCTCCCGCCAGTTCTCGGCCCAGATGTCCTCGACGACGCGGGGATACAGCTCCTCGTTGAGGTGGAGCCCGAACTCGCGGCCCTCCTCGAGGAGGAGTTCACGGACCTGTTTGCGGATCCGGGCCGGTGTGCAGTAGGTCGCGACGACGTATTCAGCGCCCGTCTCGGCTGCCTCGGGCCGCTGCCCGAACTGGTCTCGGTTCAACTCCGCGAAGGCCTCGCGGACGACCTTCACGCGACGGTTCGCCTCGTCGCTCCTGACCACGACGCCCTCGACCCGCACGTCGTCGGCCAACGAGGAGGTGGGGAACGTGTACGCCCCAGGGTCGAAACCGGGGTCCGGCCGATCGACGATCCGCGCAGGTTCGAACGCCAACTCGGCCGGGACGTCCGCAGCGCGGATCCGCTCGAAGATCGCCCACGCGTCCCCGACATCGAGGAACCCCTCGAACGTCTCTTCGTAGGGATTCCCTGACGGCGTCATCGTCTCGATCGCGGCGTAGGGAAGCACGTCAAAACCGACCAGTGCCGGGATTTCGCGCTCGGTGTATCCGTAGTCGAGCGTCGAGTATACCAGGTTCTCGGCGTAGACGACGATCGGCCCCTCGAACTCGTCGTGAACCGACCGCAACGCCGCGGCGTCGATCCCCTCGCGGAGACAGCGAACGGCACGATGGAGCGCCCCATCGATGTCGCCGAGCGGATCGCGATGGGAGCCCCGGATCGAGCGCCGCGTCCCGAAGACGAGACTGCCGTCCCCGTCGGCTGCCTCGGCGACTCGCTCCGGGTATGTGTCGGCGTAGCGGTTGTCGTACAGCGTAAACCGGAAGGAACTCCCGTCGTACTTCTCGATGAGTCGCAGGTCGGAAGCCTCGAAGAACGACGACGGGACGACCGGATGGTCGTGTCGTGGAATCTTCGGATAGACTTTCATCGATTGGATTTCGACTCGGTCGTCTTTATTTATAATCCTACGCCTCATGTGTCAGATCTCATAGAAGGTGGACACCGCCCGAGACTTGTTCCGAAAGATCGCCGAACCGGATCGCTACCCACAGTCAACCAGCAAGCCGAACCACAACCCGTTCATTCCTGGCGCTCGAAAGATCGGTATGGACGGACGAATCGCTCGAATTTCGGTGATCAAATGAAGCGGAAACGCACCGACGTCGCGGCAGCGATTCTCGTCGGGGCGGTCCTCCTCCTCGGCGGCGGACTCACCTGGAAGGCGATCGAGCAGCGTCGAACCGTCGACGAAACGATGGGGTCGATGATGGACGCCTCGGTGGGGACCATGCACGGCCCGGACCCGCTGTGGTTTGCCGTCGGGACGCTGGTGGTCGCCGCCGTCCTCGGCGGCATCTATCTCCTCGTGCGGCCGGAATTTGAGGGGGAAGAAGCCAGGGCTCGTTCAGGACAAGTCGAGACTCGGCCGGGGCAAGCCGAGACTCGGCCGGACCAGGTCGACGCGACGCCGGCGACGGGAACGACGGGGCCGGACGCCGAACAGACGGACCAGGAATCGACCACAGACGATTCAGCCGCCGAGAGCACCGAAACCGACGCCATCGACGGGCACGCGGTCGCTCCGGAGGCGAATCCGACCGAGCGCGTACTGGATCTCCTGCCCGAGGACGAGCGCCGTGTCCTCGAACCGGTCCTCGAATCGCCCGGAATCACGCAGATCGAACTCCGGGATCGGTCCGCGTTCTCGAAGAGCAAAGTCAGCCAGACGGTGACCGACCTCGAGGAACGGGGCTTGCTCTATCGGGAACGCCAGGGTCGGACCTACCGGATCTACCCGAGTGCGGAACTCGGGGCGAACCGGGGGTCCTGACCCGATCGGGACAGATCGCCGAATTCGTCCGCGACGAACGGTCTCCTCGAACAGAAACGATTAGAAGCGGTTAGAACCGTTCTCGAACGGTCTCGTCGCTGTGTTCACACCCAGGAGGATACCCACTCGACGCCCATACGACTTCCCGAGGCGAAATACGATGTCCGAAACGAACGCAGAAACCTGGCTGCTCGTCGGGATCGCGATCCTGGGTGTGCTGCTGGCAGTGCCCCTGATCAGCGCCCACGGGGACGGAATCGCACCCGAGGAACCGAGCGAGAACTCGACGGAGCAGGATCGAGAAGACGAACAGCGGGTCCGGATGCCCGCCCACGATGCGACTCATCCGGACGGCAGTGTGATCGAACGGATGACCGCTCACATGGGCGTGAATGCGAGCGAGTGGCTCGGTGACGGCGACAGCATCGGAAGCCACCCGCACGCGCCGAACGACGGCGACGCTGCCGACCGTCACGACGAGCGCGGTGGCCACGGGGGGATGTACGGGGGAGAACACGGATGCTGAGCGAGCAAACGCGGTCCGATGACGGACCCGATCAGCCCGCCCAGAATGTCGAGTCTGTACACTGGCGCGCGGACAAGGGACGAGTCCGGCACGGAATCGCCCGAGTCGGCGTCCTTGGCGTCGCCCTCCTCGCGACAGTCGGCACCGCGAGCGCCCAGCATGGCAGTGGCATGATGGGCGGCGGCGGATACGGCGGGTTCGGCATCCCGGGGTTCGGCCTCGTGTTCTGGGTGCTGCTCGGCCTCGGGATCGTCGGCCTCTTCGCCTACGCACGCGGCGGTCGCCCGTCTCGACCGGACACGGCGGCCGGAACCACCACAGGGCCGGGACACACTGATCGCGCGCTCGAGACGCTCCGGGAGCGATACGCCAGCGGGGAACTCACGGACGAGGAGTTCGAGAATCGCCGCGCGGAACTCGAGCGATCGCGGTGAGAACGCGACTCCGGCAGGCCACCCGCTCGGGGACGTGATTCGTGAGGCGGTCACGCATCGTCCCAGAGATCGCCGAATCGCGTCTCCACCCACGGCAATACGACGTCGCGAATCACCGTCGTCAGGTCGGTGGGAAACTCCCGATCCTGTGCGTCCCCCGTGGCGTCCGGCAGGGGATGGTAGTGATCGCGAGTGTTGTGGTCCTGGTCGTGGCGACCGAACCGACACTGGCACAACTCGCCGATATGCGTCTCCAGATACGAGACGTGAAAGTCGCCGTTCGTGTAGGCGCGGACCTCGAGACGGACCGCGTCGATCGACGCCGGATACGCGGCGGTATCGAACTCGACCACCAGGCTCTCGTGTCTGTTCGGCGGAAACAGTGACGCCCGGCTCACACGCGAGAGACGCCCGAACAGCGACTGGAGATGCGCAAGGAGAGCTTCGTCGACCAGTCGTGACCCGTCCCCCGACACGATCAAGCGGGTTCCGATCGCGAGGCGGAGTCACTCGTCCGTCGCTGTCGGACCGCCTCGAGACGCTCGATCCGCCGTCTGACGGTCTGCCACTCGCTGACGTCGAGCCAGACCTCCTCGACGGCGTCGTACTCGGCGTGCTTGAGTGCGTCGACGGCCTCGGGATCGCTGACGCCGTAGGTCTCCCGAAACGCCGCATCCCGATCGGTGAGCTCGGCGAGACGCTCGCGTAACTCCGCAGTCGAGAGCTCGGCGAGGCGCTCGCGTTTGCGCCACTCGAAGTAGGACTCGTTGCGTCGATAGGTCTCGGGTTGCTCGGAGACTGCCTCGAGAACGCCGATGTCGGCGAGTCGTCGACAGTGCCGACGGGCTGTATCGGGCGTACACTCGGCCCTGTCGGCGATATCGGCGATCCTGTCGGGCTCGTAAAGCTGGAGTGCGACCCGGTACACTCGCTCGTCCGTCGGCGCGTCCGCGAGTTCCGCCTCGAACTCCGCGGCCACGTCGAACGTCGGTGCCATACAGAACGGTTGTCGGTACTGGCTAATATATTTTTGTGTGGACGATATTATTCGGTAGTTCCCGTATTTTGCCACCCTCCAGCGCTACATCGCGGCGAGGATGGCTTCCTTGTCGGATTCGACGGTGTCGATCGGCTGGATGCCGAACTCCTCGACCAGCAGGTCGGTCACGTTCTCCGAGAGGAACGCGGGCAGCGTGGGGCCGAGTCGGATGTCCTCGACGCCCTGGCTCAGGAGGGCCAGCAGGACAGTCACGGCCTTCTGTTCGTACCAGGCGATGTCGAAGGCGATCGGGAGGTCGTTGACGTCCTCAACGTCCAGGGCGTCGCCGAGCGCGTTCGCGATCCGGATGAGCGAGTAGGAGTCGTTACACTGCCCGGCGTCGAGCACGCGCGGGATGCCGTTGATATCGCCCAGATCCAGCTTGTTGTAGCGGTACTTCGCACACCCGGCCGTGAGGATGATGACGTCATCAGGGAGCTCTTTGGCCAGCTCGGTGTAGTACTCCCGTTCGGACTGACGGCCGTCACACCCGCCCATGACGACGAAGCCGCGGATGTCGCCGGCCTGGATGCCCTCGATGATGTCGTCGGCGCGGTCGAGGACGGACTTGTGGGCGAAGCCGTTGGCGATCGTCCCGGATTCGAGTTCTTCCGGCGGTTCGGCGTCTTTCGCAGCCTCGATGAGCGCCGAGAAGTCCTTCTGTCCGTCCTCGTCCCGGTCGGCGATGTGGGGCGTGTCCGGGAATCGCACGACGCCCGTCGTGTAGACCCGATCGGCGTAGGAATCGTTGGGGGGCACCAGGCAGTTCGTCGTCATCAGGACGGGGCCGTTGAACGCCTCGAACTCCCGGTGTTGCTCCCACCAGGCGTTGCCGTAGTTGCCGACGAAGTGGTCGTACTCCTTGAAGGCAGGGTAGGCGTGGGCCGGCAGCATCTCGCCGTGGGTGTAGACGTCGACGCCCTCGCCTTCGGTCTGTTCGAGGAGTTCCTCCATGTCCTTCATGTCGTGGCCGCTGATGAGGATCCCCGGCCGGTCGCGCGTCCCGATGTCGACCTCGGTCGGTTCGGGATGGCCGTAGGTCTCGGTGTGGGCCGAATCCAGTAGTTCCATCACTTCGGTGGCTATCTCGCCGGATTCGAGGACGAGTGCAGTGAGTTCCTCGACGCCGAGATCGTCATCGAGCGTCGCCGCCAGGCCACGCTGGATGAACGCGAAGACCTCCGCCTTCTTTTCGCCCAGCACGTAGGCATGATCGGCGTAGGAAGCGGTTCCCTTGAGGCCGTATGTGAGCAGCTCACGCAGCGAGCGGACGTCCTCGTTGCCGGTCGCCTGGACGCCGATTCCGGCGGGCGTCGCCTTCGCGTGAAAGTCGTCGGAATCCTCGCCGGACCAGGTTGCAGCTTCCGGGAGGCTTTCGTCGTCGAGTTCGCCGTCGGCAGCCTCGAGTTCAGCCCTGAGAGTCTCCCGGCGCTGTTGGGTCTCCCGAAGCTGATCTTCGAACCACTCGGGGTCGAAGTTGACGTTCGTGACCGTCGAAAAGAGGCTCTCGGCGATGAAGACGTTCGTCTCCTCGTCGACGATCCCTGCCTCCCTGGCTCGCTGGGCGATGTACGACAGCCCCTTGAGTTCCCAGACGAGCAGGTCCTGCAGGCTGGCCGTCTGAACGTCCTTCCCGCAGACGCTGACGTCGGTACAGCCCTCGTTGCCCATCGTCTCCTGGCACTGATAGCAGAACATGCTGCTCATGCCGAATCACTCCAGCGGGAACTGAAGCAGTCGTCAGACAGACCATGCGAGTCGGCCACTACCGTTCGAAACGGACGTACGTTCATTCGCATCTGTCTCTCACCGCGCCATAGACTACCCGATTACCCCGAACATGTTCGTTCCAGAAGCGGGGCGACGATCCCCAAAAACGAGACCGATGGATCCGAGGGCGCTCTCTCTAGCTCTCAAGGACGAGCGGTTCGTACCACTCGCGGTTCTCCTGATACCACTCGATGAACTCGGCAACACCCTCGCGGATCGACCGCGTCGGTTCGTACCCGAGTATCTCCCTGGCCTTCGAGATGTCCGCGTGGGTCGCCTCGGCGTCGGCGTCGTGACGGTCGGCGTACGCCAGATCGAGATCGGGGGCGAGTTGGTCGCGGATCTCGATCGCCAGGGTCTCGATGTCGATGGTCCCCGAACTCCCAACGTTCAACACCTCGCCGTCGGCGGCGTCCGTCGATAGCAGCGTCTCGTTCGCCGTGACGATATCCTCGATGTAGGTGAAGTCTCGGATCTGTGAGCCGTCGCCGTAGACCACGGGCGGGTCGCCGTTGATCGCCCGCGAGACGAAATTGGTGATCGCCATGTTGGGTCGCATCCGGGGGCCATAGACCGTGAAGTACCGCAGCGCCACGGCGGGGAGGTCATAGACGTCCGCGTAGGCGCAGGTGTAGCGTTCGGCAGCGAGCTTCGAGGCCCCATAGGGGCTGACTGGCATCGCCGGGTCAGTCTCTGAGAAGGGCAGATACTCCTCGCGACCGCCGTAGACTGAAGAGGAACTCGCGACGACGACGCGCTCGATCCCGTGATCGCGAGCCGCGTCCAGCACGTTCAGCGTGCCGTCGACGTTGACGGCGTCGTACTTGCGCGGATTCTCGACGCTCGTCCGGACGCCGGCCTGAGCGGCCTCGTGGAAGACGTACTCGGCGTCGGCGACGAGTTCTTCCACGAGGTCGGCGTCGCGAACGTCCCCTTCGACGAACTCGTAGGACCCCTCACCGTCCGTGCCGGCCGCTCGGCCCACCCCAATGTTGTGACGCTTCAGGTCGACGCTGTAGTACGGGTCGAGGTTGTCCAGGACCACTACGTCGTGACCGTCTGTGGCGAAGTGCTCGGCGAGGTGTCCGCCGATGAAGCCCGCGCCGCCGGTGACCAGAATCTGCATGCGCGGCGATGTGACGGCGGCGAGCAAAAAGGCGTCGGAAGCGTCAGGAGAGCGCTCCCTGACGCTCGTCAGGGATCGACGACGGTGGTCAGGACGGACTTGATTCGGACGTCTCGGCCTCGCTTTCGGCTTCGGCGTCCTGTAACTTCGCTTCGGCGCGGTCACGATCCTCGGGGTAGCCGACGTCGATGCGCCAGCCGTCGAGTCGGATCGCGTCGATGGTGCGACCGCTCTGGAGGAGGAGGTCGATCGCTTCGCTGATCTCGTACTCGCCACGGTCGGAGGGCTGGACTAGCTTCGCCGCGTGAAAGATCGCCGGCGAGAACGTATAGAAGCCGGTCATCACGAGGTTCGAGGGCGGGTCGTCGGGCTTTTCGATCACTTCCGTGATCTCGCCGTAGTCGTTGGTGTCACAGACGCCGTACCGCGAGGCCTCCTCCCACGGGACTTCCTCGACGAGGAACGCCGCGTCGGTGCGACTCTCGCGCTGGCGCTTGACGACGTCCTCGAGGTTGGCCTGAAAGATGTTGTCGCCCAACATCAGCATGAAGTCGTCCTCAACGTGCTCCTCGGCGGTCAACAGCGCGTGGGCCAGTCCCTTCTGTTCGCGCTGGTGGGTGTAGGTGATCGGGACACCCTCGAATGCGTCGTCGTAGTAGCTGATGAT
The DNA here is from genome assembly GCF_000470655.1 of Halorhabdus tiamatea SARL4B. NCBI lineage: Archaea > Methanobacteriati > Methanobacteriota > Halobacteria > Halobacteriales > Haloarculaceae > Halorhabdus > Halorhabdus tiamatea. The sequence continues at coordinate 1,009,268 of NC_021921.1, forward strand.
GTCCTCTTTCCGGTAGCCGACGACGACGATGAGTTCCTCGGCCCCGAGGCCGATGAGTTGCTCGAAGGCGTGTGTCAGGAGGGGCTTGCCGTTGACTTCGACCATCGCCTTCGGTTTGTCCTCGGTCAGCGGCCGGAGACGGGTGCCCTTGCCCGCCGCGAGTACGACTGCTTTCATGGGATCGGTATTTCGGTCCGGGAAGTATATGCCTTGCCGTCGGCCAGCAGGGTCGCCGCGACTCGACTGAATCGTGAGTCGACACTACCGTCGTTCGACTTCGATCGTCACTCCGGGTCCCCCAGTTGAGACGTCCCGGCGTCGCCAGTCCACGCCTCGACGAGGTCATCGACCGTGGCTGCGTTCGTCGATACGCTATCGCGTCCGGGGGCGTCCCGAAGCATCTCGACTGACGTGAAGAGGATCGACCGTGTCGCACATTTCGATCCCCTAAAAGAAACGTCGATCGAGCAACTGTGAGGGGAATCACCCGTGAAACCGACGTTCGAACGTGAACCTGATATCGAAATCCATCCCGAAATTCACCCCACCTGCAACCTCGTGATACTCACCGACCCCGTTTCGGTGATGTAGATCCCGACCAGCGTGCCACCGTGAAGAACCTCCGTTCCGACCGTCCAGTCGTACGTCCCGGTGGTGCCGTCCCCGAGCGAGACGTCGATCGTGTAGACTCCGGGCTCCCGGGCGACGTCTTCGAAGACACGGATCGAATCGGCGGTCGCGGTCATGTTCTCCGTGAACACGGTTTCGGTGCCGTTCCGGGTGACGGTGACACTGACCTCGTATGTCCGGGTGTCGTGATTGGCGAACTTGATATCGGGGGGATGCTCCGCGACGTCACACGGGATGGTCGTCCCGTTCTCCGTCGGCCCACAGTACTCGGTATCCGCCGACGTGTCGGCTGTCGTCTCCGTCGGAGACGGTTGGCCGACACAGCCGGCTGTCAGCACGCCCACGAGTATGAGACCCAGAACCACCCTCTGATTCATGACAATGTTGAAAGGCGGGTGGTCAAATAAAACGATTGTCTCTTTCCCGAAGACAGTGAAGCACGACTCGATCGAAGGAGCTTCTTGGAAGGCCGCTGTACACAGACCACCGCAGTGTTCACTTCGCTCTGGCGTGAGGATCGTTCTATGACATTCCGACTACTGGCAGCAAACCGAAAGGGAAACTACCAAATCCAATGGCTCGGAACGTTCGATGATGCACGTAAGCGTCGTCGGCAGCGGATACATCGGCACGACGATCGCCGCCTGGTTCGCCGAACTCGGCCACACGGTCACGAACGTCGACATCGACGAGGACGTCGTGGCCGCGGTCAACGACGGCGAGGCACCCATCCACGAGCCCGGCCTGGACGAACTCATGGCCGCCTACGGGGGCGACACGCTCGTCGCAACCACTGACTACGACGAAGTCGCCGACAGCGACGTCACGTTCCTCGCGCTGCCCACACCCTCCAACGACGATGGGAGCATCGACCTCTCGGCGATGAAAGCCGCCGCCCGGTCGCTGGGCGAGGTCATCGCCGAGAAGGACGGCGACCACCTCGTCGTGGTCAAGAGCACAGTCATCCCCGGGACGACGGCCGAGACGATCGCGCCCATCATCGAGGACGCATCGGGCAAGACCGTCGGCGAGGACTTCCGGATCGCGATGAACCCCGAGTTCCTGCGGGAAGGATTCGCCCTCGATGACTTCAAGGACCCCGACAAGATCGTCATCGGGGCCGAAGACGAGCGAGCGGTCGAGACGCTGAATCGGGTGTACGAGCCACTGGTCGAGGCCGCCGCGGGCGATCCCGCGATCGTCGAGACGGGGATCCGCGAAGCCGAGATGATCAAGTACGCCAACAACGCCTTCCTCGCGACGAAGGTCAGCCTCATCAACGAACTCGGGAACATCTGCAAGGAGTACGGCGTCGACGCCTACGAGGTCGCCGACGCCATCGCGCTGGATCACCGCATCGACGAGCACTTCCTCCGGAGCGGTCTCGGGTGGGGGGGAAGCTGCTTCCCCAAGGACGTCGCCGCGATTCGCGCCGCAGCACGCGAGCGAGAGTACGATCCCGTCCTGCTCGACGCCACTGTCGAGGTCAACGACCGCCAGCCCGAGCGACTCCTCGATCTGCTGGACGACCACACCGACGTCGCCGGCGAGCGCGTCGCCGTCATGGGGCTCGCCTTCAAACCCGGCACGGACGACATCCGCTATACGCGGGCCGTCCCGGTCATCGAGGGGCTACTTGAACGCGACGCCGAGGTCGTCGCTTACGATCCCGTCGCCACCGAGAACATGCGCGAGCAGTACCCCGATCTCACCTACGCCGACAGTGCGGCCGAAGCTTTAGAGGGTGCCAGCGCGGCGCTGTTCGTCACCGACTGGGACGAGTTTGGGGCCCTCGATGCGGAGTTCGAGGCGATGGCCGACCCCGTCGTGATCGACGGTCGCCGGATCGTCGAGCCCCGGGACGGCATCGAGTACGACGGCCTGACCTGGTGAGGGTGAAAGAGTCAATTCAGGTAATTGGCTGGGAAATAGATACCAGACGGGTGAGACCCTGACGAACGTTTATATATCGATACGAGCAATGTCTTTATACAATGTCAAGCATCGTCCGAACCGAGGACATCCTCGGGGGAGAACCGCGGATCGAGGGGACCCGAATCGGCGTCCGACACGTCGCCGGGAAAGTCGTCGATGCAGGGTATGCACCCGCTTACGTAGCTGATCAGCTCGATATCTCGTTGGGGGCCGTCTACGAGGCCCTCTCGTATTATTATGACAACATCGAGGAAATCCGGGCGGTCGAACGCGAGAACGCGGAGACGCGCGACCGGTTGCGTGAGTCGTCGCTGCAGCCGAAAGAACCGGTTTCATGAGTCAGCTGCTTCTAGACGAACACGTCAGCCGGATTTGCGAACACGTGCTTCGGGACCGCGGATTCGACGTCAGCCAGGCAAAAGATCGGTTCGGCGAATACACGACAGACGAGGAGTTGCTCCAATGGTGTGACCGAAACGACGTCGTGTTGGTGTCGAACAACGCGAGGGATTTCGAATTGCTGCATCGCAAAACGGACCACGCTGGACTGCTGATCTACTATGACCAGTCACTACCCGACGACGATCCGGAGGGATTCGCTCGGACTGTCGAAGAAGTGTTCGAACAGTACGGAGCCGAGGAACTCCGTGACGAATACGTCGAGATCGACACGTGGTACGAGTGGTTACAGGATTGACCCCCTCTTCTTCCGTCGTTTCGAGACAGACCACGAACCGTTTTGTACACCGCGACCGCAGATCCACCTATGACAGCGTTTGGCTTCCTGAGCGTCGCACCGGTCATCGAAGGCAGCATGTCGGGCGAGGTCGCCAAGGCGGTCGCGGCGATCGAGGACCACGACGTCGGCTACGAGACCACGCCGATGGGGACGATCATCGAGGCCGAGAACGCCGAGGCCCTCTTCGAGGCGGCCGCCGACGCCCACGCGGCGGTCGACGCCGATCGCGTCGAAACCTTCCTGAAGATCGACGACAAGCGCGCCGTCGAACAGGCCGCCGGCGAGAAAGTCGAGGCGGTCGCCGACGAACTCGGCCACGAGCCGAGACGCGACGCCGAGGAGTAGCGTCTCGGTCCAGACGTATCGCTGGAGCGACCACAACTAGCCGGGAGGGATGACTTTTCAACCGGGGAGTCCGATCAGGTGGTATGGACCAACTCAATCGCCTCGGGACCGAACTGATCGACGAGGCGATCGACTTCGCCGACGAACTCGGAATCGCGGAGTATCGACTCGACAACGAGACGACTGTCCTCGATTTCGGCGTCGAGCACGCGGGCGGCGTCGAGGCGGGCCTCATGCTCGCCGAGATCCAGACCGCGGGATTGGCTTCGGTCACGACGCGCCTGGAATCGGTCGGCGCGGCCGCCCTGCCCCACGTCGAATTGACGACTGATCACCCGTCGCTGGCCCTACTCGCCGGGCAGAAGGCGGGCTGGGAACTCACGACCGAGGACTTCGAGGGACTGGGCAGCGGGCCAGCCCGGGCCTTAGTCGCCGAGGAGGGAATCTTCGAGCGCCTGGAGTACGTCGAGGCCTTCGACTTCGCCGTCCTCGCCGTCGAGAGCGACGCGTTGCCGACCGAGGCGGCCGCCGCCCAGGTCGCCGAGTACGCGGGTGTCCCCGAGAGTAGCGTCTTCCTCCCGACGTTTTCGACCGCCTCGATCACCGGCAGCGTGGCCGGAGCGGCGCGGGCGAGCGAGTCCGCTGTCTTCGCTCTCTTCGAGCTGGGCTACGATCCCGAGAATATCCATTCGGTCTCGGGGATCGCGCCCGTCGCGCCCGTCGCCGGGAGCGAGCAAGCGGCTATCGCCCGGACGAACGACGCCCTCGCCTACGGCGGTCGCGTCCACCTCACGGTCGAGGAAGAGTCCGATGTCTTCGCCGAGGTCCCGTCCACCGCGGGCGAGGAGTACGACCGTCCCTTCGCGGAGATCTTCGACGACGCCGACTGGGACTTCGAGGAACTGCCCGCGGACGTCTTCGGCCCGGCACAACTTACCGTCGACGTGATCGGCGGGGAGACGACCGTCTACGGCGAGACTGACGAGGAACTCCTCGTCGAGAGCTTCGGCTTGTAGCGGGTCGGTGTCTCGGGTCGAATCTGACCCGGAGAGATTTTGAGGCTCCCACCCCTTCGTCCAGTCGATGACCGTCGACGCCGTGCTGTTCGACCTCGACGACACCCTCTGTGAGTACCGCCGCCCCGCCGGAGACGTGCTGTCGGCGGCCTTCGAGCGCGTCGGCGTCGAGCCCTGGTTCCCGATCGAGACGTTCTACGATCGCTTCGAGGAGTTCGCCCACCCCGGCGACGACATCCGGGACCTCCGTCGCCGGAGTTTCGCGGCGTTCGCCGAGGAGACGGGATTCGACGCCGACGTCGGCCGCGCCGTCGCCGAGGCCTTCGAGGCCGAACGCGACCAGTCGAACGTCCAATTCCTGCCCGGCGCGCGGGAGGCCGTCGAAACGGCTGCCGAGCGGTATCGCGTCGGCCTCGTCACCAACGGCGACCCGTGGATGCAGTCCCAGAAACTCGCCGGCCTCGGGATCGGGGATCGCTTCGAGACGATCGTCCACGGCGGCCACGACGCGCCGTACAAACCTGCTCCCGAACCGTTCTACACGGCACTCGACGAGCTCGGCGTCGAGGGCGGCCGGGCCGTCCACGTGGGCAACTCCCTCGAAGCGGACGTCGCCGGCGCGCACAACGCCGGCCTGCGGTCGGTCTGGCTCGACGGGGACGCCAGCATCGACCCGGACCCCGTCCCCGATTATCGAGTCGAGTCGATGCACGACGTGGCCGAGGAACCCTGGCACTAACGGAGTCCAGGAGGGGAGCTCCCGCTCAGAGACCCAGACCGGCCAGGACGAACAGCAGACCGAAAAACACGGCAAACGCACCAAAGTAGCGGTACGACGATACTTTCCACGCCGCCGCCTCCGTCTCGGCGACCGAGTGCGTACTCCCGATCGCGTCCACTGCCTCGGAGAGGTCCGCGATCGACCGGGCACCGACGATCGACGCGACCCCGGCAAACATGACCACCAGACCTACGGCGACCTCCGCGATGTCTACCATACGTGACACTACGACGACCAGTTCAAAAATCTTCCGGCGACCCGGGCGGCAGAGTCGACCGGTCGAACCCTGGCGAGCAGTACCAAGAGATTTTACCCACCCAAGCGAACGGCTGGACGAACGCACATGGCACTCGAGAGTCTACGCGAGACGGTCTACGAGACGCTGATGGCACTCCCCGAGAACGACCTCGTCAGAGGTACCAGCGGCAACGTCAGCGGTCGCGAGGGCGATCGCGTCGTGATCAAACCCAGCGGCGTCGATTACGACGAACTCGCCCCGGAGAACCTCGTCGTCGTGGACATGGACGGCGCGGTCGTCGAAGGCGACCTCAAGCCCTCGGTCGATACGGGCGCACACCTCCACATCTACCGGGCGAACGACGAACTCGGTGGGATCATCCACACCCACTCGACGTACGCGACCGCCTTCGCCGCCGCCGGGCGGGAGCTCCCCGTCTACGTCACCGAACTCGCCGACACCTTCGGCGAGTCGATCCCCGTCTCCGAGTACGTCCCGCCAGGGACCGAAGCCATCGGCGAGGAGTTCGCCAAACACACGGGCGAGGGGAAGTTCCAGGGCCTGCTCATGAAGAACCACGGCCTGTTCGCGGCGGGTGACACGCCGGGCGACGCCCTGAAGGCCGCACTCCACATCGAACACAGCGCGAAGATCTCCTCGATCGCCGAGGATCTGGGCACGCCCGAGGAGATCCCCCCCGAGGAGGCCGAGCGGCTCAACCAGGAGTACCTCGAGGGCTACGGCCAGGAGTGATCGCGATGGACGGACAATACCTCGTGGGGACGGACATCGGGACGAACAGTACGAAGACGATCCTCGTCTCGCCGGAAGGCGAGGTACTGGGCACGGGCAATGCCGGCTACGAGGTCGAACAGCCCGAACCCGCCTGGGCCCAGCAGTGGCCCGACGTCTGGGTCGAGGCGACCTACGATTCCATCCAGCAAGCCATCGACGACGCCGAGGTCGATCCCAGCGATATCCGCGGGATCAGCATCTCCAGCCTCTACGGCGGCGCGGGCGTGCCGATCGACGCCGACGGCGAGGCTGTCTACCCCTGTCTCATCTGGATGGACCGCCGCGCCACGGATCAGGTCGAGTGGGTCAAAGAGCACGTCGACCTCGATCGGCTCTTCGAAATCACCGGCAACTACGTCGATTCGTACTTCGGGTACACGAAGATCCGTTGGATCAAGGAACACGAACCCGATGTCTGGGAGGACATCGAGAACTTCGTGCCGCCGAACAACTACGTCGAGTACGTCATGACCGACGAGTTGGCCGTCGATTACTCCTCGGCCGGCAACGTCGGCGGCGTCTTCGACATCCACGACCTGGAGTGGTCCGAAGAGGCGTGCGAGATGCTGGAGATTCCGGTCGAGAAGTTCCCCGAACGCCTGGTTCCCTCTGAAGAGATCGTCGGCGAGGTGACCGCCGACGCCGCCGAGCAGAGCGGCCTCCCGGAGGGGACGCCCGTGCTCGCTGGCGGGGTCGATGCGCCGATGGCGACGCTCGCGGCGGGCGCGTTCGAGGAGGGTGACAACGTGAGCATGATGGGCACCTCGACGTGCTGGGGGACGATCCACGAGGGCACGGGCCTCGATCAGCAACTCGTCTCGATGCCCCACGTCGCCGACAGCGAGGAGAAGCTCTACACCTGGGGCGGGTCGGCCACCACGGGCGGGCTGATCGAGTGGTTCAAAGACGAGTTCGGCGGGCCCGAAGAGCAGGCCGGCGAACTCGTCGACGTCGATCCCTTCGAGTTGTTGAACATGAAGGCCAAAGAGATCCCGCCGGGATCGGAAGGCCTGATCGCGCTCCCCTATTTCAAGGGCGAGCGCTCGCCGATCTGGGACCCGGACGCCCGCGGCATGTTCACCGGCCTGACGCTGTATCACGAGAAAGCGCACATGTACCGGGCGCTGATGGAAGCCGGCGGGTACAGCCTCCGGCACAACGTCGAGGTCGCCGAGGAGATCGGCATCCCCCTGAACGACGAGACGAGCGTCGTCGGTGGCGTCTCGAACTCCGATCTCTGGATGCAGATCCTCGCGGACGTGACGGGGCGTGAGATGGAGGTTCCCGCCGGTGGCGTGGGCGCGCCACTTGGCGACGCGCTGGTCGTCGGTGTCGGTACGGGACTGTTCGACGATTACGACGTCGCCACCGAGTGGACCGAGACTGGTGAGGTGTACACGCCGGAGCCAGAGAACGTCGACACCTACGACGAGTACTACGACATCTACAAGCGACTCTATCAGAACACCAAAGACGAAATGCACGACCTCGCGCAGCTGTAGAGGTCCCTACGCTTCTCGCACCCAGACAGCCATCTCGCCGGGGTCGCGGTTGTCCCAGGCGTAGTAGGGAACGGCGGTGATCGACACGTTCTCCGTCGCAGTTTCGACAGCGGGCCGGTAGAGTTCATCGTCCCAGCCGTCGAGTGACGGCACCGTGGCCTCGCCGTCGAGGACTGTCACGCCCTCGAGCAACTCGTCGTGATGAGCCGCCTCGAATGTCGCGTCGGGATCGATCGCGTACTGGTGGAGCGGCCGGTCGTGATCGACCCCTTCCAGGCAATACACGAGCGGGCCACGCGTCAGTGCCACGCGGCCGGCGTCGGCCGCGACGGCGGGGTGGGCTTCGAGCACCTCGACGGACATCCCGAACTCGACCGTAATCCGGGCGTCCTCCCACTCCCGGTCGATCGAGACGTACGTCGGTGCGTCCGTGGCGTCGACAGCCGTGTCGACCGCCTCGCCGTCGACCGTGATCGAGACATCCTCGGCCCAGTCGGGCACCCGCAGACGGAGGTCGAACGCGGTTGGCTCCGCGACGTCGATATCGAGCGTGACGGTCCCATCCCACGGCAGATCGGAGTTCTGGCTGATCGAAATGGCTGTGCCAGCGACCGAAAGCTCGCCCGTCCCGCCGACGTACTGATTGACGTAGATCCCCGTGTCGTCGGTCGCGTAGAGATACCGTTCGAGCGACGCGAGCAGGCGCGCGAGGTTCGGCGGACAGCACGCACACTCGAACCAGCCCTCCCGGTGGCGATTACCGTCGCTCGCGAGCGGGTTATCGTAGAAGAACTCGGTCCCGTCGAGGTCGACGCCCGGCAGTACGGCGTTGTACAGCGTCCACTCGATCAGGTCAGTGTACTTCGCGTCGCCAGTCGCCTCGAAGAGGCGCTGGTTCCAGAAGACGCTCCCGATCGCCGCACACGTCTCGGCGTAGGCCGTGTCGTTCGGCAGGTGGTAATCCCGGGTGAAGCGCTCGCCGGGGTGCTGGGAGCCAATCCCGCCGGTGACGTACAGCCGCCGTTGGGTCATGTTCTCCCAGAGGGAATCGAGGTGGGCGAGCAGGTCGTCGTCGCCCGTCGCGGCGGCGACGTCGGTCGCGCCGGCGAAGTAGTACATCGCCCGGACGGCGTGGCCCTCGACGGCCTCCTGGTCGCGAAGCGGGGCGTGGGCCTGGTTGTAGCTCGCGTCGTAGGGCTCGACCTCGGCGTCCTCCCAGTCCTCCTCGGCCGAATCATCCTCATCGTCCCCATCGGCCCCATCGACGTCCCCGCCGTCCTCGCCATCGGCGTCCGCCCCGATCTCACCGTCACCCTCCGCGCCGCCCTCGTCACCCTCCCATTCGTCGAGCGTGGCGATTTCCTCACGGTGGTCATTTTCCCACGCGAAGCGATCGGTGGTGCCGCGTACGTCGACGAAGTACGCTGCGAGGTCGCGATACCGCTCCTCGTCGGTCACGGCAGCGAGTTTCATCAGCGCGAGTTCGATCTCCTGGTGGCCCGGTGCGCCGTCGATCTGCTCGGGAAACATGCGATCGACGTGGTCGGCGAAGTCCGTCGCCACGTCCAGAAGGGACTCTTTCCCAGTCGCACGGTAGTGGGCGACCGCGGCCTCGATGAGGTGGCCGCCACAGTACAATTCGTGCATCGTGTTGAGGTTGCTCCAGCGTTTGTCGGGCACCTCCAGGGCGAAGTAGGTGTTGAGGTAGCCGTCCTCGGCCTGGGCGGCGGCGATCAGCTCGATCACCGCCTCGACGCGGACTTGCAGGTCTGGATCGTCCCGCGAGGCGAGGACGTAACTCGCGGCCTCGATCCACTTGTAGGCGTCCGAATCCTGGAACCACATACCGTTGTGGTCGCCCCGTTCCCCCGCGCTCGCCCGCCGGAAGTTCTCCAGGGTGCCCGCCTCTTCGAGTTGCTCGTACTGGTATTCGATCGTGACCTCGCGGTTGATCTCGCGTCGCGGCCGAAAGAACTCGTCGTCGATCGTGACGGTCTCGATCGGTGGGGACTGCCGTCCGGTGTCCATATCCCGGCCAGCACAGCAGACGACAAAAGGACTTCCCCATGGGATCGGGTAGTGTTTCGTTTAGGAGAGATCGATTGCAACAGCCAGAAAGCCCCCGCGCTCTCAGCTGCCGCGACTCGCTGCGCTCCAGTGGGTGCTTGCGTCGTCGGGGGACGCTGAGAGCGCGGCCCCTTTCAGTCCCGCCCATGCCGGCTGACCAACCGGTCTCGGGTGGGACTGAAAGGGGCGAGTGGCTCCGGGACGACGGCCGAAGTAAGCACCGCAACGCAGTGAGGAGCGCAACGAGGCCCTCTATCGGAGCCACTCGGGGCTTTCTGGCTGTTCCCAACCGCGACTCGCGTAACTAAACACCAATTGAGATCGACGCTCCCGGCCGTCCCGAAAGCGTGTGGTCAGGCCTCGACGGTCAGCGCCACGACCGAACTCGCCGGGACCGAGACTTCGAAGATCCCGTCGCCGTTTTCGTCGACGTCGATCTCCCCGGGTGTGAACGCGTCGGCGTTGTCCTTTCGTGAATATTCATCGACCTCGGTGTCGGCGAACAGCACCGCGCTGTCGGCGACCGACGCGCTTGCCTCGTCAAGCGAGACAGTGACGTCCTCGCTGTCGAGGGCGCGGTTCGACAGGGTCACGTAGACCTCGTCGCCGTGGGCGGAGGCCGAGGCACTCACCAGCGGCACGTCGTAGGGTTCGTCCTCAACCTCGTGCGCGTCGGTGTCGACGACCGTGTCGAGGGCCGTCCCGCCGGCGTGGTTCTCGTAGAGATCGAACACCTGATAGGTCGGGGTCGCCCAGGCGTCCTCTTCGTCGGTCTGGACGAGACACTGCAGAACGTTGACCGTCTGGGCGATGTTCGCCATCGCGACGACGTCGGCCCGCTCGTGGAGGTCGTCGAAGACGCCGGCGGCGGAGATGGCGTCACGGACCGTGTTTTCCTGTTCGAGGCCGTTCGTGTTGGTCGCCTCGGGGTGCCAGACGCCCCACTCGTCGACGACGATACTGATGTCGGATTCGGGGGCGTAGACCGACAGCGCGTCGACCGCGTTGTCGACATCGCCACCGACTTTGCGAGATCGCGCGAGCAACCGGAAGTACTCCTCGTCGTCGAAGTCCGTGTCGCTGCCCGCCTCGTAGTAACGGTGGACGGACATGTGCTCCATCAGGTCGTAGGGGCCTTCGGTGAAACTCGCACACTCAGAGAGCGCGTCGAGGAACTTGCGGTTCCAGTCGTCGTGGATGTGCCCGACGGAGACGAGTTCGACGTCTTGCTCGCTCAGGAGGCCGTCGACGCTGCGGAGGTAGGTCGCGAAGCGCCGGAACTCCTCGGCGTATTGTTCCGGACTCAGCCGGCCGCCACACCCCCAGTTCTCGTTGCCGACGCCCCAGAATTTCACGTCGTGGGGCTCCTCGCTGCCGTTTTCCGCCCGGCGGTTCGCGAGTTCCGTGTCCCCGTCGTAGTTGCAGTACTCCAGCCAGTCGGCCGCCTCGCCGGGCGACCCGCTGCCGAGGTTGGCCGCGAGGTACGGTTCGGCGTCGAGCAGATCACAGACCCGCATGAACTCCTCCGTGCCGAACTCGTTGGGCTCTTCGGGGATGTCCGCGCGTCCCTGCGTCCAGAACGCGTTGCGTCGGGTCGGCCGCTCCTCGCGCGGGCCGATCCCGTCCTCCCAGTGGTAGTCGTCGGCGAAACAGCCACCGGGCCACCGCAGGACGGGCATTTCGAGGTTCGCAAGAAGGTCGATCGTGTCCATCCGAATCCCGTCGTCGGTCGGCACGCGGTCGTCCTCACCGACCCACAGTCCGCCGTAAATGCACCGCCCGAGGTGCTCGGCGAAGTGGCCATAGAGGTTCGGGTCGATCTCGGCGATCGGTTCGTGCTGTTGAACGTGAATCTCAGAGCCCATACGCAAGTGAGCGCCCAATTCGTATTTATAAATTGTGTTCGAAAGAAACCAGCCGGCCGGCGGATTCGGGGGCGGTGTGACCTGGAACTCGACGGCCTGTCACGGGCAGGCCTCAGAGTCTCGCGACGAACCCGCCGTGCTCGGCGACGGGGACCGACAGCGTCCCACCCGGAGAGACCTCACGCTCGAACGCTTCAAGGCCCGCGCCGTCCGCGGCATCGGTCGTGACGGTCGCCGTCGTCGAGCCGTCGAGGAAGTCGAGTTCGGGCAGGGACACCTCGACCGTCCGGGCGGGCCCGGCCGTGATCGACCCGACGAACCACGCCTCGCCGCGACGGCGCGCGATCGTCGCTTCGCTTCCGGGGTGACCACCCAGGAAAACGGTCTCGTCCCACGCGGCCGGGACGTCCGCGAGCACGTCCTCGGCGAGCGGGCGGTCGGCGTAGGTCTCGATGCTGTCGGCGAGGTGCTGGAGCCCCGACTCGTAGACGACCGACAGCGCGAGTTCGTGGCCCGCGGAGGTAAGTCGCCGGTCGGCCGAGAACGTCACCGGGGTGTAGTCCATCGGCCCCACGACGTTGCGGGTGAACGGCAGGATCGTGTTGTGCTCGGGCGTGTTCGTGTCCCACTTGTAGTACTCAGCACCGCGGACGCCCTCGTAGGTCAGAATGTTGGGATAGCGCCGACGGAGGCCCGTCGGGACGGCCGATCCGTGGAAGTTGACGGTGAGTTCGTACTCGGCGGCATCGGCGGCCAGATCAGTGTAGAACTGCATCCGCCCCTGGTCGTCGCTGTCCATGAAGTCGACCTTGATCCCGGCGACCCCCCACTCGCTCCACCGGGACAGTCGCTGTTCACGCTTGCTTTCGGTGTTCAGATCGATGAAATTCGCCCAGACTTCGATCCCGACGCCCCGTTCGTCGGCGTAGTCGACCAGATCCGGCAGCCACGCGTCGTCCCAGCCCGCGTCGACGAGGGCGTACTCCCAGCCGCGATCGGCGGCGTAGTCGACGTAGTCTTTCAGCGTCTCGAAATCGCGGACTTGCGACCCGCTGGACCACCACGACCACGCGACGCGGCCGGGCTCGACCCACTCGGGATCGAACGCCGGCCCCTCGATGAGGTCGGTCGGCAGCGTCGACTCGACGACGGTCGCCAGGTCGCCGACGATGGCGACCCGCCACGGCGAGGTGACCGTGTCGTGGCCCCAGACGTGGGAGGTCGGACTCGCTTCGGGGAACGCGATGTCGACGCCGACCGGGTGGTCGTCGGCAGGGGTGAGTCGCCCGGCCATCCAGGTGCCGTCGACGCCGGCCTCAGCGATGAGTGCCCAGGAATCCTCGACGCGGAACAGGCCGGGAAGGTTGTACTCGCCCTCGAGGGCGGTCACGGGCGACTGGCAGCTGTGACCCTCGTGGTTGGCCTGGTACTCCGAGACCCAGGCGACGGCCCCCGCCGGGAACCGGAAGCCGGACTCGTCGCCGGGCAGGAGATACTGGTCGTGGTCGCCCTCGATGTGATACCGGTAGGCGACGCCGTCGGTCGCGACCCGGACCTGGAAGTCGACGGTTCCGCCGTCGCCCGCGAAGGTCAGCGTCGTCTCGGTCGCCAGATGGTGCGGGCTCGATTCCTTCCCGTGGGAGAGTTCGTAGGTCTCGTCGATCTCGGCTTGGGACTGCTCGCGCAGAGCGAAGTCGTCCGGGAACTGGCCGTAGGGCGTTCGAATGCCATAGGGCGATGGATCGAGTACGCGAGTGTCGTCGTGTTCGAGCGAGATCGTCCCGTCAGGATCGATTTCGGCGGTGAGTTCGCCGGTCGGATCGGTGATCGTGACCATGCCCGCGGGGTTCACTCGACGGGATAATGAATCAGGGGGTGACGCCGGCGGACGAAGGGTGGGCAAGGCGGCACGGCCGCTTGCGTCCGCTCCCATCGATCGTTTTTTACTCGCGGTCGCCCGATCTATGACTATCTATGTCAGCCATCCCGCACGGCACGGACTTCGATGACCTGGAAGTGTGGTTCCTCACAGGCAGCCAGCACCTCTACGGCGAGGAAACGCTCGATCTCGTCGCGGAAGACGCCCGCGAGATCGCCACCGCACTCGACGACGTCCCGGAGATCCCGGTCAGCGTCGAATGCAAGTCTGTCCTGACGACGGCCGACGCCATCGAATCGGTCGTCAGAGAAGCCAACGCCAGCGAGAGCTGCATCGGTCTCGTCACCTGGATGCACACCTTCTCGCCGGCGAAGATGTGGATCCGCGGCCTGCAAGCGCTGGACGTCCCCCTCCTCCACCTCCACACCCAGTTCAACCGCGAGTTGCCCTACGACGAGATCGACATGGACTTTATGAACGCGAATCAGTCTGCCCACGGCGGCCGCGAGTTCGGCCACATCGTCTCGCGACTCGACATCGACCGCAAGGTCGTCGTCGGCCACTGGGAGGACGACGACGTCCGCGAACAACTCGACACCTGGGCGCGCGCCGCCGCCGCCCGCCACGAACTCCGGGGCGCGAAGATCGCCCGCTTCGGCGACAACATGCGCGACGTCGCCGTCACCGAGGGCGACAAAGTGTCCGCCCAGATGGCCTTCGGCGCGAGCGTCGACGGCTACGGCCTGGGCGACCTCGTCGAATTCGTCGAGGATGTCTCCGAGAGCCAGATCGACGATCTCCTCGGGGAGTACGAAGAAGAATACGAACTCGCAGCCGAACTCCAGGCCGACGGCGACCGACGCGACTCGCTCAGAGAGGCCGCCCGGATCGAACTCGGAATCAGGGGCTTCCTCGAAGACGGCGAGTTCGTCGGCTTCACCACCACCTTCGAGAACCTGACCGGCCTGTCCCAGCTCCCCGGTCTGGCGGTCCAGCGGCTGATGGCCGACGGCTACGGCTTCGGCCCGGAGGGCGACTGGAAGTCGGCGCTGTTGACCCGGGCGATGAAAGTCATGGGCCAGGGCCTCGAGGGTGGCACGTCGTTGATGGAACACTACACCTACGACCTCACCGTCGGCGACGAGAAGGTCCTCGGCTCACACATGCTTGAGATCTGTGAGTCCATCGCGGGCGAACAGCCCCGCCTCGAGATCCACCCCCTCGACATCGGCGGGAAAGCCGACCCCGTGCGGGCGGTCTTCGATGCGGATACTGGCCCGGCGATCAACGCCTCGCTCGTCGACATGGGCGATCGCTTCCGACTCATCACCAACGACGTCGAGTCGGTCGGGCCGGACGAACCGCTGCCCGAACTCCCCGTCGCCCGCGCCGTCTGGAAGCCTGAACCGGACTTCGAGACCGCCATCGAGGCGTGGATCAAAGCCGGCGGCGCGCATCATACCGGCTACAGCCAGGCCGTGACGAACGAGCACCTCGAAGACTTCGCGTCGATGACCGATATCGAGCACCTCCACGTCGGCGCGGACACCGATATCGTCGAGGTCGAGACGAAACTCTCGTAGACGGAGACACAACCGGCCACCGACATGACCGCGGACGATTCGGGACTGACCCGTCCGACAGAGCCTCAATTCCAGCAGTCGCTGACAGAGGACGAAAACTGAATTAATAGAAAACAGATACGAGTGCCAAATCATAAGATGTCAGATGAAAGTTCGAACCCGCGTCAGCAAACGTCGCAGAGATCAACCCCAGCACTCGACCAGTTTCAGTGAAGCCCTAGAATTAAGAAGCGTACAGGAGCGTTCGCGGCAACTACCGATGCCGTGAATGCCGGTATGCAGGACCGGCCTCGATGCTCGCGAATGCGAAGAAATCGGGCTCGAGATTCCTCATGTGCAGTTATTTGAGTCGAGAAGTCGTCGGTGACCGATCGACGATATCACGTTGTGCGGACTCTCGTGGATGCTCGATTACTATCGACTTCTGAAAGAGACGGTCACCACAACGTAAAGATCTGCTCCAAAATTATTCAGCAAAGACGTGCGAATCGTGCACCCATATCGGTACATCCCTGGATGGTACTTGAAACAATATATCAAATTTAGTAGATTCATAGATTTCCGAGTGGTAGTGGGACTGAACTCGATGGCTTCCAACCCTTCGGCCTCGTCGATGTAGCCATCAGCGATCCATTGGCCGTCGATCGAACCAAAATCACGCTATGTAATCGGTCAGCACCCCATACTTGATCTCACTCGGAAGAATCTCGATGATGAATGTGCCATCCTCCACCCTAATTTCGCAATGAACAACGAACACAGAGAGCTGAGATTGCGACCATAACTGGGTTTGATACTGGATACAACATTCGTCTTTAGCTAAGACTCACACCTCGGTTGTATAGCGGTAGCGAATGTCTCTTGGAGTATCGGTCGTTGCTGGTGGATTTTCTGAGTGTCCTCGATCAACCGCTCCAGCAACGGCGGTGTAGAGTAGCCGAGGTACTCACCGAGTTCGTGGAGGATGAGCTGGGCGTGCGACCGGAAGGTCGCCGCCCAGCGTTCCGGCGGAAACACGATCTCATCGTCGGCCTGCTCGGTGACCAGATCCAACAGCTCACGACTCACCAGTAGCGACAGCAACGCCGCGTACAGCAGAATTCTCACGACATCCGGGTCGCTTGTGTCAAACTCGTCCAACTCGTACTGTAACTTGAGTTCACGGAACAGCGTCTCTACTTCCCATCGACACCGATACAGCGTTGCTAAGTCTAACGGTAGGAACTCTTCTCTCGGTAGATTCGTGATATAGAGGTGGTAGTCGTCGGCGTCCTCATCGCGGACGCCGACGACGCGGAGCCGCTTCGTATCTATAGTAATCTCCAGAAGTGTTTGCTCATATCTTTCTGCGCAATCCCGAAAACCAATGGACAGCACCGAGTTCCATCAGTTGAAGTGACAAACACTTCCAGATTCTACTATAGCAACTCCTCAACCGCCTCACGAGTCGGCAAGGGTGCCATCGCTCCAGTGTCGGTCGTTGCCAACGCCCCGACAGCGTTACCGAATCTAATCGCTGCGTCGAAAGACTTCTCCTCCAGTAGTGCCGTGATGACGCCGGCGGTGAACGCGTCGCCAGCGCCGGTAGTCTCGACGACATCGACATCAAGGGTAGGTTGTTTGGTTTCGGCGGCCCCCCACGGCGGATCGGCAGTTGCCAGGCCGTACGTTTCGTCCCCGCCCTGCGTGAGGAAGACCGTATGCGGACCGTACGTCGTCAGTTCCTCAGCGACGGACTCGATGGATGCCCCTTCCGTCTTCCAGAGGATCGAAAGGTCCTCGCGATCGGTCTTGACCACGTCGGCGAGTTCAAGCGCCGACCGTAACGTCGGTTCGAGATCTGCGGGGTCGGGCCAGAGATCCTCGCGGGTGTTCGGATCGAACGAGACAGTACAGCCTGCCTCACCGGCCCGCTCGGCTAGGTCAAGCATCGCCGTCCGAGCGGGTTCCTCGCACAACATGACACCGCCGAAGTGGACCCATTCGAGGTTGGACAGTGTCTCGTCGGGGACCGTCCCGGATTCCATTGCCATTGTCGCCGTCCCTTCTTTGTAGAACACGAACGATTGATCGGCCGCAGGATCGTCACCGACGAGGGTATGCGCTGTCTTCCGAGTGCTGTCGAGTTCAAGGAATCGATCGGGTATGCCTTGGTCGGTCAATGCCTCTTTGAGATGCCGGCCGAAGGGGTCCGCGCCGAGTCGCGTCCAGAGGTACGGTGCGGCGCCGAGGCGCGTCATCGCGACCGCAAGATTCGCCGGTGCGCCACCGGCGCGTCGCTCGAACATTTCGACGTCATCGAGAGGTCCCTCGGTCGTCGGGAACATGTCTATGAGTGCCTCACCGGCGATGAGTGCATTTTCAGTTTCCATGCGTGGAATGAAGTCACAAGAGATACTTTATCTTTGTCTTTGAATCGAAGGCTGTGCTTAAATGAGGATGGAATAGAGAGGTGGTGTTTTCGAAGTGTCTATGGCCGAAAACGCACGCCTCAACGGTACTATCGACCAGATCAACGTACCGTTTGGGGAGCGCGGAGCGCCACCGCGATTTTCTGATGAAGGTCGGTATTCAACTGCATCTTGCTGGATTATCGCTTTCGAATACTGTTTCGATTCTTGATTTATTCGGTGTCCAACGCGCTCGTTCAACCGTGCACAACTGGGTTCACAAGGCCGATCTACAGCCCGAAACTGGACGAAGTCCGGATCACGTTGCAGCCGATGAAACCGTGATCCGGCCTGACGATGAGAAGCATTCGTCTTTAGTTAAGCCTCACACCTCGGTTATGTAGCGGTAGCGAGTGTCTCTTGTAAGATCGGTCGTTGTTGGTGGATCTTCTGTGCGTCTTCCATCAACCGCTCTAACAGCGGCGGTGGCGAGTAGCCGAGCTACTCGCCGAGTTCCTGAAGGATGAGCTGGGCGTGGGACTGGAAGGTCGACGCTCAGCGTTCCGGCGGAAACCCGATCGGTGTCGATTACGAGTAATGGGTTACTACGCTGCCGGTCGGACAATGACTAGAACAGCGACTGAGCACGACAACGATCGGGTCCAACCTATTCTTTTACGCAAGGTTGACCAGATGGATCCAGTAGAGCTAAGAACTGTCCCGAGCCATGTGACAGACGATATGGCATGGTGACCGTAGCGAGGAAGGCTTAGACCCTGACGACTGTCCAGACAAGAGTTCCTTCCGCGTTGGGGAGTCGGTCGTGGACTCGGCACAGCTACGGACACTTTTGGATCCGAGACATTGTAAAATTCAAAGGCATATAAACGTTTCCCTTTAGTAATAAGCTCAGCTTTGAATATTGAAGTGGGAGAGTAATGTAGGCGGTAGCAAAAACGGATGATGCCGATCACGGACTTCTTGTCGTGTACATGCGTGGTCGGTGAGTTCGAATCGCTGTCACCGGCAATGAACCGGCGTGGCGGCTCCTCCTCGCTGGCGATCTCGACCACCGCCTCAGCAAGTTTGGTTGGGTCCTGCGGCTGCCCGCCGCCCTGATCTTTCTACCACTCAATTTGCTCTGCTCGGCGGTCAGCATAGTCGTCGATCGAGGGTCGGTAATCGGCATCGAGTCTTCAGAGGCGAGGGTGATGCGGAACATTCCGGGATCGACGACGGTTGTGTCGATATCGAAAGGCGCAATTTCGTCGTGTATTGCGTCTACTCACCCTCCGAGACCGAGCTTGGAGGCGGCGTAGGCTGAACTGAACGCGAACCAGACAGACCCGCACCCGCCGAAATCAATATGACGTGTCCAGAGTACCACGACACGTACTGGTTGGTCGACCGTGCGCAACACTTCTTCGATGCCGCCGTGGAAAACGGCTGGGACGACGAATTTGGCGGGTTCGTGTACAATTTCGACCGTGACGGAGCAGTGATCGCCGACGACAAGTACTACTGAAAACTCGCTGAAAGATTAGCTGCAGCCGCTCGTCTCGCAGAGACGACGGGCAATGAAACCTACTGGGAGTGTACGACCGGATCTGGACCTACGCGTGGAACAACATGGTGAATCAGAAGTACGGAAACTGGCACTTCAAGCTCACCCGCGATAACGATGTTCCCGACGACATCGACTCAACACCCGAGGTCAAAATTGGCTACCATCCGCTGGGGGCCTGCTACGACGTACTGCAAACTGTAGAGCAGTGACAGCTTCAGATTCGGACAGTGGCTCCCTTCACCGATTCGAGACAGTGCAAAGAAACCATTCTGCTATTCCGTATCTTCGCTGTCTGGTGCAGCCAGGTCTGTCGGGATTCGTCGTCTCCGCGATCAGAATAATCGACGACAGTGAACTCAGACGCCGAACGCCGTCACCGGATTCGCGATTCCTTGTACACGAGGACGGCCCAGATGATCCCGATGACGACCAAGACAAACCCCAGAATGATGCCGACGGCCATGAAAATGCCCGAGATCTCGTGCAACAGTTGCGTCTCCGGTGTCATCGGTCCCGCCCACACGTCGAGTCCGTAGCCGATGACGAAGTGGACAAGAGCGAACGCGATGACATACAGCACCCACGTGTACGTTTCGAGAAAGCGCTTCACCTTCCCGACTGTGTCACGGTCAGCCGATTGTTTCTCGATCGCGGTCGACGACTGGCCAAGTTCTCGAGGCATAGTTACTCGCCTCCGGTGGGTTCGCGGATCTGTCTGTCTGGACTAGGCGTCAACGCCACATCTTTGCAGCGGCAATTTACTGCGTGCCGTTCAATCATCGTTGAACACCTCCTGATCGGGTTCAATGTCTTCGAGGGGGTCGCTGTTCCAGTATTCGTGGGTTTCGTCCGTGCGGAAACACGCAACACCGTGGTCCGCGCTCTCGTCAATGTCCGGTACTTCTTCCGTACAGACTTCGCGGGCCTTTGGACACCGGGTGTGGAACGGACAGCCGCTCGGCGGGTCAATCGGGTCCGGAATGTCGATCTCGCGAATCGGCGGTTCCTCGGCGGGTTCTTGGTCGGGATCGATGTTCGTCGTCGACCACTTTAGGATCTTCGTATAGGGATGCTGTGAGTTCTGGATCATCTCTTCGGCAGGACCGATTTCGACGATTTTCCCGAGGTACATCACCCCAATGCGACCGCCGACCGTGCCGGCGAGATACCGGGCGTTCGAGAGGTTGTGACTGATAAAGAGGTACGAGGTGTTGAACAGATCCTGGAGCTCCAGCATGAGATCCATCATCTCGACACGGAGTGAGACGTCCAGAGCTGACACGGCTTCATCAGCAAGTATCATATCCGGATTCATAAATAGCGCACGAACAAGCGCGACCCGCTGTTTCTCACCGCCACTTAGCTGGTGTGGATAGCGTTCGGCGTAGTCTTCCGGCGGCGTCAGTCCGACGTATTCGAGCATCCCGTAAATCCTGGCGTGTCGATCCTTGTAACTGAGCTCGGATTGGGCCTGTTTAAGTGGGGTCTCCAGGATCTTCATGACAGTTCGGTTCGGATTGAGTGACTCTCCCGGGTCCTGGTGAATGATCTGGAGCGACTTTCGAATCTCGTTCCAAGACACGTCGTCGCGGTTGCCGTCTCGGACCTCCCAAATGTCGTCGTCTCGATACTTGACGCTGCCACCAGTGGGCCGCTGCACCCCGATCGCAGTTTTCCCCAGTGTGGTTTTCCCGCATCCCGATTCACCCACAAGGGCGACGACATCGTTCTCGTAGATGTCGAGATTTACTCCGTCGACCGCTTTCACTATACCCGGAGTGTCAAACAGGTTCGAAAGCCCTTGATTCTCTTCAAAGTGAACGCTGAGATCCTGCAGTGAGATAACTGGTTGTTCCGATTGCATTCCATAGACGCGTTCGCGAGTGCCGCTTTGATCTTCATCGTACGCAAGATGGATCTCGTCACGTGCTTCGTCGATGTGGAAGCACGCGGCGTCGTGATCGTTCTCGACCTGTACGAACTCCGGATGTTCTGCCCGGCACTCCTCGTCAGCGAACGGACAGCGCGGGTGGTATGAACATCCCGATGGTAAGTTGACAGGATCGGGACTCGATCCCGCGATGGTCGTCATCTCATCGAGTGGAGTGTCGAGATTCGGCACAGAATTCAGCAGTTCACGCGTGTACGGGTGCGCGGGATTTTTAATTACCTCTCGAGTCGGCCCCACCTCGACAAACTCGAACGCATAGAGGACGCCAAGACGATCCGCGAGTCCAGCGACAAGCGGTAGATCGTGTGTAATGAATGCCACAGTAAGGTCATATGTCTCCTGTAAATCCGAAATAAGACTCAAGATCGACCGCTGCATCAGCAAGTCGAGCGCAGCAGTCGGCTCGTCCATCACGATTACTTCGGGTTCGAGGACGAGACTCAGTGCGAGAAGCGCACGCTGTTGCATCCCGCCGCTTAGCTCGTGGGGATACGACTCCATCACGCGCTCGGGATCGAGATAGAGATCCGAGAGGAGTTGTCGTGCGTGTTCCATACCCGATTGCACGTCGTACTGGTGAGCGCGGAGCGTCTCCTCGAAGTGCGCGCAAATCTTCTGTACCGGATTGAACGAGCTCATCGCACCCTGGAACACCATCGAGATTTCTTTCCACCGGTAGCGTTTCAACTCCTCTGGCGTCGCATTCGCGAGGTTGATCGATTCTCCCGACTGCGGGTGATAGTGGACCTCACCGGAGAGCCGTCCCGGATCAACGACAGCGTTGAGGAGTGCCGACGCGAACATCGACTTGCCACTGCCGCTCTCACCGACGACGCCCAGCACCTCGTTGCGCTCGACGTCGATGGAGACGTCGTTGAGGACGCGAGACTCGCCACGTGCCATGTCGAAAGACACTCTCACATCCCGGGCTTCGAGAATAGGGTCGGTCACTGATCCCGCCGTATTCGTCACTTGCCGGTCCTGTTCGGTCAGCGTCTGGTCGGATTGGATTCCGTTTTTACTCATTTGTTTTCCTCCATTGTCGTCTATTCGTATTCTTCCGGAGTCTCTGCACGGACGCGGACATTCACGACTCGATCGAGTCCTTGGGCTAGCATGATGAGCCCCCAGGAGAACAGAACAATCGTTGCGAGCGGGAATGCGATCGTGTAGAATATTCGTGGCGTCGTGACTGCCCCGGACTCGTATGCGAGATTGAGCATGACGCCCCAGTTGACAGTCGTGTAGGGCAACACGCCCAGAAAGTAAAGCGCGACCGCATTGAAGATGACCGCTCGTCCCGCCATTACCAGATTGACGAGGATGAGTGGCAGCAGTTGCGGCACGATGTCCGTCGCGAGAATTTTGCTTGTCGGGACACCCATGATTCGCGACGCTTCGACGTACGAGTCTTCACGGATCGTGAGCACTTGCGACCGAAGGGCTCGTGCTCCGCCGGCCCACGCGTTGATCGACACCAGAATTCCGACGATGAAGGCCCGCTGTGGTTCGAAAATAGAAGAGATGACGATAATGAGTGGAAGCGCCGGAAGCATCATAGCAATGTCAGTTATCGTCGTCATGACGCTGTCGACGCGTCCCCCCTTGTACCCGGCGGTAACTCCGACAATTGTCCCGACTCCCGTCGCGAAGATTGCACCACCTACCACCATCTCTAGCATCGTCGGGGTGGCGTGGACGAGCATCGCGAAGATACCCTGTCCGTACTGGGTTGTCCCGAAAGGATAGGTGAGAGACTGGAACGGTTCGACCCACTTGACACCGACAGTCATCGTCGGTTCCGGGTAGACCCGAACGCCGACAGTCCCCAGGAGCACGAAGATACCGAGGACGAAGAGTCCGGTCTTGAACCGCCAGTCTTCCCAAGCTACCCTGAATGTATCGAAGCGTTTAGCGAACCACGTTCCAAGCCGATCGGAAGCCGTGACTTCCTCCTCGGACACCTCTGTGAGAGGAATTTCCGGCGTACCGCCGTCAGCCCGGGTCTCAGTAGGCTTCACTGGCATCACCTCCAGCACTGGCGCGAGGGTCAACTAAGCCGTAAGTTAGGTCCGCGACAGTGACCGCTATCACAATCGCAAGCGAGATGATCATGAACCCTGCCATCATTAGTGGATAGTCTGGTATGTCGATAGAAGCGAAGAAATAGTACCCAACTCCGGGATACTGGAATATTGTCTCGAGGATCACCGAACCACCTAAGACGCCGGCAATCTGAATGACGAATCCAGTATAGATCGGAAGGATGGCGTTGTGAGCGACGTACCGTAGCGCGATCCGATGGGTCGGGAGCATCCGGAGCCGAGCGACCCGGATGTAGTCTTCGCCAAGAACCCGAATACTGTTTCCACGCATCTGGAGCGTCCGCCCGCCAAACCCCACAAGAACGACGGATAGAATTGGAAGGAGAGCATGCTTAAGCAGACTGACGACGTACGGGAGATTGAAACCGGGCGTCTTATCGATGGCCACAGCGCCGTTAGCTGGAAGCCAACCTAACTTCGTGGTGAAAATCGCAATCAGAACGATCGCCATGATATAGTACGGGACTGAATTCGACACGATTGAAATAGTACTCGAAATAAAATCGAAACGTGTTCCCTGTTCGTAGGCGATTAGCGCCCCGAGCGTTACCGAGATGAGAAACGAGATGAAAAGCGCCGAGCCCATGATGAAAAGCGTCCACGGAATAGCTTCCGCGTAGATGTCTGCTACTGGTCGCCCGTAATAGACGGATTCCCCTAAATTCCCGTTGAGGATCTGTGCCATATAGTCGATATACTGTTGCCACACCGGTTTGTCCGGCTTTATGCTAATGTATGTCTGGACCATCGCATTGATCTGATCCTGGGTGGCTCCAGGATTGTTTTGCCGGACCTGTGCCCGAATGTAATCTACCGGCCCCCCTGGCATCAGTCGGGAGAGGCCGAAAGTTATCGTAATGACTGCGAAGAACGTGAATCCGGAACGTGAAATTCGTTTTATAAAATAGTTCATTTTTTATAGCCCTCTGTTGGATGACCTTGCGGATTTCCCCGCATGACCATCTGTCGATACTCGAACCACATAAATATTGTGGTTTATCATGAAAGCATTTTGAAAATATATTTTATTGATAATACGGGTCGGAAGCGGGATCACAGCGTTCTGGTGAGCCTCCGGAGATTGTTGAGGGCGAACAGGAGGACGATCTCAGGTAACTACCGGTACCAGAACCGTGAACGCAGGTCGGAGTCGTGCATTCGCTTGACCCTCGAATGGGAGGTTTCTGCGATCCATCGCTACGTAGTCTTTTGTCCGAATGCGAGCGTTATTGGCAGTTGCCTCTGCTGTTGAACCGTGGTAGTGAACAAGATAGTTGATGTCCAGTGCAGCGATCTCGTATTCGGTGTGCCAGTCTTGAAAAGCCGTTGTGGGCGGCCACGGCCTGCAGACCGCAGCATTCCGGCGGACAAACCTCGGCCTCCGTATTGTGGTCACATTCGATACAGCAGTGGACATCCAGCACCCCCAACGACTCTGTATCGGTCAGCGTTATCGCCTTGACCATTTTGACTAGCCACGACGCCGGCGGTAGTACTGCGAGGCTTTGTTGCATCGAACGTGCTGTCCATTGCGACGTGGCCAGTCTGGGGGTGTTGCTGCGCGGAGATGCGCAGCAACACCCGCCACACCCACATATTCAGCCGGTCGAGCGATTTGTAGAGCGTGGTGAAGTCAGGCAGATCGTCTCGACCCAAGCCGAGGACGTCACGAACTCCGGTATGTACTTCATCCGATTCGGCGTTTCTCGGTAGCTGTGGCCGTCTTCGAGGCGAAGATAGTCGTTACTTCCCGAACGAGTCGAGAGGGGCCTGTCTGAACGGCGCGAAACAGTCACTTTCTGTATGATTTGACTGTCAGTTTCGGCTGCTCCCGCGGTGTAGATCGAGACGGTTCCGATCCACCGCTCCAAACAGACGATGGCAACCAAATCTCGACGGTGTCTGCCGACAGCTGTCGCTCACCGCCAAACGGGCAGGCCGTGGGCTGACCCCGGTCAGCCCGCGGCCGCTGCCTGTGATGCCGGCACGCCAACCTCATTCGCTTTGATCTTCCACTGCCGGCGTAACTCCTCTTCCAGCTCGTGCCGAATCCAGTCACGGAACGTCTTGAACGTGAACTCTTCGGGCAGGTCGCGCCCGCCCC
The DNA here is from genome assembly GCF_000470655.1 of Halorhabdus tiamatea SARL4B. NCBI lineage: Archaea > Methanobacteriati > Methanobacteriota > Halobacteria > Halobacteriales > Haloarculaceae > Halorhabdus > Halorhabdus tiamatea. The sequence continues at coordinate 1,034,760 of NC_021921.1, forward strand.
GTCGCGGGCGGGCGACGACCGCCCACCTGAGAACGAGCCACAGGTTCTCCAACAATGCTGCGACCAACATGATCGCAAACCGCACGACGGGATCACGCGTCGTCGTGATCCCGCGTGCTTGCCGGAGCAACCGATAGGTCGTTTCGATGCCTGAGCGTTTCCTGTAGAGGCGTTCGACCTGTTTGGCCGAGCGATCAGTCACGCCGCAGGCGACGTAGCCACGAACAACTTCGCCGTGCTTGCCTCGGTCACCGTTCTGATAGGAGACGGCGACCGCGAGCGGGAAGCGCAGTTCCCGCTCGCTGTCCTTGTACATGCGATAGGTCGTCATGTACGACTTGTGGACGTCGAGTTTGTCCTTCATGCGTTCGCCCTTCTTTGGAACATGGACGACCGTTGCGGCGATATCACGTGCACGGCGGATGACGCGTTCGTTGTAGAAGCCGCTGTCAGCAAGTAGCAGGTCAATCTCGAAGGGGTGATTCTCGACGCGGGCGAGCACGCGCTCGACCGCGTCGGCCTCATCTTCGTCGCTGCGGACGTACGTCATCGCCAGCGTCACCGGCTTCTCGTTGGAGACGACGTACGCCGTGCAATAGCGGTGGCAGGTAGTCGTCCCGTCCTTTGGAGCCATCGAACAGAGTTCGCCGTCGTCGGCGTAGTGCTCGCCGTGGTAGGGATTGTCGATGAAGTCGATGGAGACGATTCTCGACCGGTCAGGGTCGAGAATCGTCATAGCGAGCTGTCCGAGTAGACGGTTAGCGACGAACTCAAGCCAGTGCCGGTCAAGGGTATGGAGCCATGTGAAGACAGTGTCGTCACACGGTGTTCCGTTGGTGTCGTTGCAGGTTTCCCAAATCGATGTCTGATTGACGCAAGCCAAGATGACGACAAGCCAGATGTCGCCGGGGTCGAGGGGGCTCCCCTCGACACCCGGCAACGGGAGTGGAGCAACGACTTCTTCCGCTACGTCTTTGACATCTGCCGCCGAAAGGTACCCGTCTGGATCTGGTATGCTGAACACATCCCGATCCAGACATTTTCTCGTGGTCAATTCGCCGATTCAATTCAGCTGATTACGTCGGTTGGGAAGTACCGATAGTGCAGCACGACGTGTTTCCAGCGGGCGAACCCGCCGCTGGCGGGCTCGCCCGCGTGCTTCTCCAACCTTGTTTGACTCAGTGCCGACACTGTTGCACGAAGTCGAGGAGATCGACTTCCATCGGTCAGAGGGGATTTCCTCGTCTCCGCTTGCTAATCCGTGATATCCGTCGATTAGATCGCTATTCAACACACCAGATTGTGCCTGTTTCGAGGCGGGATACAATATGTTGGTCGTGTCGCAAAGCGGTCTAGAGTTTGCCTCTGGTACTCTCAATTGAGAGGTCACAGCTCATTGCTGTTTTGGTCGATCGCTGGAGCAGTTCATCAAGGAACGCCTGGTAGTGCTCTGGATCAGCGTACTTCACCAGCCGAAGCTGGAGTATCGCCTCTAATCCCTCCGTTGTCCAGCGCATCCACTGGTTCTTGCATCGCTTGCTGACTTCGCCCATCAGCCGTTCGACGGGGTTCGAGGTCCACGGCACCTCGAACCCCTCGACAGCCTGCTCGGCAAACGTCACGATCGACGGCACCCACCGCCGAAGATACCCCGCAGCCTTCTCTGACCCGTACTGATCCAACTGCCACGCTGTCTTCTCGATACGCTCGGTCGTTCGCGCGATCCGCTCGCGGATCGCCGCGAACTCCTCTTCCGGCCGGTGCTTGGCGACCGAATTCTTCAGATGGAACACCTCGTCGATCACCTCCGAGACGATCTCGTTTCGTCGATCCAAGGAGAACACGCCGTCGTCCCAGAGGTTGTAGTCCAGTGTTCGGCCGACGTGGACGAGATCAAGTTGGTGATTGCGATTTTCGTCGGTAAAGGCCGTGACCATACCCTCCTCAGCGTCACTGACGACCGTCGCGTCGTCAGTGACTGCGTCGATGTCGTCGAGGTCGGCGGCTGTCTCGTCCCAGTCAGCGTTGACCGAGAGATCCAGCAGGGAGCGGGACTCCTCGGCAGTATCTTTGCCGAGCGTGGCTTGGACGGAGTGGTACGAGCGGTCGTCGTCTTGACTGTGACACTTCGTGGCGTCAGGAATAACCGCATCAGCGTCTGTGTCAGCGACACAGTCTGGAAGGAACTGTTTGAGCTTGCTGCCGTATTCTCTGGCGCGGCGGTTGATCGTGGTCGGCGACGGCATCTCCGAGAGGATGCCGTCGCCGTGGTCAGCGGCGTCACGATAGCTGAGCGAGGTAGCGAGATCGACGCTCTTGGCCGCAATGTCCTGCTGATAACGGTTTTCTCCGTCGAAGCTAAGAACATCTTCGACGGGGCGGAAGTAGCTGGGTTCGTCGTGGTCAGCGGCGGTATCTTCGACGTAGTGAAGGTCGAATTCGTGCTCACCGGCGGTTGTGACGGCCGTGCGGGTATCGGTACCGGCGCGTTGGTAGCGCTGGTCACCGTTGCCGTGGGCGTGTTTTTCACCACAGAGCGCCTCGACGCGAGCCGCGTCGAGGCTCTCGACGAGTCCTTCGAGAAGAACTGATTCGATGTTCTGATCGGTGATGAACTCGGCAAGCGTGGCCAGCGGTATCGTTTTGTCGTCGTCGATGCTAACGGTCAACCGCACGTCGATTGTGGCGTGCATGGGGCACCTCTCGGAGTGGACACCAGAGGCGTCCCCTTCCTCAGGGGAGTCAGTTACTGAACTCTAGAGGACTTTGCGACACGACCAATATGTTACAACTTCTCTCGCCGATAATTAGAGGATCGACGAGTGTAGCTGATTGGTGTCGTTTCGATACTGGTTGTACGCTCTGGCTAGCTAGTTCCTTTGAAGACACTACTGCTTCGAGTCGCCCTCAGATTTACTGTTTGATCGTTTTCGCCGACTACGACACGTCCACAGGATGAGAGAGACGAAAACGAGTAGCACCCCGAAGATTGCGAGATCGAACTGCATTACGACCCACGCCCCGGTACCCGGCTCGAGCGCCGGCATCGTGATGAGAGCGACGACGACTAGTGTGAATGTGAATATAAAAAGGAACAGGAACGTGCGCTCTGCACTACAGACTGTTTTCCAGAACCGCTCTCGGAACGGTAATGCCATGCAAAAACCTCACCAGGCTTCCACATAAATGGTGCGATTCGTTCACAGGTCAGTATCAGCTACCATGCTCCGGGGGACGTGAGAGTACGACGTTGATTTGGCGGCCGGTAGACTGTCTGCGGCTAGAAATACGTCGTTCGGCATATGTAATTTAGTACGGGCGTGTACCCAAAATACCGAATCGATTGGCTATCGTTCCTACCGTGGCTGGGGCTCACCGTTGCGCGTCGGCCAGAAGCTCACGCTTTTCGTCTTCATCATGTCGCTATCTTCCGATGGCCACTTCCAGTTTTTCTCACTCCAGAACATCGACGGGCGATACATCAACCAGGGGCCCCAGTACGCGTCCATCCAGTTCCAAGCCCACGTGAGTTGCTGGATCAGCGGACGCTTTTCTTCCTCCGACTGCGCCGTTCCTAGCGTCTCGATCTTCGCGTTAATGTCGAACGATTCGAGTCGACCGTTCTGCTCGCCGATCGGGGGGAGCTTGATGACGAGCCCTTCCGTCTTCTCTTCTTCCCACTCGGCTTCAGAGGGAACCCCGTTTAAGTACGCCGACTTTGGCGCATTGGCCACAAGCATCTGCTGGAGGCCGAAATAGGGGATCGGCGTCGCTTGAGCGCCCCACCAATGCGTGATATCGTAATTGTTTTCGGGAATGGTCTTGCCAAACCAGACGGAGTTCTCTTCAACGACAGGCTGGGCAGCGATACCGAACTGCTTGAGAATTGTCGCGAGCGTCTGCGTGCGGTTTTTGTGGAATGTCGCCCCTTTGATCGTGAGTTCCCACCGGTCGCCGTTGGGCTTGTACCATTGTCCGTTCTTCCGGGTGAACCCTTCTTCACTGAGCAATTCTGCGGCTCGCTCCGTGCCGCCGTCGTGCCACATGAACTGATCTTTCACGTCGCCGAGCCACTTGTCGATGAGTTCCGGTCCACCGATCCCGACGTTCGGCTCCACCTTCGGTTTCATCTCGGGTGCATACGCGAGATTCTGAAGAAGAAGATCGTGGTTCGCGCTGAAGACGTTCGAAAGCGCCCACCGGACCTTCTGGTTGTCGAGCGGGGAGTTCCGACAGTTGAAAACAAATACCCCGCCATCGTGTCCCGACTCGGGGAACGAATTGTAATGGTCCGGGAGAGATTGTAGCTGGTCTTTCGTCATAGCAGCGTTGGTCGTCGCGTCGAGCCGCTCGTTTTTCATCGCCCTGATCTTTTGCTGTGGCGAGTCGACCGGCAACCCGTCGACGTAGTCATACGGGATATCAATAGCGTCGATGAGCGGACTACTATAATCCTCGTATTTCTCGAGTACAATCTTCGACGTACTCGCGGCGGAGTATTTTCCGAACGGACCAAGTCCAAGTCCGAGATCGTTTGCCTCGTGTACGGCAATCTGGTAATTAGAGAGTTTCTGGCGTGCCTTGTTTTCCTCTTCGTCGGTCGTCGATTCCTTGATGTCTGTCAGATACTCTCCAAAGACGTCTTTTTTGAAGTTCACCGCATGGTAGCCCTGGAATTGGAACAGACCATTCTTGAGAATCTTCGGGTCGACTCTTTTGTCGATCGTCAATTCGACCGTGTAATCGTCGACCGCCTGGACGCCGGACAGGAAGTCCCAGTACGCCCAGTTGTCGATACGTTCCATTTCGAGCTGAGCGACGAGATCTTCCGAAGTAAGGTCCGTTCCGTCCGTCCAGGTGTACTCGTCGGACATTTCCAGCGTGATTTTCTCGCCGCTTTTGATGGGGTCGGGGAACGTCCAATTGGTGAGGACCTGGGGATGATAGTTGCCACCGTAGTCCCGCATGGTCAGCCCTTCCCAGATCTGGGACCCGATTCTGCCGCCAATGTAATCTTTCCCGTACGGATTCCAGTTGCCCTGGTCCGGCCGGGAACCTCCCATCATGATCCTGAAATGCTGATCTGTCCGACTCTTTTCATCTCCCCCATTTTCAGTCTGGGTTGTGTTCTCGTCAGAGGTTCCACCACCGCCTGTAGTGGTGGTTCCCTTCTCACCCATACAACCGGCAAGACCTGCGATGCCAACCATCCCTACTCCTTTCAGGATGCGACGACGGTACGGGTTCTGTAGATCGTCGGCTGTCTTTTTGGTCTGATCGACCATGATTTTTCGTTCCCACCACTACTATATAAATCCTTTGCAAATACTATATGTTAATTGTGTAGAAAAATAATAAAGAGGTTGGGCGATCGGTGCGACACCCGTTTTCGAAACGGGCGGTAAATCGTTCGAATTATTCCCAGTGGTGACATCTGATAGGCGTCACCAAAACATGGCCGGTTGACTCCCCTGCTCGTAGGGATTTGTCTTCGGCAACCACTGCGATGGACGTGACGAGTCTCAGGAGCAGCGACGGATCGGTAACTGGCTCAGCTGGCCCTCACTGGGTAACGGACATCGTGACGATTGCCAGTCAATTCGTGTGAGTCGGCGTCGCGTTCGACATCATACGTCAGGATCGATTGATGTACTCGTGCGATCGTATCGTCGTTTTCCGGTTACTCCGAGTCGTTCATGCCACCGCCATCGAGTTTCCAGACATCGATTCGTTCGACGTGTGCTTCACCGCCGAAGGCGTACAATTCCATGTTATCGCTCCGTTCGCTGGCGGGATACACCCGGCTCGTCAGACAGCGTCGGCTGTTCGCGAAGATTTCGATCACCGATCGATCGAGGAACACGCGAAGTTCGATCGTCCCGTCCGCTTGCGGCGATACTGGAATGGCTTGTTCGTGCGTCGCTGTGTCGCTGTTGGCGGTAGGCTGCACTGAGTGTGTCCGTTCGACGACGAGTTGCCCATCTGCGTATCGTAGCACTGTCTGTTCTCTGGGTTCGCTCGCCGGCGACTGGAACACTGTAAGTCCGATTTCGTCGGCATCCCCCGGGTCGAACTCGAGATTGACTTCACACGTCCGACTTTCGACGCCGTCAAGGGGATTTGACGATTCAGGGGTGAGCGTCATGCCATCTACTCGATACGGATCGCTCCGGAGCCGTTCGAGCTCTGGTACGGGACGGATCGTTAGATCCCCGTCCGACTCGAGAGACACCTCTCGGGGAAGCGAAAGAAGTCCCGACCATCCCGCATCCCACTGGTCTCGGTCGCTCCGTGCTTCTTTGATCCACCCTAGCATGATCGTTCGCTCGTCCGTATTCATCGACTGTGGAGCGTAGAAATTGCCGGGATCTAGTGTTCCTTTTTTGTCGACATCGAACGAACCGTCACTGTACTCGCCCACGAAGTAGATGACTTCGTTGTAATTGGACACATGAAGAAGCGACTTCTCACCGAAGTCAAGCAATTCTGGACATTCCCATATCGGACCTGCCCCCGGCCAATCGCCGGTCAGGATCGGGCCGTGATATTCCCAGTCTATGAGGTTACTAGATTCATACAGGAGCGCGGTACCACCAACGTCTTCGATCCCAGCGCCGATGATCTGGTACCAGGTGTCATCGTCGCGCCATACGTTGTGGTCACGGAAATGAGCGTCCCACTCGTCAGTTCCGCATATATCTAAAGTCTCGGGCGGAGACGTAATGACCGGATTGCCGTCGGTTTTCGTCCACTCCCGTAATTCGTCGTCTCCAGTGGCAATGCACGGTAGCTGATCGCGATCGCTAACACCCGTATAAACGAACGTCGGTGTTCCACCGTCGTCAACGGTGCAGCCTGACCAGCACCCGTCTTCGTCCGGGCTTCCTGGATCCGGCGCAAGTGCGATCGGTTCGTCCCGCCACGTGACGAGATCGTCGCTCACAGCGTGTCCCCAGTGAATGGTATCGTGAAACGGCCCCTCCGGGTTGTACTGATAGAAGACGTGGTATTCACCGTCCCACTTGACAAGGCCGTTTGGATCGTTTAGCCAGTTCGCTGGCGCGGTAAGGTGATACTGGGGCCGGTGCTGGCCATTCGCGAGTTGCGTTCGCATCGCGTCGAGATCTTCTCTATCTGAGGGATAAGCGGCGGGACTAGCCGGATTTGAGGACGCAAGGTACTCGATGACGTTGTCGAACAGGGATTCGAGCGCACCGAGATATGGTTCGGACGAGACACCGTCGACCCAGCAGTCAGTTCCGAGTCCGACGACAGTACCGTCGCCAACCTCCCATTCGTACATCGATTTCTGTCTCGGCCTGTCCTCCCCATTTTGTCTCCGACCCGCTAACATGTTTCCGTCACGGGGGAGAAACCGTTGATAGCACGTCCCCACGAGTCCGTCGCGACCGGGTTGTGTCGTGAGTCGCAACGTATCGAGGTCATCGAATATAGGATGATTCTCGTGAAGTTTCTTGACGAGCAGTCCAGATTCAGTCTGTGAACCGTTGGGGGTATCATCTGGTGGGCGTGCGTCGATCCCTAGTCGTCCGACCGCAGTAACAGCATTGAGAGTAAGAAGCAGAGCACCACCTGCGTCCACGTAGTCATATATTCGCGTCAAGATCTCATCGCCTACGTTAGAGAAATCATCCATCGTCTCTCCGCGGTGCCAGCACAGGACATCGTATGTCGCTAAGTCGGAGTTGGACTCTTCAAGTAGTACTGTTTCGACTTTGTAACCGAGTTGGAGGAGAAGCCGATAATATGCCGCCTGTTCTTCACTCAAGGATCCGTCGTTGAGTAATCCTATGGTAATATCTTCTGGTACAGGGATCGTCATGACATGACTGCTTCTGAATACGGATATATATTTCTTGTGGTGTTGTATTGTCGGTAGTTCCCATTGAATCAGCCAGTAGTCAGAACTGACGTAGTTAGGTTCCCAGAAAGCGTCTGGATGGGTATTGTGGGGTTTTCTGCCACACAGACACCGTTCTTACGGCCTCTGAGCTTGAAGCTGTAGTGTTCGTTCTGTTCGCAGAGGTTCCAATCCCTGGAGTCGAAGGCTGCGGCTTCGACTCTTGGATCGTCCGCCAGACATTCCTCCAACCTGCTGTCAATCAGGAATCCATCAAGGCCGTCACCGACACCACTCGTGGAACGTACTCCGACGAATACACCCCCACACAACTGCACACCGTTCCAGACGTTGAACTCGAAGCCATCGTCAACAATATCTTCGCTCAACAGGCGGCGTGATCCTCGACCATGGTCTGAGGATCATCTGCCTCGACTTTGTCGATATCCACTACCATGTTCCACACGCTGAAGCCGGTGAACTCTGTCGCACGAAACCCCGCGATGGCATCTCTCAGTGCCATCGCTTTCTCGTTGGACACGTCCTCTGTCTACACACTACACCTGTTACAAACTCCAATCAGCGGCCGAACAGTAGCTATTACAAACGTATGATCGTGATGGAAAATCCGCCGATGGCGCAAGAGTGTGATTTGTAATCTGTGATTACTCCGAATATTACCTACTGTACTTGTCATATTATGGGTCGTGATGAGCTAGTATGCAATTATATTAATAGCTCTCTACTATATCGTTTCCGGCCCTGTCTTAGCCAAATCCGCCAAAACACCATAGTATACTATTGAATAGATATCGGAATAAAAGATTCACTATAGCTGTGGCAAATTTTAGTGCGTGACTTGACGGGATTGGTTTAGACAAATTGTTGTAATTCTAAAGTCGAAAAATTAAATCAGTTCTATTGGTGAAATCTGTTTCCTTGCCCATGTTAATAGATGTGTCATTTCACTCGGTGGCACTGAAGAACGACGAAATCGCGAATCTGGCGTTGCGGATGGTCGAGGCCCCAACAGCTCGAACCATCGATCAAAATGAGAATGCTACACTAAGTCATCGACGCACGTGCATGGATTAAGCCACTCTCAGACATCTTCAAGCAAGACAATCAGAAGATTGATGCTACACCATGCTGATAATTATGTAATGTCCGATCCGAAGAGTGATTGGGATATCCTTCCACAGGAAATACTCGAAGAGAACGCGGGGATGTCACCTTACGAAGCGAGCGTGTATCTGGCGCTTATTCGTGGTGGGAAACAGTCGATGAGCGAACTGTCCGACGCGAGTGAGGTTCCTCGACAACGAATCTACGATATCGTCAAAAGACTCCGTGAACGTGGATTCGTCGAAATAATCGACGAGTATCCGAAGCAAGCGTATCCAGTCGATCCGGAAAAAGCGCTGTCTCCGATTCAAGATCGCATTCGTCGTACTCGCAACTTCCTCGAGGATCTCCATCAAGCGGTTGACGAGGTTGAAGAGGGTGTTTCACTCTTCAAGAGCGAAGCGAGTATTCGAAAGTACATCCGTCGGATAATCACGACAGCCGATATGGACCTCTTTCTTACAATCCCTCACCACGCACTCGACATGTTCCGTGAGGACCTGAGCGAGCTACCTTCGGACGTGCGGACGAAATTGATCATCTCTGAAATCGACCCTGAAATCTCTGACGGCGACTCCATTGTTCTCGACAACGACGTTACTGAACTCGCCGATGAAGTTCGTGGCGTCACGTCATCGGAACCGTTTATTGTCTGTGCCGACCGAAAGACCGGCTTCTACTGGCCGGAACTCATCAGTACGCAACCGACCCAAGAGCAAGGATTCTACATCACAAATCCCGAACTCGGACTGTTGCTTGATCGGTTCCTCTCGGACTTACTTTGGCCGATTGCCCAACCAGTGAATCCATCGCAGAACACTTCGGAACTGCCTACGTTTCCAGCACAATACATTCGGGTACGTGACTGTCTTGCGGATCTCAAGCAGGTCACTGCCGATCGAGCACTCGAATCGTTCGAAATCGAGTTCGAGGGCTACGATACTGATACCGGTGAAGCAGTCACAAAGCGAGGCATATTGAGCGGGTACTATTTCAGCGAATTCGACGTTCGGGCTTCGTTTACACTCGACACCGTAGATGAACCAGCCACCAACGAACGGGAATCCGTCTCAGTGGGAGGGTGGAAAGCGATACAAGAGGACTACGAAGCAGTACGACTCACCGTCTACGAACGCGAGCACAGAGAGCTGTACTCGCTCGACACAGAAACGCGCAACTACGTCAAGGCCTGTCGCGAAGAACTTCCAAACTCATTCGGCGATCGTCACGCAGTAATCGGGATCGACACCACTGTCGACCGAATGCGAGAGATCGTTGTGGAGCAACTAGAGCCGGGGAAATATCGACCGATGGAAGAATACGCTTCGTTCCGTGAGTCGATCATCGAATTCGAAGCGGAAGATAGTCCGCCGGGAATGATGTGGGCACAGACTGAGACAACCCCCGGGGGGATAACTGGACACATGGGGGAAGTATTCAATCAACTTGACTATTCACTCGCCTTCGTCGGAAACTTCGGCAAGCCAATTCATCCAGTTTTCAAAACTGCCTATCAAGGTCAGACTATCTTCAGTATTGGTAGTCCTACGTACGCCGACTACGTTCAATTTGACGATGGGAAATTTATTCTCGCCGATCTTCCGCCGACCAACATTGACTGGGAAACCATTAGGAATACGCTTAGCCTCGATCGGATTGCTGAACAGGTAGACGGAGCGGAGTTCATTGCTCTCGGGACGTGGGGGCATTTCAATTCGCTACCGACTATTTGGGACGGAATACGAATGGATTTGTGGCCTCGGCTAGAGGACCCGCCAGAGAAAGCACTCGTATTACCGGGAGACATTCAAGACGTTCCTGACTCCGAAATCGAAAACGGGCTCGAATCTATTAGAAACCTAAGTGATATATTGGACGTAACCATAGTGACGAATAGAACCCAAGCTGATAGTTTTTCAAACGAAATCGACGGCGGAGAGGCGGCTATGTCCTTGAGCGACATGGCGACGATTCTTCAGGACGCGATGGAAGTTTCGAAGTTCGTCGTACACGCCCCGCTGGAAGCAGCACTCGGAAACGGGGAGGAAGTTCTGACGGCGTGTGCTCCCCGCCCGAGATCAGTACAGATCACGAACGTCGACGACCACTTTAACACTGGCCTGGCACTGGGAATGACGGAAGGACTCACTGATGAGGCATCGCTCGTTCTCGCGCACGCCGTTGCCGGAGTCTTCATGCGGGAACGTGAACCGCCGACGGAGAAACAGATCCGGTCGTTTGTGGCCGAATATGATCGGCTATTCGACTCACAGAAAGATACAAAATAGGGACGGATCAGAGCATCGCTACGTTCATTTCCCGTACGCTCATCTGTAGCAGACAGTACCTGTTGAACATCAAAAGTAGAGCCTCCCGAGTGACGAACTGATTCCTGCGATCAGAGAAAAACCTCGTTATCGACCACCCACCTGTCGTCCATCTCCGTCAAGCGGGTCAGCAATCCACTGGCCGTCGATCAGACAGAATCAGTATGCTTGATCGCTCAGTGCTGGCTAAGGCCCTAGGACTTACAATAGTATGTTTGTAAGGACCGTGTCAAAAGACGGACGACGGGAACACATTTTACGCAGGAAGACGTGGACGAGAATATGACTGAAGACAAAGACGAAGAGCGACGGTCGGGCGGGCAGCCACGGAGCAAGGTTGCCCGGGTCATCGATAGCTATGATCTCGGCATTGGAGACGAACTAGAACGGCGATGGCTCGCTACCGACGAGAGGGGCATGAGTCTGCGCGAATTGGCGACCTACGTCAATCGGGAAATTCTGGAGGCGGCGATCGAACAGAGTGAGAGGAGTGTGCTCGACGTCGACGTCGAGAGCGTCTACGAGCGGTTGACCAGTGACGACGTGAGCGAAGGTGTCCGGACGCGCAGCAGACGTCGCCTCGAGAGAAACGGGGTGGACGTCGAGGCAGTCACGAGCGACTTCGTGACCCACCAGGCAGTACATACGTATCTGCGGAAATACCGGGATGTCGAACAGCCGGAACAGACAGACGACCAGCGTCGCGAGTCCGCGATCGAGCGGATTCAGAAACTCCAGGACCGCTCGGCTGCGGTTACCCAGGACACAGTCGAAGGGTTACAACGGGTGGACATCGTCCCCGACGGTGACGTCGACGTCGTCGTCGATATTCAGGTCATCTATACGGACTCGGGCGAGCAATACAATGTCTTCGATCTCATCGAGGGATCGCCGACGTAACACGTTCCAAAACAATTATATGAACAGGAAAACGCACATCAAGTATGGCTTCGAAACAACAAGCAGAGGCTGAGGCGACTGTCTCAGTGCGTAACATCGGGGGCATCGACGAAACGACAGTCGAGTTACAACCGGGAGTAACTGTGCTTGCCGGCCGGAACGCGACGAATCGGACGTCCTTCTTGCAGGCGATCATGGCCGGACTCGGGAGTCGAGACGTCGCGATGAAACGGGACGCCGAGAGCGCGGCGGTGACGTTGTCGATCGGCGGCCAGACTTACCAGCGGCAGTTGCGCCGGCGTGCTGACCACATTGAGTTCGACGGCGACCCATATCTCGAGGATCCCGAACTCGCAGACCTCTTTGCCTTCCTGCTCGCCTCCAACGAGGCACGTCAGGCGGTAACGACCGAACAGAATCTCCGGGACGTCATCATGCGACCGGTCGACCTCGAGGAGATCAAAACGGAAATATCCCGACTCGAATCCGAGAAGAGTGACATCGACGAGGAGAGAGAGGCCATCGAAGCACGGAAGCAGACGCTCCCAGAACTCGAAGCCGAGAAGGCACGACTAGAAGACGAGATCGAGGAGACCCAGGAGGCCCTCACGGCGAAGGAGGCGGAGATCGACGCGGCAGACGCGGACGTCCAGACCCAGCGAACGGAACAGCAGCAGCTCGAAGCGAAACTCGACGAATTGCGGGAGGCGCGCAACACCCTCGAAGACGTCCGATACGATCTGGACACCGAACGCGAGAGCGTCGAGTCCCTCAAACAGGATCGCGCGACGATTGAAGCGGAACTCGAGGCTCTGCCGGAGACACCGGACGACGAAATCGATCGCCTCGATGCCGATATCAGTCAGTTGCGCGAACAGCGCCGACGGCTGGACAGCGAGATCAACTCCTTGCAGAGTACCGTCCGGTTCAACGAAGAGATGCTCGACGGCGAGCGGACGGACGTCTACAAGGCGATGACCGAGGACGGACACACCACCGAGGACCTCCTCACCGACAACGTGGTCTGCTGGACGTGTGGGTCGACGGTCCCTCGTGAACAGATCGAGGCGACCCTTGCGGAGCTGCGGAATCTCAGAGAAGACAAACTCGAAACGAAACGGGAACTCGCCGACGAACTCGACGACCTGAAAGCAGAGAAGGAACGGCTGGAGGGACAACGGACACAGCGAAGCGAATACGAACGCCAACTCTCGGCGATCGAAGACGAGTTGGCCCAGCGGGAAGACCGAATCGAAGCGTTACAGGAGCGTCGCACCGAGATGGAAACAGCAGTCAAAGAGCTGCAGGCAGCCGTCGAGGACCGCGAGTCCGAGCAGTTCGACGAGATTCTCGAACTCCATCAGGAGGCCAACGAGCTCGAGTACGAACTCGGCCGCCTGGAGACGGACCTCGAAGACGTCGAAGACGACATCGAGGCGATCGAGTCCCGGATCGACGAACAGTCCGAGCTGGAAGCCGAACGCGAGCGCATCGCCGACGAACTCATCGACCTCCGAACGCGGGTCGAAACACTCGAGAAAGACGCCGTCGAGGCGTTCAACGACCACATGGAGACGGTGCTGGGCGTCCTCGAATACGACAACTTAGATCGGATCTGGATCGAGCGAGCCCAACGAGAAGTAAAAGAGGGACGCCAGAAAGCGATCAGGACGTTCTTCGAATTGCACGTCGTCCGGTCGACGCCCTCGGGGACGACCTACGAGGACACGGTCGACCACTTGAGCGAGTCCGAGCGCGAAGTGACCGGACTGGTGTTCGCGCTGGCCGGGTATCTGGTCCACGAAGTCTACGAGACCGTGCCGTTCATGCTGCTGGATTCCCTGGAAGCGATCGACTCCGCCCGGATCGCCGATCTCGTCGAGTACTTCGGCGAGTTCGCCGACTACCTCGTCGTCGCCTTGCTTGAGGAAGACGCCGACGCCGTCGAGGGTGACCACACCCGGATCGAGTCGATATAGGGGCGTGCGACAGGAGGCACGTTCGAGCCGAGAGAATACAACAATGTTGGACGGCTCACGAGAGCGCTGTCAGTCACGACCCAGCGTTCTGATGCCCAAGATACAACAGGAGATCCGCTCCACACCGAGAAGCAGCCAAATCCTCGTGTGCTGGACAGCCGAACCGAGTCACACAATATTGGACTCCAGACGATTCATACTGCCGGCTGTAACAGACTGACGGAATTCGCCACCCCGGTGTGGCGAATATCGTTACGAACGTACAGCCGGCAGTATCAAGAGGCGAAACAGCCCACGGGCAGAGGGAGTTCAGTGAGCATACGCATCGTTGCGGCATTGACGCTGTGAAGTCAGTGCCATCCAGGTATATTGGACAAGAAGCCCCACAGCAGCTCCGACTGTAACAGAGCGCTACCGCCCGAGAAGACGGCAACTCTACGTTCCGGTCGGGACATCGTGCGTCCAAGATCGTTGCAATCCCAGCCACCGATCGTGACGAGTATACAGACGGCGTCCACGGACAGCCTGGCGAGAATGAAACCGGTCCTGTGGTCCTGGTTCGATCTGGGACACGGTCCGTCTTCTCGGCGTCCTCGACCGAGCTGATCCAAAGCGCGCCGCACCGTCCAGGCCAGAAGAACGCGGTCTTTTTTATCGCTCGAACCACTCGCTTCGGGCATGAAACGTGCAGCTGTTCAGAGTGGAAACCGAACTGCGACCGGACACGGACCGGGTGAGTGATGGATGGCGTCGATCGTCACCGTCGGTAGCGCTGTCATCGATCGGGTCTACGTCCTCTCGAACCTTCCGGAACCGGACGGGGGAGCGTTCGTCACGGACTACGAGGAACGCGCCGGTGGCGTCGCCGCGAACGTTGCCTGTGCCCTTGGGGCGCTCGAGCACGAGACGGCCGTACTCTCGCGGGTCGGGCACGACGACGCGGCCGAGTTGATCGTCGACTCCCTCCAAGGATACGGCGTCGACGTCAGCGCCATCCAGCGCGGGAGCGCTGATTCCTCGTATACACTCGTCCTCCGCGGGCCGGACGGCAATCGGATGATCGTCGCCGGCGGCGACAGCGTCCCGGAGTTGCGACTCGGCGAGCGTGATCGAGATCGCCTGCAGGCTGCAGACGGCGTGTTTACGAGCGCCTACGCACCGGATCGCGTCGTCAGCGAACTCGTCGAGTTACGTCGCGCGGGCGACATAGCGAGGCTCGTCTTCGACCTTTCTGGGCCCCTTTCGGAACTTGAAGGACGCGGAACGGCTCCGGAGACGATCGACGCGCTTGCTGGGACTGCCGACCTGTTCATCACCAACGAGGTCGCCGCTCGATCGTATCTCGAGCGCGCGCCCGAAGACGCTGCGCGGCGACTCAACGAAGCCGGAGCAGCCCGCGTCGCCGTCACGGCTGGGTCAGACGGCGCGTACCTCGCCGAGAGCGGGACCGATCCGATCCACGTCCCGGCGGTCGGGCGTGACGTGGTCGATACGACCGGCGCTGGCGACCAGTTCACGGCCGCACTGACTCACGCCTGGGTACTCGACGGACAGTCACCGGCCGAGGCAGGACGGACGGCTGCGACGGCAGCGGCCCAAAACTGTACGGCAGCCGGCCCACGAGGGGCACTCGCGACGCCGGCCGATCTACGCGGCGATCGCTAATCCGCTCTCGCCGCCGCGACGAGTTCGCGAGCGCGGTCTTCGTCGACAGGCGCGGTCGTCTCGCCGCTTTCTTTCAAGTCCGTTCCGACGATGACGCCGTCCGCGACGTCGAGCGTCTCCGCGACCGTGTCTCGTCGGACACCGCTGCCGACGAATACCGGGACATCGCGATCGAGGTCGTCGCGGGCGTCGACGACAGCCTCGAGATGATCGCGATCGGTTTCGTGACCAGTTCCGGCCCCACTGGCGACGACCCCGTCGGCGTGGCCCCGCTCGACCAGTTCGGCAACTTCCTCGGGCAGCGGGCGCTCTGCAAGTGGTGCGGAGTGTTTCACGTCGACGTCGGCCAGGATCGAGACGTCGGCCTCAAGGCGATCACGGAGGCGGATCGTCTCCGGAGCGTTCCCGGTCACGACGCCCTGATCGGTCAGGCGCGCGCTGGTGTGGACGTTGATCCGCACGAGTGAGGCTTCCGCAGCCGCGGCGATCGACAATGCAGCCTCGGCGTCGTTTCGGAGGACGTTGACACCGATCGGCAGGTCCGTCTCCCGACGGAGGTCGCTGACGTAAGAGGTCATCGACGCGACGACGTGTTTCGGTACGTCCTCGGCATAGAACGGCGCGTCCCCGAAGTTCTCGATCATCAACCCGTCGACGCCCGCGGCCTCGAGTCGGCGAGCGTCTCGGAGCATCGCGTCCCGGATAGCTTCACGATCCCCGTCGAAGCCGGGCGCGCCGGGAAGCGCCTGGAGGTGGATCATCCCGAACACCGACCGGTCGGCGTCGATGCCACCCGTCATTGTCGGTCCTCCCGAAAATTTCGAAAGTCGAAACTCACAACACAGTTTGTGATGCATTGCATACCTATGTAGTCATGGGGGCAGGCTAAATCATTTTCGCAAGCGTGTCCCGAGAAGCGTACACGTGTCAGTGTGTCGTTCGCGTACTCCTCGACGCTGACTTTCGGAGATGAGCGTGGCGGTCTGTTCTGGCCGGTGGCCGAGACAGGGTTACTCGTACCGGACGAACGTCACCGGGCACGGCGCGTCGAGTAAGACTGCCTGGGCGACACTGCCGAAGATGACCTTGTCGGTCGGCGAGCGTCGCCGGCCACTCAGAACGACTCTATCGGCTTCGACATCTTCGGCGAGTGCGAGCAACCCCTCGCTTGGATCGCCCGCAGCACCGCGGGTTGTGTACGCAACATCGGCGTCGGCAAGCTTGTCGGTGACCTGCTGGATCGTCTCGTTGTTCGCAAGGACGTCGTCAACGTCGTCACTGTCGAGGACTTCGGTGTACTCGTCGTTCGAGAGGAGGTGTGGTTGCCTGCCGGGCGTCGGGAACGACGGGTACTCCTCGAGGTCGTCCGAGAGGACGTGCCCAACGACGACTTCGGCGTCGAGGGGTTCCGCGATCTCTAAAACGGCGTCCATCAACTGTTCGGTCCGGTCGTCGTCGTGCTCCCTGACGGCAAGCAGGATCGTCTCCAGTGCCATAGTAGCGGCATCTAACGCATAATATAAAAATGCTATGCTGTTCTATACAAAATAGCGTATAATAGTCTAAAGACAATCGTCACTGTCCAACAGACGAATCGAGCGGCCGTCGGGGTCGAGAACGCCGACTGACAGTGCTCAGTCCTGGCGACGTTGCTCGCTGTAGAAATTCCGGAGAACGTGGAAGGCCTGTTTCTTCCGGCCGTGCTGGTCGAGGACCCCCTTTCGATTGTACCCGCGCTGGTACTCGTTCTGGCGGTACGGAGCCCGGAAGTCGAACAGGATCCACGGGGCCATCCCCGAGAGCTGGTCGTTGTCCGCGACGGCGGCTGTCTGCCCGCGGTAGATGTCAGCCTGGAACTCCTCGGTCCAGCGCTCGTCCGCGTCGCCGTGCTTGCCCCACTTCGCGCCGCCGCCCGTCTCCGAGATGAGTACCGGCGTTCCGTCGGGTTCTTCCTGGAAGTGCTGCATGTCGTCGTTCTCGCCGTAATACCAGCCGTAGTACTCGTTGATCCCGACGACGTCTAGGTCCGCCTCGAGCGGATCCTGGATCTCGATGCCGTCATCGGTCTCGTCGGCGAAGCAGGCCGCAGTCACGAGCCGGGTATCGTCGAGTCCACGGACGTACTCGACCATCTCCGAGAGGACCTTGTTTCGGGTCTCGTCCTCGTGGTCGGTCTCGTTGGCGATCGACCACAGCGCGACCGACGCGCGGTTCCAGTCACGCTGGATGAGTTCCCGAAGTTGCTGGCGATAGAGGTCCTGGACCGCCTCGTCGCCGAACTCGATGTCCCAGTAGGCCGGCACCTCTTCCCAGAGGAGAATCCCCTCCTCGTCGGCCTTGCGGGCCATCTCTTCGGTGTGGGGGTAGTGGGCGAGTCGAGCGTAGTTACAGCCCAATTCGGTGATCCACTCGAAGCGTTCCTCGACGTCCTCGATGTCGAGCGCGCGCCCCTTCCCGGCCGATTCCTCGTGGAGTGCGATCCCGCGAAGCCAGATCGGTTCGCCGTTCAGGAAAATGTCGCTCCCGTCGACCTCGACCTCGCGGAACCCGACCTCGTCCGAGACGCTGTCCGCGCCCGCCGTGACTGCAACCGTGTACAGCCGGGGATCTTCGGGGCTCCAGAGCGAGACCTCCTCGCGCGAAAGGACCGCTTCGCCGGTGAACGCCTCGTCGCTCGCCGTGCGAGTCAACTCGAGTTCCTGATCGAGTTCGGGTACAGACGCGTCGACGGTCGTCCCGTCGTCAGCACCGTCGACCCAGGCCGAGATCGAGACCACGACGTCCTCGCCGTCGAGCGTCGTCTCGACTTTGAAGTTCCGGACGTACGTCTCCGGAACGGTGACGACCTCGACCGACCGGTTGATCCCGCCGAAGTTGTACCAGTCCGTGGCGTCGTTCGGGATGCCGTCCTCGTAGCGGTAGTTGTCCATGCGGACGACCACGACGTTCTCACCCTCCTGGAGTTCGTCGGTCACGTCGAAGCTGAACGGCGTGTACCCACCCTCGTGGGAGCCGAGTTTCTCGCCGTTGAGCCAGACGTCGGCCTTGTAATTGACCGCGCCGAACCGGAGGAACGCACGGTCGTCGTCGGCCTCGAGGGGGTTCTCGAACGTCCGTGCGAACCAGACCCACCCCTCGTAGTGGCGGAACTCGGGGATCTCCTCGCCGAACGTCGACGGAATCTCGACGGAATAGCCGTCGTAGATGTTGAAGTCCGCTGGGTCGTTCTCGATCGAGGCGTCCGGCTCGTAGATCGGTTCCGCCGAGAAGCCGGTCGGCAGATCGTCCTCGTCGACGACGTCGCCGTAGATGTTCTCGAAGTTCTCGTACTGGTCCGGGATCGCCTGCCAAATCCCGTCGAGAGATGTCGTCTCTCGTGGATAGGTTAGTAACTCCATCACATTCGACTAGTCCACACAAATAATATTAAAAGTTGTGGTGTTTTTGAACGGCGACGTCGTTGTCGAGCTGTGCGCCCACTTTCGAAACTGTCGAGCTGTGCGCCCACTCAAGTCATCACGAGAAAACCACGGGCCCAAGTGAGCGGAATCGAAGACCGTCAGTCGTCAGCGAGGACGGTTTCCTCGTCAGAAATGTCGCGGCTTCTGAACCAGAGGCCAAAGAGGCCAAGAGCGACGACCGCCAGGAAGACGCCAGCGACACGAAGCATCCCCAGGCGGCCGAACGCGTCGATGAGGGGGTTCGGAAGGAACGGCGAGAGCGCGAAGCCACCGTACATGAACATCGTAACGCCACTGAGCGCACGACCGCGGTATTCCGGGTCGACGACCTTTGCGACCCAGTCGTTCGCTGCCGGGAGGATGAGACCAAACCCGACTGCGGAGGTCAGAATACCGAGGTAGACCGGCAACAACGTGTCAAACGTGGCAATGGCGATGAATCCAACCGAGGAGACTCCAAAGGACAACGCCATAATGGTGATGTGGCGGAGGCGTTGCTTGATTTGGCCATAGAGAGAAGACATGGCGAACGCGACGAGGGAGACGCTCGATAGGATGATCCCGACCTGGCCATCGCCCACGTCAAGACCCCCAGTGAGATAGTAGGGGACCTCGATCTGGACGAGGTTGGTCGTCAACATTGCGAGCAAGACGAGAACGTAAATCGAGATGAGCAACCAGGCCGGGTTGTTGCGGACGATATTGATCGCTGCTTCGATGCGGCCGACCTCGTCGTCGCTAGTCGTTTTGGTGACGTCCGGTTCAGTCAGATACCGGATGATGAACGGGACGAACAACAACGCGACCGCGTAGACGAGGAAGATGTACCGCCATCCGATCGAACCGGCGATGTATCCACCGAGCAGTGCCGCGATCACGCCGCCACCTGACGTCGCTGCAGTGAAGTATCCCATCACGGACTCCCGGCGGCCGTCCGAGTAATAGTCCGTGATGAGCGTCGGGACGGTAACGTTGATCGCGGCGATGGCGATCCCGTCGAAAATGCGTGTGGCGAGGATCAGGTAGATCGAATCGAGGAAGAACGCAACACTCGTTCCGGCACCGAAGATGATGACGGCCGCGAGTAAGATCGGTTTTCGGGCGTACCGATCGAGCAGGTACCCGGTCGTGGGAGCGGCGATGAGGACGACCCACGCCGACGTCGTGCTTACGAGCTGTGCGAGCGTCTCCGAGTTTGGAACGTGGGAGAACGTCGCCTGAATCGACGGGATCGTCGGGTTGATCATCGCCCCGGAGAACGCAGGAAGGAACCCAAGGAGAATTAGCGTCAGTATCCGTGGGTATGTGAACGAACTCTTTGATTCTGTTGACATCGTTGGTTACCTCATTGTTGAACTACTTCGGTGGCTATGCGACGAGACACTTGTCACGGTCGATAGCTTCATACACCACAGAGTATTTCGCACATGGTATATAAATATTGTGCACTATTTATCCTGCGGCAGTGTCAACGGTAGCCCGGGACCCAACAGAAACCGAGACAGCAGGTCGCAGACCGCACTGAGGGCAAGCACCCGGCGTCGATAGGGACGACAGGACCAATGGCAAACGTCGAGTCGGGTGTCGTCGAGTTCGCGGGCGTACTCGACCATCTCCGACCGCACTTGGTTCCGGGCCTCGCCTTCGCGGTCGATTTCGTTGGCAATCAACCACAGCGCGGTCGACGTGCGGTTCCAATCGCGTTGGATAAGGCCCCGAAATGTACGAGACGGACGTCGTTACTTCCCAGTTCGGTGACCCACTCGAAGCGCTCCACAACGTCGTTGATATCGAGCGTGCGGCCCTTACCCGCGTGATTCTTCATGGACGCGATCCCACACAGCCAGATAGATTCACCGATCAGGAGGCTGGCACTCTCTTCGACAGCGAGTTCACGGAAACCGATCTCGTCTTCGACTGACTCGGAGAGTAGACTGCTGGAGCGACCAGTTCGACGTGACCTACTGTATCGATTCAATCGAGTGGGGGCGACGCTCTCAGTCAAGGACGCGGCGAAAGGCGACGATCCACCCGCTGACGGGTTCTACGGCTACGAGTGTACAGTTGTCTCGACCAGGCAAAATCCGCCTCTCGCTGTGTCTTTGGCTCGCTGTCCCGTTCATCAACTACGATCGCGGAAAATACAGGACGCACGACCATTCCGGTGTGGAATACGTTCTATGATACCGTCGGAGATAACGAAGAAATACAAACATATAAGTCTATTTAGGAACGTATATATAGTATGGAAATTACGTTAATCGGGACTGGAAGTCCGATTCCGATTCCAGAGCGTGGAGGTACGAGCCTAGTGGTCGACATCGCGGACGACACGGTGTTGGTGGATTGTGGGCCCAGAGCGGTCTATGGACTGATGGACTCCGAGATTGACATGGGGGAGATAGAGACGGTATTTTTTACTCATCACCACATGGATCACAACGCGTCATTCTTCCACTTCGCCTTTACAAGCTGGACCGAGGCAGGTCGCGAATCGCTCACCGTGTATGGCCCGGACGGCACCGACCGACTCGTGGAGGCGCTGTACGATATCTATGCGGAAGATATCGAGTATCGAAAAGATGTCTACCCGACGGACGG
This sequence comes from Halorhabdus tiamatea SARL4B, assembly GCF_000470655.1. Lineage (NCBI taxonomy): Archaea > Methanobacteriati > Methanobacteriota > Halobacteria > Halobacteriales > Haloarculaceae > Halorhabdus > Halorhabdus tiamatea. The sequence continues at coordinate 1,056,679 of NC_021921.1, forward strand.
TATTTCTGGTATCGAAACCAAGCGAGTGACGGACGGATTCAGTCGTCAGATGGACGGCTGGGAAATCACTGCACTGCCAGTTGACCACTCGATTGAGACGTACGCTTATCGGTTCGAGGAGGACGAGACGGGAGAATCATTTGTCTTCTCCGGGGACACGCAGAAGATTCAATCACTTGCCGACTTTGCCGCCGACGCGGATATACTCGTTCAAGACAGTAACACTGCACCAGTTGACGAGGACCAGGTCCCGAGCGATACCCAGTTCGTGTGGCCACAGTACGCGGCAGGCGACGAGGGACTCGACGAGTCGACGTTGACCGCCAATCATTGCGATGCGACAGACGCCGGTGAGATCGCACAAGACGCCGGTGTGCAGACACTCGTTCTCACCCACCTTATGCCGTACCGCGATCTCGACGCGATGCAGCGAGATGCCGAATCAGTCTTCGACGGTGACGTGATCGTAGCCGAAGACGGTCTCAGGCTTACACCGTAGTGACTGACTCATTCGTGTGAATTCAATTTTCGGTCGATCAAACAGGTAGAAAAATACTCGGCAGCAGCATATGTCAATACAAGATAATAGGTTTTGCATTATCCATATCGGAATCGGATCGAGCAAACACCGTCACGGGGTAGGGATCTCCTCAGCGCGAGATTTCGGTGCCGCCGTCGTCGACGACCGCCTGCACTTCCTGGGGCGTGAGTATCGCCTGGTCGCCGCTGATCGTCCGCTTCAGCGCCGCACTCGCGGCAGCGTGGGCAAGCGCATCCGCGGGATCGGCTCCGTGGAGGTGCCGGGCGAGGAACCCGCCGACGAACGCGTCGCCGGTGCCGATCGGATCGATCGTCTCCGTCTCGTAGACGGACTGTTCGAACACCTCGTCCCCGTGGTGACAGAGCGCGCCGTCTGCGCCCTGTGTAACGACGACCGTTTCAATATCGTACTCGCTTGCGAGGGCTGTCGCCTGTTCCGTCGGTGGTCCCGAGAGCCCAAGCACCGCAGCGGCGTCGCGCTCGGGCGCGAACAGCAGGTCCACGTCTGCCAGTAGCGACTCGAACGTCTGCCTGGCTGTAGCCGGATCCCAGAGCTTGCGCCGGTAGTTCAGGTCAAATGCAGTACGGACGTCCGCTGCAGAAGCCTCCCGAAGCAACTGCTCGGTAGCCGTCGCCGCCGCCGCTGACAGCCCGGGCGTGATCCCCGACGTATAGAACAGTTCCGCAGTCTCGAGTTCGTCGATCGGGAGCTCGCTAACGGTGACATCGGCAAATGCCGAGTGCTCGCGGTCGTAGACGACTTCTGTCCCCCTCGGTTCGGCCCCGTGTTCGAGATAGTACGTCCCGAGCCGACTTGACTCCGCCCAGTCGACGGCAGGGTCGACACCGTGTCGCCGCAACTCGCCAGTCACCCGTCGCCCGAGCGGCGAATCGGGGACTCGCGATAACCAACGAACCTCGTGGCCGAACCGCGACGCGAGGACCGCGACGTTGCTCTCGGCTCCGCCGACAGCGACGTCGAACGCGGACACCGCTTCGAGGCGCTGTCCCTGTGGCGGCGACAGTCGTAACATCGTCTCGCCGAACGTAACCAGATCAGTCATGTGTTCGTCTATGTTGGACAGTGTATTGATCGCGTGGCCTGTTTCGGGGAATTCTCCGTGAGAGGTTCTGAACGTCACCGCGGAATCGTGATCACCGCGAAACTGCGCCAAACACAGGACCTAGACGCCGCTGTACGCGGAGAAGCCGCCGTCGATGGGGATGACGGCCCCGGTGACAAACTCAGAGCCGGGCGCGATCAGCCAGAGCACGGTCGAGAGCAGATCCTCGGGGTCGCCAAAGCGGTCCTGGGGCGTGTGGTCGATGATCTGCTGGCCGCGGTCAGTCAACTCGCCGTCGTCGTCGAGCAGGAGATACCGGTTCTGCTCGGTCAGGAGGAAGCCGGGGGCGATCGCGTTCACCCGAATATCGGGCGAGTGGTTCTGGGCCATGTCGACCGCGAGCCACTCCGTGAAGTTCGAGACCGCGGCCTTCGCGCCCGAATAGGCCGGGATTTTCGTCAGCGGTGTGAACGCGTTCATCGAGGAGACGTTGAGGATGTGACCCTCGCCCTGCTGGGCCATGTACTCGCCAAACGCTTGCGAAGCTAGGAACGTCCCCAGGAAGTTCAGGTTGAACACGTTCTCGACGCCCTCGGCGTTCAGGCCGAAGAAGTCCGTCTCCTCGTCCGTGGTCGCTTCCGGGCTGTTGCCGCCAGCGCCGTTGATCAGCACGTCGATGCGGCCGTATTCGTCGACGACCGTCTCCGCGGCCGCCTCGAGTTCCGCCCGGTCGAGCACCGACCCCTGGATAGTCGTATATTCGACGCCCATCTCATCGAGTTCGTCGCCGGTCATCGCGAGCTTCTCGTCGTCGAGGTCGAGGACCACAACTGTCGCACCCTGCTGGCCGATCGCCTTCGCCATCGCGGAGCCGAGCACGCCTGCGCCACCAGTGATGACGCATACCTTGCCGTCGATATCGTAACTGTTCGGTACGTTCATGCGCTTCAACAGCACTGTTATCGGTTATCGGTTATCGTATAAATATCTTTGTGTTTATCAATCAAGAACCGGGAACCATCGAGGACCGACAAATGGCTGTAATCGCTGTTTAGGGGATCCTGGCTCCGAAGAACGTGCTCAGTGCGGTCCAGACGTCAGACCGATTCGAGCAGGCCGCGCATGTAGCCGATGGCGAACAGCCGGCCCTTGGTGTGATATCCCGGATTGGAGTTGTCCTCGCCAGCCATCGTCGGGACGTGATCGGGGCGCATCGGCCCGTCGAAGCCGACGTCCTCGAACGCAGCCATCGCTTCCTGCATGTCCGTTGGGCCATCATCGTGCCAGGTCTCGACGAACCGCTCTGGCGTCCCCTCGACGTCACGGAAGTGCGCGAAGTTGATCCGGTCGCCGAAGTGGCGAATCGCCTCGGGGACCGGCGTATCCATCAACGAGAAGTTCCCCTGGCAGAATGTGACGCCGTTGTGTTCGCTGTCGACGATGTCGAGAATTCGATCGTAGTTCTCGACGCTATAGGCCAACCGCGGAACGCCTCGAACGGACTCCTTGGGTGGATCGGCTGGATGCAGGGCGAGCTTCACGCCCGCCTCCTCGGCGACGGGAACGACCTCCGTGAGGAAGTACTCGATCGCGTCCCAAAGCTGATCCCGGCTCACGTCCGTGTAGTCGGTCTTTGGACCGCCGCGCATCTTCTCGTCGTCGTAGCCCGTGACAAGCGAGCCCCCGCGGGATTCGACGTGTGCCTCTGTCCGCGCCCACCGGATGCCGGCCATCCAGTCGTAACAGACGACCGGGATGCCGGCCGCACCGACATCCCTGATGAACCGCTTGAAGTTCTCGATGTCCTCGTCACGACCGTCCTGGCCGAGGCGAATCCTGTCCGTGAGCGGGACTGACCCCTCGAGGACGTCCAGGCTGATCCCTGCGTCCTCGAACCAGTTGACCATTCCTTTGAGTTGGTCGTAGGTCCACTCAGACTGATCGTCGCCGATTTCGAGCGGGTGAACGACAGCACTCCGCACACCCATCTGTTTTGCGAGCTGCCAGCGATCGTCCGGCTCAGGCGGCAGTATGAGCGATAGGTCTACCATACACTTCCCCGGACCAGTTTTAGATATATAATCATTTTGCTTTTCTGGAACATTTGAATAAAAGAAGGTTTTATACATCAGCGTCCAAAACGCGGATATGGATCGCGAAGAACTCAGGCCTGTGCCAGATCGAACTCACCACTACCATCGGGATCGATCGGTTCCGTAGTCACCCTGTCTAGAAACCCACCATCTGGCGACTGGCATCAGGTACCCACAGGCCGGAGTTCCGAGAGATCCTGTCTCGATGGACGACCGTAGCCGGTCGGGCCATCGTGGCTGTAGTAACCCCTTTCCCCACGACCGGCGAGTCGTCCGAAGTTACACGATTACTCGTCGTGCCGTCTATGTGCCCGTGCGTGGTCCCCAGTACGAGCGCACACACTGGATTGCGGCCGTGGCGCCAAAGTGAATGACTCGATCGAGATCGTCTCTGGCCTTCGAAGCAGAATCAGGTGTTCGTCAATATTGAACAGCGATGGCGTTCACAACCAGTAAAGGCCGACACAAGAGCACGATGTGGAACCGGGGCGGTCGCCCACCGTCGCAAACACGGCAACGTCCTCCATGCACGAGAGCACGATGGGGCACCGGGGCCGAAATTCGTCCAGCGGTGTTGGACAGTTTATGACAGCCACACGTGAGTAATACTAATACTCACTGCCCCAAACTGGTAGACATGAGCGAGAACGAAGACGAGTCGAACTCGAAAAACCGAATTCAGTCTGTCGAAAATGCGTTCAAGATTGTTGACGAGCTCAAACAACGGGAGTCGGCCAGTGTTTCAGCGCTCGCCCGTGATCTCGAGATTCCAAAGAGCACCGCTCATGTCTACCTCCAGACCTTACAGGATCTCGGATACGTTGTCCAGGAAGACGACAAGTACGGACTGAGCCTGCGGTTTCTCGAACTCGGGGGGCACGTTCGGCACGATCTGAACATCTATCACGCCGCCAGGACAGAGATCGACGACCTCTCGGAGACGCTTGGTGAAGTCGCAACGATCGGGTACGAACAGAACGGGCTTCGGGTACTCGTCTACCGCACCGAGCCGACGACGGGCATTTCAGACAACGCACCGACAGGTGAATACACGCAGATGCACTGGACGGCACTCGGAAAAGCGCTCCTCTCCCGACATTCAGACGCGGAAGTACGGGACATCGCCGATCGACACGGGTTGCCGGCGGCGACAGAACAGACGATCACTGACGTCGACACACTCCTCGAAGAGATCCAGACGATCCGAGACCAGGGCTATGCCCTCGAGGACGAGGAACGCGTCAACGGCATTCGTTCGATCGCCGTGCCGATCGGGAATACAGCGCTGGGGGGGAACTCCGCGATTTCGATCGCCGGGCCCAAGCACCGCTTCAACGACGACCGGATCGAGGACGAACTCCTGCCGGAGCTCAAGAACGCAGCGAACGTCATCGAGTTAGAGTACCGTCACTACTAACCTCTCATCACCCCATTACAGACATACAAATGTAACACCCATTCTGCTGCGGGGAGCGTATTGACGTGAATGGGTCGTGGTCACTCCGGTCGTCAAATCAGCAACCGAACCCGGTCCAGGAATACCGAAATGAAATATCGACACACATACCAAAATGAAATATAAGACAGGAATTTTATAATTTATGCGGCGGCGGACAAGCTGCCACTATCAAAATACAGACTACGTTCGATAGAATAATAGTATAAACGAACACCAAAAGACCAAATTAAGTTAACATATTTATAATAACCGTATAAAAAGTTAAATAGCTATTCAAAACTAATGGCGAAGCAGTATCCCAGGTTCAGAAAGAACAACGCGACAAATAGACGAATATGTACGCCTTTGAGCCGATAATGGGCTATTTACTCGATCTGGAATGCTGTCACGATCGTCGATAAAGCTCCTATCGAGGCAACAGATAGACTCCACTAAAATTACAAAGATAGTATAGTTATATAGATCCCTAAATTTTCTTACTATAATTGTTCAGATAGCACGTCGTCTGTTAACCTGGCGTGGTTCTCAGGAGAACACCTCATGAGTGAAGCGACGATATAGTGTCATCCAGACGTAAAATAAACGGATCGTGAGCGAGGAGACCGGTGACACGCGCCAATCTCGGCAAGACCGCGTTGAACGGGTCACAAAGGAGCAGACAACGGTGTCACACCGTGGCGACGGGACACGGGACCTCGTCGATTGTGTTACTCCACGCCAGTCACGTCCGTCACCGTCCCGACGCCCTTCGAACGGCCCTCGCGGAAGATGTCCTGTCATTTTCTGACATACTCTCTGCCCAGTAGATGTATAGAATGAAATTAAGATAGGAAGAGATAAATACTGATTGGTTATAAATCAAATTGGAAATGGTAGAAAAATCACGACGTCGGAACATCATGAAGCTGGGAGCGGGTGCTGCACTATCTCCCATCATCGCCGATAGTGTCCAAGCTAAGCAAAGTAAACACAATGATCTTGCTCAGATAATAGATACATACGAAGAAGAGCACGGTAGCGTGACGGAGATAAACGTGGTGAACAGAGATGATCTGAGAAATGGAAATAAAAACAATCGCAACACGAAAAAGAGAAAAAAGAGTGGAAAGGGAAAGAAAAAGACGAGAACGCTAGAACTAGAGTATATTTTTGATGATGGATATTGCGAAGAGGTACGGATGAAACAATTAGCCTCAAGAAAATCCATGGTGAAATTTGGAAATGAGAAAGTCAAGTATGAACTCTCAAAGGAGAAGCTATCGGATTTTGAAAATAAGGCAAAGAGGTTGAGAAAACAAGACAGCCGAGAACGTAAAAAGTGGGTCGTGTCGCAAAGTCCTCTAGAGTTCAGTAACTGACTCCCCTGAGGAAGGGGACGCCTCTGGTGTCCACTCCGAGAGGTGCCCCATGCACGCCACAATCGACGTGCGGTTGACCGTTAGCATCGACGACGACAAAACGATACCGCTGGCCACGCTTGCCGAGTTCATCACCGATCAGAACATCGAATCAGTTCTTCTCGAAGGACTCGTCGAGAGCCTCGACGCGGCTCGCGTCGAGGCGCTCTGTGGTGAAAAACACGCCCACGGCAACGGTGACCAGCGCTACCAACGCGCCGGTACCGATACCCGCACGGCCGTCACAACCGCCGGTGAGCACGAATTCGACCTTCACTACGTCGAAGATACCGCCGCTGACCACGACGAACCCAGCTACTTCCGCCCCGTCGAAGATGTTCTTAGCTTCGACGGAGAAAACCGTTATCAGCAGGACATTGCGGCCAAGAGCGTCGATCTCGCTACCTCGCTCAGCTATCGTGACGCCGCTGACCACGGCGACGGCATCCTCTCGGAGATGCCGTCGCCGACCACGATCAACCGCCGCGCCAGAGAATACGGCAGCAAGCTCAAACAGTTCCTTCCAGACTGTGTCGCTGACACAGACGCTGATGCGGTTATTCCTGACGCCACGAAGTGTCACAGTCAAGACGACGACCGCTCGTACCACTCCGTCCAAGCCACGCTCGGCAAAGATACTGCCGAGGAGTCCCGCTCCCTGCTGGATCTCTCGGTCAACGCTGACTGGGACGAGACAGCCGCCGACCTCGACGACATCGACGCAGTCACTGACGACGCGACGGTCGTCAGTGACGCTGAGGAGGGTATGGTCACGGCCTTTACCGACGAAAATCGCAATCACCAACTTGATCTCGTCCACGTCGGCCGAACACTGGACTACAACCTCTGGGACGACGGCGTGTTCTCCTTGGATCGACGAAACGAGATCGTCTCGGAGGTGATCGACGAGGTGTTCCATCTGAAGAATTCGGTCGCCAAGCACCGGCCGGAAGAGGAGTTCGCGGCGATCCGCGAGCGGATCGCGCGAACGACCGAGCGTATCGAGAAGACAGCGTGGCAGTTGGATCAGTACGGGTCAGAGAAGGCTGCGGGGTATCTTCGGCGGTGGGTGCCGTCGATCGTGACGTTTGCCGAGCAGGCTGTCGAGGGGTTCGAGGTGCCGTGGACCTCGAACCCCGTCGAACGGCTGATGGGCGAAGTCAGCAAGCGATGCAAGAACCAGTGGATGCGCTGGACAACGGAGGGATTAGAGGCGATACTCCAGCTTCGGCTGGTGAAGTACGCTGATCCAGAGCACTACCAGGCGTTCCTTGATGAACTGCTCCAGCGATCGACCAAAACAGCAATGAGCTGTGACCTCTCAATTGAGAGTACCAGAGGCAAACTCTAGACCGCTTTGCGACACGACCAAAAAGTGGCACAAGAAGCTTGGGAAACAGACGGAGGAGACAGATGACTAAATCAGTTGATATAGGAAACGATGAACGTTTTGATGGTGCAGACACGGGGAATTCCGGTGGTGGAGGGTTCCAATTAGGTAATGTCATGAAGAGTTTTGTCGATAGGAGAGACGAAGCCCAAGCGGCGTGTCAGGCCATGCTTGCAGGACTGCCAAATGGACTGACCGCATGGGCGGAAGCAGGACATGTGTTTACTGTGGAAGGAGATGGTTCGCAAGATGCAGACATTATTGTTGAGGGCGAGTACGATGGAAGCCAAATTGGAGCGGCAATGGGGTTTGCACAAAGTACTATCTCTGTTCACTTAGAAAATTTATCTGATGAATCTGGAGGTGGGTGGCTCCCTTGGGACTCTCCATCGCCAACTGAAGTAACTAACACTCAGGTATTTCATGCGAAATCCTATGCGGTTCACTGGAATTGGTTCAGCGATGAATTCGAAGCGAGAATGAGTGCAGACTTGGAGGCAGGAGATAAGTACTATGCGTATCTTAAAGTTCACACCCAGGCGGTTGGAGAAACAGCAGGATATGGGATAGCAAACATGCATAGAGCCGGTCACGATGGCGGCTATGGGAAAGTTGACAATATACGAATTGAGTGGGATTAGTTATATGAATTACAACTAAACAATGGAGAGGAGATACCCAGGGTGGATACCGATCGCATTGATCTCAGTGGTGAGCATTGTGTTTGGCTTCATCGGATCGGTTACCGTTCCAGATACGATCGTCTCGACAATAATTTTCTTCCCGTTTTTGTCTGTCCTGATCGTTCTCCTCTTGGCTTCACCGCGTTTTGTGGCTCAAGAGCGCGAACAGTTGAGCGAATCGGGACCCTGGTATCCGTCGCGGTGGTACTATCTCATTCCGGTCGTGCCACTGCTTACTTTCATCTACATCATACAACGATATCGATACATCGGGCTACGGTAGGACTCCCGAAGACTCACTCCACGCCAGTCACGTCCGTCACCGTCCCGACGCCCTTCGAACGACCCTCCCGAAAGACGAAGCGCTGGCCCTCCTCGACCAGGTACGGCCGGAACTTGAACCGAACTCGCGCGCGACCGCTGTCGCCGGGCAAGAGCTGACCACCCTCCGGATAGAAGGCAGCAGCCTCGCTGATCGTTTCCAGATGCACCACGGGCTCGTAGCCTTCGCCGATCCGCGTCGGGTGGTTGAGCACCATCACCTCGGCCTCGAACTCCCGGACTGGCTGTGGATCGGCCTCGCGTGGCAGGAGGACCATCCCGCGCTCGACGTCCTGTTCTTCGACGCCCTTCAGCGCGATGCCGACGATCCGGCCCGCCCGGCCTTCATCGACGCGGTGGTAGTGCATCTCGATGGAGCGGGCCTCGACCTCGCGAAAGCCCCCGTCGGCCATCGGCCCCAGGAGGAGGTCGTCGCCGGCCTCGACGCGCCCGGCGTTGATCGTCCCCGAGGCGACCGCGCCGACGCCGGTGACGTTGTAGCTCCGGTCGACGTACATCCGGAACTCGGCGGTCTCGTCGCCGCCGGTTTTGGGCAATCGCTCGAAGAGCTCGTCCAGGGTGTCGAGTCCCGCACCGGAGACGGCGCTGGTCGTCACGACCGGGACGACAGTCTCGGAGATCTCCTCGACCGCGGCGTCGATTCCATGGCGCTCGACCGGTAGCGGCGTCTTCTCGACATCCCGTAGCAGACGTTCGACCTCGCGCTCGACCGCGACGACCCGGTCGTCATCCACCAGATCGGCCTTCGTGATGGCGACGATCGTCGGCAGTTCGGTCGCCAGCAGGATGCCCAGGTGCTCGCGGGTCGTCTTGGTGGGGCCGTCGTCGGCCGCCACGGTCAGCAGGCCGTAGTCGAGTTTCTGGCCGACGAGCCCCCGGATCGTCGTTCGAAGCCAGGGCTCGTGGCCGACGGTATCGACGAAGGAAACGAGCCGATCGGCCTCCTCGACGATGCGGGCGCGATCGGTCTTCCGATCGGGGTTGTCCATCCGGACGGGACCGTCGTCGTCGAAGCCGTAGACGCCATAGGAGAGATCGGCCGAGAGGCCGCGCTTGACTTCGTGCGGGCGGACGTCCATGTACGAGCGCGTCCCGCCCTGGCCGTCGTCGGACTGACCGGTGACGAGCGACCCGACGAGCGTGCTCTTGCCGTGGTCGACGTGGCCGGCGGTCCCGACGACGATGTGCTCGTCGTCGTCCATGACCGCACCCTCCCGGATGGTCGCGACGCCGACGATCCCGCGCTCACCGGACTGGCCGCGGACGGCATTGCCCTCCCCGTCGACACCCCACGTCTCGACGTCCTCGATGTGCGCGTCCGCCTCGTCGGCGAGCAACGAGAGGACGTCCATCGACTCGGAGAAGGCCGGCGGCTCGATACCGGCGAGATGGCCGTCGTCGGTGATCCCCACGACGTAGGTCGCTTCGCCATCGCCGCTGAGGACGCGGTGGCGAAGCTGGGCAGCCAGACTTTCGAGGCGACCGTCGACGAGGTGCGTATCGCGAGTCAGGCGTTCCTTGAACTCGACGCTGCCGCCCTCGTGCTCGCCGCGCTCGATCGCGCGTTCGAGGACGGCCCGGTCGGGAGTCATGCCAACAGGTAACGGTGGTGTCCCCAAAAACCTTCCCCGGAGATCGCCACGTAGCGTTCCCGATGGTGGCGTTTGTGAATATATGACAATGAAGAACAAACGACTGGCGTCACCACTCGCCGGCGTCGACTCGATCCAGCGCCTCCAGAAAGCCATCGGCGAAGGTGTCGTCCGTGACGTGGTCGGCTGCCGCGAGTGCCGCGTCGTCGGCGTTCGCGACCGCGATGGCCGTCCCGGCGCGTTCGAAGGTCGAGACGTCGTTGGTCGAGTCGCCCACGGCGACGAATTCGGTTGGCTCGTACCCAAGCGCGTCGGCGACCGTTTCCAGACCCTTTCCCTTGGTCATCGTCGGGGACTTGACGTGGTAGGCGTACTGGGTGTCGACGACCTCCAGGCCGTGCTCGGCCGCAAGGTCCCGGAGCGGTTCGAGTGGCCGGTCGCGGGCGGCGATCACCTCGGTCTCACGCCACCGGTTCGGCAAGTCGGCCACACCCCACCCGAGGTCGTACCCGGCCTCGACGTAGGCGTCGGCGACCGCCTGAGCCGCCTCGCGATCACCGTGCACGCGGAGGTCGTCGGTCGCCTCGACGAACGTGACGCCACCGTTCTCGGCGATGACGGTTCGCTCGAGGCCGAGGTAGTTCGCGAGCGCGATCGGGAACGGGAGGACCTTGCCAGTCGCCAGAACGACCGGCCCGTCCCACGCCCGGAGCGCGGGCCCCATCCGGGGGTCGAGGCGCAACTCGTCGTCGGTCAGCGTCCCGTCGACGTCCGTCACCAGCGGCGGCGCAGTGCCGGCTCCAGCCATGTGCGGATCTCGCGTCCCCGGGGGCTTGCCGGTTGCGTTTCCACCGAGACAACGAGTCCGATCGCGGAGCGACCCAACCTTTCATTGCCCCCGACGACGAGCCTACGGGCGTGCGACTCGTCCAGGTCACGATCCCGGCGGGCAAACGCGAGGCGATCGAGGCGGCACTCGAGGACGTCGACGTCGAGTACGTCCTCACCGACGAGACCAGCGGTCGGAAGTACACTGCCATCGCGTACATCCCGTTACCGACCAACGCCGTCGAACCGGTCCTGGAGAAACTCCGGGAGGCCGGCATCGACGAGCAGGCCTACACCGTCGTCGTCGAGGCCAACACCGTCATCTCACGGCGCTTCGAGGAACTCCAGGATCGTTACGCCGAAGAGAAAAGCGAGGAACGCATCGCCCGCGAGGAACTCACCTCCAAGGCCGCAGACCTCGCCCCGGCGACCTGGAGTTACGCTATCCTGACGGTCGTCTCGGCCGTGATCGCGACCGCCGGCCTCCTGCTCGACTCCCCGGCCGTCATCGTCGGGTCGATGGTGATCGCGCCACTGATCGGGCCCGCGATGGCCGCGAGCGTCGGGACCGTCGTCGACGACCACGAGCTGTTCCGGCGGGGCGTCGGGCTCCAGATCGCCGGCCTGGGACTGGCCGTGATGAGCGCGGCCGCTTTCGCTTTCGTGGTCAAGAACCTGTTTCTTGTCCCGCCAGGACTCGACGTGACCGAGATTCCGGCCGTCCGCGAGCGACTGCTGCCGGACTTCCTCTCGCTTGTCGTCGCGCTGGGGGCCGGCGTGGCGGGCGTCGTCAGCCTCTCGACGGGCGTCTCGACGGCCCTGGTCGGCGTCATGATCGCCGTCGCGTTGATCCCGCCGGCGGCGACGGTGGGCATCGGCATCGCGTGGGGGCTGCCCGCCGTCAGCCTCGGGTCGGGCGTGCTGACGCTGGTGAACGTCCTCTCGATCAACCTCGCCGCGCTGGCGGTGCTGTGGTACATGGGCTATCGGCCGACCTACTGGTTTCGGGAGGACGAGGCGCGGGCGAGCACGCTCAAACGGTTCCTCGCGCTCGCGGCCGCCATCGCCGTCCTGTCGCTGTTTCTGGGCGGCGTGACCTACGACACCTATACTCGCGCCACCGTCGACGGCCAAATCGACGAGGCAGTCCGGGACGTGATCGAGGAGACGCCGACAGCGACGCTTCACTCGGTGTCGGCCGAGCGGACCGGCGGACTGTTCTTCCGACAGACCGACCGAGTCGTCGTCACGGTCGGCGTGCCGCCGGGGGAGTCGCCGCCGGACCTCCGGGACCGACTCGACGACCGACTCGACGGGAGCCTCGACCGGGACGTGACCACGGAACTGCGATACGTGACGACCGAGGTCGCCGGTAGTTGAGGTGACTGGCGGATCCCGGACCGCTCAAACGAACGTTTGACCGTTCGATTGGACTATATGTTCTCCGGGTGTCTCGACACCTGTAATGCAGATAAACAGATCGACCCTCCTGGTGTCCGCCGTGGCGGTACTGTTGCTCGCCGCGGTGGGCGCCGCGACGGCCGTCACGCCCACAGCACAGTCCGACCAGCCAGCCAAACAGATCGACGTCGCCGCGTCGGCGGAGGTCTCGGCCCAGCCCGATCAGGCCCTGGTCCGACTCGGCGTCGTCGCGACCGCCGAAGACGTCCAGACCGCCCGCGATCGGGTCGCCGAGAACGTCTCAGCGGTCCGTTCGGCACTGGATGAGCTGAACGTCTCAACCGAGCAGATCGAGACCGCGTACTACGACATCGGCGAAGTGCACGAGCGCCCCGAGACCGAAGGCGCGAGTGAATTCCGTGCCGTCCACACGCTGGAAGTCACGCTGAACGATACCGACCGCGTCGGCGAGATCATCGACGGAGCGGTCGACAGCGGTGCCAACCGCGTCGACGGCGTCTCCTTTACGCTCTCGGCGGAGAAGCGTCACGAACTTCGCCAGGATGCCCTGGAGAAAGCAATGGACCGCGCCCGGACCGATGGCGATACCCTCGCCAACAGTTCCGATCTCCGGGTCGTCAGTGCGTCCTCGATCAGCGCCAGCGACGCCAGCGTAACCCCGTACCGCGTCGAGCAAACGATGCTCGAGGCTGCCGGTGACGCTGCCGCCTCGACGACGGTCGAGAGCGGTCCCGTCGACGTGAGTGCGTCCGTCCAGGTCGTCTACAACGCGACCAGCGCCTGAGAACCCGGAATAGCACCCACTCAGTCTCGACCCGTCGACTGACCGAGCCCCGGAATCGAGACCGCGGTTTCGAGTTTTCCCATCGCCAGTGCCGTCGTCAACACCAGGGCGAGGTAGAAGACGGCGACGATCACGTAAATATCCGTAAACTGGAACGTATCGGAGCCGATGTCACTGGCGCGCGCGAAGAGGTCCGGGACGGTGATGAACGATGCCAGTGAGGAATACTTGATGAGGTAGACGAACTCGTTGGTCCAGCCCGGGATGGCAAGCCGGAGGCCCTGGGGGAGGACGACGTGACGAATGGCCTGGAGCTTCGAGAGGCCCACAGACCGCGCGGCGGTCACCTGGCCCGAGTCGACTGACTCGAGTGCCGACCGGATGTACTCAGCCTGGTAGGCCGAGGAGTTGATGGTGAACCCGACGATGGCGACTGCGGCCGCGGCCCGCGGGATCGGGGGCTGGCCGTCGATACCGAGCTGTCGAGCCACGTTCGCCAGCGGCAGGCCGTAGTAGACGAAAAACAGCTGGGCCAGCAACGGCGTCCCGCGGATGAGTTCGGTGTACCCCAGGGCGACGGCCCGGAGCAGACGCCCCCCGTAGGTCCGGGCCACCGCCACCGGAATCGCGATGATCAGCCCGAACAACAGCGACAGGATCGTGAGGTAGACCGTGATGAACGCACCCTCGGCGAGCGCAGGCGCGGTCGTCGTCGCGAACGCCGCCAGGTCGGCGAGCCAGACCAGCCACTCAAGCAGGGGGCTCGCCGGACCGAGCGCGTCGACTACGCCCGCGGCCGCATCGGCGATCGCCTCGAACGGGGCGGCGGGGATCCAGCCTGTACGCGCCGAGACGGGAACGCCCGAACGAACGAGATCGGGGAAACCCAGTGTCGTCGCCACCGCATCGAGGACCGAGTTGTGGGAGGCCCAGCGGGCGAGCAGCCAGCCCCAGAAGACGACGCCGACGGTCGCGATGACGACGCGACGGCGAGTCGGCAACTCCTCGACGAGCGAGGCGCGGTCCTCGGTCGGATCAGTCACCGTCCCGGCAGGCTCGTCGGTCATTGTTCGAGGTCGGTGAGTCGGCCGAGAAACGCCGCAGTGCGGTCGTGGTCGGGGTTCTCGAACAGTTGCTCCGGTGGCCCGCGTTCGACGATCTGTCCGTCGTCGAGGACGGTGAGCGTATCGGCCGCCGAGCGGGCAAAGCCCATCTCGTGGGTGACCGACAGCATCGTCATGCCTTCGGCGGCGAGGTCGGTCATCACCTCGAGGACCTCGCCGACGAGTTCCGGGTCGAGCGCGCTGGTCGGCTCGTCGAACAGCATGAGTTCGGGCTCCATCGCCAGCGCGCGGGCGATCCCGACGCGCTGTTTCTGCCCACCCGAGAGTTCAGCCGGGTAGGAGTCGGCCTGGTCGGCCAGGCCGACACGGTCGAGATAGGCGTCGGCGCGCTCGACGGCTGTAGCGTGATCCAACGCCAGGACCTCCTCGAGGCCGAGCGTGATATTGCCCCGTGCGGTCCGGTGGGCAAAGAGGTTGAAATCCTGAAACACCATGCCGACGCGTCGCCGGAGGTCGTTGACGTCGAGTGAGTGGATCGGATCACCGTCGAGAGTGATCGTGCCGCCGTCGATCTCGGTGAGGCGGTTGACACACCGCAACAGCGTCGACTTTCCGGCCCCGCTCGGGCCGACAATCACCTCGACGTCCCCGCGATCCATCGCGAAACTCACGTCCCGGAGGACGTCTTCGTCCCCGTAGGACTTCTCGACGTGCGTGACTTCGAGTAGACTCATCGGTTCGTTCCCTCCCGAATGGCGGTGTGCATGGCTTGAGCGGTTCGTGTCATGTCTCAGTTCCCTCCGGAATCGCGTACGCGTCGCCGAGGTACTCCAGCGTCCGGTTCGTGGTGAACGTCAGGACGAAGTAGATCACACTGATGACGATGATCGCTTCCATCATGGCGGTGTCACGGCCAGGTTGGAGATAGAGATCCTCCGCCCGGGTGAGCAGTTCAGCCAGTCCGATCGCGATGGCGACGCTGGTGTCTTTCAGGACGATCGTGAACTCGTTTTGAAACCCGGGGAGCGACCGGCGAATCGCCTGCGGAAGGATGACGTGTCTGATCGCCTGAAACCGGGTCAGTCCGACCGACCGGGCGGCTTCCATCTGACCGTCGTCGATCGACCCGATCGCGCCGCGAAACACCTGACTCTGGTAGGCCGCGCTGCGGAGGCCGAGCGCCAGCGTCGCCGCGAAGAAGGCACTCAATCGGACGTCAAGCACCGGGATCGACCCCAGCCGCGGGATCGGCAGTCCGTAGTAAAACAGGACCATCAACACCACGATAGGCGTCGCCCGCAGGAGCACCCCCGCAGTGCTGACGGCTCCCCGGAGTCGACCCGAGCCGTAGGCTTCGATAGCCCCTGCCGGAAACCCGGCGAGGAGGCCCACGGCGAGGCTACTCGCCGTCAGCAGGACGGTCACAGCCGTTCCGAGTGCCAGCCACTCCCAGTTGGCGAGGATGAACCCCCAGTCGCCCGTCTGCAGGACAGTCCCGAGCATCGACGACCCCGTTACTCGTGCCACTCGGCGACGAGATCGTCGTACGTGCCGTCCTCGCGGATCTCGGCGATCGCGTCGTTGATGTCCGCGATCCGGTCGTCGTCCTGGCGCATGCCCAGGCCGTACTGCTCGCCGGTGTCGATCTCGAAGGCCACGGCGACCGAACGCTCGGCAGTGAAGTTCTGGGCGACCGGGACGTCGATCACGACGGCGTCGACGTTGCCGTTCTCCAGGTCCTGGACGGCGAGCGTGTAGTTCTCGTACTGGCGGTAGTCGCTCTCGGTGATCGTCCCCGCCTCGATGAGATCCTCGATCTGGCCCTCGCCGGTCGTTCCCGCCTGGGCACCGACGCGCCGATCCGCGAGCTCGTCGACGCTGCCGGGCTGGAAGCCACCGTCCGCACGGACGAGGACTGCCTGGCTGGCCTCCCAGTAAGGGTCCGAGAAGTCGATCTGCTCCTTGCGACCGGGTTCGATCGTCATACCGGCCGCGATGAGGTCGATGTCGCCGTCGTTGAGTGAAGGGATAAGCGAGCCGAAGTCGATGTCGACCCACTCGCCGACCTCGTACCCGGCACGGTCGATCACTTCCTCGGCGAGGGCGACGTCGAAGCCGACGATCTCGCCGTCCTGCGTGTATTCGAACGGTGGAAACGTCGCGTTCGTTCCCGGAACGATCGTGTCGTCGCTGCCGCCCTGACAACCAGCGAGCGTTGCCGATACCCCAACTGCGCCGACCGTCTGCAGATATGCTCGACGGTCCATACTGAACTCGCGTGTCATACCCCTAGTGGGGGTAGAGACGCGTTTGAACGTTTCGAGACGGGCGCACGATCGGAGAGAACGGGTCGATTATTCCTCAAAGGGGAGTTCGGGTTCGTACCCGACGGCCTCGATGGCCGCATCGAGGACGCCCTCGACGTTGTCGCCCTCGGTGACGCTCATGTAGTGGTCGGCCTCGACGTCACGCGACCGGTCGGCCTTGTTGGCGACCGTCAGAACCGGTGCATCGCCGAATCGGGAGGCGATGTCGTCTCTGAGATCGAGCTGGACGTCGATCGGGAAGCCACACTCGCCGCTGGCGTCGACCATCACGAGGACCGCGTCGGCGAGGTGGGCAAGCGCGCTCACGGCCTGGGCTTCGATCGCGTTTCGCTCCTGGGGCGGTCGATCGAGCAGGCCCGGCGTGTCCACCAGCTGATACCGGATGTGGTCGCGCTCGACGTGGCCGACGTGGATCTGGGTCGTGGTGAAGGGGTAGGCGGCAATCTCGTTGTCGGCTCGGGTGACGCTGTTGACGAACGAGGACTTCCCGACGTTGGGGTAGCCCGCGACGACGATCACGGGCTCGTCCGGCTTGATGTCCGGCAGTTTCCGGAGCGCCTGGCGGGCGTCGGCCAGCGCCGCGAGGTTCTCGTCCACCTGACGGGTGACGTCGGCCAGGCGGGCGAACGCTTGCTTGCGGAGCTTGCGCGCGTCGTCGGCGTCGACGTTCCGCAGCCGGGACTGGTACTCGTCGCGGATGTCGCTGGTCTTGCGACTCGCCCAGGTCACTTCCGAGAGGTGCTGGCGCAGCTCGTCGACCCCGTGCTCGGCGTCGGCGAGTTCGCGGTAGAACGGGTCGAGGTCGTCGAAGTCGGGCCAGGCCTGGACGACGTTCTCTAAGTTGTCCGAGAGGATGTTCGCGGCGGTCTGGAGCATCGACTGCTGGGCGTCGTGGCCCTGTTTGGCCCGGCCGGCTCTGGCGGCCCGGGAGAAGGCCTTGTCGATGAGTTCCTCCGACGTGGGAGTCGTCGGGAGGGTCTCGAAAGGATGGCTCATTAGGGCGGGATAGACCGTCTGGGGGTAAAAGGGCGTTCTTCCGCGTATTTGGGTGGTCGGGAGAAGCGAAAACAGCCGTCAGCTTGCGTGTCATGAACCGTACTCACCCTGGTTCGGTTATTTGAGCAAGATATCATTGTTCCTCCTGGAGGATCTGGTAGTGGGATTGATCTGATTGAACTACCAGACTAGGGTTCTTTTGTTTCCGAGATCTCGTTGCATTTTGAACTTGCAGCACTCCAAATGCTTAGTTCATTTTCTCCAGTGATCCGGATCTCAACCTGAATACATGAGGAATCCTTTATGCGATCTGGTTTAATTTCATATGTGGTGTCTTCTCCATCAATATCCACTTGGAGTTGATATACTGCGGGTGAGCTAGGAACGTCCGGGGAGATCGTCGGTACGCTATCAAGGCCACTACTTTTTGCATCCGCAGTAACGGTTTTTTTAATTATGGGCTCATCATCTTTGTATATTTCTATGGAAACTGTATGGGAAGAATCGTCAATATTTCGAATTATTATTGAATCTAATATAACCTCAGATCTCGAATCCTTCAATCCGAGACAGCCACTCAATCCGACATAAATCCCAGACCCCAAAAAAGTTCTTCGGGAGAGGAGACGTGCCATCAACTCATACTACGTTCAATCAAATATCAATTTTTCGTTTTACTAAATGAAGAGGATCGAGTCAGCAGTGGTTCCATGGTCATCGTTGGGAAAGCAGACAAGGGATGATTTCAGAAATATCACTCGATACTTGGGGTGTTGTCCGCTCAGCAGACCGTGTAGCGTGACGAGTGGTAATTCACAGACCGAGGCTGTTTTTGATCGCCGCATCGATCTTCGCCATTCGCGTCGCCGGCACCGATCCGATATTCTTCGTTACTCGATTGTGAATATCGACAACACGGATCTGACTGAGATCGGCCACCGAATCGTGATCGAGCGGCGTGTTCGAGGCACGGACTTCCACCTCAAACGGGTAGATGTCAGTGGGGTCGTACTGTTTCGTGAAGGGGGCGACGATCGTCGTTGGGGCGTACTGGTTGCCGATGTCGTTTTGAATGACGACACAGGGCCGATTCGAACCCTGTTGCTCACTCCCCTTCGTTGGATTCAATTCGACAATGACGATGTCTCCACGGCGCACCTTCACAGGTCACTCACTCCACTCCGGAGCACCTCCGAGTCGCTCGGTTGCTTCTGCTGACGTCCCGTCCATCTCTTCGACCAGCTGCCGAGACCGGTCTGCTCGTTTCTTGTATCCTTCCGCCAGGCGCTGTTCGTCCGTCGGTGGCTTGATGATGATCTCGTCGTCGACCTCGATGAACCGGACCTCGTCACCACCTTCGATCCCGCGGCGGTCCCGAAGCTCTTTCGGAATGGTGACTTGCCCTCGATCACCGACTTTTCGGGTATGCTCTGCCATACGAGTTCATACTTTTTTCATACCCATAGGGTTGTCGGTGCCTGCCGACTTTGAGAACTAGCCACGTGCAAGAAGCGCTCAGAACAGGAATTTCGATCGAACTCGGTGAAAGACAATCCCCGAGGGAACGGTTCCACGAAGCGCAACTACTGGAACATCACGGGCGTGCCGACGCTGTCCTCCTCGGCTTCCTGGATCTTTTCGATAGCGTCTTGGAAGTCAGACTCGGTGACTTCTGTCCGGCTGTCCCGGATCGCGAACATCCCGGCCTCGGTCGTGAGGCTCTCGAGTTCCGCGCCGGTCATGCCCTCGGTCTCGCCGGCGATATCGCCGAGATCGACCGAGTCAGCGAGGTTCATCTCGCGAGTGTGGATCTCCAGAATGCGTTCCCGGCCCTCGGCGTCGGGTTCGGGAACTTCGATGAGGCGGTCGAAACGACCCGGGCGCAAGATGGCCCGATCCAGCATGTCGAAGCGGTTGGTCGCGGCGATGATCCGGATCTCGCCGCGGTCGTCGAAGCCGTCCATCTCCGAAAGGAGTTGCATCATCGTCCGCTGGACCTCGGCGTCGCCGCTGGTCTTCGAGTCGGTCCGTTTCGAGGCCAGCGCGTCGATCTCGTCGATGAAGATGATCGCGGGCTCGCGTTCGGCGGCGAGTTCGAAGAGATCCCGGACGAGTTTCGCGCCCTCGCCGATGAACTTCCGGACGAGTTCGGAGCCCGCCATCTTGATGAACGTGGCGTCGGTCTGGTTGGCGACGGCCTTTGCCAACATCGTCTTGCCCGTCCCCGGCGGCCCGTGCAACAGGACGCCGCTCGGCGGATCGATCCCCACCTCGCGGAACTGCTCGGCGTTGAGCAGGGGTTCCTCGACGGCCTCGCGGACTTCCCGGATCTGCTCGTCGAGCCCGCCGATGTCGTCGTAGGAGACGTCCGGACTCCCGTCGATCTGCATCGCCTGAGCGCGCGCGTCGGTCTCGGCCGAGAGCGTCGTCTTGACGTTGAACGAGTCGTTTATCGCGACGCGATCACCCGCTTCGACCTCCTCGGCGAGGCCTGCCGGCAGTTCGGTCAACACTTCCTGGTTGTTGCCGTGCTGTCTGACGATCACGCCGTCCTCAGTCAGTTCTTCGGCCGTCGCGATGTACAGTGAGGCGGTCTTCAGCGCCTGGTTCTCACGTTCGAGAGTGTCGACGTTTTCAGCCAGCGAGCGCTGTTTTTCGCGGGCAGCGTCGATCTTTTGCTGCAACTGGTCGTTGACGCGAAGGACTTTCGCGTAGTGTTCTTCGAGCGCTGCGAGTCGTTCGGACGGCGACATCTCTGGATCGAGATCGAGCGTCGGGCGATCCGGCAGCGAGGGACTGCGGGACATCTGACACCCAATACTACTCCGCCCGAGAAAAAGTGCCTTTGGGTCGCGGGGTTCCCGTGCCGAATGCTACCGCTCCCCTCACAGCAGGTCGGCCATCTGATCGAGCGCGTCGTCGTACTCCGCGATGGCATCCTCGATCGGCCCGGCGCTGGCCATGTCGACGCCGGCCGTCTGGAGAAGTTCGATCGGGTACTCGCTCGACCCGCTTTCGAGGAACGTCCGATAGCGCTCGGCGGCCGGGTCGCCCTCTTCCTCGATGGACTGGGCGATCGCGACGGCCGCGGAGATGCCAGTCGCGTACTGGTAGACGTAAAAGGCGCGATAGAAGTGCGGAATGCGCATCCACTCGCGGGCGATCCGGTCGTCGATCTCGCCCGGCGCGTAGTAGTCACCCTTGAGTTCGCGGTAGAGGCCATCGAGCCGATCGGGCGTCAGCGGTTCGCCAGCCTCGCTCATCTCGTGGGCGCGGTGTTCGAACTCCGCGAACATGGTCTGGCGATACAGCGTCGACCGGAAGCGTTCGAGGTAGGTGTCGAGGACGTGTCGGCGGAGTTGCTCGTCCTCGACAGTGTCCAGGAGGTGGCGGGTCAGCAGCGCCTCGTTGACCGTCGAGGCGACCTCGGCGACGAAGATCTCGTACCCCGAGTAGACGTAGGGCTGGACCTCGCTGGTGTACTCGCTATGCAGCGAGTGGCCGAGTTCGTGGGCCAGGGTGTACATCGACTCGACGTCGTCCTGGTAGTTCATCAAAATGTACGGCTGGGAGTCGTAGGTCCCGCCGGAGTAGGCCCCCGATTGCTTGCCGCGGGTCTCGTAGACGTCGACCCATCGCGAGTCGAGTCCCTCGGCGACCCGGTTCTGGTAGTCTTCGCCCAGGGGCGCGACGGCGTCGACGACGTACTCGCTGGCCTGCTCGTAGTCGATCTCGGGGCTCTCGGTCTCGGTCAGCGGGACGTACAGATCCCACATCGCCAGCTCGTCGCCGTCGGTGTGCTCGCGCTTGAGTTCGGCGTGGCGGTGGAGCGGGTCGAGGTTCTCACGGACAGTCTCGACCAGCGTGTCGTAGACGTCGGTCGGGACGTTCGGGCCGTCGAGGGCGGCCTCGCGTGCCGTCTCGTAATTGCGCGCTTGAGCGATCTTCGAGTCAGTCTTGACCGCGTTCTTGTAGGCCGATCCGACGGCGTTTCGTACCTCGGCCCACTCGTCGTAGAAGGCCTCGTAGACGTCCTGGCGGAACTGTCGGTCCTGGCGCTTCTGAAGGGTAGTGAAGTTGTTGAGGGAAATCTCGACGGCCTCGCCGTCTCGCGACTCCTCGTCGTCGCCGCTCGACCTGTCCGAGGCGCTTCGCGCCTCGCTGTCCGGCTCTTCCACCGTCGGGAACGACATGTCGGCGTTCGTCAACATGTCGTAGACATCCCCGGCCGCGCCGGTGACCTCGCTCAGATCCGCCAGGAGGGACTCGACTTCCGTCGAGCGGGTGTGGGGTTTCATCCGCAACACGTCGTCGAAGTAGTGGTCGTATTCCTCGAGTTCGGGTTCGGCCTCGATCATCGCCTCGACCTCGTCGCGGTCGAGGTCCTGGATCTCGGGGTCGAGGAAACTCGCGGCGCTGCTGGCGTCAGCGGACAGCGACTGCGCGCGGGCAAAGAGCGCCTTCGCGTCGTCGTCGCGGGTGTCCTCGTCCTGTCGCATCCGGGCGTAGGAGACGACGTTCGAGACGGTCCGCATCAGATTTTCATAGTCTTCAAGCACCGACAGCAGCGTCTCGGCGTCCTCGGTCGCCTGCCCCTCGTAACTCGCGACGACCTCGGTCAGTTCTTCGGCCTCCTCGAAGGCACTCTCCCACTCGTCGGTATCGGCATACAGCGACGCCAGATCCCACTTGTACTCCTCGTCGATCTCGCTTCGCTCGGGTACGGTACTCACGCTCGCCGCATAAGACGGGCGGGCGCTAAAACGTTCGGGGCCGAGTCGATACGCGCACCAAAACACCCGGTGGGAAAGCGTCTGGGACGAATTTCTTCTCGCCGAACTTTTTATACGATTGTATAGGATATGTACAGCCATGAGCAGTGATCGAGAATCTGTCCCGGTGTCACTCCCGTCAGAACTCGTCGATCGGCTCGACTCACTCGTCAACGACGGGATTTTCAGTTCGCGTTCGGACGCACTCCGCTACGGGGCGCGCCTGGTCGTCCGGGAAGAACAGCTAGAGCGCCTCCACGACCGTGCGGACAGCGAGGCACGGGAAGACGTGGCCGAGCGACTGGAGCGCAAGCGTGTATCTTGATCTCGACGTTATCCTCGCCGAGTTGAAGGACGACGACTGGCTTTCGAGTGCAGTCGATCTCACGTCGATCGACGCCCCGAAGACGTCGGTCGCGACAGGTATCGAGCTACAGTACGTGATGGAGGACGACTGGGACCGGAGCCGGGTCGTGTGGGCGCACGAGGAGATCGCCGATCGAAATATCGAACTTGTTCCGCTCACGGCCGAGGCACTCGACGCTGCGGGGCAGCTCCGTTCGCAGTACGAATCAGTAAACGTTTTCGACGGCGTTCATCTCGGGAGTGCCCGCGTGCTCGAGGAACCGATCGTCTCGACGGACACGCTGTTCCCGGAGATCGACAGTGTCGAACACGTCGATCCGCGCGCCCTCGAGTGAGGCCGACCACAAACAGTAGCTGGAACCGGAGCCACAGCGCTACCGCGTGAGATCGACCGTCAGGTCGGTCGCGATCCAGCCGTCGGGATTGCCTTCTTCGGTGAACACCGTCCAGTCGGGCGAGGACTGGAAGGACTGGACCGCCGTCGACGCCTCGCGATCGGCGTCCGGGTCGTCGGATCGTGGCATTGGTTCCCCGTAGGAGACTGGCCGGTCTTATGTGTTTTGGCTAGCCTAAAAAAGAGTTGCGGGGCTGGGGAGTCATCACCCGACGCTAGCCGGAGTGTTGCCACCCGTCGGGTGGAAGCATTAACGTCCCGGCGAGTGAAAGCCGAGCCATGGATGAAAACCGGCCAACGGACGAAAATCCCCCCTACAGAGATCCGAATCGGTCGACCGAGGCGCGCGTCGAGAACCTCCTTTCGCGGATGACTCCGGCGGAGAAAGTCGGCCAACTCGTCGGGACGGCCCCAACGCTCCGACCGGGCCGCGAGACCGTCTCCGGGATCGCCGAGGCGGTCACCGAGCACCACCTCGGTGCAGTTTCGCCGTTCGGCCACGGCGGCTCTCCGTGGGAAACGCCCGAAGAGTGCGTCGAGGTCGCCAACGCCATCCAGCGCGAGGCTCGCAATACCACTCGGCTCGGCATTCCCGTCCTGTTCTACGTCGACGCCGATCACGGCCACGGGTTCGTGAAGGGGACTACCGTCTTCCCGCACAACCTCGGCATGGCAGCCACCCGTGATCCGGAACTCGTCGAGCGAGCGGCGAGCGTCACGGCGACCGAAGTCGCTGCGACCGGCGGCCACCAGAACCTCAACCCGGTCGCCGACGTGGGCCGGGAGGCACGCTGGGGACGGATCTACGAGACCTTCGGCGAGAGTCCGCACCTCTGCGCGTCGATGAGCGCGGCAGCCGTCCGGGGGTATCAAGGCGACGACGTCGGCGATGCCGACAGCGTCATCGCCACGCCGAAGCACTTCCCCGCCTACAGCGACCCGGTCCGGGGCGAGGACGGCTCGCCGGTCGATGTCTCCGAGTATACCCTCCGGCGGGTGTTCCGGCCGCCCTTCGAGGCCGCACTCGACGCCGGAGCCGGTTCGATCATGCCCGCATACAACGAACTCAACGGCTATCCCGTCCACGGATCGAAGGAATACCTGACGGGCTGGCTTCGCGAGGAACTCGACTTCTCGGGCTACGTCGTCTCCGACTGGAACGGCATCAACATGCTCCATCACGACCACCGGACCGCCCGCTCGATGGAGGAGGCCGTCTGGCAGGCGACGACCGCCGGCGTCGACGTCGCGAGCGTCGGCGGCGTCGAACACGCCGAGCGACTGCTCGATCTGCTCGAATCGGGCGACATCGCCGAGTCGCGGATCGACGAGAGCGTCCGGCGGGTCCTCGGCGCGAAGTTCCGGCTGGGGCTCTTTGAGGACCCCTACGTCGAGGCGGATCGGGTCGAAGCCGACGTCGGAACCGACGACCACCGCGCCGTCGCCCGCGAGGCCGCTCGCGAGTCGATGACGCTGTTGCAGAACGATGACGACGTCCTCCCGCTCGATCCGGACCTCGATTCGATCGCCGTGCTCGGTCCGAACGCCGACGACCTGCGCAACCAGTTCGGCGGCTGGAGTACCATCTCCGAGCCCGAACCGCCGGGGACGACCATCCGTGAGGGTATCGAGCGTGCCGTTCCAGCCGAAACGACGGTGCGATACGAGCAGGGGGCCGAGATGACCGAGAGGGTCGACGTCGACGCTGCGCGCGAGGCAGCGAGCGCGAGCGAGGCGGCCGTGGTCGTCGTCGGCGAGACGGGGTACCGTCACGAGTTCCACCGCAGCGAGACCGACCGCGGCGAGTTTCCGACCCGATCAGAGCTCGAACTTCCCGCGGCCCAGCGGGAGCTGCTCGGGGCGGTTCGAGAAACAGGGACGCCGACCGTCGCCGTCTTCGTCGCCGGCCGGCCGCTCGCCATGGGGTGGACTGTCGAGCACGTCCCAGCCATTCTGTTTGCCTATCTACCGGGCTCGGAAGGCGGGAAGGCAGTCGCTGACGTGCTCTTCGGCGCTGCCGACCCAGGCGGGTCGCTCCCGGTCTCGATTCCGCGCTCGAGTGGCCACCTCCCGACGCACTTCGACTACCGCCCGCACCCTCATCCAATCGAGGGCAGCCCCCGCGAGGAGAACCCGCGCCCGCCGGAACATCCCGAGACGTACGATCCGCTCTTTCCCTTCGGCCACGGCCTGAGTTACGCGGCCTTCGAGACGAGCGACCTGTCGGTGTCGCCGGAGCGGGTTGGTCCAGAGGGACGCCTTACAGCGACCGTCGAGGTGGAGAACGTCAGCGACCGCGAGGGGTCGACGGCGCTACATCTCTACGGGACCGACGAGTTCAGCTCCCGAGTAACGCCCGTCCGGGAGCTGGTGGGGTTCGAGAAGGTGCGCCTGGCAGCCGGCGAGCGGACCGAGGTGTCCTTCGAGGTCGACGTCGCAGACCTTGGCGTCTTGGACGATCCCGGCGAGCGCCGGGCGGAACCCGGCACGCTGGGGCTGTCGTGTGCTGGTGAGTCCGTCGAGGTGGTCATCGAAGGCCGGTTCGACCGGTGAGACTGGGCGCGTCCCGGCGAGGGATAGATTAATCCGGCCGCGATTCTGAGCCCCTGATATGCCGAAGGTTTCGATCTCACTGCCCGATCGGATCGAGAACGACATCGAGCGACTCGTCGAACAGGGCGAGTTTGTCAACCGCGACCAGGCCGTCGAGGAACTCCTGACGATGGGCGTCTCCGCGTACGACACCGGCGAGGACGAACCGGAAGTCGCCGCCGAAGACGACTTCTTCTCCCAGACAGTCGAAGACCAGCAGGACCCCGCACTCCAGGACGACGACCCCGACGACGGCTATACGTTCTGACTGCCGACGCCCCTCTCGCGTCTGTGTCCGTCTCCGCGATAGCGTAGCCAGCGTGTCGCAAGCCTTATGTCCATGTCTGTACGTTAGTGTACGGTAATGGACTCCAATGAGGAAATAGCACCTGACGTGCGCTCGATCCTCTCGGCCGCACGGGATCGCGGCGGGGCGTCGGGCACGGTGGACGTGACGGCCCGCTCGCTGTCGGCGGCCTTCGATCGTGCGGAGCGCGACGGTCGAGTCCCGACGATCACCGAGGTCAAGCCGACGAGTCCGACCACGGCGGGGCGACACGACGGCGACCCGGTCGAACTTGCGACGGCGATGGTCGAGCACGGCGCGGCGGCACTGTCGGTGCTGACCGAACCCGAGCACTTCGGGGGGTCGCCAGAGACCCTCTGCCGGGTCCGGGAGGCCGTCGACGTGCCCGTCCTCCGGAAGGACTTCATCCTCTACGAGGAACAACTCGACGTCGTCGAAGCCGATCTCGTCCTCCTCATCGTCCGGTTTCTCGAGGAAGCGGGGACGGACGACCTCGACGACTTGATCGACGCCGCGCGCGATCGCGGGTTCCAGGTACTCGTCGAGGCCCACTCCCGGGCAGAAGTCGAGGCCGCCGTCGAGGCCGGCGCGGAGTTCGTCGGTGTGAACAACCGTGATCTCGCGAAACTCGACGTCGACCTCGAAACGTTCGAGTCGGTCGCGCCCGCAGTCGGCGACGACGTGACGCTGATCGCCGAGAGCGGGATCGAGACACCGGCGGACGTCCGGCGGATGCGCGCGGCCGGCGCGGACGGGCTGTTGATCGGTTCGGCGATCATGGACGGCGACGTGGCGGCGAACACGCAAGCACTTACCACACCGACGGAGACACACAACCAATGACCACGAACGAGACTAACGGCAGATTCGGCGGGTACGGGGGCCAGTACGTCCCCGAAGCACTGATGCCCGCCATCGAGGAGCTTCGAGACGCCTACGAACGCTACGTCCTCGAGAACGAGGACGGGTTCATGGACGAACTCCGTGCGCACCTCGCGGACTTCGGCGGTCGGCCTACGCCGTTACAGCGGGCCGACCAGTTGAGCGAGCGTTACGACGCCGAGGTCTACCTCAAACGCGAGGACTTGCTCCACGGCGGGGCACACAAACTCAACAACGCCCTCGGGCAGGTCCTGCTCGCGAAGTACATGGGCAAGGAGCGAATCATCGCCGAGACGGGGGCCGGCCAGCACGGGACGGCGACCGCGATGGCCGCCGCCCACCTCGACATGCCCGCCGAGATCTTCATGGGCGAAACCGACATCGCCCGCCAGCGCCCCAACGTCTTCCGGATGGAACTCAACGGCGCGACGGTCACGCCGGTGACGACCGGCCGCGGTACCCTGAAGGAGGCCATCAGCGAGACGATGCGCGACTGGGCCGAAAACGTCGAGGACACCCACTACGTCATCGGCTCGATCGTCGGCCCGGACCCGTTCCCGCGAATGGTCCGGGACTTCCAGTCGGTCATCGGCGACGAGACCCACGAGCAGATCCTCGCGAAAACCGGCGACACCCCCGATTCGATCGTCGCGTGTGCCGGCGGCGGCTCGAACACGATGGGTGCCTTCCACGAATTCAGAGACAAGGAGGACGTGGACCTGATCGCCGTCGAGGCCGGCGGATCCTCGCTCGAAGTCGACGAAGAGGCGGGCGTCGCACCCAACTCCGCCACCCTGTCGACAGGCGAGGAGGGCGTCCTCCACGGCGCGCGGACGAAACTCCTCCAGGACGAGGACGGCCAGATCATGGAGTCCCACAGCGTTTCGGCGGGCCTGGACTACTCGGGCGTCGGCCCGGAACTCGCCTATCTCGTCGACGAGGGACGCGTCGAGGCGGTCAACGTCGACGACGAGACCGCCCTCGAAGCCTTCCACCGCGTCTCGCGACTCGAAGGTGTCATTCCCGCGCTGGAGACCGCCCACGCCTTCGGCTATCTCGAAGAGAATCCCGACGCTGTCGGCGACATTACCATCGTCAACGTCTCGGGGCGCGGTGACAAAGACCTAGAGAGCGTCGTCGCAGAGACCGAAGAGCGCGATCTCGACGTCGAGCCTGCGTCGAGCGTCTTCCAGGAGGCCGGAGAATGACCGCAAACACCGAGATCGGGGGTGTCTTCGAATCTGGCGATCCGGCGTTCATCCCGTATCTGGTCGCCGGCGACCCGAACTACGAGGCCTCCCTGGAATACGTCGAGGCCTTAGAACGCGGCGGAGCCGACGTCATCGAACTCGGGCTTCCCTTCTCGGAACCGATCGCCGAGGGACCGACGATCCAGAACGCGATCGTCCGGTCGCTTTCGGCGGGGATAACGCCCGACCGGTTCTTCGCGTTCGTCGAGGAGCTGGACGTCGAGATTCCGCTGGTCTGTATGACCTACTACAATCTGATCTACCAGTACGGTAGTGAGGCAGGCCCCCAAGCGTTCGTCGAGCGCGCCGCGGCGGCGGGCATCTCGGGACTGGTCGTCCCGGACCTCCCGGCCGAGGAGGCCGACCCGCTCCGGGACGCCTGCGACGAGTTCGGGCTGGATCTGGTCTTCATCGTCGCGCCGACGACGCGCGGCGACCGCCTCGAAACCATCATGGAGCAGGTCTCGGGGTACGTCTACGTCCAGGCCCGCCTCGGGACGACGGGCGCTCGGAGTGACGTCAGCGATCAGACCGACGAGAGCCTCGCGCGCCTGCGGGAGTGGGACGTCCCCAAGGCCGTCGGCTTCGGCATCAAGACCGGCGAGCACGCCGAGCGGATCGTCTCGGCGGGCGCGGACGGCATCATCGTCGGGAGCGCGCTGGTCGACATCGTCGCCGAAGGGGCCGAGAGCGGCGAACCGGTCGAGACCATCGCCGAGCGACTCGAAGCGAAGGCCCAGGAACTCAAAGACGGGGCACTCCGGGGGGTGCCCACGGCGGAATCAAACGATTAAGCGACCCGTTCAGGCAGTGTCTGTGGGATCGAACGGGCAGCCGATCACGCGCCGGGACAGCCCCCCTGCCAGGTCTCGCCGGTGATCGCGGGGTCGTCGACGTGGACTGGCTCGCCGTACGCCTCGTAGTCGATCATCACGTTCGCCGTGGCCTCCCCGCCGTTGCCCGAAATCTGGATCTGCAGGAGCGACCGAACCGGCCGGGAGGTCTCCTGATCGACCCAGAGTTTGGCGGTGATGTTCTCGACGGTGGCGTCCGTGTTCGCGAGGTCTGTCTGACTCTGTCCGGGCAGTGAGGAGACCGTCTCCTGTGACGGGTGAGCGACGATGACCGCCGTCTCCTCGCCGTCGATGGTCGCCGTCCCGTCCCAGTAGACGTTCGTCTGCTCGAACAACTCGACCTGGCGACCCAGCGGCGTTAGCGACAGCCACTCGACGTCGGTCGACTGGTTTTGCGTGCCCCACCCGGACCACGGGCTGGGACACTTCGTGTAAACGGTCCGCTCGTCGAGGTAACTCGTCACAGTTCGACCTTGGGAACTCGTGTTCATCCGCATTCGCTGGCTCGTCCGGTTGACGACGCCGTCGCTGTCGACCGAGAGCGACCGAGAGCGTCCCTCGGCCGACGCCGAGACGTCGGCGTCCATCGACATCCGATAGGTGTCGACGTTTTCGAGTGCGTCGACCGTCTCGTTTCGGACCTCGAGGGCGCGGTCGTCACTCGGCGGCTGGTCGTCGCCGAGCATGCCACACCCCGCGAGGGCGATCAGGGCAGCGAGGAGGACAGCGGGGACTGCGCGGTGCATACAGTCCAATGTGGCCACACGACAGCTAATAAACCTTCTCGTGTCGAAAGACACCGCAGCAACGCGCCGGGACCGGAACGCCCATTACCGTCACTTGCCACAGCATCACACAATGACTGCCGGGAAAGACGCACGCCTGACACGTATTGGTACAGGGGGCCGATACCTCGTCGTTCCGATGGACCACGGCCTGACGATGGGGCCAGTCACGGGACTCCAAGCCCTCGAATCGACCGTCGACGCGATCACGCGCGGCGGCGCGGACGCCGTCCTGACCCAGAAAGGCGTCGCCGATCGCGTCCACGGCAACCTCAACGACGCGGGCTACGTCGTCCACCTCAACGGCTCGACGACGATCGGTCCCGACGAAGAGGACAAGCGCAAGACCGGCACCGTCGAGGACGCCGTCCGGGCCGGAGCCGACGCCGTCTCCTTTCACATCAACGTCGGCAGCGAGTACGAGCCCGACCAGCTCACCCAGCTCGCCGAGGTCACGGGCGAGGCCGACCGCCTCGGGATGCCCGTCCTCGCGATGGCCTACGCCCGCGGCCGGGGCATCGACGAGTCCGACCCCGAGGCACTGGCTCACGCTGTCCGGCTCGCCGAGGAGGTCGGCGCGGACGTGATCAAGACGGCCTACAGCGGCGACGCCGACTCCTTCGAGCGCGTCGCGGCCGCCTCGGCCAAACCCGTCGTCATCGCCGGGGGATCGAAGGGGACGGACGAGGAAACCCTGGAGATGGTCCGCGGCGCGATGGACGCAGGCGCGGCCGGAATCTCGATGGGACGGTCTATTTTCCAGCACGAGGATCCAGAAGCGATCACCACCGCCGTCTCCGCGGTCGTTCACGACGACGCGTCCGTCGAAACGGCACTCGAGGCGGCCGGACTTGGCGAGGACGCCTGACGTCTGAGTTTCTACGCGGACTGGATCCGATCGACGACCCATAGCACCGAAAGCACGATCAGCCCGCCGGCGAGGAAAACTGCCACGAGCACGATCGGATCCGGCGCGACCGGCTCGACGGCGCTCTGATACTCGCTGGCGTTCACGCCAGTCGAGGTCACCAGACGGGACTGATCCAGCCCGAATCGATCGAAAAGGACGACGATCGCGAGCGCGCCGACGGCGAGTGCAGCGATCACGCCGACGAGCCGTTCCAGTAGCGCTCGCAGCGACGATTCGGGGTCCCCGCCGGCGAATAGCACCAACGCCTCGTCGGTCGGCGCGTAGACGTCCATCTCCGCACCGTTTTGTCCGTACCAGGTGTCGACGACCGTCACGAGGTCGGCGGCTTCGAGTTTCGTGAGGTGGTACTGGACGTTCTGGAGCGTGGTCCCGACGTCTTCGGTGAGTTCCGAGGCCGGCCGGGGGTCGGCGTGTAAGGACTGGAGGATGGTCCGGGCCGTCTCCGAGCCCAGGGCGTCGAACACCTCGTCGGCGCGCTCGTCGTCCAGGGCGAGCATCGACGGCTCGCGGTCGTCGGGCGAGACGTCCGGCCGCCCGGGGAGCAGGCGACTCACCGGCCACCTCCAGGCTGGTCCATACGCCTCGGCAGGCGGGCGGAGCCCTTGAGTATTCGTGGTGATCAAACGCGCGTTTGGGTACTCCGGAGGTTAAGGGACGGTGGACACACACGTCCGGACATGCCCGATCGAGACCTGCTTTCGCTCACCCTCCTGCTCACCGTCGGGACGGCCGGCTGTCTGGGCGCGATGGACGCGCCGTCACCAACGCCTGCGGGGACGACCCCGGTCGAGACCGTTGGCGAGTGTCCCGAAGACATCGAACGCCTCGACGCCGGCGTCACGAACGGCTCACTCCCAAGCCAGGACGCCGGCTTCGCGATCGAGGCCGACCGGCGGACCGTCTCACGTGGCGGCGAACTAACCGTCACACTCGAGAACACCGCCGAGGCGTCCCGGGGGACGGGGACGGAACGTATGTTCGTCCTCCAGCGCCACGTGGGCAAGTGGACAACGGTCCTTGGCGCACGCGACGGTCGAACCGGGTGGAACGCGACGCTGGTCACGCACGACCCCGGCGAAGGATACGCCTGGACGATCAGTTTGGACGACGAGGGCTTCGCGGAGTGGGGGTACGAGCCCTGTGGCTCGCTGCCGGCGGGCGAGTACCGCTTCGTCTATCACGGCTTCGTCGAACCGGGCGAGTTCGAGACCGAGATTCCCGAGCCGTCGATCGCTGTCGCGTTCCGGATCACGAAGTGAACAAAAAGCCGCGTTCCGGGGGGACGGTCGCGTTCCGGAGACGTCGTGGCCCGAACCGCTCTGTCCCGATTCCTGATTCAGTCCTCGGCGAGCAACACGTCTAGGGTGCTCTCGTCGACGTGTTGGCCCTCCCGACCGGCGACGTAGGTTTTGGCGGCGGCGACGGCACGTCCGGTCCGGGGGTCGCCGATATCGGCGATTCGGTCGGATTCGAGCAAGTCGGCCGTCCAAAACGACTCCTCGTAGTCGATCTCGCCGCGGATCAGGCCCCGACACAGTGAGACGAAAACGGTGTTCATCGCGTCTGTGACGTGACTCGCCTCGAATCCGATGCTGTCAGCGAGTTCGCCCGCGTCGATCGGTTCGCCGCCGGTCGTCGCCGCGAAGAAGACGGCCCCGGCAGCCAGTTCCGGCGCGGCGAACCCGCCGTGGTCCGCCGCCGGTTCGTACTGTTCCAGCGTCCGGCGGCTGTCTTCGAGCACTGTTTCGGAGAACGCGACGTCCTCGGCGAGTGCCTCGACGACGTCCGACGGCCCGCGACGTGGGATGTCGACGGCGGCGATCTCCCCGAGGCGGTCGAGCCACTGGTAGAGTACCCGCGTCCCGAAACCCCGTTCCCTGGCAACGGTCGCTGGATCGAGATCACCGTCGTTGATCCGGCTGCTTGCGATCAGGGCCGCACCGGCGAATTCGGCGGCGTCCTCGACGGCGACACTTTCGGCGGCGTCACTGACCAGGCCCCGGGCAAAGAGCCGCACGGACGCGTCGACGTCGAGTGCCTCGACGAGAGCGTCGACCTCGCTGTGGACGGCGTCGATCGTCAGGTCCGCCCCGAGTTCGTCCCGGTCACCCGGGATCCAGGCGACGGTCTCGCCGGCGCGCCTGGCCGTGAGTTCGCCGCGATCGGCGAGGTCCTGCAGTCGATCACCGACACGTTCCTCGGGAGCACCCAGATCCTCGGCGACCGTCGCCGTGGTCGGGAGTTCGTCCGGGAACATCCCACGGACAGCGTCCATACACGCATCCGCCGAGACGTCCGAAACCCCGCCGTCCGAGGCGGATGATTTCGCGTCCGGTCGCCCGGTATCCGCGGGCGCTCCCTCCTCGACAGCGTCGGCCTGGTAGCGTCGGGCATCCAGGCCCCCCTCGTCCAGTACCTCCCGAAAGGCTTTGTACCGGTTCTTGATCGTGACGCCGCCGGCCGCGCCGACGTCCCCAACCTCGTTGGGTCCGATCCCGTCGACGCCGTTGGCCTCCGCCGCGAGGACGAGTGACGCGCCAGCCGTCTCCGCCGGTGAGGACGCCTCGGCGACGGCGCGGGGTGCCTCCCGGAAGACATCTGTGAGGATTCGCTTTCCCGCCGTCCCGACTGATGCCGACAGATCAAGGGAGTCGGCGTAGCGCTCGACCAGCGTGTCGGGGCGCTCCGGGGGGTGGTCGATGTCGAGCCGGTCGGCGACCGCCTCGATCTGTTCGGGGAGGCGTTCGGGATCTAGTTCGGTCGCCTCCGGATCCGCGAGCAGATCGACCCACGGTTCGACGATGTCCCGGCCGGTGATCGGGAGGCCGTCTTCCCGGCAGGAGAGTGCGAGTACCGTCGGCGCAATCCGGGCGAACTGTGCCGCGTCGACGTCTGCCTCCCCACGGAGATGATCGAGACGGACGCGCGTGATCTGTAAGGTACTATCGGGGATCTGTAACTTCTCTGCCACGTCGTAGAGCCGGTTTTCGTAGGTTTCGTTGTTTTTTGATCCTGTCATGTCGAGGGCTTCTGCGTCCACGGTCTTAACTGTTGAACGAACGGACAGAAAACTGACAGCACGGGCGACTCGCCCTGTCAACGCCGGCCCGACGGAATCGTGTGTTCCGCCACGTTCAAGCCGGACCGCCGAATCCGCCACGTTCAAGCCGGACCGCCGCGAGCGTGGACACATGACACGCTCGGTGTGGCTCAAAGCCGACGATGCCGTCGGCGACTGGGAAGCGCGCAAGCGACGCATCACCGCCGGCCTCGAAGCCGGCATCGACTGGGTACTCGTCGACGAACACGACGTCGACCGCGTCCGAGAACTCGGCGAGGTCAACGTCGCCGCCTTCGCTGGCGACGACGTCCACGTCATGGACGCCGAGGGAACGGCCGAGTCGACTGCCGACGCAGTAATCGTCGGCAAGGATGGCGAGGGCGACGGCACGGTCGGCCTGCCCTCTGACTTCTCGGGGTCGGCCGACCTCTCGGCGCTCCGCAGCGGCGGGGCAACGGGCGGGTACGTCCACATCTTCGACGAGGACTACGAGGCCTTCGCCGAGGCCGTCGCCGACGAGGCCGACTACACGATGGTCGTCGCCGAGGACTGGCAGATCATCCCACTGGAGAACCTCATCGCCCGCGTCGGCGAGGAGACAGAACTCATCGCCGGCGTCCAGACCGCCGAGGACGCCCGCACCGCCTACGAGACCCTGGAGATCGGGGCCGACGCGGTCCTGCTTGACACCGACAACCCCGACGAGATCC
Organism: Halorhabdus tiamatea SARL4B; assembly: GCF_000470655.1. Classification (NCBI taxonomy): domain Archaea; kingdom Methanobacteriati; phylum Methanobacteriota; class Halobacteria; order Halobacteriales; family Haloarculaceae; genus Halorhabdus; species Halorhabdus tiamatea. The sequence goes on from NC_021921.1 coordinate 1,091,564, forward strand.
GCGAGACCTGCGAGGTCCGTGATGCGGTGGGTCGAGAAACCCTCGACATGGAGTACGCCGAGATCACCGCGATCGAACAGACCGGCTCGGCCGACCGGGTCTGCGTGGATACGGGATCCATCATGGATCACGACGAGGGGATGCTGGTGGGCTCGATGGCCCGCGGGCTGTTCTTCGTCCACGCCGAGACCGCCGAATCGCCGTACGTCGCCTCCCGTCCCTTCCGGGTCAACGCCGGCGCGGTCCACGCCTACGCCCGGACGCCGGGCGGCGAGACGACGTACCTCTCGGAGTTGTCGAGTGGCGACGAGGTCCAGGTCGTCGACCGTGACGGCAACACTCGCGAGGCGCTCGTCGGCCGCGTCAAGATCGAGAAGCGCCCGATGTTCCGGCTCCAGGCCGAGACCGAGAGTGGCGACCGCATCGAGACGCTGCTGCAGAACGCCGAGACGATCAAGGTCGCCACGCCGGAGGGTCGGATCGCCGTGACTGACCTGGAGGTCGGCGACGAGGTGCTGGTCTACCACGAGGACACGGCCCGGCACTTCGGCGAGGCTGTCGAAGAGAGCATCATCGAAAAGTAGCAGTCCTGTTTTCGCTCTTCGCACGTCAACCACCGCCGCTGTCGCCCGACGTTACAACTTGAATCGCGAGTCCGCCTCAGCCTCCTCGACGCTCTCGAGTTCGGTGGCACACCACGGACAGAACGTGAGATCGTCGTCCGCCTCGGAGAGATCGTGGCCACACTCGGGACACTGTCGCCCCGACTCGACGGGGTCCGTACGGGTGGTCTGGCGCGCGAGGACGTACGCATCGATCACGTTGAGGACCCGAAGGCCGAGGATGAGAAACGAGGCGTCCCGGGGGAGATTCCGGCTGGCCTGCATGATCGCCTCGTAGGACGTCTCCTGGGGGATGAGGTCGGGTGGAATCACCAGCCACGCAGTGGCGAACAGCAGGACGAGCCACAGCCCCGTCCGGAGCCACTCCCGCAGGTAGACGTGTCCCAGGCCGGGAAAGACGACCGACAGCACGATCGCCACCCACGGGCGCTTTGCCGACGCAGTCTCGGTCACTGACTCAGTTGTGTAGGCGGCGAGACGTAAACCTGACTAACCACTACGACGTCGCTCACCGGCCACCGAGTTCCGCGACGAGATCGGCGAGCGTCGCGAGATCGTACTGTCCGGGGGCAGTCGCCGCGTCTGGATCCACCGGCGCGTACCCGATCCGCGAGCCGTACAGCGGGGCGACCGCCCGCGAGTGACGACCGGCCTCGCCCATCGCCATCGTCGCCACGGTGTGTCCCTCGACGGTGGCCGCCCGCGTCGCGACCAGCAAGTCGAGCACGTCGTCCGGCGTCTCGGCGGTGACGGCGAGTTTGCCCACGTCGCCGTACTCACAGGCGTCCCGCAGCGTCTCCTGAAGATCACCCATCGACGGCGTCGCCTCGAAGTCGTGACTCGAAACGACCACGCGCACGTCGTGCTCGTCGGCGGTCTCGATCAGCGCCTCGGCGTCACCCCCGCGTGCGGTCGCGAGTTCGACGTCGACAGCCGCGACGGCGTCGTCAGTGACGGCCGCTTCGAGCGCAGCGAGGCGGCCCGCGTCCGCGGCCTCGCCACCCTCCCACTCGGGACGGTTGGTCACGAACAGCGGCAACTCGCCGTCGTAGTCAGAGAGTTGCGTGAGTGGTTCGTCGGCCAGATCCATCCGGAACTCGACCAGGTCGGCGTGCTCGCGGGCGGCCGGCTCCTCGCCGAGGTCAGCCGTCGAGGCTGCCAGTCTGAACGAACTGAAGTTCATACCGGAGATGGGTAGCCGCGGGGCAAAAGCGCCCCGGCTCGAATCCCCACACGACGCTCTCTCTCTCTCTCGAAAATTGAGGGGTGACGTGATCCCTTCTTCCCCACGTCGAAACCGACTGAACTCCCCCTGGGCCATGTCCATTACAGCTATTACAATCGATTACGTACTGTACGGTATGCCCATCAACATCAGACGGTTCGAAGAAAGCCCACCCGAGGACCTCCGGGCCAGTGGACGCACGAACGCGGAAGAGATCCTTTCGTTTCTGGCGTCGTCCCCGGACCAGGCGTACACGCCGAAGGAGATCCACGAGGCGACCGAGGTCAAGCGAGGGAGCGTCGGGGTCGTCCTCTCCCGTCTCGAGGAGCGGGGACTGCTCCGCCACCGGGGCGACTACTGGGCGATCGCTGCGGATGCCGATGTCGAGAAGACGTTGAGTTCGATGTCGACCGCGCGAGCGGCTTCGGAGCGGCTCGGTGTGGAGGATACGGACGAGTGGTAAGTATAGTGGAGCGGTGTTTCGATTCGTGGAACTGGTCGGTTCGTCAGGCAGGTACCGGGATGGACGAAGCGACGGCACTCGCAATGATACCATCTGCGATCAACAGGAAGATTGCAAATCCGCCGTTGAACTCGTGGGTGTCAGTGGTGATTGATGCATGAACGTACGCAGCCAGACTTACGACCATAATTCAGGAAGAAAATGTAGGCCAATAAGTGTAGCGGAACCGAGCAGTTCACAGAATCCAGGACCCGATACAAATGCAAGTCTACTTACCGGATGATCCACTAACGTTCAGCCCGAAATCAACACCTTGTGAATCGTTCTATGACACCCTGTCTCCCAGCATATGCAACGGAAAGGGCCGACGTTTTCACCCTATATTCTCGATCGGCGCGTGCGTCACCGTATACCCTCCCGTCGTCTCCGCCACCGACTCGACGGCGTAGAGCCGAAGGGTCCGTTCCTGTTTCGTCCGGACCGGCGTCTCGTAGTGGTCGTTCTCGTAGCCCAGTTCCTCGCCCGAGTCCTGGCGGTCTGTAACCCACTCGCGGTGGCGTTCGAGGCGGGCGCGGGCGCGCTCGCGGGACCGGTCGGGCAGCCCCTCGAAGCGATCGTCGAAGGCGGCCCGGAGGTCGGCATCGCGCTCGTAGCCCACGGAGCCCCGGCCGGCGAGTATCGCCGCGAGCGTCGTCGTCCCGGTCCCCCAGAACGGGTCGAGGACGGTATCGCCGTAGACTGAGAACATCCGGATCAGCCGGAGCGGGACCTCGACGGGAAACGCCCCCGAGCGCTCGCGGAGTCCGGCGTCGAGGTTCTGGGATGTGCCAGTCATCTCCCAGAGGTCCGAGAACCACCGGTTGCGCTCCTCCCAGAAATAGGCGCTCTCGTAGCGATTTTCGTCACCTGGCGGAAACGACCGCCGCGAGCCGTTCCGGAAGAGCAAGATCGACTCGTGTTCGAGCGTCGGATAGGCGTTGGGCGGCACCATCCCCGAGCCCATGAACTTCGCGGCGCTGTTTCCGGGCTTGCGCCAGACGATGTCCGGCAGTGGATCGAACCCGTGCTCGACCATCCGGCTGGTGATCTCACTCGCGTTGGGGTACTGTCGGAAGCGATCGAGCGTCCGCGTGGCGTCGCCGACGTTGATCGCGGCGATCCCGCCGTCGACGAGGACGCGATCGAGCTGTTGCCACACGGCATCGAGCACGTCGTGCATCGCCTCGAAGGCACGCTGGCCCTCCTCGGCCGCGAGCGCGTCAGCGATTGCGGGATCGAGCGCAGCGAAGACGTCGTCCCACATCTCGATCATGGGGTAGGGCGGCGAGGTGACCACGAGGTCGACCGAGTCAGCGGGCAGTTCCAGTTCGCGAGCGTCGCCCGTCACCACGGCGTGGTCAGTCTCCATACCGGCGTGTCGACCCGGAGCCTAACGTGGGTTGTGATCCGATCAGGCACAGCGGGAGTAAAGACAAAACGGCTTCAGCGACGGTCGAGCAGCGACTCGAGTTCGTTGACCTTCGCCGCCTGCTGTTCGTTGGCGGCGGCGATGTCCTCGATCTCGTCGGCCACCTCCTCGGCCGTCTCGGCGGTCCGGTCGACCATCGAGGCGACTTCTTCGGTGGAAGCGGCCTGGTCGTCGGTCGCCTCGGCGACCTCCTGGGCCCCCTCGGCGGCCTCGGTGACGGCCTGGTCGATCTTCTGGAGGATGTCGACGGTCTCGCCGACCTGATCGATCCCGTCTTCGACCTGCTCGTTGGCGTCGCCGATGCTGTCGACGGTCGACTCGGTCTCGGCCTTGATGTCGGCGACCATCTCCTCGATCTCGGTGGCGTTCTGCTGGGACTCCTCGGCTAAGCTCTTGACCTCGTCGGCGACGACGGCGAAGCCCTCACCCGCCTCGCCCGCGCGGGCGGCCTCGATCGAAGCGTTCAATGCGAGCATGTTGGTCTGGTCGGCGATGTCGTTGATGACCTCGACGATCTCGTCTATCTCGTCGATGCGATCGCGCAACTGCTGGACGTCCTCCGAGACCTCCTCGTTGGCCGTATCGACGCCCTCCATGGCGTCGATGGCGTCGTCGGCGACGTCCCGGCCCTGATCGGCGAGCTGGCTGGCCTGCTGGCTGACGGCCTTGACCTCGTTGGCGCTCGAAGCGACCTCCTCGACCGTCGCGGAGAGGTTCGAGACCTCGCCGGCGACCTCCTGCATGTTCTCGGATTGCTCGTTCGCGAGGTCGCTGATCTGTTGAGAACTCCGGGAGACGTTCTCAGAAGTCCGCAGCAGTTCGTCGATCGCGTCGCCGACCTCCGCCCGTGAGACCGACTCTCCACCCGCCGCGACAGTCGAATCGAGGTGACTGTCCGATTCTGAAGCCATATATCATAGACCCATACAGCTGGCGGATTAAACGTGACCCTTCGGTTATCAGGTCTGATAGCCGTCGGTGGGCGAAGAAAACGTCGAACGCCGGTGAGAATCAGGCTGCGGGGATCGACTGCTCGGCCTCGAGGAGTTCGTGATACCGGTTGCGGATCGTGACCTCGGAGATGTCGGCCACTTCCGAGACGGCGGCCTGGGTGGTCTTCTCGTTGGTGAGCAGCGAGGCGGCGTAGATCGCCGCAGCGGCGAGGCCGACGGGGCTCTTCCCGGAGTGGACGCCCTCCTCTTTGGCGTTGGCAAGCAGTTCACGCGCGCGACGCTCTGCCTCCTCGCTCAGTTCGAGGTCCGAGGTGAACCGTGGGACGTAGCTCTCGGGGTCTGCGGGTCGGACTTCCAGACCGAGTTCGCGGACGACGTACCGATACGTCCGGGCGATCTCGTCTTTCTCGACCCGAGAGACGTCGGTGAGTTCGTCGAGGCTCCGCGGGACGCCGGCCTGGCGGGCGGCGGCGTAGACCGAGGCCGTCGAGACGCCCTCGATCGAGCGGCCGGGCAGGAGGTCCTCGTCGAGCGCGCGGCGATAGATGACGCTGGCGGTCTCACGAACGTTCTCGGGGAGGCCAAGCGCGCTCGCCATCCGGTCGATCTCACCGAGGGCCTGCTTGAGATTGCGTTCCTTGGAGTCACGCGTCCGGAAGCGCTCGTTCCACTTCCGGAGGCGCTGCATCTTCTCGCGCTGGCGGGAGCCAAGCGAGTTGCCGTAGGCGTCCTTATCGCGCCAGTCGATGTTGGTCGACAGCCCCTTGTCGTGCATCATGTTCGTCGTCGGCGCGCCGACGCGGGACTTCTGGTCTTTCTCCTTGGCGTCGAAGGCTCGCCACTCCGGTCCGGGGTCGATCTCGTCTTCCTCGACGACGAGTCCACACTCCGTACAGACGGTCTCACCGCGCTCGGTGTCGGAGATGAGGTTGCCACCACACTCCGGGCAGTTGACGTCCTCGGCCTCGGTCTCGGTTTCGTCTTCGTTGACTGTCGTCGACTGGTCGAGTCGGGTTCTGGTGTTTGTCTCGCTCATGGGTCTGAAGGCGGGTGCTATCCGGGCACGACGTCGGCAAAAACCCGGAAAGTCGTTCGGTGAACAGGGGTTAGTCCGAAACTTATTAAAGTGTTTCGGTGGGGTATCGATTCTTGCCGGAGGAGCGGCCGCAGCCGGCGTTTGGGTACTGTTCACACGGCGATTAAAGTATATGATGGACTGGAAACGAGCGGCGCGGACAGGTGCTGAACGACAGGTTTTTACGCGAACGATCGGAGCAGGTCGCTCGGCACGGGCCAGACGCGTGGTCGATCAGTCCCGTACGGCGACAGACTCGAGTGAATCCTCGACGTCGGCGCTCTCTTCGACAGCGGTCGTCAGCGAGACGTTGAGCCACGCCATCGAGACGGAGCCGCCGGCGATGGTGACGACGTTCTTGACAGCGTGATCGACGATCGCGACGCCGAGGGCGAGTTCCCAGGTCGCCGCGGGGACGATCGCGAGGACGAGCACCGAGAAGACACCCTCGTAGAGGCCGACGCCGCCGGGCGACAGCGGGAGCACCTTCGCGAGATTCCCCACGCTGACTGCGAAGAAACTCACGACGACGAGCGTCACCGGAGCGACGGCAACGTCGAAAGCGGCGAAGACGACGATTGCAGTCACGACGTCGATCGTCCAGATGAGGACGCTCGAAGCGGCGACGCGGCCGAACGCGGCGGGGCTGGCGGCGACGGTCTGAACGTCACCCGTGAAGTCCTCGACGACGCCCGCGACGTAGCCGGCGTAGGCGTCGTCGCTGAGGGTTTCGAGGGTGCTTCGAACGAAATTGCGGTCGGAACGCGCCGTCAGGACGATCAGGGCAGTCACGCCGATCGCGGCGAGCCCGACGCCGGCGGCGACCGCCACGCCGACCTGCCCGCTCTCGCGACCGCTGGTGACCGCGCCAGTCAGATCGGCGATCCGACCGGGGTCGAAGGCGGCGAAGCCGACGAGGACGACGCCGGCGAGACCGGCGATCGTCAGCAGGTCGAAGACCCGTTCGACCGCCAGCGAGGCGAACCCGGACGGATAGGGGACGCGACGCCGGGCCTTCATCACGTACGCGCGAACGCCGTCGCCGAGTCGCGCCGGGAACACGAGATTGCCCGTCTGGCTGATGAAGATCGCGCCGGTCAGAAAGCCGACGTCCGAGTCGTAGCCCAATTCGGCGAGGATGTCGCGGTAGCGATAGCCACGAAGCGGCCAGGAGGCGAGATAGACGAGGGTCGCGAGGGCGATCAGCGCGGGATCGGCCGCTCGCATCTCCGCGAGGACGGCGGTGGGATCGAGATAGACGGTCATCAGGGCGAGCGCGAGCAAGATGAGACCGGTCGCGGCGATCATGCTCCGGGTGCGCGTGATCCGTGGCTGGACGGAGAGTTGCCAGAAGGTTCGGATGACCTGACTCCCCATCCCGAAGACGTCCCGGACGAAGTCGACCTTCGAGTCGCCCTTCGGCGTCCAGGCGACCGGGAACTCCGCCACGTCGAAGCCGCGACGCTGGGCCCGAACCAGCATCTCGGTGTCCCAGAACCAGTGGTCGTCTTCGACCGTTTCGGCGAGTTCCTCGAAGGCCTCGCGGGAGAACGCCTTGAATCCGCACTGGTGGTCGGCCAGTTCCGACCGGAGGAGCGTTCGGACGAGGGCGTTGTACCCCCGACTCGGCACGCCGCGTTTAGCCGGGCGGTCGGCGTCGCTGTCCGGGAGCATTCGCGAGCCAGTCGCGACGTCGTAGCCCTCCGTGTGGACGCGTTCGATCAGTTCTTCGAGGTGGGCCATGTCCGTCGCCAGGTCGGTATCGATGTAGACGAGCGTCTCGCCCGCGGCCTGCCGGAAGGCGTCCTCGAGGGCGGCCCCACGGCCCAGGCGCTCGTCGCTGTGGACGTGCCGGACCCGGTCGTCCTCGCGGGCGAGCCGCGCGGCGATCTCGGGCGTGCGGTCGGCACAGCCGTCCTCGGCGACGATCACCTCGAAGGAGCCGTCGGGCAGAAACGCCCCGAGCCGGTCGAGCGTCGCGCTGACGGTCCGCTCGATGGTCTCGGCCTCGTCGTAGGCCGGGAGCACGACGCTGACATCGACAGCCCGATTCATTGATACATACACGGCCGTGGGCCACCAAGAACCTTCTGTTGCTCGTCGTCGTTCACTTCGCGACGACGGACAGCCAACTAGTTGTCGGATAGTGACACACCCACTCGCTAAGCGGGAACCAGAACACACAGGTACGACGACGTCCGACCCCGGAGTCGTGAACGAGCGACAGGTGGTGAAAAGGCGATGAATCCGCTCACGACGATCCGTCGGGAGGCGAGGGCACTCTGGAGCGACGGCCGGGGACCGTCGCTGGGAACCATCGCCGGTACGTGGGGGCTGTTGCTCGGGGTGCGAATGATCTACCCCGTGCTCCTGCCCATTCTCCGGGAGGACTTCGGCCTCTCGCTTTCGGTCGCCGGGTTGCTGGTGACGATTCTCTGGCTCGGCTCCGCACTCGGCCAGCTCCCCAGCGGGATGCTCGCCGACCGGTTCAGCGAGCGAAGCGTGATAGCGGTCGGGACGCTGGTGGCCGCCGTCGGCGTCTCGGCTGTCGTGATCGCTCCGACGGCTGCCGTGCTGTTCGGGGCGACCGCGCTGGTCGGTCTCGGCCAGTCGCTGTACCCCATCGCCCGGATCACAATCCTCACTGACCTCTACCCCGACCGCATCGGGAGCGCCCTCGGCGTGACGATGGCGACGGGCGACCTCGGCCAGACGATCTTCCCGCCGCTGGCCGGCGCTGTCGCCGCCGCCGTCGCCTGGCAGGCCGGCCTCGGCATGATGGTCCCCGGCCTGTTACTCGGCGGAGTCGCGCTCGTGGTCGTCCTCCCCGGAGAGACGGGATCGACCGGGCCCGGCGACGACTCGGCGAGCAGTTCGCTGCGAGAGGTGTTCAGAGACCTCCGGGAAGGGGACATCCTCTTTTTCGCGTTCATCCTCTTTCTGTACATCCTGGTCTGGCAGTCGTTCACGAGCTTCTACCCGACGTATCTCACCGAACAGAAGCCACTCTCGGAGACGACTGCCGGGTTGCTCTTTAGCCTGTTTTTCGCCGTCGGTGTCGTCGTCAAGCCGCTCGCGGGGGCTGCCTACGACCGGATCGGGCCGCGGTGGTCGCTGGTCGCCGTGCTGTCCGGCCCGGTGATCGGGCTCGCCCTGCTCCCGGTCGTCGACAGCCTCGCAGGGATCGTCGTGATCACGGCCCTCGTGAGCACGATGCTCGGCTCGGGCGCGATCACGCAATCGTTCCTCTCGGAGGCGTTCTCCGAGGAGGCGCGCGGAACCGGGCTGGGGATCGTCCGGACCACCGCAGCGACGCTGGGGGCGGCCGGTCCCGTCCTCTTCGGGATGATCGCGGACCGGGGCTTCTTCGACGAGGGGTACTTCCTGCTCGCCGGGCTGATGGCTGTCATCGTCGTCCTTACGTTCCGATTCTTCGACGCGTGACCGCTCGACGAGATCACCCGATCGTGGTGAACGCGTCGAAGTCGACGCCCTCGACGTCCGGCGGCGAATCGTACGGCCGTCCGACGATGACGTTCCCTGCCGTCTGAGAGCCGACACCCGGGAGCGCCTCGAGTTCGTCCATCGACGCCGCGTTGAGATCCAGTGGGTAGGGCACGCCAGTCACGGAACGGTAGCCGTGGTCGGTGATCGCCACGTCGATCGTTGACCCGAGTTCCCGCTCGCCCGGAATCCCCACGAGCAGGGGGTACGTTCCGAGCTGGCGGCCGAAAGTCTTGCCGTCCTGGTGGTATTCGAGGTGGACGTCCTCGAGAATCGTCCCTGGCGGCGCGACCCGTTTGAGCATCGGGTTGTCGATCGTCTCGCGGACCTCGCGTTTGTACTGCTGGAACTGTTTTTTGTGATCGTGGGCGATCTCGGCCCCGGTCGCGTCCATCTCGGTCCCCGGGAACGCCATGACCTGGCGGATGTTGACCCGCCGGATCATGAGACCCTCGTCGAGAATCCGCTTTAGGAACCGCTTGTTGTGCTCGAAGGTCTCGCTCGTCTCGCCTTTCAGCCCGTGGACGAGATTGATCCCAGGGAGGAGTTTCGGGAGGCCGCGGCCGGCGGTGTCGTCCGTGCTGGGTACAGTTCCCGGCTCCTCGCCGTGCTCGCGGCTATCGCCGCTCGCTCGTTCGGAACCCGTCGCTTCGCTCCGGGTTCCCGGCCTGAATCCCCCTTCCTCGTTGACGATCCGGACCGCCTCGAGGGCCTCCTCGGCGGTGACGTTGAGGTTGTTATCGGTCTGGACCGCCGGATCGGCCGACTCCACGCCGAAGGCGGCGGTGTCGCCGGGCGTGTTGTGCTCGGCGATGATCCGGATGCCCTCGCGGGCCAACTCCGGCCACTCGACGACCGTGATCGGATTCATGTTGTCGAGGTGTAACGTCTCCAGGTCGGGCGCGACCTCGCGGATCCCGGTGTAGAGTTCCCGGAGTGCGTCGGGGTTCGGGGCCTCGCCGTCGCCACCGTAGGCGAGGATGTCGGCCTGCCGGCCCAGCCGGAAGTGGGCCACGCCGTGATCGGCGAGCGCGTCGACTTCGCCGACGACGGCCCCGGGTTCCCGAAACGAGGGGTCGCCATACAGTGGCTCCGTACAGAACGAGCATCGGTAGGCACACCCGCGGCCGGTCTCGATCTCGGCGATGAGATAGTCGGGATGATTGGGGTGCTGTTCGACGATGAACGCCCCTTCACGGGCCCACCGTGAGGACTCCTCCATCGTGCGATAGCGGGGATCGAACCCGTCCAGGCCGTTCGTGACGAGGTCGAAGACGGCAGCCTCGACGTCCGCACCGGCCAGAAAGTCGAAGTCCAGATCGTCGCGTTCTGGTTCGCTCGCGCCCTCGTTCTCGTCGCCGACGCCGAAGCGGACCGGTCCGCCCATCAGACTCGTGCCGTCGGCCGTCCAGGCGATCCGCCGGACTTCGTCGGGTTCGGCCGGCGTCCCGCCGACGTAGTTGCCGGGAACGGTCATCCCGCCGACGTAGACGAGGAGGTCGGCGTCCTCGACGTCGCGCCAGCGGCGATTCTCCGCTCGGAGCCCGTCGATCGTGTGGTAGGTGATCGACTCGTGGGGGACGCCGGCGTCGACCAGCGCGCCAGCGACGTAGCGGGGATAGGTGGAGATGTACGGTGGCACGCCGAAGTGGGCCGGTTCGTCGACGTAGCCGTCGACGATCGTGACGGTGAGAGCCGCAGGATCGGTCATCGAAGTCGTCTAGCCGTCCGACGCCTAAAACCGTGTCTCCACGTCCCGCGCGTCGGTTCGGTGCGTCCACGCAGTCAGTTCGTGTCGATCGCCCGAGTCCGCCGAGTTCTGTCGCCTCGCCGCGGGCACAACGGCTAAGGAGACGCCGACCCAATTGGAGGTACATGAATCAGCTTCGCGAACTCACCGAGGAAATCGGCGGGACCGTCCTCGAGAGCGTCGGCCGCGCCGTCGGGAAAGCACAGGAACGGACGCCGCTACCGGTCGACCTCTTAGAGAGTGAGGACGCCTACCTGGCGGTCTTCGACGCCCCGGACGCGACAGCCAGTGACGTCCAGGTCCAGTTGTCGGGACGGACAGTCGAGGTCCGACTCGACCGGTTCCGACAGCCGCGCGAGGACTTCGAGATGCGCTTTCCCGGACGGGGGCTGACCCTCGACGGCCACGTCACGCTCCCGCCGGACGCGGCGATCGACGGCGAAGGCGCGACGGCGACGCTCGCCGAGAACGGGACGCTCCAGGTTCGAGTTCCCAAGGGCGAAGAGGGAACGGCGGTCGAGGTGACTGACGACGACGGTGAAACGGAAAGTGAGGACAGCGACGCCGAAGACGACGAGAGTGAATCGGACGAGGTCGACGTAGACGACGAGACGGCCTGATTTCTCGCGGGTCACGAGCGGGTCGTGCCGACGACGCCGTCACGGCGGCGAGTTCGTCTCAGCCTGGCAGTCCAGCGTCCGTGGCACGGTCCAGTCAGTTGTAAGTTCGAGGAACTGTGTCAGGATGCGGGCGGTCGCCCCCCAGACCGTGTAGCCGTCGACGTGAAAGTAGTGAAGCTGGACCGAGCCGTGCGCCGGGTGATCGCGACAATCAGTCTCGTAGTTGTCGAGGTCGGTCAGGGCCGCGACTGAGAGAACGGCAATCTCGGCGACTTCGCCGTCGTTGGGCTCGTAGGACCGGTCGGGAATCCGGGCGACGAACGGGCGGATCGCATAGTCAGTCACCGTCTGGATGTCGTCGAGTCGCCCGATCACAGTCGCTTCGGCCGGCTGGAGGCCGACTTCCTCACGTGCTTCCCGCAGCGCCGTCTCCCCGAGGTCAGCGTCGACCGGTTCGACCCCGCCGCCCGGGAAGCTCATCTGCCCCGGGTGATCGTTGAGGTGATCGGCCCGGCGGGTGAACAGCAGGTGTGGGCCCGACGGTCGCTCGACGATCCCAACCAGCACCGCCGCTTCGCGAGCGGCCGTCACAGCCGTGGGATCGTGTGCGACGACGGGGTCGAGATCCATGTCAGCAAGAAGGGGGTCGCGACTCTTAACTCGCTCGTCACTCACTCGGGATCGGTGCCTTCGAGGGCATCGTCCAGGCGATCGCGCGTCTCGGCGAGATCGACGGGGGCCCAGGCTTCGAGTTCGTAACTCACGGAGAGGAGTGTCTCGATGCGGTCGGGATCGCCGGCGGCGACTGCCTGACCGGCGTCTCGCCGAAAACGGCGTTCGGCAGCAGTCGCGAGACGGTCGCGGTCGATCGACCGGTCGGGAGCGTCCAGAATATGCGGGAGATCACGAGCCCCCTCGGGCAGGGTGGGGAACGCGACCGGGCCCACGACGAGCAAGGGCTCCTCGCCAGGGAGTTCCAGAAGGTGATACGACTCGACGGCTGCAGCGACGTCGTCCGCGAAGGTCGCCGGGTCGTGGTCCTCGCCGCGCTTGAAGGCGAGCTCGGCGAGGGCCGCCCGAAGCGTCGCCGGCGGGAGCGCCCCGAAGAGGTCGACGACGCCGGCGATGTCGTCCGGTGACAGGTCCATGTCGGGAATCCGGTCCCCATCCTCTTTAGCGCGACGGGTGCGCGACAGGCGCTGAACGACGGACTCACCCACGTCGCTCTGCCAGTGCCTCGCTGGCGAGCGTCGCGATCCGTTCGGGATCGAGCGCGGTGGCTTCCCAGGCCGGCAACCGGTCGTCCACACCGGGCGGCTCGATCGCTGCCGCGTAGGCGTCGACCTGGGCACGTTCGTCCGCCCGGTCGTAGGTGAGTCCGTTGAAGGCGGCGTCCGTGGCATAGCGTTCGATGTGCGATCGGGCACGTTCGCGGTATCGACCCGGAAGCGAGTCGTAGTCGGGCATGACGCCGGCCCCTTCCAGCGCGCGAAAGAGCGACGCAGCGACCTCACTCGCCATGGTACCGAGCCCGTCTGGCCCCCCGACGGCGCGGTGATCGTGTTCGTGCATCCCGAGGTCGACCTGCGCGGTGTCTTCGAACCCGGCTTCCCCGTAGGCCTCGGCAAGCGTGCCGACTTCGAGTCCCCACCCCCGAGGAACCCGGAGTCGTCGGACGAGGTCACTCGTCGCGGCGAACTCCCCGGCGAGGGCGTACCGAAACGCCCCGAGATACGCGAGGATCGCCGCGTCGTGAGCGTCGGCGAGCGCCCGGACCACTGGGACGTACAGGAGTCGAAAGAGTCGGCCGTACAGCCGGTCGTTCTCGACGCGGGCGTAGTAGCCCTTCGAGAACTCGTATCCTCGAGACAGCGGGAAGAGCAATCGCGGGACGTGGGTCGCCGCGTAGTTTCCGGCGTCCGCGTCGTGGACGGCGACGTACTCGCCGCGCCCGGCGGCGACACCGAGGGCAAGCCAGACGTCCCGACCCTTCCCACGCTGGCCGTCGAGGCGCGCGTCCGCGAGTGCAGATTCGACGGCGGGAGCGCTACACCACAGGATCTCGAGCGAGAGGTCGAAAGAACCGAGCCAGGTCGTGACCTCGTCGACCCGATCAGGATCGGCCCGGAGCGCGACGATTACCTCGCGAGGGGCGACCGTCTCGAGCGTCGAGAAGACGCGTTCGGCGGCCAGGCTGGCGTGGTCGCGGGCCGTCATCGGGACGACCACGACCGCGCGGTCGGTCGGGGCCGACGGGGCGACCCCATCGAAGTCGTGGAGGGTAGCGATCCGTTCCTGAACGTACTCCATTCGTCGGGACTCGGGCCGGGACGTCAAAAAAGGGACCGGCGACCGGCAGTTTCGCCGTATTCTGAAGGGGAGACCGACGAGAGTCACGATCCGGCGGCGAGCGCGGGCTTTTTGTCACATGGTCGCATACGTCTACGCATGGAATCCGTCAGAAAGGGACTTCGGTCGGGGGATCTCGAGAAGGACACCTACGAACGGTTACGGTGTACCGAATGTGGCGAGGAGTTGACGACGAAAAACGACCCCGACGAAGTCGGGTCCGTCCGGGCCTGTCCGGAGTGTGGCCGCGAGTGGAAACAGGTGGGCTAAGACGGACACTCCGGCGTCACTGCCGGTCGCCAGTCATCGCCTCGAACAGTCGCTCACGGAGGTCCGTTCGGGAGACACCCTCGCCCGGCCCGAGGCCGTTCATGTGCTCGACGCTTATTTGGCCCCCACCCATGCGAGCGTGCCCGCCAGCCTCGGCCATCGGGATGTCCTCGACGGCAGCCTGGAGGGCCCTGCCCATGTGAACACGATCGTCCCGCGAACGTCCTGAAAGATGGACGGTTCCGTCAGCCACCCCGAGGACGACGATCGCTGTCACCCCCTCGAGTCGGAGGAGTTCGTCGGCCGCCTGGGGGATCGCGTCGACGTTCGAGACCGTCCCGACGTCGCTGCAAGCGAAGGCTCCGCGGACGTCTCGTTCGGTAATCGCCCTGGCTTTCACTTCGAGGACCTCCGTGTCGACTTCGGGGTTGGCGATCCGGTCGAGCGTGGCCTCGTCGATGCCCTCATAGAGATACGACGCGGCGTCGAATTCAGCCGGAGAACAGCCCTTCGTCAGGTGCTTCGTATCCGCCTGGATGCCGTAGAGAAGTCCCGTGGCGACTTCCGAGGGAAGCGCGTTTGCGGACCCCTCGGCGTCGGGATCACCTGGCTCGACGCCCAAATATTCGAAGTACTCGGCGAGGATCGTCGCGCAGGCCCCGTACTCGGATCGGACGTCGGCGAAGGCGCTGCCAGTGCCGTCGCCGGGATGGTGGTCGATGACCGCAACCGGCGAGAGTGCGTCCGCGCCGGGAAACCCCCGCGCTTCGTTGTGATCGACGAGGACGACCGCGTCGGCGTCGATCTCCTCGGCCGTCTCGATCTGGTCGAGGTCGAGATCGAGGACAGTCTCGAACGCTCGATTCTGCTGGTGGCGGATCTGCCCCGGATGCTGGAGGACGGCTTCGGTGTCGACACTCGAGGCGAGTTCGGCGACACCCTGGGCGGCCCCCATCGCGTCCGGGTCGGGATTCGGATGCATCAGGACGCTCACCCGGTCGTGGTCGGCGAGCACACGGCGCAGTCGTTGGCCGGGCATCCGCGTGTGCCGGCGAATCAGGACGGCGAGTCCGACGACGAGAACGAGTCCGACAACGACGGCGACGCCGGCGACGATCGGGTTCGACGCGGCGAAGTCGGTGACGGCGTCGATCCCAGCCGTCGCCGCCTCGGCGGCGTCCGCCTGGCCCGGACGTACCATACCGTGGACTGTCACCCCCACAACGTAAGAAGGTTCGCCACCTCGCAAGTCGGCGCGTTACCGCGTTCAACGGTCCGTCTCGCCGGACCGATACCACTCGAGGGCATCCTGATAGCCTGCACGAAACGTCGGATACGCGAACTCGTAGCCGTCCTCGCGGAGTCGATCGTTACTGACGCGTTTGCTCGAGCGAATTCGCCGACGGGTCGCCGCGCGGTCGACATCGGCGAGTCGCTGCTCGACCGGCTGTTTCGGCGGAAACGCGACGTCGGCCTGCTCGGCCAGCCAGTCGGCAAAGCCCCACTTCTCGACCGGTTCGTCGTCGACGACGTTGACGACCTCGCCGCGTCCGTGGTCGCGTTCGAGCAGGAACCGGACTGCACCGGCAGCGTCGTCGCGGTGGACCATGTTGAGCACCCCGGCGGTGACCGGGCCATCGAGGTATCGGTCCAGCCGGTAACGGTCCGGACCGTACAACCCGCCGAAGCGGGCGACCGTCCCGTCGATCCCCGACGGCGGGCGTTCGCGAGCGAGTCGCTCGGCCGTCGCCAGGACCTCGGTCCGTTCGTCGCCCGGGTCGATCGGCGTCCCCTCGTCGACCCACTCGCCGTCGTGATCGCCGTAGACGCCCGTACTCGACGTGTAGACGAAGCGATCGGGGGCGTCGGCTCGATCGGCGAAGTGATCGATCGCCGTCCGGAGCCCGGAGACGTAGGTCTCGCGGGCAGCCTCGGCGTCCCGGCCGCCTGCGCTCGCGGCGAAGACGACCCACTCGGCGTCCGGGACTGCCGAGAGGGACTCGGCGTCTGTCACGTCGGCCTGGACCGGTTCGGCCCCGGCGTCCTCGACCGCCGCGAGTCCCGCATCCGACCGGCGGACGCCGACGACGTGGTGGCCGCCATCGACGAGTTGCCGGGCGAGTTCACACCCGACGTAGCCACACCCGAGGATGGCGACGCGCGTCACGTTTTCCCCGCCACGAACCCACGGATCTCGGCGTACTCAGCGAGCGTCATCGGATGTCGCCCTTCCATCTTGGCCTGGAGTTCCTTGGGAGTCACGTCGCGGCCGAGACCCTGACTGAGCGCCTCGACGTCGAGAACGGCGCTCGACAGTTCGAGCAGGAGGCGGTCGCGCGCGTCGGCAGCGAGCGCGTCGGCGTCCCGATCCGTCGTGAGTGCGAGGACCGCACTCGCCTCGGAAAGGGTCACCGACGGCGTTTCGGCGGCGTTATCGGCGTCGGCGAGTGCGTCGACAGTGTCGGCATCGAGGGCAGTCCCGGCAACGACAGCGTCTACACCGGCCGTTTCGATGGCGTCCGCGAGGAGTCCGTCGTAGGCACGGCGAAGCGAGGCAGCGTCGTGGGCGTCCGCGTCGACAGCAGCGAGCATAGGTGACGGTAGGATTCGGACGTACAAGGAGGCGTCGCCACCGGAAACTGCGTCGCTGCTGAGCGCCGGTCCCACCGCCGAACTGTCACAAGCTTTGAATAGGCGGTCCGCCAATCGGTGGGTATGAAAGTCGTCCTAATTGGTCTGGGTCAGGCCGGGGGGAAACTCACCCAGGCGCTGGCCACCTACGACTACGAGATGGGGTTCGACGCGATCCGGGACGCGCTCGCGGTCAACACCGCCCGGGCTGACCTCCAGTCCCTGGAGATCGATACGATGTTGATCGGCCAGGATCGCGTGAAGGGCCACGGCGTCGGCGGCGACAACGAACTCGGCGCGGAGATCATGCAAAGCGAGGCCACCGAAGTCCTCGACGGCCTCGACGGCCGGATCACCTCCCAGGCCGAGGGTATCTTCGTCGTCGCCGGCCTCGGCGGCGGGACCGGCAGCGGCGGCGCGCCCGTCCTGGCGAAGGAACTCAAGCGGATCTACGACATCCCCGTCTACGTTCTGGGTATCCTGCCCGGCCGCAGCGAGGGGTCGATCTACCAGGCCAACGCTGGCCGGTCGCTGAAGACCGTCGCCCGCGAGGCCGACGCGACGCTGCTGGTCGACAACGACGCCTGGCAGAGCGCCGACGAGAGCGTCGAGGAAGGCTTCGAGACGATCAACCAGCAGATCGCCCAGCGGGTGGGTCTCCTGCTCGCGTCGGGCGAGATTGTCGAGGGCGTCGGCGAGAGCGTCGTCGACTCCAGTGAGGTCATCAACACGCTCCGACCGGGCGGCATCGCCGCGCTCGGCTACGCGAGCGCGGAAGCCAGCCCGGACAGCGCCGAGAATATCAACACCATCACGAGCCTGGCCCGCAAGGCCCTCCTGACCGGGACCAGCCTCCCCAACGCCGTCGAGGCCGAGACCGCCCTCCTGGTGATCGCCGGCGAGCCCGACCGCATCGCCCGGAAGGGCGTCGAGCGCGCCCGACGGTGGCTCGAAGACGAGACTGGCAGTCTCGAGGTCCGCGGTGGGGACTTCCCGCTCGAAAGTGATCGACTCGCCGCGCTGGTCTTGCTCGGCGGCGTCGAGCGCTCACAGCGTCTCCAGGCGTTTCTCGACCGGGCCACCGAGGCCTACGAACAGGCCAGCCAGCAGCAGGCCGAACCGGCAGCTGACTTCCAGAACGACGACCTCGAAAACCTCTTTTGAATCGGTCGCCCGCGGTCCGAGAATCGACTCGGCGTCAGCGTCGAAACGACCGACGACTCGCCGTCAGCGTCGCCGTCCGTCTACTCGCTGTCAGCGTCGCCGTCGGTCTCCTCCTCGATGTCGACGTCGGCGATCGCGTCGGCGATCTCGTCGTCGTCGGCCCCGTCTTCGGGTTCGGCGGGCGGTTCGGGGGATTCGTCCGCGGTTTCGCCGGGCGGCTCGAGATCGTCGGAGTAGGCGAACGCAGAGGCGGACGCCTCCACCTCGTCGTCTTCCGTTCCGACATCGTCTTCGCCGACGAACGCGAAGCCTTCTGGCTCCGTCTGGGAGGTGTCCTCGTCCGCGAGCGTCGTCTCGTCCTGGTCTGGGTTCCACGCGTGGGACTCCCGGGACGCGTCGAACCAGTCCGAGGGGTCGGAGCTGGTGGCGCTCGTCCGGGGCTGGTCGAGCGCTTCGTCAGTCAGTGCGGCCGCCAGTGATTCGACCCGGCCCGCGAGTTGATCGAGACGCGCCTCGACGCGCTCGCCCGGCGGCTGGAGGACCGCCTGGCGGTGTTCGAGCAGCCACCTGGCGTAGGCCTCGGCCGATTTGAACCCGCGCTCGTCGGCTTCCTCGGCCAGCGTTTCGGCCAGGTCCGGATCCAGATCGAGGTCCATTCGGCCGACGGTACGGGCGGTCGGCCCAAATAGCTGCTGGGCGACTCAGACCAGACTCGACCCGTCGAAGTCGGTCCGGTCGTACTCGACGTCCATCAGCGAGAGGATCGTCGGCGCGACGTCGTACAGGTCAGCACCCGAGATCGACGCGTCGTCGTCCTCGATGAACAGACTGGCGTTGTCGAAGCTGTGCATCCCGTTGCGCGGCCCGGTGCCGAAGACCGCCTCGCTGCCCTTGAACCCGGCCTTCAGGTCGAAGCCGTGGTTCGGGATCACGACCAGATCGGGCGCGATGTCGTCGTGGTCGCCCCGGAACGCGTCTTCTTTCGTGACGACTCGGTCGGCGACCGGATTCCCGTCCGGTCCTTCGAGGGCTTCGAGCTTCGCTTTGAGTTCGGCCCGAACGTCCTCGTAGTCCTCCTCGGGGACGCCGCCGTTGGCTTCGCGCTCTTCGAGGTTGACGTAGAACCGACCGGGGATCAGCGAGTAGGCCTTCGTCGACGAATCGAGGTCAGCAAGCTCTTCGGGGTCGTCAGTGTCGAACGTGAGCCACCCCTCCTCGCGCAGCCACTCGTTCATGTGGACCTCGTAATCGAGGCTGGTAAAGCCGTGATCGGAGGCGACCATCATCGTCACGTCGTCGTCGAGTAGGTCGCGGAGTTCACCCAGGTACTGATCGACCGTCCGGTAGAACTCCAGGAACTCCTCGCTGTACTCGCCGTCTTCCTCGTAGTGTTTGAACAGGAAGTGGTTGATCCGGTCGGTCGTCATGAAGACGCCGAAAAACAGGTCCCAGTCGTCTTCCTCGATGTAGTGTTTGAACGCCTCGAAGCGCTTCTCGACGGTCTCGTAGGAGTCTTCGAGGAAGTCAGTCTTGTCGTCGTCGTGGCCGAGTTTGGCGTTGACGTCGATCCGGTACTCTAAGCCCTCGAGCGTGTCCCGGAGTTCGTCGGGGTAGGCGGCCTCCTCGACGCCGGGGGAGAGAAAGCCCGAGACCATCCGCTGGACGTCACGCTGTGGCGGGAAGGTGACGGGGACGTTCAGCACCGTCGCGTCCCGGCCGGCCGACTGGACGCGGTCCCACAGCCGCGTGGCCTGGACGTCCCGCCCCATCGGGACGTACGTCTCCGCCGAGCCGACCTCGCGGTCCTGAAAGCCGTAGACACCGGTCTGGCCGGGGTTGACGCCGGTCGTCAGCGACGGCCAGCAGGCGCTGGATTCGGGCGGGACGATACTGTCGATGGCCCCGCCGGCCCCCTCGGCTGCGAGTGCGTTCAGGTGCTCGAACTCTTCGTCGTGTTCGGCGATCAGGCTATACGGGACGCCGTCGATGCCGAAGAAGGCGACCCGGGGATCGTCGTCGCCGCGTATCCGATCGAACAGACCCATACCTCGCGATACTGTGGTCTGACACAAGAAGCTTCTTCTAGGGGCCGACTCCGAGGACGCACCGCGATGGCGGCAAAGAGTGCGAACTCAGTCGTCCCGTGTCACCGAGTCTTCGGGAGATTCAGGCTCTGGCTCCGCCGGTTTGAAGTTCTCGGGGACGACCGTGTAGTGGGCGATCCCGACCGCGGGACGTTCAGTGGCCATCACACGCGAAACGAGGGTCGCCACACGCAAATAATTACCCATAAGCATACCGCATGGTCCTGACGGTGGGGTATAACCGGCAGGAATCAGTGGCCGTCTCCGAACAGCGACGGCGCTACTTGGCGATCTTCTCCTCGTAAAGGTCCTGGGAGTGCTCGATAGCTTCCTTGGCGGCGGCCGCGTCCTCCCAGCCCAGCGTCTCGACCTCCTTGCCTTCCTCTAAGTTCTTGTAGGTCGCGAAGAACTCGTCGATCTCGTCGCGCTGTTGGGAGGGAATGTCTTCGAGGTCCTCGATGTGGTCGTAGCGCGGATCCTCGGTCGGGACGGCGATGACCTTGTCGTCGGCCTCGCCGTCGTCGTCCATCTTCATCAGCGCGACCGGGCGGGCCTCGACGACACAGCCGGGGAACGTCTGGTCCTCGACGAGGACGAGGACGTCCAGGGGATCGTCGTCGTCGTAGTGCGATTGGGGGATGAACCCGTAGTCGCTGGGGTAGTGGACGTTGCTGTGGAGGACGCGATCGAGGACGACGCCGGGCAGGTCCTTGTCGTACTCGTACTTGTTGCGCTCGCCCTTCAGACACTCTACGACGGCGTAGATCTCCTCGGGCGGGTTCGGGCCCGCCTCGAGGGCTTCGAAGAGGTTCACCATCACCCCTGTCTGGTGGTGGCCGCCAAATAGACCTTTCGAGTCCCGCACTCCTCGCGAACTCGTCGAGTCCCGGTGGCTCACGTGACGATAATGCACACTGGCCATCGGTCGTCGGTGGATCGCTGCTCGCGTAGCCGTTAGCCAGTAGATAACTGCTCGCGTCGCCAGTGCCTACGCCCGGGCGTACTCGCGCCGCTGTGACCGGCAGTCGGACACACGAATGACTCGAATCTGCTTTTGACGGTCGGTACCGACTCTCACGCGGCGTGTTAGAAGATGACGAAAAATTTCGTGCCGCACCCACCACAGGTAACAAAGGTTAAATGTCCGGATGACATTCCTTTAGGTATGTCAGAGGCACAAACTGAAGTCGAGACGCCAAGCATCGCCCGAGAACTCTCCGCGTTCCAGCAGAACATCCTCGTCATCCTGGCCGAGGAAGCGCGCTACGGCCTCGCGGTCAAGCGCGAACTCGAGACCTACTACGACTCGGACGTCAACCACGGTCGCCTGTACCCGAACCTCGACGATCTTGTCGAGATGGACCTCGTCGAGAAGAGCGAACTCGACAAGCGGACCAACGAGTACAGCCTCACCGAGAAGGGCTACGACGTCCTCCTCGAGCAGTTGGCCTGGGAGTTCGGCAAACTCACCACCGAGGACGGCCGCGCCGACGACATCCGAGAGATCCTCGAAGACGCAGCCTGAAGCGCGTTCTGACACTGATCGCCGTTCGCCGACGCACTTCCGTCGGCTTTTTTATCACACGTCGTAGCCGTCGGCTTCGCGGTCGATCGGCGGGGGCTCCCCGTCGACGAATTCGAACGCGCGCTGGAGTGACTCCTCGACGACGGCACGCTGGTCGTCGTCGGGAAAGGCGTTGCGTGGGAAGTATTCGTCGAGGAATTCCGCGACGTGATCGGCGGTCGCGTCGGCGATGCGGAGGGCGTGGTGGTTGCTCATGTAGTCGGCGAACGCCGCCACGTTCGCGGCGTGGACCGCCCCGTAGTGCTCCTCGACCGCGTCGACGACCTCGCGGTTGTCGGCGTCGATCGTCTCCCAGTCCGCGTCAGTCTCGGGGTCGAGCGCGCGCTCGAGCGCGCGCGAGCGGTCGTCGATCCGGTCGATGACGACCTCGCCGTCCTCGAGCCACTCGCCCGGATAACAGACCAGGACGTCGCCGTCGCGTTCGGAGCGGATCCGCGCCTCGAAGCCGTGTTCGGCCAGAATGTCGTCGCGGCGATCCCGGAGCGTTGTGGCGCGCTCGTCGTCGGCCCATCGAGCGCGGTGTGTGAGTCGTTCGACCGTCTCGACTACGTCACGGGGCAGTTCCTCGGTCGTCGATTCATCTGTCGAGGAGTCGCCGGCCGTCGTATCGCTGTCTGTCGACCCTCCCTCAGCCATCCTCGAACGCCTCGTTGGCAAGGGAATCGGCGCGCTCGTTGATCTCCCGGGGGACGTGCTCGATCGACCAGTCCTCGAACTCGCGGAACAGTTCCCGGACCCGGACGCGGCGTTCGCGGAGGTCGGGGTCGTTAGTGTCCCACTCCCCGCGGACCTGCCGGACGGCCAGTTCCGAGTCGCTCCGGACCTCGACGGAATCGAAGCCGTAGTCGGCGGCGATTTCCAGGGCGTGAATGAGTGCCTCGTACTCCGCACAGTTGTTGGTCGTCGAACCGATGCGCTTGCCCCCCTCGGTGACGATGCCGCCGTCGCCGGTGAGGATCACCCAGCCGATGGCCGCCGGGCCGGGGTTGCCCCGCGAGGCCCCGTCGACGTAGACGTGGGCGCGCCCGCCCTCCTCGGCCAGGACCGCGGTCAACTTGCCCGGGTCGGCCCCCTGGACGACGACCTTCCCATCGTAGGCGACGGCGGTCGCGCCGCCCGATTCGGCCCGCCAGCACTCGTGATCGGTGTTGCCCGACTCGACCGCGATGCCCGCGGCTTCCAGCCGTTCGCGGGCGGCCGACGGGTCGCACTCGATGACCGGCATTGGGGGGGCTATCCGGGCGACGGGGTAGGGCTTTTCGGTCGGCGACAAGCCACTGGCCGACCCGCGAGCGCGTTCACTGTCCAGTGAACGCCGACAGCGTTTCCTCGGAGATACCCGACCGGGAGTGCACCGTCACGAAGTCACCCGCCTGGATGGTCGTCTCGCCCGTCGGCGAAATCGACTCGCCGTCGCGGTTGATCCGCACTACGAGGAGGTCCGACGTGAGCAACTCTTCGTCGTTGGCCGCCTGGAGGGTCTTGCCGACGATCGGGGTCCCCTCCTCGACGATCAACTCCACCACGTTGGCGTCGCCCGTCAACCCGGCCACGCCCGAGACTGGGGAGATCGGCTCCTCGTCGCGAGGGCCAAACGGCGCGTAGGGCCGGAAGTACTCCCGATAGCCCAGTCCCTCGTCGTCGATTTCGATCCCCAGCGAGTTGAGATCCTGGGCGATGCGCGTCAGATCGTCGGTGTCGGTTCCGACCACCTTGACCCGGAGGTCGCCACGGCCCGAGAGGATCTCCCTGACGTTGACGACGCCCGAGACGTCCAGTGCCCGGCGGGCGAGTTCCTGGCGGTCGCGGTCGCCCGTCGAACAGACGTAGTGATTGACCAGCCGCCCGTCGACTTTCTCGTAATCGATGTGCGCGTGATAGCCCTGGATGATCCCGTCCGCCTCGAGTTGCCGGATCCGGTTGCGGACTGTCGGCGGCGAGACCTCGACCCGCTCGGCGATGTCCGGCGCGGAGGTGTGACGGGCCTCCTGGGCGAGGTAGTACAGGATCTGCTCGTCGATCGCGTCGATCGCCCTGGCCATGATCGTCCCCGAAATCGATCCGGTAGCGCCTTTTAGTTTCCGTTACGGATTCTGTCGTCACAATCCAAAAACACCACGCGAAGCAGGTCGACAGATATGCGAGTGACTCGAATCCGGATCGGATCGCTTTCACAACGGGGATAAACGAACGCGAAATCTATCATTACCTGTCTACGCCTTCGTTCCGCGTTCCGCTATATTTTTATCGGCCCGAGCGTAGCATTTGCCAACGAGTGTCGCGTTGGAGGACTGATCGAACATGTACATCATCATCGTGGGCGCAGGCGACATCGGCACGCCACTGATCGAAATCGCGACGCGATCCGGCAACGAGGTCGTCGTGATCGAACAGGACACACAGAAAGCCGAGGCGATCGGTAGGGAGTACGACTGTCTGGTGCTCAATGCCGACGCAACCTCGAAAGAGACCTTAGAGGACGCCGAAGCCGAGCAAGCCGACGCGATCATCTCGACGACCGATCAGGACGCGACCAACGTCATGGTGTGTCTGCTCGCCGAGGAGTTCGGAATCCCGGCGATCACGTCGGTCGTCCACGACGCCGAGCACATGAACCTCTTCCGGCAGATCGGCGTCAACACGATCGAGAACCCCCAACAGCTCATCGCCGGCTACCTCTATCGGGCGGTCGCACGTCCTGCGATCGTCGACTACATGCGCATCGGCGACCAGGCGGAAGTCTTCGAGATCTCCGTCACCGAGAACGCGCCGATTGCGGGAAAAACACTCACCGAGGCTGGCGAGGAGGACATCCTTGGGGACGACGTTCTTATCGTGGCCATCGAACGCGAGGGCGAGGACAGCCCGCTGACGCCCCGCGGGAACATTCAGATCCAGCCGAACGACATGCTGACGGTCTACTCGGCGAGAGGCGCAGATCCGGATCTCACTGACGTCTTCGGGCACTACGAGGACAAAACCGTTCAATAGCGACCAACGGCTCGCCGCCCGGGTTGTCGTCGTTGCGCGGTAGCGGCTGCTCCCCAGTTTCGGGACGTGGGTCGCGTGACAGATCGACCCGTCGTGGATTCGCGATCCTCGATGTTCTACCAGTCGCTCCGACAGACCCCATCAGTCCAGTTCAGAAACAGCTCCGTCTACATGCATTTCAATACTGCTAGGATGACTGAATGCCAAATATAATCGAAATCGGCAACGCTTTCCATAAAATACCGGATTCTTTATATCGATAGAGAAATCACGTAGCTCACGAACACGACGCGACGGCCGCGATGAATACCGGTCAGTCGCCAAAGACGCGTCCAGAGACGGAATGTTGACCCAACTATGTCCGATTCACCTGCGTCGTTTCGATCCAGAATTGACCGATTGAGCGCCCCCACAGCGGCGAAAACAGTCCTCAGGGACATCGGTGCCCTCCAGGTACTCATCGGGCTGTTGATGCTGATTCCGTTCGTCGTGTCGCTGCTCTACGGGGAGTGGTACAGTGCCGTTTCGTTTCTTATCGGATCAGGTGTCACGGCACTCGTCGGCGGCGTGACGTACAAACTGTGTGAAGACGCGCCCGAGCCAAAGCGCCATCACGCGATGATCGTCGCGGCGCTCGGGTGGCTCGTCACGGCGGCGTTCGGTGCCGTCCCGTTTATTGTCGCGGCCTACATCACGCCCGAGGGAGTCCTCAACTCGTTCATCCCGGCGGGGGCGGATTATGCGCGTTCGAGCCTCCTCAACTTCCGGGATCCGCTGCACGCCTTCTTCGAGAGCGTGAGTGGGTACACGACGACCGGCCTGACGATGAGCGTCCACGAACCTTCGATCGGCCACGGCTTTCTGTGGTATCGCTCCCAGATGCAGTGGATCGGCGGCGCGGGGATGATCGTCCTCTCGCTGGCGATCCTTCGCCAACCGCACGGCACGGCCGGTATCTCGCTCTATCGCTCGGAGGGCCGCGACGAGAAGCTGCGGCCGAGCATCGCGGGAACGGCCAAGGCGATCTGGAAGATCTACCTCGGGGTCACTGCGTTGCTTGCCGTCTATCTCGCGGCGGCGACGTTTCTCGTCCAGCCGGGCTACGGAATCGAGAACACGATCTTCGACGCGCTCAACCACGCGATGACCGGCCAGTCCACCGGCGGGTTCAGTACCCTCGATAACTCCATCGCTGGCTATGGCTCCTACGCGATGGAACTCGTCCACATCCCCGCGATGATCACCGGGGCGATCGCGATCCCGGTCTACTACGGCGCGATCTCCGAGCGCGACATCCGGGAGTTCACCCGCGACCCGCAGGTTCGGCTGCTGTTCGGGATGTTCGTCGTCGGCGTGATCGGCCTGACGGCCTTCCTGGCCCGCTGGGTCGGCGTCCCCTATCACGGCGACCCGATCGGCTACGTCGGCCGCGTGGCGACGAGCAAAGCGTTCCGTGATGGCCTCTTCCAGTTCATCAGCGCACAGAGCACAACTGGGTGGCAGACCTCCGCGATCGGCGACTGGGTCCCCGGCGGCGTGATGTTCATCGTCTTCGGGGCGATGCTGCTGGGCGGGTCCGCCGGGGCGACCGTCGGCGGGATCAAGATCCTCCGCGGGTACATCCTCGCCCGCGGGATCGGCTGGGAAGTCTCCCGGTCGTTCCTCCCGGAGCACGCGATCGAGGACCTCCGCATCGGGGATCGGATCTTCACGGCCGAGGAAGCAAACGACGAGATCCGGGCCGCCGCGACGCTGGCCGTTGCCTACCTCGTCGTGTTGGGCCTCTCGCTGTTCGTCCTCCTTGCCGTCTTACCGTCGGAGTTCACGCTTGCGGACGCGATCTTCGAGGTCGCGACGGCACAGGGGACCGTCGGACTCTCCTCGGGCATCACCGGACCGGGGATGCCCGCCGTCGCCGAGATCCTCTTCATCGTCCAGATGTGGATGGGCCGCCTGGAGATCATCCCGATCCTGGTCCTGATTTCGAGCCTCTTCAGGCGGTGATCGAGCATGCGCTACCGACCACCATCCAGTCGATCCGTCCACGACGTTCCGGGACCGCCCCCTGCCGGACGACTTCAGCCCGCCCGCACAGTTTCCCAACCGTCACCCACACCACAGCACCAATGTACGTAATCGTCGTCGGCGCAGGCCGTACGGGAAGTACCGTCATCGAACTCGCGACCCGGGACGACCACGAGGTGGTCGTCGTCGAGCGCATTCCGGAACTCGCCGAGGAGGTGAGTACGAACTACGACTGTCTGGTCATCAACGCGGACGCAGCCTCGAAGGACATCCTTGCGGAGGCTGGCATCGAGGAGGCGGACGCCCTCATCTCGACGACCGCCAGTGACTCGACGAACCTCATGATCAGCATGTTCGGCAAGCAGTACGGCGTCGAGACGCTCGTGAGTTCGATCAACGATCCCGAGAACATCGAGCTGTTCGAGGATCTCGGCGTCAACATCGTCGAGAGCCCCCACCGACTCAACGGCCAGTACCTCTACCGGGCCGTCCAGCACCCGGCAATTCAGGACTTCATGTCGATCGCCGGCGAGGCCGAGATCTTCGAGGCGTCGGTCGAAGCCGGCGCGCCGATCGCCGGGCTGAGCCTGATCGACGCCGACCGGGAGGACTTGCTGCCCGAGGAGACGATCATCGTCGCCATCGTCCGGGCGAACGGTGAGTTGCTCATCCCGCAGGGTGAGACCGAGTTCCAGGCTGGCGACACCGTCACGATCTTCGCCAGGAACGGGGCTCGAAACGGGATCACCGAGCAGTTCGTAGGTGACGGCCCATGACTGACGAGCCACCCGACGTGCGGATCACCGTCGATAGCGAGAGTGACGGTTCGGAGTCCGACCCGTACCTCCACGAGGGGCCGCGAGTTCACACGCCGGAGCATACCCTCGTCGTCCCCGTCACCGAGACGCTACTCGATGGGAGTTCCGGGATCGACGTCCAGCGGTTCCTCCGGACGGCGACGGCACTCGCGGCGGACAACGACGGCCGGGTGTTACTGTTCGGCGTCGAGGCTGTCGGGAGCGAGTCGGCCCTGGAAACTGTCCGGGAACACAGCCGGACGGCCCAGCCGGCCGACGACCGGGACGCCGTCGTCGAGACCGTCGAGAAACGCCGCCGGCAACTCGCACAGATCGCGGACGTGGCCCACCAGCTGGATCCGGAGGTTCCGGTCCATGCGGTCGTCCGGGCGACCACGGACACCACGGCGGCGATTCTCGACGCAGGCGACGACAGCAGTGGTACGGCGATCCTGCTGGCCCGCGGGACTGGCCTCGACGACGGGTGGCTCCTCGCCCGGAGTACGGTCGATGTCGTCCTGGCGGACGCCGAGTGTAACGTGTTCGTCGAGAACATCGGCTCGCCCGGCGGGGACAACGCCCTGTACGTGCCGGACGTCTCGGAGCACGTCGTCGCGTCGCTCTCGGAGTCGGACGCGGAGCCGATCGATTCGATCCTCCTGGCGGTCAACGACGGACCACACGCGGCCCTCGCAACAGAAGCGGCACGGGCCGTAGCCAGCGCGGCCGACGCCTCGATCACCGTTCTGCACGTCGTCTCTGACGAGGACGGTCCCCAGGCGACATCCGATGGGTATGACCTGCTGAAGTTCACCGAGAGCATCATCGGCGAGGATGTGCCGGTCGAGACGGAACTCAGAGAAGCGGCCGACGAGACCGAGGAGATCCTCGCGGAAGCGACGGCCCACGACGTCGTCACGATCGGCGCCCCCGAGGAGCAGTCCCGGCTGGAGGGGCTCGTGTTCAACTCCATCCAGCAAACGCTTTCGACACAGAGTGAGGCCACTGTCCTCATGGCCCGAGACACCGATCGAACGATGCGCTCGCTCTATTACCGATGGAAGAACGGTATCGAGTCGGCCGACGAGGAAAGCGAGTCGACTAACTGACTCAAACCGCGGACGGCAGTTCGGTATCTCCAGATCGGCGATCGTCGACTCGACGAGGAGCAGGCCAATCGGGAATTCACCGAGGCGGCGGTGGTCACCATCCTCTGGATTTCGTTTCTCGCGATCGGCGTCGCCGTCCACTTCGCGTGTTGTCCCCCGACCATCCCCTCGAATACGTCATCTTCGACGTGATGAGCGCCCAGAGCAACGTCGGGCTCGACTCCGGGACCACCGGACCGACCATGCCCGCCACCGCCAACAGAATGTTGATCGTCAACATGTGGGTCGGTCGCCTGGAGATCATCCCCATCGCGGTGTTGCTCGGGGCGATCTTCCAGCGCTTGGATCTGTTTCGATAACGAACACGTGGACGACGACTGACCGATACGACTCGGTGAGATAACCGCAATTGGGGCGTGAAAGCGTGCTGTGTGGCCGGGACCGGTGTCGTCGGCAACTTCGTCATCTATTAACCGATCCATCCAGTGCATCCGTCCATGAACGGAGTCGTCGCGACGAACGGACGTTCCGAACGCCTCGAACGCGCGAGGCAGGGGGCTTGATCGCGCATGTACATCGTCATCGTGGGCGCGGGCGACATCGGCACGCCACTCATCGAGATTGCGACGCGATCCGGCAACGAGGTCGTCGTCATCGAGCGCGACACCGAGCGGGCCAATCGGGCCGCGGACCGTTTCGACTGTCTCGTCCTCGAAGCCGACGCCACCACCAACGCGACGCTCGAAGACGCAGGCATCGAGCGGGCCGACGCCGTCGTCTCGACGACCGACCGGGACGCGACCAACGTCATGGTGTGTCTGCTCGCCAAGGAGTACGGCGTGCCGTCGATCCTCTCGGTCGTCCACGATCCCGAGCACATGAACCTCTTCGAGCAGATCGGCGTCAACACGATGGAGAATCCCCAGCAACTCATCGCCGAGTACCTCTATCGGGCGGTCGCACGTCCTGCGATCGTCGACTACATGCGCATCGGCGACCAGGCGGAAGTCTTCGAGATCAGCGTCACGGAGAACGCACCTGTCGCGGGGAAGACCCTCCAGGAGACTGCCGACGAGGATTTACTTTCGGACGACATACTCATCGTCGCGATCGAACGTGACGGTGCGAACGCGCCGATCACACCGCGTGGGAACACGACCATCCATGCGGGCGATGTCCTGACCGTCTACTCGGCCGTGGGAGCCGAACCGGAGATCACGGACATCTTCGGCCATTACGAAGATCGGGTCGACGAGTGAGACAGGATGAGTACAGGATCGAAGCCTAACCGGCGCAATCGGACACTGGCGGCGAACGCCACCGCGGGCACCGCGGGGACACAACCATGAACCGGACGACGGCGACCATCGGACGCGACGTCGGACGGATCCTCGAAGCACTCGGCGGGCTGATGGCCGTCTCGGTGGTCGTCCCGCTCGTCTGGGGCGAGTGGTTCGGGGTACTGGCCTTCGGAGTGGCTGGGATCGTCCCGTTCGCCGTCGGTTACGGACTCCACCATCGGTTCAGGGACGCCGACTCGCCCTCGCGGCTGCACGGCATGATCGTCGCCGCGACGGGGTGGCTGTTCGTGGGCGTCTTCGGGTCGGTTCCCTTCTTGCTGGTCGCCTGGGGCGTCCACCTCGGCCTCCCGACGGGGCTGGAAGGGACGCCGACACTCGCGGCCTTCCGGGACCCGCTGAACGCCATCTTCGAGAGCATGAGCGGCTTCACCGGGACCGGCCTGACGATGACCGACAACGAGGAAGTCCTCCCGCGGACGCTGCAGTGGTGGCGGACGTTCAGTGAGTGGATCGGCGGCGTGGGCGTGATCGTCCTCACGACGGCGATCCTGTCCCGACCCGGATCTGGGTCGCTCACCCTCTACAAAAGTGAGGCGCGATCCGAGAAGATCCACCCGAGCATCGTCTCGACGGTCCGGACGATCTGGTGGATTTTCATCCTCTTTACGTTCGTCTCGATCCTCGCGCTATTCGCGGCCGGCATGCCGCTCTGGGACGCGATCAACCACGCGATGACCGGGCTGGCGACGGGCGGGTTCTCGATCACCGACAACTCGATTGCGACCTACGACAGCGCCGTGATCGACGGCGTGTTGATCCCGATCATGCTGCTCGGCTCGATTGCCTTCCCGGTCCACTACCTCATCCTGCAGGGCGACATCCGGAACCTCTACGAGGATCTCCAGACCCGGTGGGTGTTCATCTACATGAGTCTGGGGTCGGCGTTGCTGGGGGCGTTCCTCTACGTCGGTCCCTACGACACCCCCCTGTCCGCGCTGCGCTACAGCGGCTTTCAGTTCGTCTCGGCGGCGACCTGTACGGGCTTTCAGACCGCCGTCGACACGACGAACGTCGCCCTGGGTTCGTGGCCGGCCCAGGCCCAGCTGCTGGTGGCCTTCGGCATGTTCGTCGGCGGGGCAGCGGGGTCGACCGTCGGCGGGATCAAACTCATCCGTGGATTGACCCTGATCAAGGGGATTCGCTACAAGATCGGTGACGTGTTCTACCCCGACAGCGCCGTCCGTCGGCTCGACATCGACGGGCGTCGGCTCACCGAAGAAGAAGTCAACCGGGAGTTCGTCGAGGCGGCGATCATCGCCGTCCTCTGGACGACGTTTCTCGTCGTCGGCACGTTTCTCTTGCTGGTCGTCTTGCCCGCAGAGGAGTTCTCGCTTTCGAACGCGTTCTTCGAGGTCGCCAGCGCCCAGGGCAACGTCGGCCTCTCCTCGGGTATCACCGGGCCTGAATCGCTCCCGACCCTCGGCAAAATATCCTTCCTCGGACACATGTGGATCGGTCGCCTGGAGATCATCCCCGTCCTGGTCGCGCTTCGGACGCTGTTGCGTCGCGGGGGGATGTATCAATGAAGTTCTCGAAGATGCCGTTCGTCTCGGCCGTCCTCGAGTCCGGGGCCGACGACCACGTCTACGACGGACTGTTGCTGATTGGTCCCGTCGTGATTCTCCTGATCGCGGTCCTCGAACCCATACTCGCCCTCTCCGGGGTCGCCCAAGCGCTCGCGATCGCGTACGTGACGGCGTTCGTCGTCTACGTGCTCTATCGCGGTGTACGTGCGAACTGAGGGCGTCGATCTCGTATGGCCGCCGTTCACCCGAACTGGAACGAATCCGATCGACCCTGAAGGGGACCAGTCAATCGGGCAGTGAATTGCCCTACTTGGTATGTGAACTGAAAGTATGCCAAAGCCTTAAGTGTGATTACACTGCTACTATATAAGTGCGATGACACGGTCTACCCGCCAGCGGGAGCGCGAGCGCGAATCCGAGACCGAAACCGACGAACAAGAGGGGGTGGAGGAGTGTCCGGAGTGCGGATCCGATAGCCTGGTGAAGGACGCGGACCGGGGTGAGTTGATCTGTGAGGACTGTGGGCTGGTCGTCGAGGAGGGCAACATCGACCCCGGCCCCGAGTGGCGGGCGTTCAACCACCAGGAACGCCAGGAGAAGTCCCGCGTGGGTGCGCCGACGACCCAGACGATGCACGACAAGGGGCTGACGACCACTATCGACTGGAAGGACAAGGACGCCTACGGCCGGTCGATCTCGAGCAAGAAGCGCAGCCAGATGCACCGCCTGCGAAAGTGGCAGGAACGCATCCGGACGAAGGACGCCGGCGAGCGCAACCTCCAGTTCGCCCTGAGCGAGATCGACCGGATGGCCTCGGCGCTGGGCGTCCCCCGTTCGGTTCGGGAGGTCGCCTCGGTCATCTATCGCCGGGCGCTGGACGACGACCTCATCCGTGGCCGATCGATCGAGGGCGTCGCCACCTCGGCGCTGTATGCCGCCTGTCGGAAAGAAGGCATCCCCCGCAGCTTAGAGGAGATCAGCGAAGTATCGCGGGTCGAACGCAAGGAGATCGGCCGCACCTATCGGTACATCTCCCAGGAACTCGGCCTCGAGATGGAGCCCGTCGACCCCAAGAAGTACGTCCCCCGGTTCTGTTCGGAACTCGAACTGAGCGAGGAAGTCCAGAGCAAAGCCAACGAGATCATCGAGACCACCGCCGAGAAGGGGCTGCTGTCGGGCAAATCCCCGACGGGCTACGCCGCCGCCGCGATCTACGCCGCCTCGCTCCTGTGCAACGAGAAGAAGACCCAGCGGGAGGTCGCCGACGTCGCCCAGGTGACGGAAGTCACGATCCGCAACCGGTATCAGGAGCAGATCGAGGCGATGGGCATCCACAGCTGAGTTTTCACGCTGCTCGATCGAACCCGTCCCGTCGACGGTTCTCGTCCATCACTCCCGGCCAGCGAACGACGAGCGCGAAAAGAGCAAGTGCCCCGCCCGCTCAGGGACGGCGATACAGCGAGTAGGTGATGAACGCGAGCCCGACGAACTGCGAGACCCGGGCGAGGAGGCGGATCGGGGTTTCGAAGTTCGACGGGAAAACGTCCCATCGAAGCAACAGCGTCCCGAAGGCCGCCACCGAGAACGACACCGCCGTCAACAGGATGAGCCCGATCGAGAGGTATCGCATCGACGTACTCTCGTGGCGGCGAAAACCCCGGTAGGCCTGGTAGCCGATCACCAACCCCAGGACAGCGGAGGCCAGCGGAATCGAGATAGTAGCGACCTCGACGGGGTCGACAGCGCCGACGAGCGGGGACGGAAACGCTGTCGCGGCGATCATAGGTCTTGCCACATCCTGGTGAAGCGATCGGCCGGGTCTTCCTCGGCCGGTTGGCGTCGTTCGAGTTCGACCCGGTACTCACCGTCGTCGAAGGTGACGGTCACCGACTCCAGGCGGGAGACGTAGACGCTGTAGTGGTGGCCGTCCGGATCGAACTGCGTCTGTTCGTCGATCAGATCGTGAGTTTTCAGCCGGTCGACGCGCCGGTAGATCGTCGAGTCCGAGGCGTCACAGTGCTGGCTGAGTCGTTCTGCTGACATGGGTTGGGCACTCGTGGCTGCGAGGATTTCGCGGGCGTAGTCGTCCTCGAGGAGGGCGAGCAATTCGGCGTCGTCGCTGTCGCCGCTCACGACCCAGACTCACTGCGCGGACGCTTAAAAACCCGCCCCCGACTGCCGAGGCTGGGACCGTGGCCCCCTCGATTGGCGACTTCGAGGCGGCATTCGACGCGAGGGCAAGGTTCCTTATCGGCCGGAACCAACGGACTGGCATGGTCAGACGACGCGCACCGCCGACGGTCGAAGGCTGGTACGCACTCCACGAGTTCAGAACGATCGACTGGGACGCCTGGCGCGAGGCCCCCGAGCGAGTTCGCGAGCGTGCGATCACCGAGGGCGAGACGTTCTTCGCGGACGCTATCGGTGTCACCGACGCTGCTGCGGGCGATTCGGCCGTCTACGCGATGCTCGGCCACGAGGCCGACCTCCTGGTGGTCCACCTCCGGCCGACGACGGCCGACGTCGAGCGCCTGACGCGGCGCTTCGAGCACACTGCTTTCGCCGGCTTCACCGAGCCGACCGACTCCTTCGTCTCCGTGACGGAAGCCTCGGGGTACTCAGAGAAGGGCCGGGAGTTCATCGAAGGCGAGGTCGAGGACGACTCCGGACTGGCGCGGTACATGCGCTCGCGCATCGAACCCGAGATCCCCGACGCCGAACACGTCAGCTTCTACCCGATGGACAAGCGCCGGGACCCCGAGTACAACTGGTACGATCTGCCCTTCGAAGAGCGCGCCGAGCACATGGACGCTCACGGCGATATCGGGCGGGAGTACGCCGGGAAGGTGACCCAGATGATCACCGGCGCGATCGGGATGGACGACTGGGAGTGGGGCGTGACGCTGTGGGCCGACGACCTCACCGACGTCAAGGAACTCCTCTACGAGATGCGATTCGACCCCTCCAGTTCGAAGTACGCCGAATTCGGCCCGTTCTGGATCGGCCGAAAGATGGCACCCACCGACCTCGCTGCCTACATGGCCGGCGAGCCGATCGCGGGCGACGGTGACCACTCCGCGGCGGACCACTCGACCGTCCCCGCGACGCCCGAGGACGCTGCCGAGAGTGACAGCGAACACCACGCTGGCGACGACACCCACGGTGACGACGGCCATCCCGCTGCCGACGGCGAGTCCTCCGACGACACAGACGACGGCCATCCCGGCAGCGGCGGGCGACCGTCGGTCGGCGACGTCTCGTATTCGACGGTCGAGGACCTGCCCGAGCGGCTCTTCCAGCTCGGGCTGCGGGCGGGCGACGATTACGAGGGCGGCGAGTACGGGCTGCTGTTCTATGCCGAGGCCGACGCCAAGGAACTCGCCGAGGAGGTCGCGGGGCTCAGGGAGAACTTCGATCACTACGACCGCCACGTCGCCACGCTCGTGCGAGCCTCCGGCGGACGGTCGGCCGTCGTCTCGGTCTGGACCGCCGAGGAGGCCGCCGAGACGGCGGCGGGTTTCCTGGGCGACCTCCCTGGAATCACCGAACAATACGGGGGCGTCCTCGAGGCCGAAAACGAGGCGGACGGCGGCGTCGAAGAAGACCACGGCGCGACCACCGAGGCAGGAACGGACGAGGCCACAGCCGCGTCTGTCCGGGACGAACTTTCCGAGGCCGGCGTCTACGCTGGCCAGCCTCACGGCGAGGACGTCTACGCGATGGTCGTCTACGCCGAAGCCGACGCCGACGAACTCGTCGAACCGGTCAGCGAACTCCGGGACCGTTTCGCCGAGACCGAGGGCCACGTCAGGACCGCGATCTACGAACCCGAAGTGGGGGAGGTGACCACGGTCGGCGACAGCGAAGCGACCGCGGTCGTCAGCCTCTGGGAGGGGGCGGCCGACGCCGAGTCCGCGGCCGACACCCTGGCGGAGTTGCCGGGCGTGCTTGCCCGCGCCGGCGAGGGCGACGGATTTGGCACGATGGGGATGTTCTACCGGGTCAAGCCCGACTACCGCGAGGAGTTCGTCGAGACCTTTGGCGTCGTCGGCGAGAAACTCGCCAAGATGGACGGCCACCGAGGGACGGCGTTGCTAGTCAACGACGACGACGCGACCGACATGTTCATCGCCTCGAACTGGGACGCCCGCGAGGACGCCATGGCCTTCTTCCGCTCGGATGACTTCCGGGAGACCGTCGAATGGGGCAGGGAGGTCCTGGCCGACCAGCCACGCCACGTCTTCCTGGCGTGATCGGCCTACCGACGCCAGCCCTCAAGTGTATCGCTCCCCAGGGCGAGGTATGCCCACCGACAACGACGAGGGGTCAGCAGTCCCTCCCGGTTCCGACGATGTCGACGACGTGCCGATGATCACCTGTGAGCGCTGCGGGCGCGAGTGGAACCTGACCTACGAACTCGACGAGCTGGCCGTCGGCAACCAGGCGCTCGAACAGTTCGCCCTGGATCATCAGCGCCATACCGGGCACTTCCCCGACGGCGTCTCGACCTGGCAGGCCGACTGTCGACAGTGTCCCGAGTCAGTCCAGCGTCTCGACGAGCGCGGGGCGCGACGGTGGGCACAGACCCACGCCAGACACACCGATCATGCGGTCGAGGTCACGCACGCCGACGAGGAGTCGGCGCTGATCGAGCGATCCGAGTGAACGAAAAGACGGCCAGCGTGACCCGGCGAAGCCGACCGATCAGCTACTCCTCGTGGACGTCGTCGTCTTCAGTACTCGTCGCGTCGAGGTCCTTCTCGCCGAAGTAGATCTCCGCGCCGTCCTGGGCGACCTTTTCGGCGAGGACGGCACACTTCACGCGCATCGGCGAGATGTCCACCCCGAGCATGTCGATGACGTCGTCGCGATCTAGTCCTTCCAGCTCCTCGATCGTCATGCCCTGAAGCCGTTCGGAGAGCATCGACGCCGAGGCCTGGGAGATCGCACACCCGTCGCCGCGGAAGGCCACGGCTTCGATAGTCTCCTCGTCGTCGTCGTCGAGGACGACGTCCATCTCGATAGTGTCGCCACACATCGGGTTCTCGCCGACGTGCGTGAACGTCGCGTCCTCGAGCTCCCCGTGATTCCGGGGGTTCTTGTAGTGATCGAGGATCTGCTGTCGGTACATGTCGCTGCCACCGATTCCCATAGTATCCCGCGGTAGGCGATACCGGCCGAAAAACGTTCCGCTGGCGGCGTTGTCACCTGACGTGACGCCGGCGCTGAAAGTGGCCGAAAAGCGTATTATTAATACACTACAACGAGATAACACACAAAAGGGAGTGGTCCCGGCGGGAGCGACACCAATGTTCGACAGAGTGAACGACCTATCCGACTCGTTGATTGGGGGTGGAGACGGCGACGTGGATCTCGACCCGACCGCGTTCGCCGAGTTGCTGGAAAACGGCGAACAGCCCCAGCACGTGCTGGCGAGCGACAGCGTCGAGCACGAAACGGACGGCCGGACGACGACCGTCGAGCCCGAGGGTGACCACGCCGCGTATCTCCTCGTGACCGACGAGCGGGTCGTGATCCTCCTCGGCGATCAACCCGACGAGGCCGAGATCGCCTTCGAGATGGACACGATCACGACCTGCGACGTCGACTCCGGGTTGTTAAACGAGACAGTGGTCGTCGGCCACGACGCGGAGTCAGTCACCTTCTCGCCGACCGCAGGCGACCTCGAAACCACGGCGACGTACGTCGAGACCGTCGCCGAGACCTACCGGACGGTCGAGGGGGCCATCGAGACCGCCATGGAGCGTCTCGAGGCCCTGGAAGAACGTATCCGCGAGGACGAACCGACGGAGAACCGCCTGGTTCGCACCCGCTCGAAACTCTCGGAAGCGCGCCACGAGGCAGCCAACGCCGAGTTGGCCCCGCGCGAGAAGTTGGGTGAGCGCGTGACTGAAGCCGAAGCGGAGTTCGAACGGCGATACGTCACGACCTGGCTCGACCGCGGTGAGGAAGCTCTCGAAACGGCGGAATCGGCGAGCGAGGGCGACTACGAAACCTTCTGTGAGGCCTACACGACCGCGGCCACTGCGGCCGACACGCTCGGGAACGTCGACGAACGCTTCGATCACGTGCCTGAGTCCCTGCTCGATCGCGTCGACGCTCTGGTGGAGGGTGTCAGCGGTCTCGACACCCGCTACGTCGAGGCGACCCGGAACGCAATTGACGCCGCGGAGGACGCCGACGATCCGGAGACGGCAGTGTCTCACTGGCTCGAGGCCTACCGGCGGTACGCAGCCGCTCACGAGGCAGACTGGGAGCGAACGGCCGACCTCCCGGAGCTATCAACCGAGTACGAACTCGAAGACGTCGCCGAACACACCGTCGAAGCGCTCGTCGAACACGCCGAGCAGTTGGAAGACGAGGGGGAGAACCGCGAGGACGAGGACGCCGAGGCGGCCCGCTCGCTGTACGAGGACGCAGCCGAGCGGCTCAAAAGCGCACAGGGAATCGCCGAGGAGTGGACGTCCGTCGACAGTGCGGACGCCTTCGAGACACAACTGGCGACCCTCGAAGAGAAAGTCGACCGCACCAAGTGGGAGTGGGGATCGCCCGGCGACACTGAGTAACGGAAGCCGTGACCGGCGAAACGCGGCCACAGGCCGCGTCTGCTTACCCGAACAGCTCTCGCGCGTCGTCGATCGCCACGCCACCTTTTTCCCGCTCGGGTCGCCTTCGGCGACCACTCGCGGCAAAAATCTGGACCAAAAACCCGGTCCCTCGAAACCGCCTCGGGACCGGCGAAACGCGGCCACAGGCCGCGTATGCTTACCCGAATAGCTCTCGCGCGTCATCGATCGCTTCGATCAGCACGTCGATCTCCTCGCGCGTGTTGTAGAGGTAAAACGACGCTCGGGCAGTCGCAGCCACGCCGAGTTTGTCGTGTAGGGGCTGCGTGCAGTGATCGCCGGCCCGGATTGCGACCGCGTAGTCGTTGAGAATCGAAGAGAGGTCGTGGGCATGGACGGATTCTAGGTTGAACGAGACCAGACCGCCGCGTTCCTCGCCGGCGGGCGGACCGTAGATCTCGATGTCGTCGAACTCGCCCAGCCGGTCGATGGCGTACTGGGCGAGTTCGTTCTCGTGGCGGGCGATTCGGTCCATCCCGATCTCCTCGAGGTAGTCGGCGGCCTCCGCCAGGGCGATTCCCTGGGCGATCTTCGGCGTGCCGGCCTCGAACTTCCAGGGGAGTTCGTTCCAGGTCGCGTCATCGAAAGTTACCTTCGTGATCATGTCGCCGCCGTAGTTGAACGGCTCCATGTCCTCTAAGATGGCCTGCTTGCCGTAGAGACACCCGATCCCGGTCGGGCCAGCCATCTTGTGACCCGAGAACGCGTAGAAGTCGGCGTCGATGGCCGCGACGTCGACCGGCCGGTTGGGCACCGCCTGGGCACCGTCGACGAAGATCAGGGCGTCCTCGGCGTGGGCCATCTCGGCGAGGTCGGCGACGGGGTTGATCGTCCCGAGCGTGTTCGAGACGTGGACCACCGAAACCATCGCCGTCTCGGGGCCGATCAATTCCTTGGCGTGGTCGATGTCGAGATGCCCGTCGTCTGTCACGCGGATGTACCGGACCGTCGCGCCGGTCCGCTTGGCGATCTGTTGCCAGGTCACCAGCGAGGCGTGGTGTTCCATCTCGGTGAGGACGACCTCGTCGCCCGGACCGAGTTCGTTCAGCCCCCAGGCGTAGGCCACCAGGTTCTCGGACTCTGTGGTGTTGCCGGTGAAGACGAGTTCCTCGCGACCGCTCGCGCCGACGAACTCGGCCATTCGGTCGTGGGCCGCCTCGTAGGCCACACTGGCTTCCTGACTGAGGTGGTGGAGTCCGCGGTGGACGTTGGCGTTGTAGTGCTCGTAGTACTCGGAGATGGCGTCGATGACCCGCTGGGGCGTCTGGGTCGTCGCGGCGTTGTCGAGGTAGACCAGCGGCGTCCCGTCGAACTCCCGCTCCA
The DNA here is from genome assembly GCF_000470655.1 of Halorhabdus tiamatea SARL4B. Lineage (NCBI taxonomy): Archaea > Methanobacteriati > Methanobacteriota > Halobacteria > Halobacteriales > Haloarculaceae > Halorhabdus > Halorhabdus tiamatea. The sequence goes on from NC_021921.1 coordinate 1,131,107, forward strand.
AGACGGGGAAGTCCGTCCGGATGGCCGAGACGTCGAGGTCCCCGGATTCGCGTACCGTCATTGGGGGGACTCGGGGACCGAGACTCAACTTTCCTTCGGTCGACCTAGAAACGGTGGACGGCCGCAAAATGGACCGGCGACGTGACCGTCTGCTTCACGGTGCGGTCGTCGAACGACCGGTCGACTCGCCAACGGCTCGTGTTCGTGTTCAGATACTACGCTGGCCCAGCAGTCCGCGGACGAGGACCACGTAGATGGCGTACAGCATCAGGATCACGCCACCAATGGTGATCAGCAGGGCGCGCCAGTACGGGTCGATCGTGACGCCTGCGGCGACCGATCCGTCGGCGATCGGGCTGTACGGTTTGCCGCTGAAGACCTCGATGAGACCGAGAATGACGACGCCGAGGATCATGAGACCCCCGCCGAGCGCCATCGCGATCTGATCGGCCAGCGTTTCGTCGGTGTTAGTTGTTGTTGACATTTTTTATCACCTCGTTAGCCTAGTAGGTACCGCATCCAGGGGTTATTCTGGACGAATACGGTTCGTTCGAGTATCGCGTCGATCCCCCAGATGCGACCAGCAGCCAGGACGATCATCGTGACGAACAACAACAGTCCCATCATGTCGCTGTTGACGAACCCGTGGCCCCAGCCGCGGTTGGTCGTCACGAAGAAGATCATCAGGAACGCGCCGAAAAAGGACGCGAGCCTGACGAGACACCCGACCAGCAGTCCGAGTCCGATCAGAGTCTCACCGACCGGGATCATGAACTGGACGATTCCGTAGGGAATCCCGGACTGGAAGAGGTTCATGATCGGCGAGAGGACGAGTCCCTTCTGTGCGACGAACCAGCTGGCATTGTAGGAGACGCCACTCTCAAGTATCTTCGTGAAGCCGGCGTGGAAGAACCACCAGCCGACCATCAATCGCAACAGGAACGTCCAGTAGGCCAACCACCGGCCTCCTATTTCGTACGATACGTCCGTCCCGAACAGTGTCGTATCCACCTCAGTGTTTACCATTACTACCTACCTCACACACACACCTTCAACACAATCACGTATTAATGGGAAACGCTATTTTCAGGATCTGGGAACTATCGTCAAATCAGTCCACTAACGAATCAAATATTCGGTAATCCGAATACTGCAATGGAGAAGGGGTTCACGATTCAAAGGGCCCGTTTCGGTTCCTGAATATGGGTTGCATAACAGATATAGGTAATACTTGGGATCGTTATATTATTATCTTTCCTGTGGATTCATGAGCCGCGAAAACACCGCCCTTCACACGGCGGTCCGAGCGTTTATCGCCGGGCCACGCGAATCCTCGGTATGGACGAGAGATTGGCCTGGGAAACGCTGGCGGCTGAGACCGCCTACACCTGCGAGGGCTTCGACGTCATTACCGAGACGGTCCGACTGCCCGACGGCACCGAAACCGAGTTCGACTATCTCTCGGAGGGCGAAAGCGTCGTCATCCTGCCACTGACACCGGACGGCGACGTCGTCGTCATCGAGGAGTGGCGGCAAGCGGTCAGGCGAGTCAACTACAGCCTGCCGGCCGGCAGCGTCGAGTCCGAAGACGACGATCTCCGGACCACAGTCGCGCGTGAACTCGAAGAAGAGACCGGCTACGAACCCGGCGACGTGACCCACCTGACGACCGTCGAGCCCGCAAACGGCTTCTCGGACGCCGTCTTTCAGTATTTCCTCGCCGAGGACTGCATGCCGACCGGCGAGCGTGACCTCGATTACAACGAGTCGATTCAGGTCACGACGACGACCGTTCAATCGCTCCGCGAAGCAGCCAGCAACGACGCGTTACGTGACGGCCGGACGATGCTCGGCGTGCTGTACTACGCGGCCGTCGAACGCTGAGAACGAGCGATGTCAGCCCGCCCAGAGCAGACGACCGGCGGCGCACTCAGAGTGCGTCCTGGACGAGTCCGAGGGCCTGTTCGCGGTCTTCCCAGGGGACGAAGACGGCGATCGACGTCGCGCTGGTGATGACGTCGAGTAAGTTGATGTGGGCCTCCGAGACCGGGTCGATGACCTGCTTGATCGCGCCCGGCTGGTCGGGCAGTTCCCCGCCCGTGACCCGGATGACGGCGACGTCCTGGATGACGGTGATGCTCGAGAGGACGTCGTCGTCGACGACTTCCTCGTGGAGAATCGTCTCGGCGGTCTCTGCCACCTCGGTGTCGAGGTAGAACGTGATCGAGTCCATCCCGCTGGAGACGGCCTCGACGTTGATGTCCTCGGCGGCGAGGGCGTTCGAGAGCTGTGCGAGGATGCCCGACTGGTTGCGGATCGCCCGGCCAGCGACGGTCAGACAGCACAGCCGGTTCTCCTGGAGGTCGATGAGCTTCTGGAACTCGCCCTCGATGGAGGTCCCGCCCTTCAGCAGGTCGTCGTGCTGGTAGTGGACGACGCGGACGTCCATGTTGGTGTCTTTATACGAGAGTGCGCTCGGCGCGATGACCTCAGCGCCGCGAAAGGAGAGGTTCCGGAGTTCGTCGACGGAGATCTCCCCGACGTTGCGGGCCCCCTCGACGACTCGCGGGTCACCGGTCATGACGCCCTCGACGTCGGTGACGATGACGACCTCGTCGGCGTCCATGTACTTGCCAAGCATCACGGCGCTCGTGTCACTGCCACCCCGACCCAGCGTAGTGACGTTCCCGCTGTGGTCTTCGGCCAGGAAGCCGGTCATGACGGGGACAACGTCCTGGAGTTGGCCGGCCAGCGCGTGGGCGCGCTTGGTGGTCTCCCCGACGTCGACCTCGCCGTACTCGTCGGTGATGATCGGCCACTCTTCGCTGCCGGGTTCGAGGAAGTCGGCACTGATGCCGCGGGCCGACAGCGCCCCCTTGAGCATCCGGACGGAGGTCCGCTCGCCCATGCTGACGATCTCGGCCTGATCGGCCTCGTCGGCCTCGAACTCGATCTCCTCGAGGAGATAGTCCGTCGTCGATCCCATCGCGCTGGCGATGACAGCGACCTCGTGACCCTGTTCGACGACGGCCGCGATCGAGTCGGCCGCCCGCTCGATGCGATCGCCGCTGCCCAGACTCGTCCCGCCGAACTTGACTACGACGCGCATACGATCACCGCCCCTGTGAGAGTGTGACTCATCGTGGCTCGTCATTAGCCCCCTGTCGAATAACTGCTTTCATTCGTCTCGACTGGAAGCGCCAGCGAGACCGGGTAACGCCGAATCGGGGATCACCCGAAAACAGCGCAAAAGCAACCCGGAGACACAACACCAAACCGCCGCAATTATGTGCGAAAACAGCGAACTGAACCCACTACCCCGCGCATGACAGCACCGGACTCGGTCCCTACCCTCTCCCGTCGCAAGTTGCTCGGCGGCGTCAGTGCTGGTCTGGCCGCCGGCAGCGCCGGCTGTCTTCAGTACGCTCGGAGCCTGGCCAACCGTGAGTCCCCCGAACAGGTGTCGGTGACGATCAAGACGGTCCCCGCGGACGACGACGAGGCCGCGGTCCAGATCGCGCGGACCCTCCAGAAGAACATGACTGCGGTCGGCATCGACGCCGATATCGAACTCGTAGAGATCACGAGACTGTTCCGGGACGTCCTCTTGAACCAGGCCTTCGACGTCTACGTCGGGCAGTTTCCGCCGTATCACGACCCCGACTTCCTGCGATCCGCGCTCCACTCGACGTTCGTCACCGAGCAGGGGTGGCAAAATCCCTTCGGGGTCTCGGATCTCGGGCTCGACGAGCAGTTGACCGCCCAGCGAACGACCGCCGGGGCCGACCGACAGCGCACCGTCGCCGACGTCGCCAACTCCGTCGCGGAGATACAGCCGTTCGCGACGGTGTGTTTCCCCGAGGAGATCACAGTCGCCCGGACTGACCGCTTCGGGAACTGGGATGGAGGCCGGTTCGCAAAGCCGATCAGTTACCTGACGCTCGACCAAGCCGAAAGCGGGCCCGACGACGCGACCACGCTGGGACTCGTGCTGACGGACGACCGGATCACGAAGAATCTCAACCCGATCGCCGTCGAGTACCGGCGGCCGAACCCGCTGACTGACCTGCTGTACGATCCACTCATGCGCCGCGAAGACGGCGATGTCCGTCCGTGGCTGGCGGGGGACGTGACGTGGCGACGGACCGAGGCGACTGGCGTGACGGCGACGGTCGAACTCCGTGAGGAGACGTCCTTCCACGACGGAGAAGCCCTGACGGCGGCAGACGTCGTCTTCACGTATCGATTTCTCGACGATACGAGCCTGGGGACGGGGGACATGCACGTCCCGTCACCCACGTTTCGGGGCCGGACATCGCTGGTCGAGTCGATCGAACGGCTCGACGATCGGACGGTCCAGATCGGATTCGGCGAGACCACCGAGGAGGTCGCCGTGCGTGCGTTGACGGTACCGATCTTGCCCGCCCACGTCTGGGAGGCGAAGACGGGCAGCGCCAACCTCGCCGGGATCGACATCTCGGAGGGTGTGACCCAGGCACTGGTGTGGGCCAACACCGACCCGGTCGGGAGTGGTCCGTTTCGCCTCGAGTCCAGGACGCCCGCGGAACGACTCGTCCTCTCGCGCTTCGACGATCACCCCCTGATCGGTACCGGTCCGGAACAGTTCGACGTGCCCTTCGAACGCATCGCCGTTCAGGTCGCCCCGTCGGACGGAGCGGCCGCCTCGCTCGTCACCGAGGGAACGGTGGACGCGACGGGCGACCCCGTCCATCCGAAGGTACTCGAAAACGTGACGGGCGAGGAACCGATCGAGCGGTTCGTCGCCGACTCGCGGGCGTTCTATCACGTCGGGTTCAACGCGCGACGCGAGCCCTTCGGGAACGTCCGCTTCCGGCAGGCCCTCGCCCGACTGCTCGATTCCGAACACGTCGCCGAGACGGTCTTCGACGGCTACGCCGCCCCCGCCGCGACGCCGCTTGCCGGCACCTCCTGGGAACCCCCGGAGTTCCGCTGGGACGGGACGGACCCGGTCGTCCCGTTCGCCGGCACGGACGGGGACCTCGACGCCCCGACAGCCAGAGCGACATTCCGTGAGGCGGGGTACGCCTACGACAGTGACGAGGGGCGATTGCTCAAATGACGGTGCCACTCGCCCTCCTGGCGATGATCGTGACCGTCACAGTCGTGCTGACGTGTGTCACCGCTGCGTTCGTCGTCGAATGGCGACTGATCGCGCGACTCCGAACGGAGTATCGCTCGACGATCCGGACGGCGATCCCGTCGCTGTCCGTCCTCGCGGGGGTACTCGCGATCAACAGCGTCGTCCGAGACGTCGGGGTCGAACTCTCCTGGCTCATCGGCTGGAACATCACGGGCGAGATCTACGCGGTCGAGGGCAACCTCGTCCCGGCGATCCAGTCGCTTGCCCATCCGTGGCTGACGACGTACTTCTCGCTCACCTACGTCTACGGCTACGTCTTCCTTTTGGTGTTCCCGCTCGTGGCCTATCTCGTCCTCGAGAACATGGAGTGGTTCCGGACGGCCGCGACGGCCTACGCGCTCAACTACGCCATCGGGCTGGGGCTGTACCTCGTCTTCATCGCCTACGGCCCGCGAAACCTGCTGCCGGACCTCACGGAGCCACTGCTGTACACGAACTGGCCGAGTTCGCAGTTCCTGGTCAGCGAGGTCAACGCCAACACGAACGTCTTCCCGTCGTTACACACGTCGCTGTCGGCGACGGTGATCGTCCTGGCCTATCGGACACGAGACGTCTACCCGCGGTGGCTCCCGATCGCAACACTCGTCGGCGGAAGCGTCATGCTCTCGACGATGTACCTGGCGATCCACTGGGGGACCGACGTCGTCGCGGGCGTCGCCCTCGGCGTCGGGAGCGTCTGGCTCGCGCGTCGACTCCTCGAGTCGGCGGCCGTCGAAACGCTCGCCGATTTCGGTCGCGGATCGCTTCGGACGCTCCGCCGCGAGATATCGAATCGGTGAGGAGAAGCTGTCGAGTCAGTGCCGACCGGACCGCAGCAGCCCCCAAAATCCGTCAAAACCGGATCTCACTCCACAGCGACCGAATCGGCTGACTCGACTTCGACGGCTGTCCCTTCGGGCAACGGCGTCCGTTCGACCACCGTCCCAGTCCCACCTTTTCCTCCTCGGGTAGCCGCGCTTCGCTTGGCTACCTCTCGTCGTAAAAGCTGGGCCAAAACTACCACGGATCTCACGCCGTTCGATCCGGGCGAACCGCCTCACTTCGCTCGGCGGAGACTTCCGGAAGTGGGGTCCGCTCGACCACCGTCCCGTCCACGGTGGGATACTGCTCGACGACTTCGCCCTCCTCGAGATCGCCCTCCTGGATCATCTCCTCTAAGAGCCACCACGCGAGTTCGACGTGCTTGGACTTCTCGACGTAGTACTCCTCGGGGACGCCCAACTCTTCGAGTCGCTCGGCGTCGACCCAGGTCTTGCCGTAGACCAGCGTTCCGTCGTCGGTCGTTTCGTCGAAGGGTCGGCGGACATTCCTGGCCATGCGCTTGAGGCGATTGCGGTGCTGGGCGGCGTCTTTGAACACCGACGTACAGAAGTAGACTTTCGGGTGTTTGGCCATCGAGTCGAGCACGTCGTGACTCCCCTCGACGGCGCTCATGTGGCCGTCCTTCAGGTCGAAGCCCTCCTGTTGCATCCGACGGTAGTTGCCGTCGCTCATCTCGAACTCGTTGACGTTGACGAACTCGGCGGCCCCTTCCTCGACGAACGTGATAAACTCGTCTTCCGGTCGGATGCCGGGGATCTCGAACGCCGGCGTGAGCCCCTCCTCGCGGGCGATGTAAAGGATGTCCTCCCACTCGGTGCCGTGGAGGTCACCCCACATGTCCAGGGGCGGGTGGAACCGAATTTCGTCGAGGCCGGCCTCGGCGAGCCGTCGCATGTTCTCGCGCCCGCCGGTGATGCCCGTGTACAGGTGGATGTGGTGGTCCTCGCCGAACTCGTCTTTGAGCAGGGAGATGTACCGCGTCGTGCGGTCCATGACCTCCTGGGGTTCGCCGCCAGTCAGCGACGACCCCATCGCGTCCATGCGTTTTGCTTCCTCGATGATGTCCTGGTCGTCCTCGACTTTCCGCTCGTTGGCGTAGACGTCGGTGACGTTCTTGCGGTTCTCGCCGAGCGGACAGTAAAAACAGTCACGCTGGTCGCAGTAGCCATACACGAAGATGACCATCTTCCCGCCCTTGGCGCACTGCTCGCAGCCCTCTGAAATCATTGCGTGGAGACGTATACCCGACTCACGACTAAAAGCCGTGCGGCTCACGCAAACCCGGCCGCTTGCCAACCAGAGACACGAGCCTCCCACGGTTCGTCGAGATGGGGACGCGTGAGCAGCACGAATCTAGCCGATGACTCCCTTTCCCCGTGTGATTATATGTCACTATATTCTCCGTACGATTAATACTTAACAATAGCGACCCCATGTACAGGAGTATGCCACACTCCCAGGACGTCGAGAACGACACCGCGAACGTGACCTCGAAGTTCGAATGTATGGGCTGTGGGCGGATCGTCGAGGCCGAGACCCACCCCGGCCAGTGCTCGGAGTGCGGTGGAGAGTTCCAAAACCGAGCGAAGTCCCTCGAGTAGATTCGAACGAGGACTTCGAGTTAGCGCCGACGATCGAGCACGTGGATGAATCGATCGAGCGAGCGGTGGACGCGGCGCTTGAACTGTGCCGAGACGGTCCAGCCAGCCTCGCGGGCGACCCCAGCCCAGGGGCGATCCCCCACGACGACCGCCCGCGGTGCCACCCGGCGGGCTTCCGCAAGCGCGTCTCGTAGGAGCGCGGCCAGCGAGTCCGCCGACACCTTCGTCTGTCGACCGTACGGTGCGTCGACGACGACGGCGTCGAACGCGTCGGCTTCGAGCGGAAGCCGTCTGGCGTCGCCCCGGCAGACATCGAAGGCATCAGCGCGAGCGGCAGCCAGATTCTCGCGCGTCCCCCGAACCATCTTCGCTAAGGCATCGACGCCGACGACTGCCGAGCCGACGCGACTTGCTTCTAACAGGAGACCACCAGTCCCACACATCGGATCGAGGACGCGTGCGTCGGGACGCGCTCCGGCAACGTTGACCAGCGCACGCGCGAGACTCGGGTCCATGCTCCCCGGCTGGAAGAACGGGCGATCGGTGGGCGCTCGATCGGTGAAGTCACGCTCGGGTTCGACCGCGAGCCAGCCGAGCGCGCAGATACCCTCCTCGCCGGCATCGGGCGCGAGTTCGATCCCGTCGCCGTCCCACTCAGTCGTGGATGGCGGGCCGGCGAAGACCGCACGGAGTTCGTGATCGGGATCGTCCAGGTCGACTGTGAACCCCCGATCGACGAGAACTGATCCGAGCGCGCGCTCGACGGCCTGCGTGCTCACGCCAGTCGCGCCGCGAATATCCCGCGCCCGCACGGCGACCGACCCCGAGCGGTCGAAGCTGGCAGCCTCGAGTAGTGCGCGGGCGCTGTCGAGATCCGGGGCGGCCGTGCCGAGCAGTTCACTCACTCGGTGAGTCAGCGCCAGCTGTGACACCCGGTCTGTGATACCCCGAGCGGTCGCGACACCCCCGCCGCGGACGGTGACCCGACTGGCCGCACTCGCGGCCTCGTAGGCGGCGAAGGCGTCGTCGGTGCCGGCGAGTTCCAGCAGGAACACGCCTCTGCAAAGCAAGGCTCGACGCTTGGTTCTGGCGATCGGACGGCGAAGACGAGTCGATCGCAGTGACCCAGGGACAGTTGCCGGGACGACTGTGCGTCCACGGTCGGACGGCTCACCGAACCCCCCGCGTTCACCCCTGAAACCGTCCATACCTCGAATACAGGGGTGCTTATAAACGTTAAATACCAACCTTTATAAACCTTAAATACGACTTATAGTTCGAGTCATGGTTGACCCCAAGGAAACAATCAACATCGAAAACGTCGTCGCCTCGACCGGCATCGGCCAGGAGCTCGATCTCCAGAGCGTGGCGATGGACCTCGAAGGGGCCGATTACGATCCCGAGCAGTTCCCCGGCCTCGTCTATCGGACCCAGGAACCCAAGTCGGCGGCACTGATCTTCCGGTCGGGCAAGATCGTCTGCACCGGCGCAAAGAGCACCGACGACGTCCACGAGAGTCTCCAGATTGTCTTCGGGAAGCTCCGGGACCTGAACATCCAGGTCGACGAGGACCCCGAGATCGTCGTCCAGAACATCGTGACCTCCGCGGACCTCGGTCGGAATCTCAACCTGAACGCGATCGCGATCGGACTGGGTCTGGAGAACATCGAGTACGAACCCGAGCAGTTCCCCGGCCTCGTCTACCGGCTGGACGATCCCGACGTCGTCGCGCTGCTGTTTGGCTCCGGAAAACTCGTCATCACCGGCGGCAAGGAACCCGACGACGCCAAGAAGGCCGTCGACAAGATCGTCTCCCGGCTCGAGGAACTCGGCCTGCTCGAATAACAACCCACAAACGACTGCGACCGGAATCGCGAGTATGTCGCCGCTATCTCCGTCTTTCTCTCTAGGGCTCGACGCGCCAGTGGCGTCACTCACGACGGTCCCACTTCAGCGTGGCTTACCCGGCGGGAGCCTCCTCGCGCTCGTCGTGACGTTTCTGGGCGTCTGGGTGTTCTACGCCGTGACGCTCCACCTCGCGGCGACTTTCTTCATCGGCGAGGTCCGCTCCCAGCGGGCCGCCTACGCCGGTGTCGTCCCGGCGATCGTCTCCTTGCTGCTCCAGCGCTACGGCGTGGCGAGCGTCGGGATCGTGTCCCCCGGGTTGGGCGTCGGAATCGTCGTCGTCGCGACAGTTCTGGCCGACGCCGCCGCGATCGCCCGGGTTTATGATCTCCCGCGCCGGGCGACCGTTGCGCTGACGCTTCTGCACCTCGCCTTCGCAACGGCCCTCGGGATCGCGCTGGCGAACCTCTTTGGCATGCTCTAAACCGAAACGCGTCGGGTACTGTCTTGCAATATTGTTCCAGAACTGTTTGCCGAGATCGACAGTCACAGCCCGCCCAAACATGACTATTCATGCAGAATTCAGCAGTTTCCCTGTCCCGAAGCGAGTCGTTTATACGCGACGGTATTGTACTATAGACACACAATGGCTGACGTAGCGATCATCGGCGGCGGACCGGCCGGGTTGGCCGCAGCCGTCTATACGGCACGCGCAGATCAGGAGACGCTCGTCTTCGATGCGGGCGGCGGCACGACCAGAGACGTCGACTGGATGGAGAACGTCTATGGGTTCCCGGAGGGCGCGAGCGGCCCCGAACTCGTCGACGTGGGCCAGGAACAGGCGACCAAATTCGGCGCGGAGATCGTCGAGGAAGAGGTCGTCCAAGTCGGCGAGGAGGGCAACGGCTACCGCATCGAGACCGAGGTCGACGAGTACGCTGTCAAGGGCGTTATCCTCGCGACCGGCGCGTCCTACGAGACGCCGGCGATCCCTCACGTCGACGACTACGAGGGCGGCGGCGTCTCCTACTGTGTCGAGTGTGACGCCTTCTTCTACCGCGACAAACCGGTCGCGGTCGTCGGCGCGGGCAACTACGCCGCAAAGGAGGCGATGATGCTGCTGGATTACACCGACGACGTCCGCGTGCTCACCAACGGCAACGACCTCGAGGTGGACGACGCGCTGCTCGACCAGCTCGAGGGCGAGGACATTCCGGTCATCGAGGAGCCGGTCGATCACATCGTCGGCGAGGAGGTCGTCGAGGGCGTCGAACTCGACTCCGGCGAACAACTCGACGTCGAAGGCGTCTTCATCGCGCTCGGCGCAGCGGGCGGGACCGACATCGCCGACATGCTGGGCATTCCACGGGACGGCTCGTACCTCGACGTCGACGAAGACCAGTACACGGGCGTCGACCGCGTCTACGCTGCCGGCGACCTGACCGGCGGGCAACGCCAGGTCAACGTCTCCGTCGGCGAGGGGACGACCGCGGCGATCAACCTCCTGGAGGACTTCCGCGGCGGCGAGTACATCGACTACAAGAAGATCGAAGCCTAGGGCGGACGATCAAGAGCGATCAGTCCGGGTGTGACTGCGATCTCAGGGCAGTGACTCCACAGCACTGAGAAGTTCGTCCTCAGTTCGCCAGCGGTACAGGCGTCCCTCACGTTCGAACAAGTCGAAGACGCCATCTTGCATCCAGCCGAACGGATGGTCTTCGTCTTCGTACTCGCGTTTGAGGACGTGACTCCTCGCGAAGTACTCTGTAGTGCCGACAAGCAGCCCCTGCTCGACGAGGAAATCACTGGGTTCCTTCTCGGCGACACCGACGAGATACGTCACGAGATCCGCGATCAGACAGAACTTCTGAATGCTGTTGTCCCACTCTCCCTGAACGTCGACCATCCGGAACGCGTAGGCATCGGTGCGTCGATTGAGGCGGTCGACGACCAGGTTGAGTCGCCGGATCTGCTCTCGATCGTAGTTCCCGAGGACGAAGTACGATCGGTCGTTCTCATAGACGGGCGTTAACTCGCTCAACGCGTGGAGAATCTCCTCGTTGTCGGAAAGCGAGAGTTCCTCCTCGTCAAGTTGCTCGCTCGCACTCCTGAGGACTTCCTCAGGGACAGGCGGCGCGTCCATGCGCCACATTTCAGACACGCTAAAATGTAGTTTACGAAATGGTTGACGAGCATCATTATAGTCCGCTTTACCCTAGGGTAGTTTACCAAAGAGTAAACTACTTGTCGCCGGAGCGCGAACAGTAACTCATGAGCACCGATCTGGAAACCATTGAGGGGACAGAAACACGCGAACTCGTCCACTTCGTCACCCAGCAGACGCGGTTCGCGCTCCTCAACAACATCCTTCAGCATCCCGAACAGCTCCCGTCGATGTACGAACTGGAGGAACTCAACCCCAGCGTGAGCGAGGCCACCGTCTACAAGCATGTCCAGAAGTTGATCGACGCCGGCATCGTCGAGGAAGTCGCCCTCGCGGACGACCGGCGACGGCAGGGCTACCCCTGGAAGTTCTACGGGCTGACCGAGGAGGGGCGGGCGTTCCTCGAATCCCACAATCTGCTCGCGGCCGAGGAGACGCTCCAGCGGATCTACGAGACGATCTCGGACAAACCCGAGAAGATGGTCAAATACGAGAACGCGCCGCGTCCTGAGTCATAGATGCCTGAGACGGCCGATCGAGGCTTCATTCTCCGAGCGGTCTCCAAAGCGTGCATCCCACGCCGGAGACAGCACACTAAAGGCCGTCCCCCTTCGCAGTACCCTCAATGACGAGTTTGGGCACGGCGAGCGCCGATCCCGGCGAGGTCGCCACCGGGCGACTGTACGTCGGCGAGACACGAGACGGGAGTCAGGTCGGCCTACCGGTGGCGGTCGTCAACGGAGCCATCGAGGGCAAGACGCTGTATCTGCAGGCCGCCAGTGACGGCGACGAACTCAACGGCGTCGGCGTGCTCCAGCGGCTGGTCCCGCGACTCGATCCGACTGAGATCAGTGGGACCATTCTGATCGTCGGGATCGTCAACTACCACGCCTTCCAGGTGGCCGAACACCGCAACCCGATCGACGACACGAAGATGAACCGGGCCTACCCCGGCGAGGAAGCGGGGACGACCAGCGAGCGCATCGCCGCAGCCACCTTCGAGGCCGCGATGCGGGCCGACCTCGTCGTCGACCTCCACCAGGGCTCGACCAGCCGGATGATCGACGAGACCCGGGTCCGGTGTGGCACCCGCCATCGCCTCCACGACGAGTGTCTCGAACTCGCGAAGGCCTTCGACTGCGGGACTGTCCTCGACAAAAAGGGACCCGACGGCCAGCTCGCCCGGGCCGCCCCCGACGAGGGCGTGCCGACGATCGACCCGGAACTCGGCGGTGCAGTCGGGTTCGACGAGGAGTCGATCACGATCGGCGTCACGGGCGTCCGGAACGTGCTCAGACACTACGACTTCCTCGAGGGCGAGGCCCCGATGGACCCCCAGACGCGGGCGAGTTCGTTCGACCAGTACGGCGCGCCGGCCGGCGGGCTCGTCGACTTCGAACCCGAGCTGGGCGAGCGGGTTGATCGGGGCGAGACGCTGTTCACTGTCACCGACGTCTTCGGGACGGTCAAAGAGCGGGTGACCGCCGACTCGACGGGCATCTTCTGGCGGACGCGCCGGCTCCCGCAGGTCGCGACCGGCGAATACGTCTGTTCTGTCGGTACCGACATCGACTCGTACTGACGTTCTTGGACGGTCTCAAATTGTGACGGTATCGTACCGGCAAAATGCCAAGGGTTATCTGTCATATACCAGTACGGTATGATGTGAACAGACGCGAATTGGTCCTCGCGAGTGCCGGAGCACTAACAACCTCGCTGGCCGGCTGTGGACAGCTTGACGGCGTCCTCGGCGGAGATTCCGTCGACGGACCGATGGTCGACAACTGGGGCACGTTCAGGGGCGATGTCGCTCGAACGGGCCGGATCGCTGCCGAGGACGGACCGGGCGAATCGGTGTCGGTCGCCTGGCAGGTGACGATCGAGGACGTTGTCGACGCATTCGAAGACGACAGTTCCTGGGACGAGGCGATACTCCAGAGTGATCACACGCAGCCGATCGTCGCCGACGACTACCTCATCCTGATGGTGCAGTACCAGCAATTGCGAGATCAAGACGTTGGAAGTCGACAGCTGCTCGCGATCGATCCGTCCGGCTCGATCGAGTGGACACGGGAGTTTCCGAGGGTAGCAGTCCTCGACGGACTCCGGTTTTTGATGCCGAAACTCGACGACGGGTTACTCTACCTGCCGAACCCGCCCGAAGACTACCTATCGAACGAAGGCGACGAAGACGGTGACTCGAACGGAACCCGGAAGACACTGGGCGTCACCGTGCTCGATCCGGAAACCGGTGACCTCGAGCGCGAACTCGATCTCGGATCGCCCTCGACGGGGAGTCTACTCGTCGAGGACGGAACGATCTTCGCGGCGACGTTCGATCCCGATCACTCCGGCGTGTCCGCGTTCGACGCCGAATCCGGCGCTGAGCAGTGGTCCGTCGATACGTATCCGTACCACGACTCGTCCGTGTTCGGTTCCCTCTTTGCGGACACCATCGTCTACGGCAGACGGACCGGAGACGAGGTCCCCACGGTGCTCGTCGCGCGGAATATCGAGGACGGGAGCCTCAGGTGGGAGACGACGCTCGATTTCTCGGATCCTTATTTCGAGTTCGCGGAGGCCCCACTCGATTTCGTGCCAGTGACGATCGTCGACGATATCTACACCACCGGCAGTGGGTTCTATAGTGGACGTCCGACGCCGCTCGTCGCGCTCGATACCGACGAGGGGACCGAACAGTATCGATATCGGCCACCGGGGATCGAGGGCGAGAACAACCCGCTGGCGGAGTCTTCCGAGATGAGCGGGCAAGACATAGACGAACTGCCGCCGGCCTCGGGCGTCTACGGAATGCCGCTCCCGATGGACGATCTCGTCGTCGCGACGGGATACGGCGCTATCGACGGCAACGACGACCCCGACGTCCGCTATTGCCTGGGGATCGAAGACGAATCGCTCGCCTGGTCGCTCGAAATTGAAGCAAATGATCTCGGTTCTCCCGTGGCCGCCGGTGACGTCATCTATCTCTCGACGGAAACAGGCGTGAAAGCCATCTCGACCGGCGGGGAACGCCTCGACTCGATCGAGTACGAAGACCACGAGAGCGTTACTGGGTCCGGAGGGACGTCAGTGCCGGCCATCGGGAACGGACTGCTGTACGTCCCGACCGAGACGGGTATCGCCGCGATCGAATAGCGACGACGGGCCAGGCACTCATCGGTACACAGTTGCGATCCGGAAGCGCCCCCACTTCGACAGGACTTTCATCGCGATGGGACGAACCACACGAGGAAGCCACATGATCGTACTCCACGCGTCGTTCCCGATCAAGCCCGAGAAACGCGAGCGAGCCATCGAACTCACCGACGACCTGGTCGCGGGTTCGAACCAGGAGGACGGTACCATCGAGTACCGCGCCACCGTCGACCTCCAGGAGGAGAACGTCATCCGGTTCATCGAGCGCTACGAGGACGCCGAAGCCCTGGAGACCCACGCCCAGACCGACCATTACCAGGCCTTCGGCGAGCACCTCCCGGACCTGCTGGACGGCGAGCCAGAAGTGCTTCGATTCGACGTCGAGTCGATGGAAGAACTCGAACTCTGAGAGCACCCACTCTGAATACCCAATGCAACGCGTCTGCACTGACTGCGGAGGGACCTACCCGAGCGACGGCCCCTGGCGGTGTGCGTGCGGGAGTCCCCTCGACCTGCAGGGACTCCCCGAATTGCCCGCGGAACCGCCGGCACTCGACCGGGACGCCGGACTCTGGGCTTGCGAGGACTTCCTCCCCGTCGAGCCCCATGTGACGCTCGGCGAAGGGTGGACGCCGCTGATCGATGCCAAGGAAGACGGCGTTACGTACAAACTCGAACACCTGTTTCCGACGGGGAGCTTCAAGGATCGCGGCGCGGCGGTCGTGATCTCTCACGCCCTCGAGCGCGGGGCCGACCGGGTGCTCGAAGATTCCTCGGGCAACGCGGGGCTGGCGATCGCGACCTACGCTGCCTGTACCGGCATCGACGCCGAGATCTTCGTCCCTGCCGACGCCAAGCCGGGGAAACTTCGGGCGATCGAACGGACGGGAGCCGCCCTGCGGCAGGTCGACGGTGACCGTGAAGCTGTGACCCAGGCCTGCACCGAGGTGGTCGAGGCCGGCGAGGGCTACTACGCCAGCCACGCCTGGGAGCCCCTGTTTCTGGCCGGGACGGCGACGTTCGCACTGGAGGTCGCGGCTCAGCGCGACTGGGAAGCCCCTGACGCCGTGGTGACGCCGCTCGGTCACGGGACGCTGTTCCTGGGGGCTGCCTGGGGATTCGACCGCCTCCAGCGTGCGGGATGGATCGACGACGTTCCCCGACTCTTCGGCGTCCAGGCGAGTGGCGTCGCACCGATCGCTGCCGCCCGCGGGAACGACCGCGACGCCGGCCGGAACGACCTCGCCGACGGCATTCAGATCGCCGAGCCGGTCCGGCGAGAGGGGATCCTCGACGCAATCGAGAGGAGTGACGGCGACGCGATCGCCGTCACGGCCGGAGAGACCGAGCAGGCCCACGATCGACTCGCCGCGCGTGGGCTGGCCGTCGAGCCCACCAGCGCGACGGCGGTCGCCGGGCTGAACCGGCTTCGCGAGCGGGGCGTGGTCGACGAGAGTGACGAGGTCGTCGTCCCACTCACCGGACAGAATTGAGCGCGGGCGGCGTCAGCGAAATCGAACGGCAGCCCGAGCACGGCCGACAAAAAGGCTTTACCGCCGTCATCGCCTATCAGTCCGTAAATGGTACTCGACGATCTGGGATCGTCTCTACGGGGGGCCCTCGACGGCCTCCGGGGGAAGTCCCGCATCAGTGAGGAGGACGTCCAGGCGGTCGTCAAGGAGATCCAGCGATCGCTGCTCCAGGCCGACGTCGACGTCGATCTGGTGATGGACCTCTCCGACAGCATCGAGACCCGGGCCTTAGAGGAGGAGCCGCCGGCCGGCACCTCCGCGCGGGACTGGGTGCTGCGCATCGTCTACGAGGAACTCGTCGAGCTGGTCGGCGAGTCGACCGAACTCCCCCTGGAACCCCAGACGATCGTGCTGGCGGGCCTCCAGGGATCGGGGAAGACCACCTCCGCGGCGAAGATCGCGTGGTGGTTCTCGAAGAAGGGGCTCCGGCCGGCGGTCATCCAGACCGACACCTGGCGACCCGGAGCGTACGAACAGGCCGAGGAGATGGCCGAGCGAGCGGAAGTCGACTTCTACGGCGATCCCGACGAGGACGACGCCGTCAAGATCGCCCGAGAGGGGCTCGAAGCGACCGCGGACGCCGACGTCCAGATCGTCGACACCGCCGGTCGACACGCCCTCGAGGACGGGCTGATCGACGAACTCGAAGACATCGAATCGGTCGCCGATCCCGACCACAACCTGCTGGTGCTCGACGCCGCGATCGGTCAGGAGGCCAAAGAGCAGGCCAGCCGCTTCGAGGGCGCGGTCGGCATCGACGGCGTCGTGATCACCAAACTCGACGGGACGGCGAAGGGTGGCGGCGCACTCGCGGCCGTCAACGAGACCGACTCCACCATCGCGTTCCTCGGCACCGGCGAGACGGTCAAGGACGTCGAGCGCTTCGAGCCCTCGGGGTTCATCTCCCGGCTGCTCGGGATGGGCGACCTCAAGCAACTCACTGAGCGCGTCGAGCGCGCCATGGAGGAGACCCAGGAGGAAGAAGGTGACTGGGGCCCGGAGGACATGCTCGATGGCGAGTTCACCCTCAAGGACATGCGCAAGCAGATGGAGGCGATGAACAAGATGGGCCCCCTCGACCAGGTCATGGACATGATCCCCGGCCTCGGCGGCGGGATGATGGATCAGCTCCCCGACGACGCCATGGACGTCACCCAGGAGCGCATGCGCGACTTCGAGGTCATCATGGACTCGATGACCGACGACGAACTCGAGAACCCCCGCCAGATCGGTCGCAGCCGAACCGAACGCATCGCCCGTGGCTCGGGCAAACCCGAGGAGCGGATCCGGGAACTCTTAGAACAGCACAAGATGATGGACCGCACCCTCAACCAGTTCCAGGGCATGGGCGACGCCGACATGGAGCGTATGATGAAGCAGATGGATCAAGGCGACATGGGGGACATGGGAGATATGGGCGGCATGGGCGGCGGCAACCCGTTCTGAGCGTCGCTGTTGACGGGTCGTTCCCCGCCCCTGATCGAAGCACGGAAGTAATTCATCACCATTTATTCGATGGTCTTTTCTCCGGGCAAGCCTTCGAGCCAGGCGAATGAGCATCGATCTCGACGACGACGAGGTGTTCGAGGACGTCCGCGACCGTGCGGATCGCCCGATGCGCCGGCTGTTTGCCGAATACGGGGGCCGATATTCGTTCCCGTTCGTAATCGGATTCGTCAGTAGCGTCGCCGCCCGGATCCTCGACCTCCTCCCGCCCCTCCTGCTGGCCGTTGCGATCGACGCCATCTTCGGCGAGCAGCAGTACACCCTCTGGCTGGTTCCCCAGTCACTGATCCCCGAGGCCCAGGGCGCACAACTCTGGCTGACTGTCGGTATCATCGCCGCCGCGTTCCTGATCGGGGCCGCCTTCCACTGGACGCGCAACTGGGGCTGGAACACCTTCGCCCAGAACATCCAGCACGACGTCCGGACGGACACCTACGACAAGATGCAGCGCCTGAACATGGACTTCTTCGCCGACAAGCAGACCGGCGAACTCATGTCGATTCTCTCGAACGACGTCAACCGATTGGAGCGGTTCCTCAACGAGGGGATGAACGCCTTCTTTCGGCTGTCGATCATGGTGCTCGGCATTTCGGTCATCCTCTTCACGATGAACTGGAAGCTCGCGCTGATCGCGCTGGTTCCCGTCCCCGTGATCGCCTTCTTCACGAAGAAGTTCATCGAGACCATCCAGCCGAAGTACGCCGACGTCCGCTCCTCGGTCGGTCAGCTCAACTCCCGGCTGGAGAACAACCTCGGCGGCATCCAGGTGATCAAGGCCGCAAACACCGAGACCTTCGAGTCCGACCGCGTCGACGACGTCTCCGAGGACTACTTCGACGCCAACTGGGACGCCATCGACACCCGGATCAAGTTCTTCCCCGGCCTCCGGCTGATCGCCGGGTTCGGGTTCGTCCTGACGTTCATCGTCGGTGGGCTGTGGGTGATCGGGGAACCACTTGGCCCGCTCTCGGGCTCGCTCCGTCCCGGCCAGTTCGTCGCGTTCATCCTCTACACCCAGCGGTTCATCTGGCCGATGGCCCAGTTCGGGCAGATCATCAACATGTACCAGCGGGCCCACGCCTCCAGCGAA
Source organism: Halorhabdus tiamatea SARL4B (assembly GCF_000470655.1). Taxonomy (NCBI): domain Archaea; kingdom Methanobacteriati; phylum Methanobacteriota; class Halobacteria; order Halobacteriales; family Haloarculaceae; genus Halorhabdus; species Halorhabdus tiamatea. The sequence continues at coordinate 1,150,005 of NC_021921.1, forward strand.
CGCATCTTCGGGCTGATGGACACGCCCAGCCGGATCGTCGAGGACCCCGACGCCGAGCCTCTCGAGGTCACCGAGGGCCACGTCGAATTCGACGACGTCTCCTTTGGCTACGACGACGAGGAAACCATCGTCGAGGACATCGCCTTCGACGTCGAGGGCGGCGACACCGTCGCCCTGGTCGGCCCGACGGGGGCCGGCAAGTCCACCGTGATGAAGCTCCTGCTGCGGATGTACGACGTCGACGAGGGGGCGATTACAATCGACGGGACGGACCTCCGGGACGCCACGATCCCGAGCCTCCGACAGACCCTGGGATACGTCAGCCAGGAGACGTTCCTGTTCTATGGGACCGTCCGTGAGAACATCGAGTACGGCACGTTCGACGCCCAGAAGGAACAAGTAGTCGAGGCGGCGAAGATGGCCGAAGCCCACCGCTTCATCCAGAACCTTCCCGACGGCTACGACACGAAAGTCGGCGAGCGCGGCGTGAAACTGTCGGGTGGCCAGCGCCAGCGCATCGCCCTCGCCCGGGCCATCCTCAAGGATCCCGAGATCCTCGTCCTTGACGAGGCGACCTCCGACGTCGACACCGAGACGGAGATGCTGATCCAGCGCTCGCTCGACAAACTGACCGAAGACCGGACGACCTTCGCGATCGCCCACCGACTCTCGACGATCAAGGACGCCGAGCACATCGTCGTCATCGAGGACGGCCGGATCGTCGAACGCGGCACCCACGAGGACCTGCTCGTCGAGGACGGGCTTTACGCCAAGCTCTGGGCCGTCCAGGCCGGCGAGATCGACGAGCTCCCCCAGGAGTTCATCGAGCGGGCCGCCGAACGCCGCGCTCAGACGGAGTCGGAAGCCGACGACTGAACAGATCGCAGCGAGAACACAACTCCCAACGATGACCGAACATGCTATCGACCACCTCCGACAGCTCGATCACTGGGCCTTCCTCGTCGCGCTCGCGCTGGCGGCGATCGACGCCGTCCGGACGCGCCGTCGCCGTCCTGCAGTCGTGACCGGTTTTCTCACCGTTGCGCTGGTCTACGACGCCTACGAGTTCATGCAAAAAGACGGCTGAAACGCCGACGAGGACAGCGTGGGAACTCGAATGCAAAGCCGCTACTCGACGACGTGGCGCGTATCGTAGGAGCCGAGTCGTTTGATCCAGCCATCGCTGGCCAGTGCCTCGATGTCGTCGAGGGCGTCCTGGAGGCGCTGTTCGTAGAGGCCGGCCTCGACGTCGATGTGGAAGACGTAATCCCCGAGTCGTTCACCGCTTGGCCGCGATTCCAGTCGCGAGAGGTTGACGTCCCGGTCGGCGAACGGTTCGAGGAGTTCGAGCAGGAGGCCGGGATAGTCGACGTTCGGGTAGACGATCAGTGACGTGTTCCCGCCCTCGATCGAGCGCTCCTCCGGGCCCGCGATGGCGAAGAAGCGCGTCGCGTTCGAGGACCGGTCCTGGATGTCCTCGGCGAGGACGGACAGTTCTTCGCCCGCGTTGTCCGGATGGGCGATAGCAGCGACCGTGGCGTCTTCACGAGCACGTTCGACGCCGCGGGCCGTGCTCGCGACGGCCTCTAACTCGGCGTCGGGATAGTGGTCTTCGAGGTAGCTCCGACACTGGGCCAGCGCCTGGGCGTGGCTCGCGACGAGGTCGAACGCCTCGTCCTGGGCGATGAGGCCGTGCCGGACCGGCGTGATGATCTCCGCGACGACGGCGACATCGGAATCCGCCAGCGCGTCCAGCGATTCGGTGACGCTGCCCTCGATGCTGTTCTCGATGGGGATGACCCCGCGCTCGTACTCGCCGTCGGCGACCGCCTCGACGATTGCCGTGACGGACTCGGTGAACTCAACAGATTCCGAGAGTGCTGAGGCGGCCCGGTGAGAGTAGGTGCCCGACGGGCCGAGCGTGATCGTTCGCATACAGGTCGATTCGGCGCAGTGGCTCAAAAACGCCCCGGTCACGCCAGGACCACCGAGGGGCGTGTGACGACCGTCTGACTGAGGTTCTTGGTGACTGGGACAGATAGCTTTCCCCAATGGGAACCGAGACCGGCAGCGGGGACGAGGCCACCCGTCGTGCGGCCGAGCCCGATCCGGCGGACGTCCTCTCGCTGGTCCTCCCGTCGGTACTCGACGGCCTGGCCGCCGAGGCCCGCCGGGCGCGCGTCAGCGCCGCCTGGACGGCCTGCCGGCTGGCCGACGAACGCCCCGACCTCGGGGCCGAACTCGCCACCCGTCTCGTTCGATCCGCCGGGGAGGCCAACCGGGAAGCCCTGGTCCGGACGCTCGCGAGCCTCCACGAGCGCCACCCCGAGCAGGTGGGGGACGCCCTCCGCGCGTTCGACGGCACGGTCGTCCGGGCCGTCCGGAAAGCCGGCAGCTGGGACTTCGACGCGGAGTTGCGTGCCGACGGCGGGGCGACGACGGCCTCCGGGAGCCAACAGATCGTCGAGACGTCCCAGCAGGGCGTCTCCGTCTACCAACGATCGCTGCCCGACGAGCCGGTCGAACCCGAACCACCGGACCGGATCGTCGACGATGACGTCGAATCGGAATCCGAACCGTCGCCGGACGTCGACGGGAGCGTCCCCGACGAACCGGGGACGCCGGAGCACGTCGAGGAGCGACGCCGGCGCATCCAGGCCGCCGAGAACTCGGAGGCTTTCGCCGCCGTCCAGCTGGTGAGCGCCTTCGACGAGATCAGCGTGATCGACCCACCCGAGCGCGGTCGCTACGGCCACATCCTGCCCTCACGGGCACGCATGGACCAGGCCGAGTACGGCGTCGACCTCCTGTTTTTCGACGAACCCGGCGAGGACGCTCGTGAGTTCGGGTCGGCCGTCCACGAGCGCCTCCACCAGTGGTACTGCGCCGACGAGGCGACGGGGATCGTCGCCGTCGCGGACTACGGCGACCACCCCCGGCCGTGGGTCGCGACGCCGCGGGCCGAACACACACTCGCCGATCGGCGACCCGCCGACCTCGACGTGGCGCTGCGGGACGCCCGGGACCTCGCCGCCGGCCTCGCGGCCGTCAACGAACGCGGGCTTGTCCACGGCGGGATCGACCCCCACGACGTGGTCTACCCCTCGGTCGGCTTCAAGGAAAATCCCGCGCCCAGCCTCGCCAACCTCGGCGTCATGACCGTCTTCCGGCGGCACTTCCAGCCCGCCGAGTACGTCGACCCCCGCTACGCCGCTCCGGAGTACTTCGACGACCGCTACGGCTCAGTCGACCACGCGACCGACGTGTATCACTTCGGGACCGTCCTGTTCCGGCTCCTCACCGGCGAGGCTCCGTACCGCGGCGACTACGACGACGTCCGGGCGGCCATCCTCGCCGAGGAGACACCCGTCCCCAGCGACGTCCGCCCGGATGTGCCCGAGCCCGTCGACGAGATCGTCGCCAAAGCGATGGCCCCCCGAAAGCTGACCCGTTTCGAGACGGCAGCCCAGCTGCATCGACAGCTCGATCAACTCGTTTGAGTGGGATTGGACGGTCGATGAGATCGTCGGGTAGGTGCGTCACGTTGTCAGCGGCCGGAAACGTTCTAATCGTCGCCTGGCTTGTAGGCCCCGCCACGCCGTTCGATCGTGTAGATGTCGAGAACCTGCTCGTCGTGGTCACACTCGGCACCGAGCCGAAATTGGCCGATCCGGAGCTTCGAATGTGGTGCCCCGGTCAGCGGTTCGAGGTAGTCGTCGGGCTCGCGCCACCGATCGGTGACGATGTCGTCGAGCTTGTCTGTGATCCGCGATCGTGCGTGTTCGTCGAGATCGTCGTACGTCCGCTTGGCTGGTGCTCGAAGCTGTCACGTCCACTCTTCACTCATCGTCGTTCAGCAACTCGTCGCGGGAGAACGTCTCGCTGTCGCCCGTGCGGCGTGCGTGCTCGACCGCCGCGATCTCCTTCCAGCTCTCGCGGGTAAGTCCCGGATGCCGGACGGCATCGCGAAGGGTTTCCCGAATGAACTCGCTTCGGCTATTGTACCCCTCCTCGCCCCACGTCGCGTCGATATCTTCGAGTAACGTCTCCGTGAGACGGACGTTGATATTCGTCTTCTCCGGCCCACCACCGCTATTTGTATCTGCATCAGATATACAAGCGTGTTACGTTCAGGGCCGAATAAGTGTTCGGGGTCAACGGCTGTCCTCTCGGGGAATGGACGAGTCCCTCGATATTTCGATCGAAACTCGCCTGAACGAGTCGGACGCCGGTGAGAGATCTGACAGGCGGTATTGCAGAAAATGAACGTATAGAAATAATCCCATCTGCGATATGAACGAATATTCCACTCAGTAAGTTTGTTCACCGACCGATTTACTGAGGTGCTTAGTTGCAAACAGGCTTCCAGCCGGACTTAGTCGCTACATAACGAGGCTTCTGGCTCTGGTTCCCAGTTCTCTACGTCAAGTTCAGCCGATGTTTGGACCAAGACGCGAACTCTCGTACAGTTCGGGTTCTCGACAGTATGTTGGTGGCTCCACTGGATGCCTGCCGTAGATGTGGTTTGGTCCGTCTCTGCTCCATCCAGTCGCGCGAGAACAGTGTACTCGACAGGTTTCGATGGGAGGGACAGGTCGAGCGTGCCATTCGTGTGTTCTGATTCCGGTTGTTCGGCGGAGGCTAGTTCAAGTGTCTCCCAATATTCAACTTCTCCTTGAATCGAAACGACAAGGTCGAGGGTATGTGGAGAGTTATCGAAATTCGCGTATCCGATCACACCCGGTTGAAGCAAACTCTTCTCTCTCGCCTCCTCGTTGTGACCGCTTATCGCTGAACACCCTCCTACGACCGAAGCTGTTGCGGCAGACACCAGACCAATTGTTTGGCGGCGGGTGGGGGCCATTGTGCCAACCTTTTCAGAATGCACCGATAATTCTTATGATTGGAGTGGTACGAAGTAGACATTCCCAGAACGTTACAGCTATATTCTGTATTGAAGAGTGTTATAAAAACGAAAAACTTCGTCGAATCTGGTAGTTCGCGTCCGCGAGCCAAGCGGACGGCAAGCGATGGCGTCAAGCAGTAGCCGTGGGGGCTGATGTGATGTTGACCGACTTCGCCTCGCGGGTCATGTTAAACGAGGCCTCGCTTCGCTCGGCCTCGCATTCCCCGCTCGGCATTTCGAGGGCCGTACTTCGTACGCCCCTCGCTTACATCGCGCCGCCCATGCCACCCATACCGCCCATGCCGCCCATGCCGCCGCCCATACCGCCAGGGCCGCCGGCGGGCGGGCCGCCGTCGTCGCCGTCGTCACTGCCGCCGCCCTTGAGGTCGCCGGCGGCGATCACGTCGTCAATCCGGAGGATCATCACGGCGGCCTCCGTCGCACTCTCGACAGCCTGAGTCTTGACGCGCAGCGGCTCGTAGACGCCGTCCTCGGTCATGTCGACGATGTCACCGGAGTAGGCGTCGAGCCCGACGCCGATGTCGCCGGCGTCGTGCTGACTGCGGAGGTCCACGAGGGAGTCGATCGGGTCGTGACCCGCGTTCTCGGCGAGGGTTCGCGGGACGACGTCGATCGCGTCGGCGAACGCCTCGACGGCGAGCTGCTCGCGGCCGCCGACGGAGTCGGCGTGGTCACGCAGTCCCAGCGCGAGTTCGGCCTCGGGGGCCCCGCCACCGGGCAGGACCTTGCCGTCCTCGAGGGTGACGCGAACGACGCCAAGGGAGTCCTCGATGGCGCGTTCGACCTCGTCGACGACGTGCTCGGTGCCACCGCGGAGGATGAGGGTGACGGCTTTGGCGTCCTCGACGTCCTCGACGAAGACGCGCTGGTCGCCCGCGACGTCGCGCTGGGCGACGCTGCCGGCGAAGCCGAGATCGTCCTCGGTGATGTCGTCGATGTTCGAGACGACGCGTGCGCCCGTGGCTCGCGAGAGCGCCTTGATGTCGGACTTCTTCGCCCGGCGGACCGCGAGGATGCCCTCCTGGGCGAGGTAGTGCTGGGCCATGTCGTCGATGCCCTTCTGACAGAAGACGGCGTCGGCTCCCGCGTCGGCGAGCTGATCGACCATCTCCTGGAGCTGGGCCTCTTCCTGGTCGAGGAACTCCTGGAGCTGGTCCGGGTCCGAAACGTTGACCTCGGCGTCGATCTCGGTCTCCTGGACCTCGATCGCAGTGTCCAGCAGCGCGACGTTGGCGTCCTCGACGGCGTAGGGCATGTTGTCGTGGACGCGCTCCTTGTCGATGATGACGCCCTCGACGAGTTCGGACTCGTCGGTCGAGCCGCCGACGACGGTCTCGATCTTGACGTTGTCCGTGTCGATGTCCTCACCGTTGGCAACGGACTGCACGGCGCTGACGACGAGTTCGGCGAGCGTCTCCTTTGAGTTCTCCGCGCCCTTGCCGGTCATCGCGGTCGCCGCGATCTGCTCTAAGATCTCGTCGTCCTCGGGGGTGACCTCGATGGCGTTGTCCTCTAAGATCTCCTTTGCCTGCTCGGCGGCCCGGCGATACCCCTGGGCGAGGATCGTGGCGTGGATGTCCTGCTCTAGGAGGTCCTCGGCCTTGCTCAGAAGTTCACCGGCGATGATGACGGCTGTGGTCGTGCCGTCGCCGACCTCGTCTTCCTGGGTCTCGGCGACCTCGACGATCATGTTCGCCGCGGGATGTTCGATGTCCATCTCGTCTAAGATGGTGACGCCGTCGTTCGTGACGACGACGTTGCCCGTCGAGTCGACGAGCATCTTGTCCATCCCTTTCGGACCCAGCGTCGTCCGAACGGCCTCGGCGACGGCGGTCCCGGCGGTGATGTTCATCGATTGGGCGTCCTTTCCGGAGGTTCGCTGGCTGTCCTCGGAAAGTACGATGAGGGGCTGGTTACCCATCTGTTGAGCCATAGTCAGGCAAGGATTGAATGTCCTTCTATATAAGTATAACGGACCAGGGTGAGACGGGCGGCCGAGACCGACGCGTCACGAACTATGCGACATGTTCACAGACGAATTTAAAAGGCGATAGGGCAAACAGAGGGACCAACGCACACGCACACGCATAGCCGGAGTGACACCGTCTATTGCAGCGGGAGAACTCACCCGGTAAACTGGTGGTACTCCAGACCCTGGTTTTTCATCTCGTTATGGCGGCGTTCAAGGAACGAGTACACGGAGCCGTGAGGTGCGCCGTCGAGGATCATCTCAGCGGCCTCCCGGACGGCCTCGACCTGCTCGGGGCCGCCGATGATCGACAGCGTCGAGCCGTAGATGGCGACGTCCGCACCCGTCAGGTCCTCCATCAGCTCGCGAGTTCGGCCGTCTTCACCGATGAGTCGGCCTTTCAGACGCTTGCGATCGTTCGGATTGCGCGCGACCGCGTCGATGTCGATGACGTCGAACAGCATCATGTCGTTTTCGAGCAGCCGGAGGGCGTCCTCGGGAGCGAATCCGCGGCCGATGGCCTTGACGATGTCCGGCCCTTTCAGCGCCGTGACGGGGTCGCCGACCGACTCGACGGCGACCGCACCGGTCTCGCTATCGATGTCGAGGCGGACTTCAGCTTCCTGTTCGATCTCCCGCATCGTCTCACCACCCTCGCCGATCACCACGCCGATCCGGTCCTGCGGAATCTTCACGTGTTGCATATAGCAGGCGTAGCGGCCGCGTTCAGTTAAGTATCTCGCACTGCCGATTCGGCGGGGACGCCCCCTCTACCGCCTGAAACCTCACTCGGCCATCAGGCCGCCCTCTTCGACGCGCATGACGCCCTCGCCGTCGGGCAGGTTGGGAGCGTCGACGAGGCGGACGATCCGCTTGTCGCCCTTGGATTTCCGGAGGTACAGCCGGAACGTCGAGGTGTGGCCCAGGATGTTCCCGCCGATGGGCTGGGTCGGGTCACCGAAGAAGGAGTCGGGGTTGGCGGCGACCTGGTTGGTGACGACGACGGCCGTGTTGTTGAGGTCGCCGACCCGCATGAGGTCGTGGAGGTGCTTGTTGAGCTTCTGCTGGCGGTCGGCGAGTTCACCACGGCCGACGTACTCCGCCCGGAAGTGTGCGGTCAGCGAGTCGACGGCGAGCAGCCGGACGGGGAACGCCTCGTCCTGGCCCTCACTGGCGAGTTCCTGGGCCTTCTCGGCGAGCAGGATCTGGTGGTTGGAGTTGAACGCCTTCGCGACGTGGATCTTGTCGAGGATCGACTCGACGAGGTCGTCGAAGAGAGCGTCGTCACCGGGATCGGCCTCCCCCTCCTCGGCGACGTCGTGGAGGACCATCGTGTCGGCGATCACGTCGTCTTCGAGGCCTTCGACCATCTGCTCGATACGCTCGGGGCGGAACGTGTCCTCGCTGTCGATGAAGATCGAACTCCCCTCGAGGCCGCCGTGCTCGGCCGGGAGCTGGACGTTGACCGCGAGCTGGTGGGTGACCTGGGACTTGCCCGCGCCGAACTCGCCGTAGACCTCGGTGATCGACTGGGTCTCGACGCCGCCGCCGAGCAACTCGTCGACCTCCTCGACGCCCCACGAGAGCTTGCCGATCTGTTCGCGGCGTTCGAGCACCTCGGCCCCGCTCTCGAACCCGCCGATGTCGGCGGCCTCGCGGGCGGCCTGGATGATGTCTGCCGCGCTGGATTCGCCGACGTCGGCGGTGTTGCTCAACTCGCCAGGACTCGCGACGGCGATGCCCTGATAGGAGTCGTAGCCGTTTTCGGTGAGCTTCTCTGCGGTCGCCGGACCCACGCCCGGCAGGTCTTCGAGGTCTTCGGATGCTGCCATATCAATCGCTTTGCCCGCCCTGCCATATAAAGCCTCGTTAACACCGGGGTGAAAGTGAAATCAGTAGGTCGGAAATTGGAGGGCACACGGTGAGGCGGCACTCAACCGATAGCCACCACAACGGTTCCGAAACGGTCGATCAGGATCGATCAGCAGGTTCGGGCAGTTCGACGTCGGCCGGATCAGGCATCCAGAAGTAGTCGATCGTCACCCCGATCGTGAGCGGGCCGACGACGGTCACGCCGAGGACGGCCGCGCGACTGTCGAGGTTCGGGCCGAGGCCGAGAAAGCCGGCCAGCACCAGCGTCGTGACGACTAACGCGAGTGATCCGAACACCACAGCGTAGAACAGGCTGCCCCAGCGGGTGTGCAACCGGACGCGGAAAAAGCGAGTCGAGAGTGCCACGATCGCGGTGTTGACCAGGACGATCACCGCGAGCCCGACGGCATCTGTCACGGCTGACATACCTGCGATCAGGCGAGCCAGCCTCTTTGGCGTGTCGCTGCCGGCAGCCCGCCGCGGCCACGACGACTCGGGTGTTTCACTCGAGACAGATGTACGATCGGGTGTCGGTGACGTCTTCGAGGTCACGAATACCGCTGGCGACGGACTCCATGATCTCGTAGACGGAGTCCCGTTCGGCCTCGACGACGAGATCGTACTGTCCGGCCACGACGTGAGCCTCTTCAACGCCGATCGCCGTCCGAGCCTCCCCGAGCAGTCGTTCCGCCGTGCCTGCGGCCGCCTTCACCAGAATGAACGCTTTGACCATCGCAAACTATGGTACGATGTGACATGACATGAACGTTTCCCTCCCGAAGTCGATCGGAGTCCCGCCGGTTTCGCCGGCGAAGATACCTTTATTCGTCCGCACGTGAATGACACACATATGCGATTCGTTATCGTGGGATCCGGACGGGTCGGCCTCCGGACGGCCCGGGCGCTTGGGGAGAGCGGACACGACGTCGTCCTCGTCGAGGCCGATCCGAAGACGGCCGACCGGGGGCGTGAGGCGGGCTTCGAGGTGATCGTGGGCGACGGGTCCGTCGAATCTGTCCTCGAGCAGGCAGACCTCGAATCGGCAGACGCCGTGGGCGCGCTCACCGGCGACCTCAACGCCAACTTCGCGACGTGTCTGATCGCCAGCGAACACGGGTGTCGAACGGTGTTACGCATCGACGAGGACTACCGCGAGGACGTCTACCGGCAGTACGCCGACGCCGTCGACGAGGTGATCTACCCCGAGCGACTCGGCGCAATCGCGACGAAGAACGCGCTGCTCGGAGGAAGTAGCGTCGCCATCGCCGACATCGCCCAGCATCTCCAGTTGATCGAGTTCACCGTCACCGCCGACGCACCAGTGAACGGCTACAGCCTGAGCGAACTCGAACTCCCGGCCAAATCGCGACTCCTCGCCTTCGGCAAGCGCGACGGGTCGGTCGGCGTCCCGAACGTCGACGCGTCGCTGGAGGTCGGCGATCGACTGGTCGTCCTGGCCGATTTCACTGTCCTCGGCGACGTCCGGCAATTGATCGTCGGCAACACGACGGCGGAAACAGCACTCGGAGGGGCCTAACATGGTCACAGCATACGTCATGGTCAAAGCACACACGGGCGAGGCGGACCGACTCAAGAACAGTATCGAAGCGATCGACGGCGTGGCGAGCGCCCACGTCGTGGCCGGTGACGTCGACCTCATCGCGAAAGTCGACGTTCCAGCGCCGGCGGACGTCAAGGAGATCGCCGCCGGCGAGATCCAGGAGATCGACGGAATCGAGGACACCCAGACGTACGTCGCGATGGAGTGATCCCCTACAGCGGGGTCCCGCTGCGCTCGTTGTCGCCAGCCGTCTTCGAGGCCTGGAGTAGATCGGATACCGGCGGCTGGTAGTCGTACCCGGGCACGACCCCCTCGACGTAGGTTCCTTCGACGTACTCGACGAACGTCTTGGCGATCTCGGCGGCCCGCCCCGGATCACCGTACGAGAAGACGAGCGTCGCGACTGCCTGGCTGTCGTCGACACGAAGCCGGTGCTCGTCGAGGTCGACTCGCGCCCGCGTGGCTCCAGCCGCGTCTTCGAGTCGGCGTTCGAAAGTCTCGAACCAGCCGTCCTCGACGGCCGGCCCCACGACTTCGCCCTCGACGGCCGCGTCGAGCATCGGCGTCCGGACGGTCACCGTGTACTCGTGGCCGACGCCGTCGGTGTCGGTCGCCGTCACCGTCGCGTCGAAGACGGTCGTCGTCACGCGATACCCCTCCTCGCTCGCTTCGAACGGGTCGTGGTCGTCGAAGGCATCGGCGACAGCCGGCGGCAGCGTGTCAGTCATCGATCGCTCGTTGGGCCGGGATATAAAAAAGCACGTCGCGTGAGTCGTTCACATCACGGTACCCCGGCGAATGTCTCATCGAGCGTCGGCCTAGATTTAACAATTGTGGCTGTCACGCTCCGGTGTGCCGCTGACGCCCTTCCACCTTGGTCCCGCACTCTTGGTCGGCAGTCTGGCCAACCGACGGCTCGACCTGCCGGCGCTCTGTCTCGGAAGCGTCGTCATCGACGTCCGCGCCGCGCTGGTCATCTTCGGCCCGCTGGAGCCGCCGATACACGGCCCGCTCACGACGTTGCTTGGCGGCGCTCTCGTCGCTGTCGCCGTCGCGATCGCCGTCCTCGCTGGGTACGAACTCGCGAGCCCCTCGATCGAGCGATACGGCCTCGACCTCCGCTGGTCTCGTTCGAGTATCGCTGCTGGTGCGCTCGTCGGCACCTGGTCGCACGTCGTCCTGGACGCGATCCTGTACATTGACGCCCGACCGCTGGCTCCGCTGTCCGCGAACCCGCTGCTCGGCCTGCTCTCTCCCGCGATCGTCTACGCGGGGTGTGTTCTCGCCGGCGCAGCAGGGGCTGGCCTCCTCTGGCTTCGGGCCACTGGAGCGTGGAAGAGCGTGCGGACCTGAAACAGGGGTCTCGAACCCGTCGCTGTTGGGATCAATCGACCCAGTGTGGCGCGACTTTGCGCCGCGCACTGATTCACGGTTCGCTCACCGTTCGTACTTTCGGAGACACTCACTCCGTTCGTGTCTCCCTGCTCGCGGCTCACTACGTTCACCGCTCGCGATAATCGAGACGTTCGCTTCGCTCACGTCTCGCTATGCGAGGGAGGGGATTCGAACCAGAGGAAGACGTTCCGGGGTGCTCGCTTCGCTGCGCTCCCGGGACTGCGACTTCCAGGGTTCGAATCCCGCTCGCATCGCTCCTCACTTCCGTTCGTCGCAGATGCGAGGGAGGGGATTCGAACCCCTGGACCCCTTCGGGAGCGGGTCTTAAGCCCGCCGCCTTTGGCCGCTCAGCCACCCTCGCGCATCCATCCCTCAGCCCGACAGCGGAAAATCGGTTTCGGTCACGACCGACGACCGACCCTCGTCCCGACATGCTTAAGTTGTTGTACGAAGTTGTACATTACAACCCGAATGAGTACAACAATGTCTACACTACAGTCACACATCGAACGCGTCACCGACGGTGAGGATTTGACCGTCGAGGAGGCAAAGCGAGCGTCGAGCGCCGTCTTCGAGGACGCCACGGAGGCCCAGATCGGCGCGCTCCTGAGCGCGCTCCGGGCGAAAGGCGAGACCGAGGCCGAGATCGCTGGCTTCGCCCAGGGGATGCGCGAGGCCGCCCGGACGATCGAACCCGATCGCGACCCGCTGGTCGATATCGTCGGGACTGGCGGTGACGACTACGACACGATCAACGTCTCGACGACGAGTTCGATCGTCGCCGCTGGCGCGGGCGTCCCGATCGCCAAGCACGGCAACTACTCCGTCTCGTCGTCGTCCGGGAGCGCCGACGTCCTGGAGGAAGTCGGCGTCACTGTCGACGCCGAACCGCCCGCCGTCGAGGATGCCATCGAGAACAGGGGGGTCGGATTCATGCTCGCGCCGGTCTTCCATCCAGCGATGAAGGCCGTCATCGGCCCGCGGAAGGAGCTCGGGATGCGGACTATCTTCAACATCCTCGGCCCGCTCACGAACCCCGCCGGTGCTGACGCACAGGTTCTGGGCGTCTACGACCCCGAACTGGTCCCGCTCATCGCGCGCTCGCTCGCGCACATGCCCGTCGAACACGCCCTGGTCGTCCACGGCGGCGGCCTCGACGAGATCGCCGTCCACGACGAGACGACCGTCGCCGAGGTCACGGGCGAGTCCGTCGAGGAGTACACGCTGGCCCCCGAAGACATGGGTCTCGATCGCCACGACATCGCCGACGTCGCGGGTGGATCGCCCGAAGAGAACGCCGACGCCCTCCGCGGGATCGTCCACGGCGAGGAAAACGGCGCGAAGCGGGACATCATCCTGGCGAACGCCGGCGCGGCGATCTACGTCGCGGGCGAGGCCGACTCGATCGAAAACGGCGTCGAAGTCGCCCGCCAGGCGATCGACTCGGGGGCGGCCGGCGAGAAACTCGCCGGGCTTCGCGGCGTGGTCGCATGACGCGCGTGAAGGTCTGTGGACACACCCGCGAAGCGGACGTCCGAGCGAGCGTCGACGCTGGCGTCGACGCGATCGGCGTGATCAGCGACGTTCCAGTCGAGACGCCACGGGAGGTGTCCCGAGAACGTGCCACCGAACTGCTTGAGGCGGTACCGCCACTCGTCTCGGGCGTGCTCGTGACGATGTCCGAGACCGTCGAAGCGGCCCGGGAACTCGCCGCGGAAACCCAGCCGGACGCCGTCCAGATTCACGGGACGCTCGATCCCGACGAAGTGGCGGCACTCGCGGCGGCGATCCCCCAGTCAGTCCTGGTCGCGCTCGATCACGACGCCGATCTGGACGCCTACGCCGCGGCCGCCGACGGACTCGTCGTCGACTCACTCGGCGAGGCCGGCGGCGGGGGGACCGGCCGAACCCACGACTGGGATCGAACCGCCGAGGTTGTCGAGACCCTCGACGTCCCGATCCTGCTGGCTGGCGGCCTCACCCCAGAGAACGTCGCCGAGGCCGTCGAGACCATCCAGCCGTTCGGTGTCGATACCGCAAGCGGCGTCGAGCTCGAAGGAGGGGTCAAAGATCACGACGCCGTCGAGCGGTTCGTCGACCGGGTCGAAAGTGATCAGGTGGTCGCATGACTGGCGAGCCATCGCTGTCCCGCGAGGAATTTGTAGCATTCGCCGACGCCGACGAGCCGGGCGTGATCCGGGTCGCCGTCGAACTCGACGCCGACGTGGATCCGCTCGCGGCTTACGCGGCGGTGACCGGCCGGGAGGGCGACGCTGGTACCGTCGATTCCGACGCGGGCGAGTACGCTTTCCTGCTGGAAAGCGCCGAGAAAGTCGCCTCCAGCGATCCCAACGGCGCGTTCGCGCCAACGACCGACGACCGTCACGCTCGCTATTCCTTCGTGGGCTACGATCCTGTCGCGGTCGCGACCGTCGAGCCCGACGGGACGGATCTTGACATCCTCGACGACCGCTATGGTGCCCTGCTCGAAACCAACGGCGGTGACGTCCTCGATGACCTCCGGGCCGTCCTGCCCGACGTCGAGCGGCGTGGGTTCCCCGAACACGATCGCCAGACGCTCTCGGGCGGGCTCGTCGGGTTTCTGGCCTACGAGGCCGTCTACGACCTCTGGCTCGACGAGGTGGGGGTCGATCGGCCGGACTCGCGGTTCCCGGACGCCCAGTTCGTGCTCGCGACGAAGACGCTCGTGTTCGATCACGCCGAGGGGACCGTCTCGTTGGTGTTTACGCCGGTCGTCAGGCCGATCGAGGACGCCGACGCGCGGTACGACGAACTACTCGACGAGGCCGCGCGCGTCGAGACCGCGCTGGCAGCGGCCGGCGAGCCAGAGACTGGCGGCTTCGACCGCGTTCGAGAGGACGCCGGGCCACAGGACGACTACGAGGACGCCGTCGAGCGGGCCAAGGACCACGTCCTGGACGGCGACATCTACCAGGGCGTGATCTCCCGGAAACGAGAGCTGTACGGCGACGTCGACCCCCTCGCGCTGTACGACTCGCTGCGCTCGATCAACCCCTCGCCGTACATGTACCTGCTGGGCTACGACGACCGCACGATCGTCGGCGCGAGTCCCGAGACGCTGGTCTCAGTGGGGGGAGACCTTATTACGTCGAATCCGATCGCGGGGACGTCAACGCGCGGAAACAGTCCCGTCGAGGATCGCCGGCTGGCGGGCGAGATGCTCGCCGACGAAAAAGAGCGGGCCGAACACACGATGCTCGTCGATCTCGCGCGCAACGACGTCCGCCGCGTGGGCGAGCCGGGCAGCGTCCGGGTCGAGGAGTTCATGAACGTCCTGAAGTATAGCCACGTCCAGCACATCGAGTCGACGGTGACGGGGACGCTCGCCGAGAGCGCGGACGCTTTCGACGCGACGCGGGCGGCCTTTCCGGCGGGGACGCTTTCGGGTGCGCCGAAGATTCGCGCGATGGAGATAATCGACGACCTCGAACCCGACCCACGCGGGATCTACGGCGGCGGCGTCGGGTATTTCTCCTGGAACGGCGACGCCGACTTCGCGATCGTCATCCGGTCGGCAGCGATCGAACACGGGATCGACGCCGTCGACGGAAGTGGCGAGAAGCGAACGCAGGACCGCATCACCGTCCAGGCCGGGGCGGGCATCGTCGCTGACTCCGATCCGGCAAGCGAATACGAGGAGACCGAACAGAAGATGGGCGGCGTGATCGACGCGCTCGAACGGATCGAGTCGGAACCGAACGTCGAGGTCGACACCGAGGCTCCGATCGAGGAGGTGTCTCGATGAGCGAGTCCGCAGCGACCGTCGACGGTGACGCGACGACCGAGACGCCCACCGACGACCTCGAGGTGCTGTTCGTGGACAACTTCGACTCGTTCACGTACAACCTGGTGGAGTACACGTCCGAACACGCGGACACGACCGTCGTGAAGAACACGGCCTCGCTGTCGGACGTCCGGGCAGCCGACCCGGACGCCATCATCATTTCGCCGGGCCCGGGCCATCCGAGAAACGACCGCGACGTCGGGGTATCGACCGACGTCCTCCGGAAGATCAGTCCGGACGTGCCGACGCTGGGCGTCTGTCTGGGTCTCGAGGCTGCAGTCTACGAATACGGTGGGACCGTCGGCCACGCACCCGAACCGATCCACGGCAAGGCCGCCGCCATCGATCACGACAGTGAGGGCGTCTTTGCCGGTCTCGACCAGGGGTTCCAGGGTGGGCGCTATCACTCTTTGATCGCCAGCGATGTCCCCAACTGCTTCGAGATCACGGCGACGACCGAGGCCGACGATGGAACGGAACTCGTCATGGGCATCCGCCATCGCAAGCATCCAATCGAAGCCGTCCAGTTCCATCCCGAGTCCGTCCTGACCGCGGTGGGCCACGACGTGATCCGGAACTTCCTGGCGAGTGTCTGAAACAGCATCGGCCGTGGACCAACCCCCGCTTTTCGGGTCCGATCCGCCGGATCGGAGTCGGTTCGGACCGCGATCGAATCACTTTCACTCCGGTCTACGAACCCTTATGTATCCCCATCTCGTTGGGTGAGAGCGTGTGAGCCAACCCTCTGAGCCTCGGGCTTGAGCGATAAACATACGAAATATGACAGCGGCTCGAACAGCAAATAATCACGCAAGCCAAAGCGTTATGAGGCATCCAGTCTAACAGAAGTTCCCCTATATATGATACAAACGAGAGCGAAGATGACGGGACACGGCGACGAGTGGACCATCGCGCGGAGGGCCGAACAGTGAGCGACGCCGAACTGAGCGTCGACGAGGTGACCCTGCCGATCAAGCGCACAGAGGGAGAGACCCTCGCCGACCGACTAACCGACAACGCCTACCAGAATATTCTCCCGGCGCGGTACCTCCGGAAGGACGCCGACGGCGAACTCGTCGAAGGCCAGGAGGACCTCTTCGAGCGCGTCGCGAAGAACATCGCGCTGGCCGAGGCCGTCTACGAAGCACGAAACCAGGACGTCGAGATCACCGTCACGCCGGACCAGCTCAAACCCGACCACCCCCGGCGGGACGAACTCGCCGAGGAGGTCTTCGGGAAAGGGACGTCCCTCAGCGACGACGCTGAAACGACGCTGTCGGTCTACAACGTCAACAAGTTCGCCTACGAGACGGTCGTCCCCGAACTCCCCGCGGACGTTCGCGAGCACGTCGAGGAGACCGCCACGGCGTTCCAGGACCTGATGGAGGACCTCTCTTTCATGCCGAACTGCGTTCCACCCGCGTCGCGGGTCGCAGCCCAGGGAGGGCTCAAACCCCTCGGGGATATCGAACCAGGGGAACGTGTCTATGACGACCAGGACGGGACCGCCCGTGTCGACTCGAAGTTCGAGAACGGTGAGAAACTGGTCACGGAGATCGAGACAGAGTCAGGATATACAGTCCAGGCCACGCCCGAGCATTATTTCCGAGTTATCTCAGCGAGCGGCGAATACGAATGGCGGCAGGTCAAAGACCTCCAACCGGACGACGTGATCGCGCTCCAGAAGAACTTCCTCGACGACGAAGGGACGACAGCCAGTCTGCTCCCGCCGATGGCAGCTGATGGGGGGACAGTCGCCGCGGAAACGACTGACTTCGGCAGGCCGCGAGGGGACATCGATATGCCCGCCTCCATGACGCCTGCACTCGCGGAATGGCTAGGTCTCTACGTCGGTGATGGGACCGCACGGGAGAGTGGGGTCAGAGTTGCGTTCGACGAACAGGACGACGACCTCGTCGAGTACTGGGGAGAACTGACTGAGTCAGTGTTCGGGTTCGAACCGACGACACGACATCGAAACGATGCCGCGTGCGTGGTCGGTCAGGCCGGGAGACGTGATCTATACGATCATCTCGACCAAAACGATCTCTTGAAAGACGCCTCGAAGACTGCCGCGGTTCCGGACGCAGTGCTCGAATCAGGTCGGACCTGTATCGAAACGTTCCTCAGCGGGCTATTCGAGGCAGACGGGACCGTCGGTGAACGGGCGATCGAGCTGTACACGCACAGTGAACTGCTCGCCGATCAGGTACAGAAGCTACTGCTCGGTCTCGGCATTCGTTCGTCCGTGAGCGAAAAGCGGGACGGGTACCGGGTAACGATCCGCAAGAACGTCTGTGGCAAACGGTTCGTCGAGCGGGTCGGGTTCCTGAGCGAACGAAAGCAGACGGACGCGAAACGCTTCGAGAACGTCGCCGAGAACGCTACCTCGATAGAGATCCCGAACCAGACCGACCGTCTCCACGAGTGGTTCCAGCAGAGCGATCTCGGCCACGACGCCTACCGTGATCTCTCGCAGTTCCTGATCGATCCGGACTCGGAACACCATCAGGAGATCGGCGTCGGAATATTCCGCCGCTACGCGGAGAAATATCCCGAACTGTGGAACTCCCCGGTCGCCGAGTTCGTCGAGCGAGACCAATTCTACGAGCGGGTTTCGACGGTCGACGACGTCGGTCGAATGGCCGTCGAAGACATGCAGGTTCCGCGTCGGAACACCTACGTCGTCGAAGGGTTCGTCAGTCACAACAGCCCGACGCTGATGAACGCCGGCGACGAACTCCAGCAACTCTCGGCGTGTTTCGTCGATAGTCCCGAAGACGACATTGATGACATTCATCAGACAGCGAAAGAAGCCGCACAGGTTTTTCAGTGTCTGACTGACGACACGAATGTCTACGTCGAGGGCAAAGGCGTTGTTTCCATTGCCGATGTCGAACCCGGAGATAGGATCGTACAGCGGAACGGTGACGACCACCAGGTACGGAACGTCGACGAAACCCACGCCTACGACGATTCACCGGTCAATCGAGTTGAAACGGAGGCTGGCGTGGAACTGACGGGAACGCCGAATCACAAGCTGCTCGTCGACGGGGACTGGACGCGTATCGACGAGATCGAACCCGGAGACACGCTCTCGCTTCGACTCGATTGGATCGACGACGTGGACGCGACCACCGAACTCACGACCGTCGCCGGCGGTGCACAGTGGGTGGAGAACCGCACGGTTTCGAACGACGATATCCTCGAACTCTACGCCGATGGGCACAGCGACTACGAAATTGCCGACCGACTCGACAGTTCGGCCTCGACGATCCAGCGCCGCCGATCGCTCGAACTCGGACTGGATCCCAACGGCAGCGGTGGACGCCCCGGCGGAAACGTGAGTTTCGACGAGAGCGAGTTCGAAGCGCTCTACGACGGCGGCCACTCCGACGGCGAGATCGCAAAGGAACTTGGCGTCTCGACCCGAAGTGTGGCCCGATACCGCCAGAACAACTCGCTCGACGCCAACGGCGAGGCCGTCAAGGTCGTCGACCAACCGACCGAACTCACGCCGGCCCTGGCTGAGTTGGTGGGAATGTGGGTCGGCGACGGTTCGAAACACGAGGACGGGATTCGATTCCATCTCAACCGCGAGGAGACGCTCGAACACGCCGACCGACTGGCCCGCGATCTCTTCGACGTCGGTCTCGACTGGCGCTGGGACGAGGGCTGTTACGAGGCTGTCGTCCACAGCCACGAGGTCAAACGCTGGTGGCTCGCTAACTTCGGGGATGCAAAGCCCGATGCGACGTCGGCGTCCGTGCCCGAGTCCGTTCAACAAGCGGATCGCGAGACGATCGGCGCGTTCCTCCGGGGACTGTACTCGACCGACGGCAGCCTCCAGAAGGACGTCTATCCGCGACTGTGGAGCTCTTCCGCGGAGCTGATCGACGACGTCCAGCAGTTGCTCCTCGGACTCGGCGTTCCCGCGATCAAGTGGGAGTACGACACCGAAGATCGCGACTACTTCAACGTCGGACCGACCGGCGGGCAAGGCCTCGAACAGTTCCAGGATCTGATCGGCTTCGTCGACTCCCGCTCGGAGACGATGGCCGAGACGCTCGCATCAATCGACTCGGAGGGCCCGAGCGTCGGCACGCGCGACGGTTCGACGTGGCACGTCCCTGTCGAGGCCGTCGAAGATGCTGGAACAGCCACCGTCTACGATGTGACCGTCGCCGACAATCACGAGTACGTGGCGAGTTCGGTCGTCTCGCACAACAGCGGCGGCGGAATGGGGTACGCTTTCTGGCGATTGCGTCCCTACGGAGATGCTGTCGGTTCGACAGGAGGTATCGCGTCTGGTCCGATTACGTTCATGCGGACTTACGACCAGATGTGCGAGACGATCGCTCAGGGCGGCGCGCGCCGCGGTGCCCAGATGGGCGTCATGCGCGTCTCCCATCCGGATGTCATCCAGTTCATCCACGCCAAGAACAAGGACGTCTCCCTGGCGCGGACCCTGCGGCTGAACGACCCCGACGACTTCACGCACAACTCCTTCGCCGACGCCCTCGAAGAGGCGCGAGAACTGATCGACGACGAGGGTCGGGTTCCCGAACACCTCCGCAACGCCGTCGAGGGCCACCTCTCGAACTTCAACATCTCGGTGGGCATCACCGACGACTTCATGGAGGCCCTCCAGAACGACGAAGAGTTCACGTTCACTAACCCACGGACTGGCGACCCCCACATTGTCACTGAGGAGACCAAAGAGCTGTACGACATGTTCGGCCTCGGCGAGTACGTCGAGGTCGGCGAGGAACTGTCGATCCCGGCCGCCGAACTCTGGGACGACATCGTCGAGGGCGCTCACGAGAACGGCGAACCCGGCGTGATCTACCTCGAACGCGCAAACAAGGAACATTCCTTCGACGTGGAGGAACATCCTGATCACCGCATCCTCGCGACAAACCCCTGTGTCACGGGTGACACACTCATCAGTACCGACAACGGACTCGTCCCGGCCGAGGACCTGTACGAACAGGGTGTCGCACAGGACGTCGTCGTCGACGGCCGTCTCAGCGAAGACAGCGTCAAGGAGGCCAGCAGTGTCTTCAAGACCGGTGAAAAGGACGTCTACGAACTCACGACCGAGGAAGGCTACGAACTCCGCTTGACGGCAGACCACCGTATGATGACCGACGACGGCTGGGTCGAGGCCCAGAACCTCGAACCCGGGGATACTGTGCACGTTCAAAACCGGAAGGGTGAGTTCGGTCAACACGGATCGGTTGAGGAGGGGCGTGTCCTCGGGTGGCTCGTCGGCGACGGCCATCTCAAGCACGGTGAAGAGCGTGCAGTGCTGAACTTCTACGACGAAGACACGACCATCTCAGAGCGGTTCGCCGACGACGTCAACGAGATCGTTCGCGAACCGTTCGGAAACGCCGACTACGAGGTCGGCGTCAGCGACATCAGCCGCGGTGACGACTATCGCGGCGCGCAGGCACTCGAACAGCGTATCCGGTCTGCCCGTCTCTACGAGTACGCCGAGGAGACTGGCCTTGCCGAGGAGAAACTCCAGGTTCCCGACGCAGTCATGCGCGGCAGCGAGGAGATGGCGAGGGGATTCCTGCGGGCGCTGTTCAGTGCCGACGGGAGCGTACAGGGTAACGTCGAGAAGGGCGTCTCCGTGCGACTGGCGAGCGTCGACGCCGACTTCCTCAAGGAAGTCCAGCAGTTGCTTCTCAACTTCGGCATCGCCAGCAAAGTCTACGAGGACCGGAAAGAGCCCGGGACGGTCGAACTTCCCGATGGGACCGGCGACACGGCCGAGTACGAGACGGAAGGCTTTCACGAACTCGTCGTCGTCAAGGACAACCTCGTCCGCTTCGGCGAGGAAGTCGGATTCCTGCTCGACACCAAGGACGTGGCCCTCGACGAGCGTCTCGCAGAGTACGATCGTGGCCCGTACAGTGAGTCCTTCGAGGCGACGGTCGAATCAGTCGAGTACGACGGGCACGAAGCCGTCTACGACCTGACGGAGCCGGATACGCACTCGTTCGTCGCGAACGGGCTCGTCTGCCACAACTGCGGCGAGCAGCCGCTCGAGGAGTACGAGGCCTGCAACCTCGGACACATCAACCTCTCGACGCTGGCGGCCGGGGACGCCCCGGACTGGCGAGTCTGGTCGACGCGCCACGCTGAAGAGTACGAGAACTTCGAGGCGGCGGTCGAAGCGTACCTCGAGGAAGCCATCGACGTCGAGGAACTCGAATATCGGATCGAGACGGCCACCCGGTTCCTCGAGAACGTCGTCACGATGTCGGACTTCCCGGTCGAGAAGATCGAGGAGAAAGTCCGGAACATGCGCAAGATCGGGCTGGGCATCATGGGACTGGCCCAACTGTTCATCCAGCTCGGCGTGAAGTACGGCAGCGACGAGGGCGACGCGATCGCCGGCCAGCTCATGCAGAAGATCAACCACGACTCCAAGTGGGCGAGCCACGAACTCGCCGAGGAACGTGGCGTCTTCAACGACTGGGAGGATTCGAAGTACGCCGACCCGACCGAGTACCGCGAGTGGTTCGAACACTACGTCGGCGAGGACGCCGACGACTTCGAAGACGGGTTCGCCATCCGCAACCACAACACGACGACTATCGCGCCGACCGGGACGACCAGCATGGTCGGCAACACGACCGGTGGGTGTGAACCGGTCTACAACGTCGCCTACTACAAGAACGTCTCCGACGACGTCCAGGGCGACGAAATGCTCGTGGAGTTCGACGACTACTTCCTGCGGGTCCTCGAGGAGAACGGCATCGACGTCGACGCCGTCAAACAGGAGGCTCAGGAGCAGATGGCCGCAAACGAGTTCGACGGCGTCGAGGGGCTCTCGACGGTCCCCGACGCCATCGGCGAGCTGTTCGTCACGACGGGCGATCTCTCGCCCAACCAGCACGCCTCGATTCAATGTACACTCCAGGACGGCGTGGACTCGGCCATCAGCAAGTGTCTCGAGGAGGGAACGCTCGTCCAGACGGACTCCGGCGTCCGTCCGATCGAGTCCTTCGTCGACGAAGATCCCGAGCCGGGTGAGTTCACCGATGTCGACGAAGACGTGACGATCGATGGCGTTCAGGTCGAGTCACAGTACTATGCCGGTGAGAAAGATGCGACACGGGTGCGAGTCGACAACGGCACGGAGATCGTTGGCGCGACAGACTCCCATAAAGTATTGACACCCAGCGGATGGACGGTACTCGGAGATCTGCAGCCGGGCGATCACGTGGTCGGCCGACACGTAGAGTCTCACGGCGAGGGCGGGGCATCGATCGACGCCGGTCCAGTATGCGATGTGGCCTTCGATGGAGGCACGGCGACCGTAGTCGGGAACAGCAGCCGCTCACCCCACGAGAAAGACGTCACACTCCCCGACAGGATGTCACCACGTCTCGCGAAGTTCCTCGGGATGTACGCAGCTGACGGGAGTGCGATCGATTCCCGGTATGGAATCGAGATAAGCACCGCATCAAAGGCGGTTCGCGACGAAGCACGCGAGTTGTTCGAGGAGTTGTTCGACCGTGAGCCAACCGTGGAGGAGGACACGCGTCGTGGCGACGAGCGCAAGACTGTCTACGGAGTGCAGCTAAACTCGAAGCCGGTCTGGGAGTTCGTGACAGAACTGTGTGGCTCCGGCGCGTACGAAAAGCGGGTACCGCGTACCGTCCTCAGGGGCGGTCCGGACGAGAAACTGGCCTTCGTTAACGGCGTTACTCTCGACGGGTATGTGTCCTCGCAGTCCCTCGTCGTCTACGGCGGGATGTCCGAGCGACTCGCCGACGGCGTTGCAGAATTGCTGCGGAGCTTCGGAGTTCCCAAGGTGTACGTTGGCACCAAATGGGTCAAGGAGTCCAGCGCATATGCGTATCAGGTCCACGTGACCAACGAGGCCCAGGAGCTGGTGACGCCGATCGAGCAACACAAGCGTGTCGATCGGTTCGACCAGCGGTATCGCGTCTACGTCTCACCGGATCGAGTCGACAAGACGGAATTCAACTCCCGCTCACCGGAATATTACGCGGCACGGAACTTCGAGTACCGTGGCCGGAATTACATGTTCAACACAACGGCCGAGCAGCTCGGTATCACCGATGCACCACCGCTGTACGAGGTAACGGATGTCGAAGACGCCGGGACGCGCGAGATGTACGACATCGAACTTGCTGGACCTCACGAGTACGTTGTCGGTGGTCTTGTCTCACATAACACCGTCAACGCGCCCAACGACTCCACGATCGAGGACGCCAAGGACGTCTTCGAGTACATCTACGAACACGGCGGCAAGGGCGTCACCTACTACCGCGACGGCACCCGGAGCAAGCAGGTGCTGACGACGCGGGCCGACAACACCGACTTCGCCGACATGGACGTCGAGGAGGTCATCGCCCAGATCGAGGCGGTCTTCGGCGGCATCGAGGCCTTCCTCGAAGACGACGACGTCCAGGCAGTCGTCGACGACGAGATCGAGGCCCTCGTCGAGCTCGCCGACGGCGACTACGAGGAGTTCGCCAAGAAGCGTCCGCGTCCGGACGTCCTTCACGGCGTGACCCAGCGCATCGACACCGGCTACGGGAAGCTCTACGTCAACATCAACGAGGACCCCGAGGCCGAGCGCCCCTTCGAGCTGTTCGCCAACATCGGCAACTCCGGCGGCTTCACGGCGTCGTTCACCGAGGCGCTGGCGAAGACCATCTCGACGGCGATGCGGGCGGGTGTCGACCCCGGCGAGATCGCCGACGAACTCCAGGGCATCCGCTCGCCGAAGGTCGCCTGGGACAAGGGCGAGCAGATCCAGTCGATCCCGGACGCCATCGGCACCGCGATGCGTCGGTACCTCGACGGCGACATCGAGCGCGCCTACCCACAGCAACAGACGCTCGAGGAGACTGCCGACGAGGACCGCGAGACGGCTGAAGCAGAGATGCGTTCGACCGACAGCGATACGACAGCCGCTCCGAGCGAACCAACCGAGCCGACCGGTGACCAGCAGGAACTCATCGAGAACGGCGAGAGCCCCGAGTGTCCCGAGTGTGGCTCGATGTCACTGTATTACTCCGAAGGCTGCAAGACCTGCGAGTCCTGTGGCTGGTCGGAGTGTTGATTGCCCGCTGAACTGACCCGTTCTCTGCAGCGATCTGTCGATTTTCCGCCTTCCGAACTGTCAAGCAGCGCGCTCCCAACAACAGCACATGGACGAGACCGGCGGGCGACCCTGTCCACGCTGTGGTCGCCCGCTGTTCGAACGTCACTGCAAGTACGTCTGTCCCGCCCACGGCGTCGTCTACGACTGTGCGGACACCTTCTACTGACGAGAACCGGCCATCGGAGAGGACGGATCCGATCACTGCGAGCCGAAGGGATCGGGAAACGGCACGCGATCGTATTCGGCGAGATGACGAATCGCAGGACCGGCGAGGACGAGCACGCCGACCGCAGCTGCCCCGACGACCAGGGGGAGGCCACCGGCGCTGCCCTCGACGGCGAGCGTCCGCATCGAACTCCCGGCGACGACGCCCGCGAGCACCCAGGGGACCTGGCCCACGAGCGTCCCGGCGACGAACGATCGCGTCGAGACCGACGAGAGGCCGGCCCCATAGGAGATCGCGTCCGCCGGGAGCGGGAGAAGTCGAGCGGCCGCCACACCGCGGAACGCGCCGGTCGTCTCGACGACACGCCTGCCGCGTTCGTGTAATCGGCCGAAAATGCCCTGCTCGCGCGGGGCGTGTCGGGCGAGGAGGTACGCCGGCAGCGAGGTACAGACGGCTCCGATGAGGCCGACAGGAACGCCAAGCGGGACGCCGAGACCGTAGCCGACGAAGATCGAGACTGCAGATATCGGCCACAGCACCAGCGGTCGAACGGTGTAGACAGCGAGCACCACGGCAGCGAACGCGAGCGGCGACCCGACCGCCGTCTCGACGACCGAGCGCAGCGCGTCGGGCGAGCCAAAGACGGCGACTGCACCAGCGACGACGGCGACGCCAGCGATCGCGGCGAGTTGGCGTCTGACTGCCGGTTGCATTACCGAAAAACGGTGCGGGAGTCGACAAACCTCTTGTGGTCATAGGCTGCTCAACCAGCGCTGAGAATCCGTCGCCAACGGAGGCCAACGATTCTTGGCGGCGGAGCACGAACGAGCGGTGTGGACGAGACGACCGACCCGGTGGAACTCGGCGTGACACTGCTCGCCCATTGGGAGGACGCCGAACTGTCGATGGCCGAAGCGGTCGACCGGATCGAGACGGTCACGACCGACCCGCACGTGACCCGTGAGATTCTCGATACCGCCGAACGCCGCGGGATCATCGAGCGCGAGGATGGATTCGTCCGCCCCACGACCGGACAGTACGTCTCTTTCGAGAGTCAGGTCGTCACTCGCGAGGGCGAGTTCTCGTGTCGACGCTGTGGCGCGGAGCTCTCGACGGGCCATTTCATCCGATTCGAGGACGACCGCGAACTGGGGCCGTTCGGGTCGTCGTGCATCCGAAAAGTGACCGGCAGGGAGTGAGAGACAGTCGGGAAACTACTGGTCGCGAAGCTCACCGAGCAGCTGTTTGATCGCGTTGTGTTGCTTCTTGAGCAACTGGTTTTGCTGTTGGACGGCCGCAGACAGCTCCGAGACCTGTTCGCGAAGCGCTTCGACGTCGTCGGCAGTGGCTACGTCTGTGTCGGCTGCCGACGGATCGGCAGTCGTGCGATCGGATGGGGCGGTCGCTGTGGCTTCCGATTCCGTGGCGATTCGATCGTCGTGTGAGCGGGCCCCCTCACGTTGCTCACTCGTCGAAGGTTCGGCGGCAGATTCTCGTCGTTCACGACCGCCAGTAGCGGAACTGTCCTGGGGCTCCCAGTCCGCGGTTTCGTCTGTCTGAGAGCCGGCGGCAGGATTCGACGTCGCTTCTCGCTCGACCGTCGAGTCACCCCCACGTTCGCTCCCGCTTTCAGCCCGATCTGGCGAGTCGCGTTCGGTCCCAGAAACGAGCGGGTCGATGTCCGAGCCGAGCGTAAGATCGTCCACCTCGTCGTCGGCCGGAGCCTCCTCGTCGGTCGGTTCCACGACCTGTCGGAGTTCCGCCATCGTGGCCACGTCGTAGAACTCGAAGACGGCCTTCTTGATCGTCTCCTCGACGAGGCGAGCGTCGTCCCGCGGGGTCTTGATCCGCTGTGGGCGGCCGTCGATCGAGACGACGATCTCCGTCGCGACGCTACCCTCCTCGAAGTCCAGTCCGGTGAGATCGGCGTACTCGTACTGGGTGAAATCGTCGTCCCAGGCGGTCTCGCCGATGTGTCTGACGAGACGGTTCTCGGCAATGACGAGCGTGAGTTCGCTGAATCGGAACGCACCGACGACGGATTCGCCCTCGTCGAGGACGCCGTCGACGCCCAGGATCCCTTCGAGCAGGAGCGTCAGGACCTCCCGACCGTGGCTTGCCGGGACAGAAAACGAGCGCGTGCCGTCGACATACGTGAGCTTGAACGTCGTCTTGCGTCGGCCCTCCGAGAGCATCAACCGGTCGGCGTCGTGTGGATACTCCTCGATACGTTCGTCGCTCAGGATACCTTCAGACCGATAGACGAGCGTCCGCGAGGGCGTCGCACAGACGACTTCCTCGTCACCGATCGCGACCCCCGAGCGGATCTCTTCGCCCCCCAGTTCCTCGTGAACGAGGTCTGGAATCTCCATGTCCAAGGTGTACCGGTCCGGTATGATAAATCCGCGGGTGCGCCGCGTCGAGCACCCACTCGCGAGACCGGCACGATGCCGGGCAGGGCGTCGCCGGTCGATCGACAGATGAGAAGCTTAAAGAAGACCCTCACGCAATCTCGGGGTGAGCCCGGGTGGCTTAGCTGGACATAGCGCCGCACTCATAGGGTCTTTCCAATGTGTGCGCCATCGGCATGGCCACGGGGTTCGTCACCCCGGACCTGGGTCATGCGGAGATCGAGGGTTCGGAGCCCTCCCCGGGCACTTCTCAACGCGCCACTCACTCCGTTGAGTGGCAACTCCAGAGTGTGCCGGTGGAGGGCGGAGAGCCCTGAAAGGTCTCGCGCGAACGCCAGTGAGCGCGAGGGAGGGAAATATCTGATTTCCCGTCGTTCGGAGCCCTCCCCGGGCATTTCCAAAAAAAAAAAATACAACGCACAGAAGTGGTGACGCTGGAAAGCGCCAAATAGCAGGTCGGGGCCTGGACAGAGCCGGGCCGGCTACAGTGTTCCTCAGGATAACGAGTTTTGCCAACTATGAGACCGGAAGACAGCCATAAAAAGCCACCAGGAGCACGGAACAGACTACTTGTCCGTCTCGAGTTCTTTGACGACGGTCGCGGGGTTCCCCTGGACGACGACGTCGGCGGGAACGTCCTCGGTGACGACAGCACCGGAGGCGACGACAGCGTTGTCGCCGACCGTGACACCGGGATTGAGGACCGCCTGGCCGCCGATCCAGACGTTGTCGCCGATCGTCACGGGCTTGCCGTACTCCGGGCCCTTGATGCGCTCGTCCGCGTCGAGTGGGTGGGTCGCGGTGTAGATGTGGACGCCGGGACCAAGTTGGCAGTTCCGACCGATCTCCACCCGGCAGACGTCTAAGACGACACAGTCGAAGTTCGCGTAGAAGTTCTCGCCGACGTGGATGTTCTCGCCGTAATCACACCGGAACGGCGGCTCGATGTGACATTCGTCGCCGAGCGACCCGAGCAAGTCCTCCAGCACGTCCCGGCGTTTCCCGTGTTCGCCCGGTTCGGTTCGATTGTACCGCTGGGTCAATCGACGGGCACGCTCCCGGTCGGCGACGAGTTCGGGATCGGACGCGTCGTAGAGCTCCCCGTTCAGCATCTTCTCTCTTTCACTGTCCATGCGTTACCTGATTCGGCGAACCAGATATGTACACCGGACGCCCTGGCACGCGAGGGACGGACCGACCCATCGAACGACCAACGAGTCGACCGGAGCGATTTGGAGTCACTCCTCGACGAGTTCATCGAGGAGCGTGTTGAGTTCGTAGGCCTCTAGGGCCCGCTGGCTGTCCTTGAGTGTCGAGATCACGAACGTCGAGTTCGTCCGCTCGACCTCTTCGAGAGCCTCGAAGTCGCTGACGAGTCGTTCGACCATGTCCGAGTCGGTCAGGTGGGCGATGACGATGAAGTCAGTCTCGCCCATCGTGAGGTAGACCTGCGTGACCCCCTCGATCGCGCCGAACTTCTCGGCGACGTCGTCGTAGGTCCCGCTGTATTCGGCGAGCACTTCGACGATGACCGTCACGCCCAGACCGACCGCGTCCAGGTCGATGTCGTTGAGATCGTTCTCGATGACGCCGTCCTCCCGGAGGTTGTTGAGTCGGTAGTGGATCGTCGAGATCGGGATATCCGTCTCCTCGTGGAGGCGCTCGGGGCTGTCCGTCCCGAGGTCGGCGATCGCCTTGAGTATCCTGACGTCGCGCTCGTCCATGCGTGACACCCTCGGCGGTGACCGGTAAGTATGCTCCGCTCGCCGCTCTCGGCGTGATGACCGACGAGAGACAGAATTATCGAACTAGCGCCCACTGAAGATAGGATTATTGAATCAGATTTAGGTTATCGACAGATTGTTATAGCTACCTATGGAATAGTCGCGTGATGCGATCGAAAACGCTCGTGCTCTCGCTGCTCGTCGGCGTCCTCTGGGGGAGTTCGTTCCTCGCGATCGACGTCGGGCTGGCGTATTTCCCGCCGCTTCTGTTCGCCGGATTACGGTACGCGATCGTCGGCGTGGTCGTGCTCGCGGTCGCCGCGGTGATGGTACAGCGGTGGTATCCCCAGTCGCAGGCTGACGTGGGGACCGTTCTCATCGCCGGCGTGTTCATGATCGCCGGCCACCACGCTTTCCTCTATCTCGGCCTCGAAGAGGTCCCCTCGGCCGTCGCAGCCATCGTCGTGAGTCTCTCGCCGGCGCTGACGGCCGTCTTCGCAAGCGCGTTGCTACCCGACAGCGACCTCACTGGGCTGCAGGTCGTGGGACTGCTCGTCGGTCTCGGCGGCGTCGTCGTCATTTCCGACATCGGCGTGGGGACGGTCGCGGACGTGAACCTCTTCGGCGTTGGGCTGGTCGTCCTCGCCACGGTGAGTTTCGCCTTTGGTTCGGTCGCGACGCGACCCCTGCGGACGGACCTCTCGGCAGTCGCACTCCAGGGCTGGGCGATGGTCCTCGGCGCTGGATTGCTCGGTGTGACGGGGTACGCGACCGGCGAGTCCGCAGCCACCATCGTCTGGACGCCGCTGTCGATTGTCTCGCTGGCCTTCCTCGTCGTTGGGCCGGGCATCGTCGCGTTCTCGATCTACTTCAGCCTCCTCGATCGGGTCGGCCCGACCGAGAGCAACCTCATCGTCTACCTGGAACCGGTCGTCGCGACCGCGCTGGGCTGGGCGGTACTCGGCGAAGTGATCGACTCGACGACCGTGGCCGGCTTCGTCGCCATCTTCGTCGGGTTCCTGCTGGTGAAACACCGGTCGCTGTTGCCGTCGTGGGAGCGGCTCCTCGGTCGGGAGCCGAATGCCCATCCCGAAGCTGACGGGACGACGTTCAGCAGGTCGGACTGACTCTCGTGGGACCCGTCCCCGTCGCGTGCGACGGACGATGGCCCCGATACTGTCCCCAGCGATCATCAGCGCGACGACTAAGTGTGTACCGCGGAAACAACCGGTATGGGACTGCTTGAGGGCATCAAATCAGCGTTGGGGCTCAAAGCCGAGGCCGACGCGACTCGGGACGCCGACCCCGAGGACCTCTTCGGGATGAGCACCGCCTACGTCACGATGGAGGCCGATCTGAGCTACGAGCCGGCAGGCGAGGCGGCGCTGTGTTTCTCCGACGTCGACAGCACGGACTTCCAGGACGCGATCGCGGAAGTCCGCGAGATCCTGGCCGCCGGGGAGATCGAGACGGGGACCACCGCGGAGTTCGTCGAGGACGCCCACGGCTACACCTGGGTCGTCCTCGAGGACGACGACGTCGAGGATCTCGTCACGAGCGTCCACTTCGCCGCGGACACGCTCGTCGAGAACGGCTACGGCTCGCGACTGCTCGCGGCCGTCTTCGCCTTCCGCGATCCCGAGGCTGACACCGGCTGGGACGAGAGCGATCGCTTCGTCTACTGGGTCTACTCGTTCCGTCGCGGGTCGTACTACCCCTTCGCACCCAAGCCAGGCGAGCGCGAGCGCGACGCCACCGCGGAGTTCAAACTCCAGAGCGTGCTGGACGGTGAACTCGACCTCGAGGACGACGAGGCCTACTGGTACCCCCTCTGGCCCGAGGACGCGGGCCACCCCTGGGAGTGAGCAAACCCGACGGGGTTGGGATATTCGCCGAGGGAATGACTGAGCGGAGGGAACCGAAGCGACGGAAGTGGACCCGGCGAGAGTCAGCTACCCACCGCTGAAGCGCTGTCTCTTACCCACAAGTCCTAATCGAGGAGCTGACGAACCAAGACTGGTAGATGGGACGCCGCTCACGGAGTTGGAAGCCAGAACTCGATGAGGATGGACAGCTGTGTGACATGGATGTTTCCGGGTGGATTCGAGCGGAGTTTCGGTCAGCTGAGTTTGGAGACAAGCGCCTGACTGACCGATTGGTTCAACTTGGGGATGAACTCGGCAGCTCACCTGCCGAGTCCATCCCCGCTGCCTGCGGAGACTGGGCCTCCACAAAAGCTACATACCGATTTTGCGATAATGACAGTGTGGACCCCAACGAGGTTCTCTCTGCTCACAAGCAGCAACAGCAATCAAGAGTGAGTCGGTCAGACGAACTCTTGATTGTCTCCGATACCACCGAACTCGTGTTTCCGAGACATCCCTCCAAAGAGGGCCTCGGCGACATTGGCAATTCTGAAATGGATCTCGAAGGCGTCAAGCTACACTCCACGATCGGAATCAATCCACGCACCCATCGGATGACTGGAGTCATCGATCAGCAGGCGCTGATCGAGGACCAGCAGGCTGGTGAGAAGTACGATGCCAACGGCAAAGCAGAGCCGATTCAACTTGACAATGAGCATGAGAAGTGGAGCCGTGGCGACAGGCAAGCCAGAGACTGGCTTGCCGACGATATCCGCCCGCTGTTCATTCATGACCGAGGCGCAGATTCATTCGCGTTCTACGAAGAAGTCACCGGAGAGATGGAAAGTGCTGGCTTTATCGTCCGAGCGAATCAAAACCGGCGGATTTGGACTGATGATGGTGAACCTGAAAAACTCTTTGACTGGAGCAGCGACCTTGCCGAGCAAGGTCGCAAAACAATCGAGATTCAACAGGGAGGTGGGCGCGAAGCGAGAACGGTGGAGTTGTCGATAGCCACTGGAACGTGTGAGTTGCGCGCACCAAGGAATAATCCTGAGCAAGAGGGTTCAATCGAGGCGAATGTCGTGAGAGTCGACGAGGTCGGTGAAAATGACGACCCGATTCAGTGGGTGTTGCTCACCACTGAATCGGTCGAAGAGTTTGAAGAGACACTGACACTCATCGACTATTACGGCCTCCGCTGGCGAATTGAAGACTGGCATAAAGTGCTCAAGAGTGGCTGTAACATCGAAGAACGGCAACTGCAGACTTGGGAGCGGATGGAAGTTCTGTTGAGCATGTATTCAGTAATCGCGTGGAAAGTTCTGGAGTTACGAGAACTTGCCCGTGGTGATAGTTCAGTATCTCCGGCGGTCCTGCTGAGTGAGGCAGAGTGCACAATTCTGGAAACGAAATTTCCAGAATTGAGCGACCAAGATGGAAAATCATACGCAGTGAGCGTCGCTAAACTCGGCGGTTATCTTGATCGTGGTTCAGATCCGCCACCAGGGTGGGAGACGATGTGGAAAGGACTCCAGAAGCTACGCATGTGGGCTGAAGGATACGAACTCGGTGCTGAATGAGCGCGCTTCGCGGCTCATTCAGCGGAACCCGTCGAAATAACGAGTTCAACTGAGCTTTTCACGCGGCTTCATCGAGACCTCTCTAATCTTGGGCAGATACTGATAGAGATTTGATTGATTTCTTCTTCTCATGCCTGATCTGGTTGAACTTACGCTATAGTATCGAGTTATGGGTAAGAGACAGGGCTGAAGCCGTGGGCTTCCGCGCTGTTACCGCTGTGACCAGGCCGCTTGTCCGATCTAGCCGATCACTGCTCGTCCAGTAGCGTCTCGACTGCCTCCAAAACGTCCGCCCGCACCGCTTCAGCCGCTCGCGTCGCGTCGATCCGGACGAACCGCTCCGGGTCGTCGTCGATCAGTCGCTCGTAGTTCTCCCGGACGGCCCGGAGCTGTTCGATCCGTTCGAACTTGTTGGTCCCGCCGCTGCGCTCGGCCCCCGTCTCGGCGTCGACGTCGAGGTAGATCGTCGCGTCCGGCGGTCGCGTCCAGGGCTCGTGGATCTCCCGGACGAAAGCGAGAGGATCGTCCAGCCGATCGGCGAGCGTCGCGCCCTGGTAGGCGTAGCGGGAGTCCGAGTAGCGATCCGAGATAACGACCTCGCCGCGGTCGAGGGCTGGTTGGACCGTATTCGCGAGGTGAGCGGCGTGATCAGCCGTATAGAGGAACAACTCGGCGAGAGAGTCGGCGTCGTCTTCCTGGATCGAGCGCCGGACGGCCTCGCCGTACCACGACTCGGTCGGCTCCCGGGTGAAGGTGAACTCGGGGTCGAGGTCGGCGGCGTGTCCCTGCAGAAATTCCCAGGCGGAGGACTTCCCGCTGCCGTCGATCCCCTCGAGCGTGATGAGCATAGCGAGCGATCGAACGCGGGATACGTAAGCCCGCCGGCTCGTCGCGGCGGCAGTGACCGTCATCTCGCTCGGTTTGCCGGCCTCCGTGGGTTTAGAAGGCGTGAGCCCAAATACCGTGGTATGAACGTTCTTGTCACTGGCGGCGACGGCTTCGTCGGTCGACACCTCTGTCGCGAACTCGACGAGCGGGGCCACGACGTGGCGGCGCTCTCACGCGATCCCGACCCGACAGCACTGCCCGACGGCGTCGAGACAGTGGCGGGCGACGTCACGGACCGATCGTCGATCGACCCCGCCCTCGAGGGCGTCGACGTCCTCGTGAACCTGGTCGCACTCTCGCCGCTATTCATCCCGACGGGCGGCAACGAGATGCACGAACGTATCCACCTCGGCGGCACCGAGAACCTGGTCGCAGCCGCCGAGGACGAAGGCGTCGAGCGGTTCGTCCAGATGAGCGCGCTGGGGGCCGATCCCGACGGGTCGACCCACTACATCCGCGCGAAAGGGCGGGCCGAAGAGGTTGTCCGCGAGTCCGCCCTGGAGTGGGTGATCGTCCGCCCGTCGGTGATCTTCGGCGACGGCGGGGAGTTCGTCGGCTTCACGAAGAAGCTCACGCCGCCAGTGGTCGCACCGCTGCCGGGCGGCGGGAAGACGCGCTTCCAGCCGATCTGGGTCGAGGACCTCGCGCCGATGCTGGCCGACTGCGTCGAGGACGACGATCGAGCGGGCGAGGTCTACGAACTCGGCGGCCCGGAACAGCTCACGCTCAAACAGATCGCCAAGCTCGTTCGCGGCCGGGTCGCGGTCGTCCCCGTCCCGATGGCGCTGGCGGGCGTCGGGCTCTCGATCGGCGGCGCAGTTCCGGGCTTCCCGATGGGATCCGATCAGTACCGCTCACTGCGGTTCGACAACACGACTGCCGAGAACGACGTCACAGCCTTCGGGACCGAACCGGACGTCCTGCTCACACTCGAGGAGTATCTCCACGGGATCTGATTCGCCAATCGAAGCCCGGCGACGCATTCACGTGGCCCACTATCAGACGCGGGAACGGGGCAAAAAGCTTATACGCGCTTTCCGACTGTTTCGAGCCAAGAGATACACTTATGAAACTCGCCATGATCGGCTTCGGGCAGGCCGGCGGGAAGATCGTCGACAAGTTCCTGGAGTACGACGAACGGACGGGCAGCGGCATCGTCCGGTCGGCGGTCGCGGTCAACACCGCCAAGGCCGACCTGCTCGGCCTCGAGCGCGTCCCCGAGGAGAACCGTGTCCTGATCGGCCAGGCGCGGGTCAAGGGACACGGCGTCGGTGCGGACAACGAACTCGGCGCGGAGATCGCCGAGGAGGACATCGACGAGGTTCAGGGGGCCATCGACAACATCCCCGTCCACGAGGTCGACGCGTTCCTCATCATCGCCGGCCTCGGCGGCGGGACCGGGTCGGGCGGGTCGCCGGTCCTCGCCAAGCATCTGAAGCGGATCTACACCGAACCGGTCTACGGCCTGGGCATCCTGCCCGGCAGCGACGAGGGCGGCATCTACACGCTCAACGCCGCCCGGTCGTTCCAGACGTTCGTCCGGGAGGTCGACAACCTGCTGGTCTTCGACAACGACGCCTGGCGGAAAACAGGCGAGTCCATGGAGGCGGGCTACGAGGAGATCAACGACGAGATCGTCAAGCGCTTTGGCATCCTCTTCGGTGCGGGCGAGGTCGAACAGGGTGGCGAAGTCGCCGAGAGCGTCGTCGACTCCAGCGAGATCATCAACACGCTGGCGGGCGGCGGCGTCTCGACGGTCGGCTACGCGGCCGAAGAGGTCAACCTGGACGACGACGGGGGGCTCCTCTCGCGGTTCCGTGGCGACGACTCCACGAACTCGATGGAGTCGGCAAACACGACCAACCGGATCACCTCGCTGGTCCGGAAGGCCGCGCTGGGCCGGTTGACTCTGCCTTGCGAGATCGAAGGGTCCGAGCGCGCGCTGCTCGTGCTGTCGGGTCCCTCGAGGCATCTCAACCGGAAGGGCATCGAACGCGGGCGCAAGTGGCTCGAAGAGCAGACCGGGAGCATGGAGGTCCGGGGTGGGGACTACCCCGTCGCCGATTCGGGATACGTCGCCTCGGTCATCCTGCTCTCCGGCGTTCACAACGTCCCGCGGATCAAGGAACTCCAGCAGGTGGCCATCGAGGCCCAGGACAACATCGACGACATTCGAGACGAAAGCGAAGAGAACTTAGAGGCGTTAGTAGAAGATGACGAAGATGAGTTGGATCCGCTCTTCTAAGGGGATCACCCTACTGGCGGTGCTGGTGTTCGCGTTCGCCACAGTCGGCGTCGTTACGGCGGCGTCGGTCTCGGCGGACGCCCCAGCAGAGGCACAGGTCGGCGAGGAGATTACCGTCTCGGCTACCATCTCGGACGTCTACGAGACCTCCGAGGAGTGGACGCTCAACGGGACGACCGAACTGCAGAACGTGACCGGCTGGGAGGTCACGAAAGTCACGCCAAGCGGTGACGAGAACACGACCCGCTTTGGCGGCTCGACGACGTTCGACGTCCCGATCACCGGCGCGGAGAACCTCAAGTACGTCGAGGTCTCGATCACGGGGACAGTCCCACCGGTCGAGCAGTTCTCCTACGACCCACCACAGTCTTTCGTCGGGGCTGACTTCAACCGGGTTCAGGGCAACAACGAAAACGACATCGAGACGATCACCGTCCATCACTACACCGCAGACAGTAGCGACGCGCGGGCGCTGATCGACGAGGCAGACGCGGCTGTCAACGATACCAGCAGCGACGAGGCACAGAGCGACCTCTCCGGAGCGATCTCGTCGTTCGAGAACGGCAATTTCCCGAACGCGAAGAACCTCTCTGAGAGCGCGATCGACGCGGCCGAATCCGCCAAACAGTCCGCCCAGACGACCCGGCTGGTCCTGTACGGCGTCGGCGCGCTCGTCGTGATCGCACTGATCGGCGGCGGGATCTACTACTGGCGCTCCCAGCAGGACGACTACGACAAACTCCGGTAGATGCACGTCGTCGTTCCGTTCGACGGCCGCGAGCCGAAAACCCGTCTGTCTCCCGTTCTCGACATCGAGGAGCGCCGCGAGTTCGCACGCGCGATGCTCGAAGATGTCGCGAGCACGATCGAATCCGTCGGGTTCGAACCGACGATTCTCGCGACGAGCGACGTCGACTGCGAGTGGCCCGTCGTCGTCGACGAGCGAACGCTGGACGCGGCCGTGAACGACCGGCTGGCCGAGATTGACGGACCGGTAGCGATCGTCATGGCCGACCTCGCGCTCGCGACGCCCGACGCACTGGGTCGACTGTTCGCGGCCGGCGGCGATGTCGTGCTCGCGCCTGGACGGGGCGGGGGAACCAACGCAATCGTCGCTCGCCACCCCGACTTCCGGGTCGATTATCACGACGCCTCGATCACGGACCACCGGGAAATCGCCCATGATATTGGGGCGGAAATGGCCGAGGTCGACTCTTTCCGGCTGGCAAGCGACGTCGACGACCCGGCCGACCTCGCGGAGGTCCTGCTCCACGGCGAGGGACGGGCGGCCGCGTGGCTTCGCGAACACGGGTTCGAGCTTGCGAGCGAGGCGGGCCGCGTGAGCATCGAGCGGTAGTCTCAGAGGAACGTCCGGGGACACGCTGCCGTCGACAGAACGTTTTTGGCTGCCGTGTTCCGAACTCCGAACGTGATTCCCGGGGCCGAGGCATACGACGTCGACGTCACGATCGATCCCGCCGAGCGCGAGCGACTGCTGTCGGTCGGCCCCGAAGACGTGGCCGGCCCAGGCGAGGACGGCGGGCCGGCGGCACTTACCTTCGCCCGGAACGTCTTCGTCCCGCTGACGACCGCCTGCCGGTACACCTGCACGTACTGCACCTACTACGATCCGCCGGGCCAGGCCTCGTTGCTCTCGCCCGAGGAAGTCCGTGAGATCTGTCGAGAAGGAGCTGACGCCGGCTGTACGGAAGCACTCTTTACCTTCGGCGACGATCCCGACGACCGCTACGACGCAATCCACGACCAACTCGCCGAGTGGGGCCACGACTCGATTCACTCCTATCTCCGGGAGGCCTGCGAGATTGCCCTCGACGAGGGGTTGCTCCCGCACGCGAACCCGGGTGATCAGACCCGCGAGCAGATGGCCCAGGTCGCCGACGTCAACGCCAGCATGGGCGTGATGCTCGAGACGACAGCCGACGTCGACGCCCACGCGGGCTCGCGCCGAAAGGAGCCGGGCCAGCGACTCGCGACCATCCGGACCGCGGGCGAACTCGGCGTCCCCTTCACGACCGGGATGCTGGTCGGCATCGGCGAGGACTGGACGGATCGCGCCGAGAGCATCCTGGCGATCGCCGAGCTGCACGAACGGTACGGCCACGTCCAGGAGGTGATCGTCCAGCCCGTCTCGCCGAACGAGCGCTGGGACCGCGAGCCGCCGAGCCTGGAGACGATGGGCCGGACGGTCGCGATGGCACGGGCCGGATTGCCCGAGGCGATCAGCGTCCAGGTCCCGCCGAACCTGGCCCGGACGCGCGAGCTCCTCGACTGTGGGGTCGACGACCTCGGGGGTGTCTCGCCGGTCACCGACGACCACGTCAACCCGGACTACGCCTGGCCGGCCCTCGAGGAACTCCGGGCGATCGCCGACAGTGCGGGCGTCCCACTGCGCGAGCGGTTGCCCGTCTACGACCGCTACGTCGACGAGGCGTGGCTCGGCGACCCGATTCTCGACGCGATCCGGGCCGAGGACGCGGCCGGCGAGCGATACCGGGCGGTACTCGAGTCGACCGGCCAGTTCTGACGGTACTTTGATACGCTCCCGGCCCGTCAACACAGGTATGCGCGAGTCACTTCGATCGGCGCTCGCCTGGCAGGCGCTCGCGCTCGTCTGTTACTTCGCCGGCGTCACCCTCTTCGTCCTCGGGGCTGTCGGGCCGTTTCTCGCCCCGCCGGAGCGGTCGCTCGCGAACCTGACGACCGTCGACCTCCTGCTCGTCGTCGCCAGCCTCGTGCTGTTCGCTACCGGCGGCACGGCAAGCGCAAAGAGCGGGTGGCGAAACTCGTTGCCCGCTGGCTCGCCGTGGGGAACCCAGCCCGAGCGATCGAGCCGCGGGGAACCCAGCTACGGGGCCGATCGCGAAGCCGACCGCGAGCCACCCACGGCGTACGAAGACGGCGAACTGTACGTTCGATGTCCGGAATGTGGCGCGAAAAACGAGACGACCTACTCGTATTGCGGGGAGTGTTCGAGCGAGTTACCACGGCTGTGAGACGTAGTTTCGTCCGATCGCCCAAACCGAAGCGGCGCAGTCACTCGATCAGTGGTGTCCCATCGGCCTGTGGCCCGAGTCGCGGGCCCGGCGGATCGCCGCGGATCGGTTCCCGCTGTCGGTAATCGGTCGACCGTTCGACGGGGATCCGGCCGATCGACCGAACGAGTTCGTCGTAGTCCGCGAACGAGCGGTACTGGCCGAACTCCCCGCCTGCACGGGCCGTGATCTCCTCGGAGAGGATGGTCCCCATGAAGTCGTCCGCGCCACAGGATAACAGCTTCAGCCCGAACTCGTCGCCGTACTTGACCCACGACGACTGAATGTGCTCGACGTTGTCGAGGAACAGCCGCGAGACGGCGATCATGAGCTCGTCCTCGGATTGCGAGGGACCGCTCTCGACCATCCCGTTCTCGGCGAGGGGCGTGTTCGGGTGGACGAAAGAGAGCGGCACGAACTCCGTGATCGCGCCCGTCCGGTCCTGAAGATCGCGGACCCGTTTCAGGTGTCGCGCCCGGTGGGCCTCGTTCTCGACGTGGCCGTACATGATCGTCGAGGTGACGTCGAGGCCCACGTCGGCAGCGGCTTCCATCGCTTCGAGCCAGCCATCCGTGTCGATCTTGGCCGGACAGATCACGTCCCGGACTTCCTCGACGAGGATCTCCGCGGCGGTGCCCGGCACGCTGTCGAGGCCGGCGTCGGCGAGTCGACGATAGACCTCGCGGTAGTCCCAGTCGGTTCCCCGCCGGGCGTGGGCGGCCTCCTCGGGCGTCATCGAGTGAACGTGGACGCCGTCGACGGACATCGCCTCGATCTGTTCGGCGTACGTGCCGGGATCGGTGGTGTAGGCCTCCGGCGAGCGGTAATTCAGTGCGCCTCTGTCCTCGGGACCGACAGCCTCCAGGATCTCGCGGTGCTCGTCGTCGAGGGCCAAGGCGGGGTGCAATCCCGAGACGGAGGTCACCTCGTAGATACCGCGTTCGACGGCGTCTGCGACGATCTCACGGGACTCGGCGGGCGTCTTGGTGAATCCCGGGTGATCGTCGGGGCGGTCGGCCCGGAACTGCTCGGCGCTGTCCTTGAAGTTACAGAACAGACACCCGGTGTCACACGCGGTCGTGACGTTGTTGTTGAGGTTGGCGACGACGGTGACTTCCTCGCCGACGACCGCGGCCCGGCGGCGATCGGCGGCCTCGAGGACGGCCTCCTTGCGCTCGCGGTCGATCCCGCCGCGGTCCGAACCCGTCGTCAGTAACTCGATCGCGTCCTCGACGGTCAGGCGTTCGCCTGCGCGGGCTTTCGCGAGTGCGTTCTCGAAGGACTGCTCGCTCGCGGGCCGATACTCGAAGTCGAAGTGCTCCCGGGGGACGTTCGTCCCCGCGTCGAACGCAGCCATCCCTCGATAGGTCGGGAT
Source organism: Halorhabdus tiamatea SARL4B (assembly GCF_000470655.1). Taxonomy (NCBI): domain Archaea; kingdom Methanobacteriati; phylum Methanobacteriota; class Halobacteria; order Halobacteriales; family Haloarculaceae; genus Halorhabdus; species Halorhabdus tiamatea. Next base: position 1,190,022 of record NC_021921.1, read on the forward strand.
CGAGCGTCATAACGTCAGGGGTCGCGTCGAAGCGCGCCGGCGTCGAAACGGGCAGACCGTCAAGCGGATCTGTTGACCCCGAACACAACGTTGATTCGACGGACCCCCCTCTGGGTGCCCAGTGAACGACCGCTCTCCCGACGACGAGTCGGACCCGTCTGCGGACGACCGACTCGAGTCCCCACCCACGACGTCTCCCCCTCCAGACCCCGACGGAGACCAGACGGAGGACGACCCAGCCGGCGACGACGGGTCGGCGAACTCCATCACCGAAGGGAGTCTCATCCGGCCGCTGATCGGACTCGCGTGGCCGATCGTCGTCATCCAGCTGTTGCAGGTCACCTACAACATCGCCGACACGCTGTGGCTCGGCCGGCTGTCGGCCGACGCCGTCGGCGCGATCAGCCTCGCCTTCCCGCTGATCTTCCTGTTGATCGCCGTCGCCGGCGGCTTTACGACCGCTGGAGCTATTCTCGTTGCCCAGTACACCGGCGCGAAAGGCGACCGGTCGGCTGGCCTCGTGACCGGCCAGACGGTCAGCTTTGTCGGACTGCTGTCGGTCGTGATCGGGGTCGTCGGGTACTTCTACACCCGTCCTGCGCTCGAACTCCTGCCGAGCGACCCGGAGACGTCGGCGTCGGTCATCCCGCTTGCGGCCGACTACATGGAAGTCATCTTCATGGGGATCCCGCTGATGTTCGGCTTTTTCATCTTCTCGGCGCTCATGCGGGGCTACGGCGACACGCGGACCCCGATGTTCGTGATGGTCGTATCCGTGGCGTTGAACGTCTTCGCCGACCCCTTCTTCATCTTCGGGTTCGCCGACAATCCGCTGTTTTCGTGGCTCGGCCTCGGTGGGCTGGAAGCCACCCTGCACGCGGCGACCGGCTTCACTGGGCTCGGTATCGAAGGTGCGGCGCTGGCGACGATCCTCTCGCGTGGGGTCGGGACCGCGATCGGCCTCTGGCTGTTGTTCGGGACGGGAATCGGCCCCGCCGTCACGTTCGAGCACCTGCGGCCCGACTTCGAGGTCATCGAGGATATCGTTCGACTGGGGACCCCGAGCATGGTCGAGCAATCGACCAGCGCGCTGGCGATGATCACACTGACGGCCATGATCGTCACGTTCACGCCGCCGGTCGTGGCGGCCTACGGCCTGGGCAATCGCCTCATCTCGCTGGTCTTTCTGCCGGCGATGGGGTTGGGCCGGGCGATCGACACGATGGTCGGCCAGAATCTGGGGGCCGATCGGGCCGATCGGGCCTCGCGGGCGACCTGGCTGGCCGCCGGGACCGGCGCGGGCGTGATGGCGGTCGTGGCTGTCATCGCGGTGGTGTTCACCGAACCCATCGTCGCCGTGTTCATGGGCGACGTGCCCGATGCCGCCGCGACCATCGCTAACGGGGTCGAATACGTCCGGATCCGGTCGGTCGAGTTCGCCTTCATCGGCGTGACGCAGGTTATCCTCGGAGCTTTCCGGGGGGCCGGAAACACCCGCACGGCGATGGTCATCTCGATTCTGACGCTGTGGATCGGCCGGGTCGGGAGCGTCTACGTCCTCGTGTTCGCTCTCGGGTGGGGCGCGACCGGCGTCTGGGTCGGGATGGCGCTCGGCAACATCGTCGGTGCAGTCATCGGCGTCGCGTGGTTCCTCCGGGGCACCTGGACGGAGCGATACATCGACGAACCCGCCGTCGACGCCGAGGAGACAATCTCGTGAGTCACGAACGTCGATCCGTTTACGTTCAGGAAAACAGCAGTCCGAGATTGATCCCGGTGATGACGGTGCCGACGATCGCCAGGAGAATCGGCGGGCCGTAAAACAGCAAGTAATCGTCTTCGAGGCGACCGGCCCAGATGCTGATCCCGAGACAGGCATACAGCACGAGCAACTTCATCGCCAGGAAGCCGCCGCCACCGAAGAGATCGATCGCGAGGTTGACGATCGGGTTCGCCTCGACGTGGACCCGGCTGAAATAGGCGATCGTAATCGTCGTGACGATGTCGCCGACGCCGTAGGTCGCCAGCGCGAGCAACCACACGTTCCGGAAGGAGTCCTCTTCGAAGGGCGAGCCTTCGAGGTGGAGCCAGTCAGGGCGGGCCGTTGCCATCGATCAACATAAGCACCCCAACCGACAAATATCACATCCCCCGGTTATCAAATCCGATGTTGGAGGGTGAGGCGAACAGGGCAATTGTCATCACTCGTAGAGTAGCTACGAACTGGCAATGTTCGTCATGAGCGCTCAATATCGGTGAGAAGAGCAAAGATGTCCTGCGGGGACTTGGATACTGGTTTTCGAACAGAGATGGGGAGAATAGACGCTACATCTGCTGATGGTATTTAGCCACATCGGACGGTGTTTCCGTCGGAGTGTTCAACACATCCCTTCGTTGGAGTCCCGGACAATGTTATGTCTGGTTCGTAGATCAGTCTATCATCAGAATCTCGAATGTCAGTGTTATCGACGAACAATGTCCCAGTTTTCGTCGTAAGATTGGCCGTGATCATGCCACCTTGTTTGGTTTTGAGTGTGGCAGAAGCAAGGCTCATGTCGCCATTTGATTCGAATTCAATATTGCCTGTTGGGCCTTCGACAGTGGCCGAGTCGAGCAAAAGATCCCCATCAGTGGCTGACAGAATCACATTGCCGTTCTTGGATTTGATGTCCGATCGTTGAGCGGAGATCTGATCGGCCGATAAGTCGATCGCGTCATTTGCATCGATCGTTGTATCGGCGATGTTGAGCGTTTCGTTGGCGATAACGGTGACAGCACTGTTCTTCGATTTGACCTTCGAACCCGTGACTGTGACGTCACCCTGTGTGGCGGTAAGACTGACAGGGCCAGTACCCGATTCTATCGTAACTTTCGAATTGATATCCCCTGCAGTTATTGAAACGCCGTCATTCTTCGCTTTGACTTTACCCATACCATCAGGAATAACGAGGTTCGCAGATGGATCATTAAATTCGTAGAGTTGTTCTTCAGAGTATGTTGACTCATCCGAATCGTAGAATCCATCCCCATCTTTGTCGTCCCACGCGTCCCCTCCTGGAGGAGACCCGTCGAACGTGTCCGCTGCCTGGATCGACCCGCTGCCGGTCGCTGAATCGCTGAACATCCCGTAGGTCGTCGCGCCGGCACTGAATCCGACACCGGCGACGAACACGCCCGCGATCACGGCAACGGCGAGAAGTCGGCGCGAACTCACGACGTCTCCCCCTCCTCCGACTCCGTTACGTCCGTGTACAGCGACCACATTTCCGAGACGACCAACAGAGTCGCTGGCACGACGACGAGGGTGACGAGTCCCGTCGTCGATCCCGCAAAGGCGATCAGATAGCCGATCAACGGGACGTGAAACTGCACGACGCCGACGACGTTCGAAGCTGCGACGAGTTGCTCGTCGGGGTTGTCGTTCGCATCGCCCTTGGTACGGAACTGCAGTTGGTCATCAGCCGTTTCGATATCGACGACGCGGTGTGTGACCCGGGTTGTACTCCCAGCATTCTCAGATTCTACGTAGGTGATCACGTCCTCTCGTTCGATGCGATCCGCGGGGACGTCACTGACGAGAACGACGGCTCCGGCGTCGATACTAGGCGACATACTGTCAGAACGGACGACGAAACTGTGGTCAGCACCCGCGAGTTGTGGGACTGTCGTGACGAGTACCGCGCCCAAAACGAACAGGAAAACGAGGACTACTGCGATGGTTCCGAGTCGTCTCCAGTCGAAGTCTGTCGGATTCATTACGTCGGGAGATTACCGAGCTGTCGAACGATCACGCGGATTCCAAGAGACGGTCCGCGTTACGTCTGTTGGGTGGCGTTGAACGTCACCGTGATACCGACACTATCGCCCTGGTAGTCGTTGCCAGTATCTTCCCCGAGAGTAAAGTTAGCATTTACCGTGATCGTGTCGCCCCCGCCGAGCGTTGCAACGTTTTCGTAGGTGCCAGTAAGGTCGGCAAGGGTTCCACCCGAGAAGGAGCCAATGTCTGTTCCACCTGCGTTGAGTTCAGCGGTGTTGACGTCTAACTGCTGGGAGAAATTAGAATTGTCGTCGACCGATACGTCAACAGTCAGGTTAGCGGCGACGCCCGCCTCGTACGTCGTGCTGATCGACTGCATGCCTGTACTTTCCGTGGGATAGAGGCCAGTAACGGAGAAATTGCTACTAACGGGATCCAGAGTCAAATCGCCTGCCTGGATACTGTTATCGGATGTCGTCTCGTCGCTGAACAGTGCGAACGTCCCCACACCGGCCGCTGCCGCCGCGAGTCCGATGACTAGTATGCTTGCCAGTACGCGCCGTCTCGTGAGCTTGATATCGAAGTCAATCATGGGTGAAACCCTGGTTCTCGCCTTCGAAGAGGCGTTTCTATGTAAGTGAACACACTACACCCACTTAAATCACCGTACGTCTATTCTTCGTGTGAAAAACCAAACGAACATTTGATAACTGGAGCGATAGTATTGAATATGCCAGTAATTGCATAAAAAACAGATCGTATCGATATCAATCCGGCTGAAATCGTGAAAGACCCATATGCACAGTCGTGATAATCGAGCGTTAGAAGCCGTCTATATCCACATTTCGGCCGTTTAAGCCATCCTTTCGAATAGACGAACAGTATCACCTGTGATATCAGAGGTTTCAGCCCCGAAAGCGGTGGTTTTCATCGATGTGGCTGTCAGCCATCACGAAGACTCCACCGATATATTCGCCACAAAGACAATACAGGCCGACAGAGCGGTCGTTGAGGACTTGACGCCCAGGTATCGAGATTGAAACAGTCACTATCGACGGCAGGAAGATCGTAACTGAACGCAGCCGACAGGTATTCACTCCACACGTTCCGTCGGCGAGACGTCGTCCCGCTTGGGAGAACTGCTGGATCGATTCATGGGAATGGAAGAACGAAGCCGAACGTCTCGCCGATCACGCGTTGGGCAGCAGATCAACGAGTACCCCGAGCGTCTCGAGGATCACCCAGCCCACGAAAGCCCCGTAGATCACGAGCAGTCCGAACGCTTCCCGATCCGAGAGTCGGAGGTCCGTCCGGAGGACTGTAAAGAGCGCGATTGTCGCCGCCGTCAGCACGCCGAACATCGGGACGGCCATCGCAAAGTCGACCGTCTCGGCACCCACGATGAGGACGCCGACGGGGATTGCTACCAGCAAGTCGAACGTGTTCGAGCCGAGGACGTTCGCCAACGACGTGACGCCGCGCTGTTCGCGGGCTGCCCGGACGCTAACGAGTGCGTCCGGCGCACTGGTCGCTGCCGCGATGATCGTCACGCCGAGAAGGAACGCGGGGACACCGAAGGCTTCGCCAAGGGCGGACACCGACTCGACGAGGAAGTGGACCGCGACGACGATCACGAGCAGCCCAGCTGCGAGCAAGCCCCACTGTCGACCCGGCTCGATGTCGTTTTCCGCCGCCGGAGGGACGGTGCTCGCCCGGTGGTCGGCGGTATCCTGGTACTGGATGAAGACGTAGAGCCCGTAGAGGCCAAAGGGGAGGAGTGCGAGCGGGCGGGTGATCGTCCCCTCCAGACTGACGCCTCCGACGGGATAGTAGATGACACCCAGTGCGAAGGTGATCAACAGGACCGAGACCGCGAGCATGTAGAACTGGGCTTCCTTGTAGACGAGGGTGCGGTTGGACTCGAGTGGCTCGTCGGTCAGGAGGCTGGCGAGAGCGGGGATGACGAGGACGTTGAAGATCGCCGAGCCGACGATCCCGCCGACGCCGAGCGCGAGCGAGCCGGCCAATCCCGCGATCACGACGGTCGCGAGTTCGGGCATGCTCGAGCCGACGGCCGCGATCACGGCCCCCTGAACGACCTGCGGAAGGCCGTAGTGGGTTGCCAGTCGGTCGCTGGCCCCTTCGAGCCAGCCACTACCGAGCCAGATTGCGCCTGACGCGAGGGCGATAATCGCGACGTCGAACACGTGGGCAGTCGTGGTCATATGGGGGAGTGGCAGTCAGAAACTCCACAGGTTGCAGGGAGGATCACTCCTGGCAGAAGGCCATACCCTTCCGGACGGCGTCGCTCTCGCCCAGGAGCGTCACCTTGTCGCCGGCCTCGATCGTGTAGTCGGCGCTCGGAACGATGGTTTCGCCGTCACGGTTGACCAGGGCGATCAGACACGAATCGGGCAGATCCGGCCCGATATCCTTGATCTGTCGCCCGATCAGGTTCTCGCTGGTGACTTCGACCTCCTGGACGTCGCCGACGCGGTCGATGTCCGTCATCCAGCCCGCGAGTGCGGGGCGCTCGATCTGGTTGTCCATAGCCCACGCGACCGCCATCGAGGAGGAGATCGTCCGCACACCCAGATCCTCGAAGGCCTCGACGTTGTCGGGGTTGTTCGCCCGAGCGATGACGTCCTCGATTTCGAAGTTCGTGCTCGCGAGTTGGGCGACCAGCAGGTTGGTGTCGTCGTCGCCAGTCGCGGCGACGACCGTCTTGGCGTTGTTCGCGCCGGCCTCCCGCAAGACATCGGTATCCGTGCCGTCCCCGATGATAGCGGTGAAGCCGTCGTTGCGGATGGCTTCGACCTGTGTTTCGTCGTCTTCGACGATGACGACGTTCTCTCCACGCGCTTCGAGACGGTCGGCGAGCGCGCGGCCGACGCGGCCGCCGCCCACGATGATGACTCGCATTGGTATCACGTCAAAGTATTGTGCGACGTAGCGTGCCAGACCGCCCTCGACGACGGCCGTGGCGAGGATGACGAGGAAGACCGTACCGATGAGGATGTTGGCCTCCGCCGCCATCCCCTGTGACTGCAGTTCGATGGCGAACAGCGTCGCGACGGACGCGGGGATGATCCCACGCGGGCCGACGAAGCTCATGAACGCCCGTTCGCCGAACGTAAACCGACCGCCAACCGTCGAGACGTACATCAACAGCGGCCGGATGAAGACCGCGACCGCCACGGCCACGAGCAGTCCGGGGACCAGAACGTCAAAGAGGACGCCCAGTTCGAGGATCGCCGCCAGCGTAATGAAGACGAACGAGAGCACCAGCAGCGTCACGTCGCCTTTGAAGGCCGTGATCTCCTCCTCGTAGGGGATGTCCAGATTGCCCAGGACGATCCCCGCCGTCGCGGCGGCGGCGACCCCGGCTTCGCCCGAGAGGTAGTTCGCGCCGGCGTACGCGACGATCGCGCCCGCCAGGACCAACAGCCGGGCGTTCCGGGGAGCGTCCCCCGGTGAGAGATCGACGTACCGCAACAGGTAGTAGATCGTGCCGGCGACGATCCCGCCGACGAGGACGCCCTGGCCGAGACGCTCGGCGAACGCGCTGAGTAACTCGACAGGCGGCGCACCGCTGAGGACAATCACCTCGAAGACCACGACCGCCGTGATCGCCGCGGTCACGTCGTTGACGATCCCCTCCGTTTCGAGTGCGGCGGCGACGCGGTCCCGGACTGGAACGACCTGCAGGATCGGGGCGATGACGGTCGGCCCCGTCGCGACGAGCAACGCACCGATCAGAAAGGACAGTCCCCAGGTGGTCTCGGCGAAAGCGAGCTTGACGGCGACGGCCGTCCCGACAAGCGCGATGCCAGCACCGAGGGTGACCAGCCGGAACGTCGCCGCCGGGGCCTCGCGTAACCGATCGAGGTGGAGGTGAAAGGCCCCCTCGAAGACGATGATCGCCACCGAGAGCCCGACGATCGCCGAGAGGGGTGCCGCACCGAACGTCGAAAGCGAGAACAGCCGCTCCGGTAGTACGAGCCCGGACAGCGGGCCGATCGCCAGCCCGGCCGCGATGTAGAAGATGATACTCGGGAGTCGCCAGCGCGCGGCCAGCAACTGTGCGCCGACACCCAGCGCGAAGATCATCGCCACGAGCAGGACGATTACGTCCGCGCCACCGGCGCTCACGAGGAAACCTCCATACGTACACCCTTTCGCCCGACGGCCATAAATTGGACGATCCCAGCGGTCATCGTGTGCTATAATCCAGATACTGGAGGACGCCCCGAACGTTCATAGCTGTCTCTCCTCGTCCCTTCTCGGCCCCCCAGACCTCGCCGGCCGCCGTCTCGCCGGCGAAGTGCTCGATTACGGCGTCGTCGTCTTCGAGTTCGTTGCGGGCCGCGGCGACCGCCTGAACCCAGTCGCTCAGAGTCCGGGCGTACCGTTCCAGCTGATCGGTCGCCATCGCCGGGCCGAAATGGGAGTAAAGCAGCGTCTCGGGCGCGAGTTCCTGCAGCAACTCGACGTCCCGCAGGGCCTGCTCTAAGTCGAAGTCCGGCGGCGGCGAGGTCGGAAGCACGTCGTCACGCGTGGGGACGTACAACCCGGCCGCGTCGCCGGTGAAGACGGCGTCGTTTGCGGGGTCCTCGTAGACGACCTGGTGTGGGGCGTGACCGGGCGCGTGGTGGGCGATCAGCGAGTGATCACCCAGATCGACGCGATCGCCGTCCTCGACTGCCCGAATTCGCGCGTCGGGGACGGGGTCCGGTTCGACGTAGTGCGTGATCTGCTCGCCGACGGCCTGTTTGGTTCCCGCCCAGAGTCGTTCGGGATCGGCCAGATGGGGTGCACCGATCTCCTGGACGACGATCGTGGCGTTCGGACACGCCTCGGCGAGAAAGCCAGCCCCACCTGCGTGATCGAGATGGACGTGCGTGACGGCGATGACCTCGATGTCTTCGGGAGCCAGACCGACTGTCTCGATCGCGTCGAGGATCCGATCGGAGTGGGTGCCGATGCCAGTCTCGACGATCGCCGGTCGCTCGGCGTCGAGAACGTACACCGAGCCGTACTCGATCACCTCGTACATGCCAGTGTCGACGAACCAGAGGTCCGAACACGAGCCAGTCGCGACCTGCCGAACGTCACCGAATCCCATGGGAGAACCTGAGGACTACGGAACAAAAAGCGCTTCCAACCGAGCGGCCAGCCGACACATCCGCGGCCAGCCGACCGGAAATCGGCGATCCGTCGAAGCGTCAGGCGTTACGGGGTTCCTTGGCCTTCGGGCGAAGCTTGCCGTACCCACACTTCCGGCAGCGGTCGGCACGCTCGGGGTTGCGAGCGTTACACCGCATACAGATCTGCTTGTCGAGGATTCGCCCTGCCGCCTTGTCGAATTGAGCCATATTGGTTTGCTTGCCGACGCGGGCGTTTAACGGTTGCGAGACGGATCTCGCTGCCTCGACGCACCGTTTATCCCGCTTGGCTCACAGGCAGTGGTATGGACTACGGGCGCGTCGCCGATCTCCCGATCGCGATCGAGGCCGTCGAACTGACCCAGCGCGAGCAGGAGACCTCGAGCGGGTTCGCCCGGACGACGACGGTCGTCACCCTCAGAGGCGAGGGCCACGTCGGCCGCGGCGAGGACGTCACCTACGACGCCGAGGACCATCGCGCACTCGCCGAGTCGGGACCGTTTCCCCTCGAGGGGACGTACACGCTCGATTCGTTTGCCGAGACCGTCGCGTCGACCGATCTCTTCCCGGACGGCCCACAGCGGCCCCCGTCGCGACGATACCGGCGATGGGGTCTCGAGAGTGCGGCGCTCGACCTGGGCCTTCGACAGGCTGGTCTCGATTTCGGTGAGGTGTTCGAGCGAACGTACGATCCGACCCGATTCGTCGTCAGCACCGCTCTCGGCGAGTCGCCGTCCTTCGATCGGATCGCCCGGCTCCGGGAGGTCTATCCGGACGTCGAACTCAAGCTCGACCCCGTCCCGGCGTGGACGGCCAAGTTGATCGACCGCCTCGCGGCGACCGACGCCGTCCGGATCCTCGACCTAAAGGGCCAGTACGCTCACGCCGACGTCCACCAGCCGGCGACCCCGTCACTGTATAAGCGAGTGTTCGGCGCGTTCCCGGCGGCGATCGTCGAAGACCCGGCCACCAGCGAGGAGACGCGACCCTTGCTTGCCGAGCACGCAGACCGACTCTCGTGGGACGTCCCGGTCACCGACGTCGACGCACTCGAATCGCTCCCCCACGAGCCCCAGTGGGTGAACGTCAAACCGTCCCGGATCGGCAGCGTCGAAGATCTGTGTGCGGTCGTCTCGTACTGCCAGGACAACGACATCGCGATGTACGGCGGCGGCCAGTTCGAACTCGACGTCGGTCGCTCCCAGATTCAGGCGCTCGCGTCGTTGTTCTACCCCGACGGCCCCAACGACGTCGCGCCGAGCGCGTTCAACGACCCCGAAATCGAGGGCGGTCTTCCCGAGAGTCCCCTCGACCCGCCGGAGGCGACCCCCGGTTTCGGGACACACTGAACTCGGACATCGGCCCCCGATCCGGCTACTCGGACTCCTCGACGAGATACTCCTCCTGGACCGCGACGACCTCGCTCGAATCGTCGCAAGCGGCGTAGCGTTCGAGCGGTTCGTCGTTGAGTTCCAGGAACGTGTGGCCCCACCGGAACTTCGAGAGGATGCGCTCGGCGTGGTCGCGTTCCCCGAGGATGACCAGCCCGCCGGCCAGCGCCTCGACCGTGTTCAGCTGGAACGGCGTCCCGTAGTTGACGGGGTTGGCGGCGACCAGAAAGGGCAGCGACCGCTGGACGCCCGCAAAGTCGAAGGCCTCCCGTTCGGCGGTCTCCCACGAGCAATCGAGGGCGATCAGCCGGTCGTGGTCGGCGTCGGCCGGCGAGAGCGCACGGTCGGCGAAAGGGTTGAGGACGACCCCGGCCGGCGTCGCCCGGGCCGACCGATGGAGGGTCACCATGTCCATGCGGTCGAGCTTCCGGGCCGTACACTTCTCCGGGTCGTCGTCACCCTCGTAGCGGACGTGTAACTCCACGGGCGAGGTAGCGGCCAGCGAGACAAAAGTGCCCCGGAGCGTGTCTGGCACCGCCGTCGAAACACGCTTCTCTGGGCGTCTTCAGGCGACGAAAGCGCGGAATACCCTTATGACGACCCGGCCGCTACGTCCGGCAATGCTGTCACCGGGTGAACAGCCGCCAGCCTTTACGCTGCCCGCCGTCGTCGAGGGCGACGTCGAGACGCTGTCGCTCGCCGAGTATCTCGGCGACCGGATCGTGATTTTGGCGTTCTACCCAGGGGACTTCAACCCGGCCTGTGGCGAGGAGAGTGACCTCGAGGAACTCGACCTCTTCACGATGCAACCCGACGTCGCCGTGATCGGAGTCGCTCCCGATACAGTCTTCAGCCACCGGGCGTTCGCCGAGGAGTACGATCTGGCGATTCCCCTCGCCGCGGACACCCGCGGCGAGGTGGCCGAGGCCTACGGCGTCGCCTTCGAGGACGACCACGGCCAGCACCTCGCCGAACGGGCAGTGTTCGTCGTCGACCTCGACGGCGTCGTCCAGTACGCCTGGTCGAGCCAGGATCTACAGCAGGTGCCGCCGGCCGAGCCGATCCAGCGAGCGGTCGGCGAGATCGGTGGGGACAGGGCGGCCGTCTCGCGGTACCGCGTCGCCCACGCCCACTACGTCGAAGGGCGGCGGACGTTCACGAGCGCGATGGGCGAGTTCGAGGACCACGACTGGATGGTCTCGCGGTCGGACTTCCAACGAGCACGCGAAGAGTTCACGACCGCCACCGATCAGTTCGCCACGGCCGGGCGGTTCGTCGACGACGATCGGCTCTCGGATCACTTCGAACGCGCGAGACGGAAGGCCAACGCGCTCTGGGGGGCCGCCGACTGGCTCGCCGACGCGGCCGACGCCTTCTCGAGTGGCGACGGCGAGGAGGGCACTGCCTACCGCAACGACGCCGAGTCCCCCCTGGAGACGGCCCGTGATCTCGCCGAGCCGCTGGATCCCGACGACATCACCGTCGAGGACGACGCCGTGAACATCGACCCGGATGCGCTCGCGGACGACGCCACGACCTCGGCGATGGAGGCGATCCGATCCGAACTCGACGGCGAGGTGGCCGGCGGCGTCGACCTCGAACTCGGGGAAGAAACCATCGAAACCGAGGACAACAGCGACGACGATCCGGCACCGGAGGGGCCGGACACCGAGGCTGCTAGACGAATGCGCGAGTACGCCGGCGTCGGAATGGATATCGACGACCCCGACGGGGCCGAAGACGATCAGATCGCCGACGCCCTCGCCGCGGCCGACGACGGAGCCGGGACGGACACTGAAGCCAACCCCGAGAACGCGGGGGGTAACCACGACGACGGCGAAGAGACGACAGCGGGCCCGAACCGGTCGCCAACACCCGATAACGCGGCCGAGGAGTGCGCCCCATCCAACGAGGGCGAGGCGGACGACGCCGAAACGGACGTGACCGAGGAGGAGATCGAGGAGATCGCCGAGGAGTTGCAGTCCCAGAACGGCGAGGACGGACAGTCCTGAGCTGCCGCCGCTTCCCGAGTGGGTCCCGGACGGTCGGAGCCGATTCGAGAAACCCTTCTGTCCGGTCGTCGTGGATCGACCATGCCCGCAGCCAATCAATCAGACTGCGTGCGATCGTTCTACGCCGCGCTCGACGACCACGACTACGACAGTCTGGCTGGCCTACTTGCGCCCGGATTCGTCCACGACCGTCCGGGGCTGACCCTCGAAGGCCGCGACCGGTTCATCCGATTCATGCGCGAGGAGCGACCGAACAGGCAGACGAGCCATCCGATCGACGCGATCTATCGCGACGGCGAGAGCGAACTCGCGGCCCGTGGCCGGCTGCTGGACGACGACGGCAGGGAAATCGCTGCCTTCGTGGACGTCTTCGGATTCGACGATGACGGGATCGAATCCGTGCGGACGTACACCCGGTGAGCCTACAGGGGGCGCTCACTCGCCGAGCGTCAGTTGATCGACGACTTCCTTGGGATCGAACGGGTCGAGGTGCTCGTAGCCCTGCCCGGTGCCCAGAAAGAGGATCGGCTTGCCCGTGACGTGAGCGATCGAGATCGCCGCGCCGCCCTGCGGGTCGGCGTCGGCCTTCGTGAGAATCGCCCCGTCGACCTCGGCGGCGTTGTTGAACTCGGTCGCCCGAGTAACGGCGTCCTGGCCGGCGACGGCCTCGTCGACGAACAGCGTCATGTCCGGCTCGATGATGCGCTCGATCTTCGAGAGCTGGTCCATCAACCCCTCGCTTGTATGGAGTCGCCCGGCCGTGTCGCCCAGCACGACGTCGACGTCGTTGGCCTCGGCGTACTCGACGGCGTCGTAGATGACCGCCGTCGGGTCGCCGCCCTGTTCGTGGGAGATGTAGGGGACGTCGAGGGCCTCGGCGTGCTCGCCGAGTTGCTGGTTCGCGCCGGCCCGGTAGGTGTCGCCGTTGGCCAGCACCGACGAGTAGCCCCGATCTTCGAGGTAGCTCGCGAGTTTGGCGATCGTCGTGGTCTTGCCGACGCCGTTGACGCCCGTGAAGATGATGACGACCGGCTTCTCGGCCTCGGCGATGCGGTCCTCGAAGTCGAACTGGCCGACGCTGATGACGTCGAACAGCGCCTCCCTGAGGGCGTCCTGGACGAGGTTGCCCGTGCTCTGGAGGCGACGACGTGTCTCGCCGACGAGGTTCGACTCGACGCCCGCCAAGATCTCGTCGGCGACGCTCATCTCGACGTCGCTGCTCAACAGCGCGAGTTCGAGGTCGTCGAGGTGATCGGCGAGGTCGTCCTCGTCGATGACGGTCTTGCCGGTCGCAAAGAGCTTCGCCCGCTCGGCGACGCCGCGGTCGGCGTCCGACGCGTCCTCGGAAGACGTATCCGACTCGCCGGCTGCTGTGGCGTCATCGGCAGTCGCCGTGGCGTCTTCGGCAGTTGCCGTGGCGTCCTCGGCAGTCGCCGTGGCGTCTTCGGCAGTCGCCGCGGCGTCTTCGGCGGCCGTCCCATCGGCCGATTCTGCGGCGACCTCCGTGTCGTCGATCGCGTCGCTGTCCGTCGGTTGGGTGTCCGCTGCGGTATCGTCCACTTCTCCCGTGTCAGCGTCCGCCTCGCCTTCGTCGGTCGCCTCCGCGTCGACGTCTTCCTCGACGTCGTCGCTGAAGCGTCCTAACTTCTCGCGGAGTCCGTCGAACATCGCCTACTCGTCGGCTTCTTCCTGCTGTTGCATCGCCTGCATCTGCTGTTGCATCTGCTGCTGTTGCATCTGCTGGGCCTGCTGTTCGAGCTGCTGGCTCTCGTCTTCGAGTTCGGAGATCTCCTCTGAGAGCTGCTCGATCTGGTCGTCGATAGCGTCTTTCTTGCGGTCGAGGGTATCGGCTGCGGCCTCCTGGTCCTGTTCGGCCGCGTAGTCGGCCCCGAGACTCACGGTGATCTCGTCGATGTCGAGGACTTCCGCGCGGACGTAGGCATCGCCGCCGAGCGGAACCTGGACGGTCGAGCCCGTCTCGAGAGTCTCGATGGCGTCGACGGCCTCGTCGATCTCGGTCTTCTTGTTGCGGAGATCTTGGACCTCGGCTTCGAGTTCCTCTCGCTCCTCTTCGATCTCCTCGATCGCCTGGGCGATCTGCTGGAGTTGCTGCTGACCGCCACCGCCACCACCGAGACTCATGCGTCTACCCCCTCGATCTCGATCTGAGAGCGTTTGAGCCCGTGCTGGGAGCCGAACTCGGCGAGCGTGTGCTCCTCGGCGACGTTTTCGTTCGGTGCCTCGATCTCCGTCTCGAACGATTGCCAGCCGTCACGGGCCTGAAAGGTCCCGGTGACTGTGTATTCGCTCATGTTCGGTGAAAGGGAGGGCGACGGGGAAGTATCTTCCCATCGAGTATGCTCAGCAGCCACGACGGCTCACGCACCCACGGCGGTTCGGCGCGGTCGCCTCATTCGCGTGCGTCCGCGACCGCCGCGACGAACTCGGCGGCGTGTGCCTCGACGGCGTCGAAATCGCCACGCTCGATCGCGTCGTAGTCGATGATCGCGCTGCCCGCACCCACGACGGTCGCACCAGCGTCGAAGAACGCAGCGACGTTGTCCGGGCCGACGCCGCCGGTCGGCATCAGCGGCAGGTCCCCGAGCGGGGCCTGGATCGCGCTGAGATGGCCCGGGCCGACCGTCGAGGCGGGGAAGACTTTGATCAGGTCCGCCCCGGCCTCGGCCGCCCGAAGCGCCTCGGTCGGTGTCATCACACCCGGTGCGACGAGCGTGTCGTAGCGGTTGGCGGTCTCGATGACGTCTTCCTCGAGCGTCGGACCGACGACGAATTCCGCGCCGGCCTCGATGGCAGCACGGGCCGCCGCGGCGTCGATCACCGAGCCGGCCCCGACGACTGCGTCCTCGCCGTCGAACGTCTCGACGACGTCGCCGACCAGGTCGCTCGCGTTGCGGGCGTCGACGGTGACCTCGAAGGCGGTCACGCCGCCCGCATGGAGTGCTTCGACGGTGTCGATCATCGCGTCGGCGTCGATGTTTCGCAGCACCGCGACGACGCCGCTGTCGACGAGTTGTTCGGTTTCGTCCATGCTGGCGAGTGCGAATCCCGCCGTGAAAAGCGTCCCGACTGGGCGAGGCCGGCGTGGCGCTGGCGGCCGCGTCGACGCCGCACAGCCCTGCCGGCCGGCGTCGCGTCGACACCAACCATTAGGATGGCCGGCGTCGTACGTTGTCACATGGCACTCCAGGATATCTTCGAGAGCATCCCCGATCCAGGATCGTACTCCTTCCCGGACTACGCGATCCCGCAGGGTGACCCCGTGATGCCGGTCGCACTCACCGACGAGGAACTTCACGCGTTGCTCGATCTCTACGAGACCTTCGCCGCCGTGGATCCGACGGGGATTGGTGAGAACCCGTTCCTGGCGAACACGACGGAGTTCCTCCAGCAGACCTTCGGGATGCCCTCCTACCGCCCGGACGAACAACTCAACGACGACATCGCCGGGATGCTCAACGACTTCGCCGAGGACCTCGGCGGCGGGGAGTTGGGCGTCGTCGACGCCAGTCCGAAACACCACCAGACGCTGTACTTCTTCCTGGTGAGCGCAAAGGGATATCACATGGCCCCCCACATCCAGTTCGATCCCGATCCGGCCGCCGTCGAGACGCTGTATGACCTCTATCAGCGCGTCACCGAACAGGACTACTATCTGAAGCGACCCTCGACGATCCTGGAGTGAGCTGGGTCGCCGTCGTGTCGATCGAGACCGAGACAGCGAAGCAGGCGATTACGTGTGGTCCCACGGTCTCGTATCGATATTATTACGAGTATTTAACATAGAGGCGTTACAATCGAGGATCAATGCACGAGGTTTCCCGTCGTGACCTCCTCCAGGCTGCCGCCGTCGGCGGCCTTTCCGGCATGGCCGGGTGCCAACATCCGTTCGGCGACTCCGTCCGCACGCCCGAGGTTACGGTCGTCTCGACGACCGTCCCCACTGCACTGCAAGGCCCCTTCGATTTGACCGTCGAGGTTGTCGAATCGTTTTCGGCCGACCACCCCGGTCAGATTCGAGTCGAATTGGCGCATACAGCGTCGACAGACGCGCCGCGACAGATCGCGTTCGGAGCGACGCCCCCGTTCAGCAACTACGTCGGAAGTCGAGTCGACACGTACGACATGTTGCTGGCGATCCCCGAGCACACCGACCGCATCGAGAAGATCGGACGGCCAGCCCCTGTCGAAGAGTGGGTACCCGAGGAGCCGACCGACGGATGCTGGCGCGGGCCGACGGTCCCACGGGACGACGAAACAGATTTGGCCGTCATCCAGCTTTCGCCCGGCGAAACGATCGCCGAGAGCTACACGCTTCTGGGCTTCGGCCAGGAGGCGTGTCTTCCGTCAGGAACCTACGAGTTCGTGAGTGACGAACCGTACCGGGTCGTACAGGTCGACCAGGCCGACGAAGAATGGGAAAACATCGACAAGGAGAGATCGGGTTTCGGATTCACGCTCGAACTCGCAGACTCCTAACTCGAAGGCCCGTCACGGTGACTTATGGTCCTCACGCGAGTACGGACACGTATGCAAACCCGTCCGCTCGGCACGACCGGTCAGGAGAGTACCGTCGTCACCTTCGGCGCGATCGCGCTGAACTGGCTCGAACAGGAGGGTGCCGACCAGCTGGTCGAACTCGTCCTCGACCACGGCGTGAACCACTTCGACGTCGCGCCGACCTACGGCGACGCCGAACTCAAACTCGGCCCGAAGCTCCGCGAGCACCGCGAGGAGATCTTCCTCGGGTGCAAAACACAGGAGCGCTCTTACGAGGGAGCCTGGGAGAAACTCGAACGGTCGCTCGATCGACTCGGCGTCGAGACGATCGACCTCTATCAGGTCCACGGCCTCGAATACGACCACGAACTCGACGAGATTACCGCAGACGACGGCGCGTTGCGGGCGTTCCGGGAGGCCAAAGACGAGGGACTCATCGAAAACATCGGCCTGACGAGTCACGGCGATCCGGCTCTCATTCTCGACGCACTCGATCGGATCGACGACCTCGAGTCGGTGATGTTCCCGCTGAATCCCGTCGTCGACGCGAAAGGTGACGACGAACACGACTACCAGGCGGTCCTCGACCGCGCCGACCGACAGGACGTCGGAACGCTCGCGATCAAGGCCTTCGCCGGCGGCTCGTGGCCGTCGACCGAGGAGTTGCCCGAACATCGCCGGCCCTACGCCAACTGGTACGAGCCGGTCGACGACCCCGAGACGATCCGCGATCGGCTGAACTACACGCTCTCGCAAGGCGTCACCAGCGTGGTCAGCCCCGGCGATCCCAAGCTGGTGAAGATGGTGCTCGACGCGGGCGATCGCTTCGAGGAACTCGACGACGCGGCCCAGCGCGCCGTCCGCGAGGAGGCCCGCCACGACGAGAGCCCGGTCCCGGAGCAACTCCACCACTGATGAACGGCCCGGAGCAGCCTCAGCACTGACCCATGGACGTTCCCGAGACCGTCACCGCGGCACTCGCCGATTGCCCCGTCGAGGGCGCGCGCTGTCTGGAAGCCGGAGCCGGGGCGGGCAACGCGACCGCCGGGCTCCTCGAGGCGGGCGCGGATCACGTCGTCGCGGTGACCAACGAACGCGAGCACGCCCAGACAGTCCGTGAGCGGGTCGGCCGGGAGTACCGAGACGCAGTCCGCGTCCTGGAGGCCGATCTTCGCGAGATTCCACTCCCCGACGACGCGGTCGAAATCGTCACTGCCCACGCGTTGTTCAACGTCGTCCCGCCGGCCGCGCTCGACGCGATCGCTGCCGAGGTGACCCGTGTCGCGTCTCCGGGCGCACACCTGATCGTCGACGACTACGCGCCGTTGCCGGGCGAAGCAGCCATGCGCGACCTCTTCGCCGTCGAGAACGCGGCCGCGGAACTCGCCGTCGGCCGGTCGGCGCTGACCTTCTACCCGGCTCGAGTCCTTCGCGGCGTCTTCGAGTCCTACGGGTGGGTCCACGACCGAACGAAGTCCGTCCTCGATCCGGTCCCCTGGACCGAATCACACGTCGCCGCCCACGCCGACGTTGCCAAGGAGTTCGCCGACGACGCCGGGCGAGCCGGCAATCTGCTGGCGGAGAGAGCCGACGAAGTGGCGACGAACATCGGGTCGGAGTCCACCGGCGAAATGTACAGCCTGGCGATGGAGCTGCCAGCGTAACGCTGTCTCCGGTGGGAGCTCACGCCGTATCGGTCGCGACGCGATCGAGATACGCGAGTTGGTCCTCGAGTTCCTGGGTCCGCTTGCGCTTGATCAGCGTCGCATCGAGCACCGCGCCGACGACTCCACCGAGTTCGAACTCCGTCTGTGCGGTGACGGTCGTCCCGTCCTCGCCGCCCTCGAACCGATAGGTCGTGCGCATCTCTTCGAACATGCCCTCGACCTGCTCGCAGGCAAATTCGGCGTCGGTCTCGACGGCCTCGAGGGTCAACGAGAGCTCCGCGAGCCCGATCGCCCGGCTGACGGCCATCCGATCGCCCTCGATATCGACCTCGTCGAACCCCGCGGCACGCATGAACGCCGCCACGTCCTCGAAGCCCGCCCGGATAGCGCCGGGTTCGGCCGCCACGTCTCGGGAGACAGTGACCTCCTCCATACCAGCCCCGAGCAGCCCCGTCGGGGTCAATCTGTCGTCGAACACGTTCGTTCGCCGTGCGAAGGGACGGTCGGCGCACTCCAGCCCGCTCGAACATGTTCGGAACAACTACCCCGGACCAGGCCGAACACGTTCAGAACATGGTACACGCGACGCTTTCGCTGTCGATCCCCCGGCGAATCTGGATCGGCGCGCTCTCCCAGGACCACCCGGACTCGTGCATTCGCGTCCTCTCAGCGTTCCCGAAGGGCGAGGAGTCGGGCGTCGGGTTGATCGAAGTCGACGGCCCGGACGCCTCGGCGGTCGTCGACGCGATCGAGGCGGAGGAGACCGTCACCGACCTCGCCGTCCTGAATCGACACGACGAGACGGCCCTGATCCAGTTCGAGACGACCGACCCACTCCTGCTGTTTCCGATCGTCGGGTCGGGCATCCCGCTGGAACTCCCCTTCGACATTCGCGACGGTGAGGCCCGATGGGAACTCACGGCCTCCCAGGACCGGCTCTCGGAACTCGGCGAGCAACTCGAGACGCTGGGGATTGCCTTCACCGTCGAGCAACTCCGCCAGCACGTCGAACCCGAGCAGGTGCTGACCGACCGCCAGACCACGCTGGTTCAGGCGGCGATCGAGCGCGGGTACTACGACACGCCACGGGAATGTACGCTGACCGAACTCGCCGAGGCGCTGGACATGGCCAAATCCACCTGCAGCGAAACCCTTCACCGTGCCGAAGAGCAGATAATAAAGGGCTTCTTCGAGGACGAACCGACTGCAAGTGCCCGACGGCGGCTCTGATCAGTCCCAGTCGAGACGGTCCCGAAGCGCCGACAAGACGTCCTCGTGGATCTCGCCGTTCGTGGCGACCAGCGAGTCGCTGTCGTGTCGCCAGCGGTCGCCCGCGAGATCGGTCACGCGGCCGCCACCGGCCCGGACCATGTGCGCGCCGGCGACGGTGTCCCAGGCGGTCATGTGGACCGTCGAGATCGCGGCGTCGATCTCGCCACAGGCGACCATCGCCATGGAAGTCTGGCCGCTGCCCAGCCGCCGGAGGTCGCCGAGCTCCTCGTGAATATAGCTCGTTACGACGTTGTAGTCGTCGCGATCACGCTGCTTGAGGCCGAAGATCGGTGCGACGATCAGCGACGAGGGGACCGTCCGCTCGCTGACCGAACACTCGACGCCGTTCCGTTCGACGACGCCGGGACCCGCCGTGTAGGTGTCGCCGATCGCCGGCAACACCGTCGCGGCGGCGACCGGTTCGCCGTCGACCGTTCGGGCCAGGCTGACGCCCCAGAGGCGGTTTCCCCGCACGAAATTGTTCGTCCCGTCGATCGGGTCGATGATCCAGGCCGGCCCCGAGTCGGGCACGGTCTTCTCGGCGTCGTTCTCCTCGCCGACGATCGCCGCCGCCGGGTCGCGTTCGGCGAGTATCTCGACGATCCGATCTTGGGCTTCCCGGTCCGCTCGCGAGACCGGGTCCATCTGATCGCGCTTGAAGTCGTTACCGATACCTTCCCGGAAGTCCGTACAGGCGATCTCGGCCCCGGATTCGGCTGCCTCCCGGGCGATCGAACGCAATCCGGCGGCCGTCTCCTCGTCGATCTCGTTCACAGTATCACTCGATGGATGCGAACGGAGGGGCCGCCGAAACTTGAGTGGTGGGGCTCCGCGGTCGGGCGGGTTTCGAGACCGGACAGCGACGTGACAGAATTGCCGGGCCACCACGCGCTGCTGGCACGGGCCAGTAGTCGGATGGCGATAGCCCCGACGATGACGTTGCGGACGCGAAGGCTGGCGACAGCGGGGACGGCCGTGTCGGCGATGCCACCGAACCAGGGGGCCGACACCACCGGCAGTGTGTCGTACCGAGGACGGGCGCTCGTCCCGCCTCGACGTCGGCAGTGATGAGCCTGCTCCAGCCGGCCCGCCTCCGGGTCCCTGCTGTGCGGTATGAGGGGGAGCAAGTGTCGAAGACAGGTTTTTGCCCCCGGCTCGGGACTGTACGTCCAATGAGGTGGATCGGGTCGAGTCGCGGGGTCGTGATTGTGGCGCTCGTGGGAATTATCGTCGGCGGGGGATTCCTCATCGGCGGTGCGGACGTGGCGGTCGCCGACACCGAGAACGGCGACCCACCCACACTCGAGATCGGACAGACCACGACGGGGAACGTCTTCCTGGCTGACGAACAGCCACGGGTGACCGTCGAGTCGGACGCACCGAGCGTTGAGTGGACTGTCCAGGACCACCGAGGACGGCTGATCGACGACGGAACGACGCCGGTCGACGGTGAGCGGACGCTGGAACCATCCCTGCACGAGGTGGGTCACTACACGCTGGAAGTGGAAACGACCGGCGAGGAACAGTCGGCCACGGCCCGGACGACACTGGCGGTCCTGCCGGCCGACGGCTTCGACAACGACGATCCGTTCTTCGGGATGTCCACGCAGTTCAACGCCGGCTGGGACCATGAACTGATGGACGTGATGGCGAGAGCGGGCGTCACGACCGTCCGCGAGGACTCGGGCTGGAGTCGGATCGAACGCGCCGGGGGTGCCTACGACTTCTCGCCCGCTGACGAGTACATGACCGCGCTTCAGGAACACGGCTTCGACCGGCTCTACATCCTGGCCTACGGGAACGACCGCTACGACCCCGAGAACAGCGGCTACTTCACGATCCCCTACACTGACGCCTATCGTCGGGCGTTCGCGAACTTCTCGGCAGCGTCGGTCGATCACTACGCGGACGTCGATGTCGTCGAGGTGTGGAACGAGCCGAACCTCGATACGTTTGCCCGGGGGCCGACCGGGACCGATCCGGGTGCCTACGCCGCACTGCTGGCGGCGACCTATCCCGCCGTCCACGACCGGGATAGGAACGTGACGGTCCTCGGCGGGGCGGCGGCGGCCAACTACACCGGTGAGGGAGTACGACCCTTCGATGCGACGTGGTGGCGCGGCCTGCTGGAAGCCGGCGGTGGCGAGTACATGGACGCCATGTCGATCCACCTTTATCGGGACGAACCGACGGGCTTCGCGCGGGACCTCTCGGAGCTCCGGGAGATGACGCGCGAGCATAACGATGGCGACGCGCTGCCGATCTGGGTGACTGAACTCGGGTGGCCGGCGACGCCGACGTCGCCCGGTGGCGAACAGTCGGCCGACCAGGCCCGCCACCTCGTCCAGAGTTACGCCCGACTGAGTGCCGCCGGCGTCGAACGGTTTTACTGGTATACGTTCCGGGACACCACGCTCGACCGCGGCACGACCCCACAGACGGCCGAAGCCAATGCCTTGGGTGGTCTCCTCAGAGCGCCGGACAACCCACGCGGGGCGCACACGCCGCGTCCAGGACTGGTCGCCTACGCCACGGTGACTCGCCAGCTATCGGGTGCCGAGTTCGTCGAGAACGCCTCGAGACCCGTCCAGCAGTACGTCTTTGCCGACGGCGGCGAGCGGACCCGCGTGCTCTGGGCCGACGAGCGGACCGACGTGACCGTTCACACGGACGAACCAGTGAGTGTCACCGGGATGCTCGGCGACCGAACCCGGCTGGAACCACGCGACGGCGAGGTCTATCTGACGGTCGGGCGGGACCCGATATACCTCGGCGGTACTGTCTCGGAGATCACGGCAGGCGCGCCCGTCTCGGTCGCCGGGCCTGTCACGTCAGCGAGCGAGGAGTCGACGATCACCGTCAATGCCGACCTTGACGGGCCCGTCACCCACCGGATCGCCGGCGAGACGACGACCGTCGACGGGGGGACGACGGGCTCGATACCCGTTCCGTCGAGCCACCGCGACCGGGCTGGCACCGCCGTCGATGTCGTGTCAGTGGACGGCGCGCCGATCGCCCGGCTGGAGACGCCAGTCGGGGCACCCACAGCCCGCCTGGGCGAACCGAGCGAACTCTCCGGGCTGACCCTCGAAACGGCCAATCCGGGCGGGGGCTGGTTCTCCGAAGCCAACGACGTCGGCACAGCCCACAGCGCGTTCACCGCAACCATCCGGGACGGCCGACAGTGCTGGCGCAGCGACATCACCGCCGGCAGGCCGGGCAATAGCCTCCACCTCGACATCCCGAATGGCCATCTCGACGCCGGGGCCGATCGGCAGGTGTCGGTGGCCTACTACGACGGGACGGGCGGGGAGATCGGCCTGCAGTACGACGGAGTCGAGAACAACGCGTCGTGGGGTGGCTCCGTCTCCCTCACGGGAACCGAGCAGTGGCGGACCCACACCTTCGACCTGCCGTCCGCAGCGCTTCGCGACGGACTCGGTGCCGGTCACGACATCCGGTTGGTCTTTGACGGTGGCGACGGCGACGCCTGCGTTGGATCCATTACGGTCGGGAGCGAGGGGGCTCCGCCGTTGCCGGCATCCGCCGACAGTTCGAGCCCAGGAGATCGCCCGCCGTCAAGTACGGCCACCGCGACACCGACGGGGAATCCGGCCGACAACGACACCACGACGACCACGTCGGCGACGGTTGCGACCGGCCCATTCTCACCGACGGGATCGGACGTGACCACGACAGCCGGCCCTGGATTCAGTCTCATCAGTGCGTTCGTGGCGGTACTCGCCACTGGTCACGTCGTCCGGCGGTCCGAGTAGGCACGATCGAATGTAGCGGTGTCGCTTCGAGCCCCACCATTTCCGGCCGCTCGGCGACCCCCACGAGGACGTGGCCGCGGGGGTGTTCGCCCCAGACGGCGAGCTCCGGAAGGCCGAGGCAAGGCTGGTGGCGGGTACTCTATGACGGCGAATCCGGTGGCGATGAACGGCGGGCCCGGAGTGGTTTTAAATACGATGTATGGTTAAATATTGCCGCGATCGGCGTCAGTTCGAACCGCGGCCGGGGTTGTCCTCGATCGACGACAGCAGCGATCGCAGCAGCGAGCGGAGTTCGGCACCCGAAGCGCCTCCCGTGTCACTCTCGAGGTTGACGTCGGCCCAGACCATCCGGTGGTCGGAGGCCTCGGCGACGGCCGTGGCCATCTCGCTCTGGGCGCGACCGCGGACCGGCCAGACGACGCCGCCGTCCTCGTAGGCGAACTCGGGGGCGGGGAGCACGTAGTCGACCTGCTCGACGACGCCCTCGAAGTCGCCGTCGATACGGGTGGCGTACTCGTTGCCGTTGACGCGGCCGCCGGTGCTGGTCGGCAACTCCTCGGTGTAGAAGTCCTCGTTCTCGAAGAAGAACGGCTGGGACGGATCCATGACCCGATCGGCGGTCGGCCCGGCGTTCATGTCGCCCATCAGCACGTACGGTTCGTCCTCGGCGAGGCCGCCCTCGTTGCCGTCGTCGTCGTAGATGTACTCGGCTCCGGCGACGTAGTCGGCCCAGAAGCGGTTCTCGTCGTGATTCCACCGGTCGTTGAAGTTGTTCGACCCGTCGAAGCCCGGCGGCGTCGGGTGAGAGACCAGGCCGTGGACGACCTCGCCGTCGACCCGGATCGGCACGTCGACGTGGTTCTTCGAGGACAGCCGGAAGACATCGGCCTCCTCCTCGGTCAGCCAGATGTCCCCGTCGCCCTTGCTGAGGGCCATCGAGCCGTCGTCGACGGGCGCGAGGTTGTTCGGCATGTCCGTCCAGACGAACTCCTGGAACGTCCGGACGTCGTCCTCGAGGATCGGGTACTGGCTCGCGATAGCGAACCCGTAGTGGCCCGGGTACATGCCGAACCCGTAGGCGTCGCCCGGCCGCGCGCCCGCCTCGCCGTCCTTGTTGAAGTCGTAGTCCTCCTCCGGCAGCAGGCCGGTGTTGCTGTCCGGCTGAAGGGTATAGGGAAAGCTGATGGGCTCGAGGTGTTCGGCCTGGGGCTCCATCAGGTAGTTGTCGATGAACGCCCGAACGTTGGACGTGTCCGTGGGGATGTCCTCGACGGTCGCCTTCTGGAAGTTGTTGTCGATCTCCTTGATCGCGATGACGTCCGGATTGGCTTCCTGAATGATCCGGGCGGCGTATTCGGCTTGCTCGTCGCCCTTCTCCTGGACTTGCTCGGTCTGGAGTTCGACGATGTTGAACGCCGAGAAGCGCGTCGACTCCCGGTAGGAGTACGCGCTCGCGGTCCCAACCATGCCTGCAGTCGCTGCTGTGGCGCCGATACCTTTCAGGAACGTCCGCCTGGTCGTGTTCCGAGGCATCGTTTATTTATATACTATCCACATATATAAATGTGTATGATAAACCATCGCTGATTCTGAATAGGTGGACGAAAAGACGTCTCGAACCGATTTGTCCGTCAAAACGTATACAGCACGGATATATTTATATCTAGAGATTGCTTATAAATAGAGCGGGGTGCACGCAGTCGATCGGCGGTGTCGGGCCGCAATAGCGTCCAGAAACACCCCTGACACCGGGCGTCGAGAGATCGACTCGAACGGTGAAATTTTTCACCGCGTATTCCGACAGAGAGATGTGAACAACCGGAGGCGCTGGACGGCCGCGATCTTCACGTTCGTTCTCGGGGACGCTATCGCGCTCCAGATGCGCGGGGCAGTCCTCCCGCGGGTCGCGGCGGACTTCGAGATTCCGGAGGCGCTGCTGGGACTGGTCGCGCCGGCGGGGACGCTGGGCTTTCTGCTGGCCGTGCTTGCGGTCGGGCTGGTCGCGGGTCACCTCCCGATCAGGCGGACGATGCTCGCCGGGTTGGGGGTGGCCATCTTCGCGTTGCTTGCGATGGCACTCGCACCAGTCTACGTCCTCTTTCTGGGCTTTCTGTTGATCCAGGGGACGGCCGACGGCGTCGGGCGCGCGCTGGATCGACCCGTGCTCAGTCACCTCTACCCCGACCAGCGGGGCCGCACCTTCAATCTCTATGCGATGGCGTGGGCGGTCGGCGGCGCGAGCGCACCGCTGCTTGCGAACGCCGTGATCGCCGTCGCGGACTGGCGGTTGGTCTTTTCCCTCGTGGCCGCGCTGTTCGTCGTCCCGGTCGCCTTGCTCGCCCGCGCGACTGACCTGGAATCGGTCGCCGGCGAACGACAGCTAACGGTCGCACGGTTGCGAGAGGTTATGAGCGATCCGGCCGTCCTCGGGATGGCCGCCGCGCTGGTGTTCAGCGGCGGCATCGAGGGGAGCCTCTTCACCTGGCTGCCCTATTTCGCCAGCCAGCGCGTGACCGAGTCACAGGCCAACCTCGTGCTCTCGGGCGTGCTCGTCTCCTACATTCCGGCCCGGGCCGCCTACGGACTCGTCATCGAGCGCTTCGAGTACCTCGCGGTGACGTTCGTGCTGGCTGTCGTCGCGACGCCGCTGGTCTATCTGGCGTTCACCACGGAGTCCATCGCAGTGTTCGTCGCCGCGATCGTCGCGACAGGGGTAGCGGTGAGCAGCTTCTTCCCGACGCTTTCGGCCTTCGGCGTCGACGAACACCCGGCATACAGCGGCCCGATCAGTGCGATCGCGACCGGCGCGAACTACCTCGGCATGTCGCTGTTCCCGCCGCTGGTCGGCCTGGCCAGCAGCTACGTCGGACTCGGGACGGCGCTGTCCCTGTTGGCCGGCGCGTTCGTCTGTCTCGGGGCGATCATCGCAGCGACGGCCTGGCAGCGACGCGCCAGCCCGTCCAGCTGAGGTGACCACTCACGGCAGGGGAATCGGTTGTGCGGACTTCGAGAGGTCGTCGTCGATCCCCGACAGCGTAATGTCGTCGATCTCGATGCGATAGACCTCCATATCCTCGTAGACAGCCCCCCAACTCCCAAGTTCGTACGTTTCAGTGCCGAGGTCGAGCAGCACGGTGAGCGACCCCGAGAGTTGTTCGATCGTCGGCGGTCCGCTCTTGCGGAAGTCATTGGGGTAGGAGATATCGCTGACGAGACCGGAGATCGTCCGAATTTCCCCCTGGCCGTTGTCGTAGCCGGTCACTGTGAGCGAGACATCGACGCCGCCGTCAAGCAGGACAGCGAAGTCACGGACGAACTCCTCTAAGGTGACGTAGGTCCATCCGCTGGTGGTATCGACGTAGGCTCGGTCGTTGAGCGCCCAGTTGCAGGTATAGAAGTACCAGTGGAAGATAAACGAGAGCATCTCGTCCTCGACGAGGAGGCCGTGCTGATCAGAGACACTGGCGTCCGGCGTGAAGAAACAACGGTCACGGTCGACGACGGCGAGGAACGGACCGGGGATGTACGACAGGCGGAGTTCCGAGACGGCGGCCTCGACGTCGATATCGGTCGCGATCTCGACAGACTCCTGTTCGTCGTACAGCGTTACCCGCACAATGACACCGTTCTCCCGTGCACGCACCAGCGCAGGATGTAGCGTTTCGAACTGGGCGGGTGTCAGCACTATCTCGATGAGCATTTCACTCCCCTCGATGGCCTCCTTCGCTCGCTCTAAGAGAGTCTCCTGATGTTTGACGACACCCCCGTCATCGTCGTACAGTTGCGGTTGCTCCCAGCGGTCCTCGATGTCGTCGGCGGCCTGCTGGAGGAGTTGGCCAGTCGAGCGGAGTTCTTCGAGGACGACGTCCGGATCTCGCGGGCGCACGTGGAGTTGGTCGCGTTCGATCGTCTCGACGAACCCCTTCTCCTCGAGGTCCCGCAGCACTTTGTAGATCTGTGAGACGGGCACCGAGCAGTTCCGGGCGACTTTTACCGCAGCCGCGACCCCGAGTTCGAGAACCGCGAGGTAGGCGTCGGACTGATACGACGTCAACCCCGTGTTCTCTAAGGCGTCCCGAAGTTCTTCTTCATCCATACGAGTACGATTCAAAATCGGTCATTATAACGCTTGTTCTCTGCACACATGGACCACTGAATCGCCAGCCGCGTAGCACACAGTCCAGACAGAGAAGACATACCGTCCGACTGTGCCTCGGGGGTGCCGGAAGACGACTGATCGACCCGTACCGTTATTGGGACGGGCGACGCCACCCGATGCATGGGCGAGACAATCCTGCTCCCGGTCGACGAGTCACCGCTGTCGGCTCGGGCGATCGAATTCGCCGGCCGAGAGCATCCCGAAGCGACGGTCCACCTGTTGCACGCCCTCGATCAGGTCGAATCGAACTACGACTTCGACGGGACGTCGCTCTCTGCAAGTCCGGACGGTCAGTCCGGACGCATCATCGAGAACGGTCGGCGCGTCCTCGCGGACGCCCGCGAGTCGGCGGCAGCGACGGGGCTCGACGTCGCGGCGACCGAACTCGCGAGTGGCCGGCCAGCCAGTCAGATCACGACCTACGCCGCCGAACACGGCGTCGATCACATCGTGATGGGAAGCCACGGGCGGACGGGACTGTCGCGCATCCTGCTGGGTAGCGTCACGGAGCGCGTCCTCCGAAACTCGACCGTCCCGGTGACTGTGGTTCGGTGACGGCCGGATCGACGCCCCAGCGGCGGGCTGATTCGTCGCCCAAAATAGCTCTCGCCCTACTGAATTGCCAGTGCCGTGTCGATGTCCGCCCCGTCGACGAGATCGACCGCCAGCTCGGCGTCACCCGTCATCTCGGCTTCGTTCTCCAGAAGGACTGTTTCGCTCGGAAACAGCCGGTCACCGACGAGGAGGCCGTGATCGCGCGCCGTCGACCCCGAGACCGTGATGTAGACGCCCAGGCCGACCTCGGCGATGAGGTCCTCCTCCGTCCGGTCGCGGTCGGGATGCCGGAAGTCGATCCCCTCGACAGCGCCGGTCCCGAGGACGGCCGTCACGAGACGCTCATAGCGCGGCGAGATGGCGAGTTCCCCTGCGTAGTCAGCGACGAACTCGCGCGTGAGATCCCCCTCCAGCGTGTCGGCAACGGAGGGGGTCGCGAGCAGCGTGTGATAGACAGTGTCACCGAGGCCGGTGTGGACGCGGACGTCGGTATCGAGCGGATCGATCCGCGCGTTGAGCGCCGCCAGATCGGTGAGCGGTTCGGGTTCGAGTCCGACGACTTCCTCGAGGACGAGGTCGGCGCTGTCGAATCCAAGCGCGAACTCGTGTTTCCGGAGCGCGCGGAAGGGTTCCTCGCGGCCGACCAGTTCCAGATCCACCGACTCGGTCGGGATCGTCACGCTGTCGAAGACGATCCGGCGGGGCATCCCCTGTCGGTCGTCCCGCATCAGCGTGTATTCGGGGGCAGTCGGGTCCCCGGCGTCGCTGTAGCTCGAAAGGCGATCGTAGACCGGCGCGTCGGGCTTTTGGTCGCCCTTGGCGATGGCCTTCTCGTAGCGCAGCGTCGAGATGATCCCGTCGGCCAGGCCCGTCCGGCCGGTCCGGCTCGCGATCCGTTCGAGGACCGCCTCCAGGGGCCGACCTTTACGGGGCACGGCCATCCGCACGCTCGTCATTACCGGAAGATGGGCGAGTGTGCCTAAAACCGGCGCGGTTCGCGATCGGCAGCCTCCGTGGTCACCCAAGTCAGAGAACGAACTCTAAAAGGTTAATGTGCTGGGGGGATTCCCTCCAGGCATGAAGGTACTGGTCACGGACCCGATCGACGACGCCGGGCTGGCACGCCTCCGGAGTGCCGGCCTCGACGTCGAGACCGACTTCGACATCGACACTGCCGGCGTCCTCGAGAAGATCGGGGACGTCGACGCCATGCTCATCCGCGGGACGGAGATCACCCGCGAGGTATTCGAGAACGCACCCAACCTCAAGATCGTCTCGCGAGCGGGCATCGGCGTCGACAACATCGACATCCCCGCGGCGACCGACCACGGCGTCATCGTCGCCAACGCCCCCCGCGGGAACGTCTACGCCGCCGCCGAACACACGATCGGGCTGGCATTCAACGCCGCCAAGCAGATCCCACAGGCCCACATGCAGGTCGCCGCAGGTGGGTGGGACGGCGAGGCGTTTGACGCGCTCGAACTCGGCGACATGACCGCCGGGATCGTCGGCCTCGGCCGACTCGGCCAAGAGGTTGCCTGGCGGCTGGACAACCTCGGCATGGATCTGGTCGCCTACGACCCCTATCTCGGGGAAGCCCGAGCGCGCCAAATGGGGATCGAACTCCTCGAACTCGACGAACTGCTCGAACGCGTCGACATGCTCTCGGTCCAGGCCCGACTCACCGACGAGACACGCGGGCTGATCGGCCCCGAGGAGATCGATCGCTTCGGCGGCGATCTGGTCGTGTTGACCTCGCGTGGCGGTATCGTCGACGAACCAGCCCTCGCCGACGCCGTCGAGTCCGGCGAGATTGCGGCCGCCGGCGTGGACGTCTTCTCGACGGAGCCACCCGAGGACAACCCGCTGCTCGACGTCGATAACGTCGTCGTGACGCCCCATCTCGGCGCGAAGACCCACAACGCCCAGGTCAACGTCGCCGTCACGGCCGCCGACAGCATCATCTCGGCGCTCGAAGGTGACCTGGTTCAGAACGCCCTCAATCTCTCCTCGACGGACGCGAGTTCGGATCCCCGGACCCGCGGGTTCGTCGACGTCGCCGAGACCGCGAGCAAGATCGCCCTCCGGCTGTTCGACGGTCGCGTCGAGTCCATCGAGATCGAGTACGCCGGCGAGCTAGCCGACGAGGATACCGACCTCGTCACCGCAGCCGTGTTCAACCCCTTCGGCTGGCAGGACGTCGTCGTCGACGCGCCGACCCGGATCGCCGAACAGCGCGGCATCCAGGTCGTCGAGAGCAAGCGCCGTGAGACCGAGGACTACCAGAGCCTGGTCTCGATCACCGTCAGCGACGGGGGGAGCGAACTCACCGTCAGCGGGACGCTGTTTGGCGACAACGAGCCCCGGCTTGTCGAGATCGACGGCTTCCGGGTCGACGCAACGCCCTACGGTCACATGCTGATCTCGCGCAACCGCGACGAACCGGGCGTCATCGGCGCGCTCGGAGGCATCTTCGGCGAGCACGGCATCAACATCGCCGGGATGGCCAACGCCCGCGAGTCCATCGACGGTGAAGCGATGTCGGTCTACAACCTCGACGAACCCGTCACACCCGAGTTGCTCGACGAACTCGAATCAGATTCCCGTGTCACGGGCGTGACGGCGATCGACCTGGACTAGGCCGCCGTCTCTTCGGATTCGTCGGCTACCGTTCGGATGTGTTGCAGCCGTTTTGGGACGGGTGGGTGATCGTAGTGGAACGTCTCGTAGAGGGGATGGGGAAACGGGTTCGAGAGGTTCTCGCCCGTCAGATCGGCGAGCGCGTCGGCCATCGGTTCGGCACCCATGACCTCGACCGCGAAGGCGTCGGCCTCGCGCTCGTGTGCGAGCGACAGCCGGTTGGTGAGCGGCGCGGAAAGCTGGGAAACAGGCGTGAGCCACAGCACGGCCAGGAGTAATCCGGCGTAGACCGGCTGGCCAGCAATCTCGAACATCTCGTAGAGCCACGTCGCTTCGACCAGCAGCGACGCGCCGAGCAGCAACGCCCCCATCCAGAGGACGCTCGCGCCGAGTTGCGTCCAGATGTGGCCGCGATCGTAATGGGCGAGTTCGTGGGCGAGGACAGCCTGCACCGAGGAGATTGACAGTTGCTCGAGCAGGGTGTCGAACAGCACGACCCGCTTGGTCCGGCCGAAGCCTATGAAGTAGGCGTTGGCATGAGACGACCGCCGACTGGCGTCCATCTCGTAGATCGCGTCGGTGTCGAAGCCCGCACGGTCGAAGACGTCAGTCACTGCATCGTGGAGATCGCCGGACTCGATCGGGTCGAAGTCGTTGAACAGCGGCGCGATCACGCGCGGGTACAGCACCTGCATGAGCAACGAAAAGCCGACGAACAACGCCCAGGCGCCGACCCACCACAGCCCGCCCAGCGCGTCGATGGCGAGGAAGACCGCCGCGGCGAGGACGCCGACCAGCACGACCGTCACGACCAGCGAGACGAGTTGATCCCGGACGTAGAGGCGTAGCGTCTGCTGATTGAACTCGAAGAGGTCCTCGACGACGAACGTCTCGACGACATCGAACGGGAGGGTGAACGCCTGGAGTGCGAGAACGGTCCCGACGACGAGGGCAGTCCCGCGAACGAAGGGTGGCCAACCTGTCGCCTCCAGGGCCGCGACGGCGTCGGCGTAGACGCCCGCGTAAAGGGCCACCAGGACGAAGACGAGCGTCATCCAGGTCTGGAGTTGTCCCAGGGCCGTGCCGAGTCGGTTGTACGCGAGTAACTCCTCGGGATCGTCGATCCCGAGACGATCAGTCACGAGATCCGCTTCCTCGGCGACGGTCCGTTCGGCGTGGCGGACGTTCAACGCGGCGAGCGCGGTGAAAAAGCCGGTCGTCCCGACCAGCAACGTGACGAAAAGGGCGTGATAGACGAGCATACCCGTGGTTGGACATGCCGGACAATAAGCCACCGGACACACCAGCGGCAGTAATCACACCGGTCCAGGTGACCCGGGCGTGTGACCCCACCCCACGCAATTTGCCGGGGAACGAGAACCTTACCTCGGGACAGCCGAACGTAGAATCGTGCACCGTTCGCGGTTCATCGTCGCCCTCGCCGCGGCGTTCGGCGCGATGACGGTCGCTCTCGCTCTCGCGGGAGTCCTGTATAATCTCGCGATCCTGGCACCAGCCGCGGTGTTCGGTGCGGTGACGTCCCTCCTCTGGATGCACGGGACCGGCCGACTGGCCGCCCGCGTCTACCGTCGCGTCGAACGACAGGCGGCGACCAACGGCGGTCCGTCAGGGTCGCGGAGCGCGGAGCAACGGGAGCGAGCCGGTCGCCGTCGACGGTCACGACGTGCCGAGAACCGGCGAACGGCCGGCCGCGAGCGGCGCGCGAACGCGACGCGTCCGAATCGCTCGGAACCGGAGGAGATGTCTCGACGGGAAGCCTCCCGCGTGCTCGGCGTCGAGGCCGGGGCCGACCAGGAGACGATCAAGCGAGCGTACCGCGAGCGCGTCAAGGACGTCCACCCCGACGCTGCCGACGGCGACACCCAGGCGTTCAAGCGCGTCCGGACCGCCTACGAGCGTCTCGAAGAATGAGTGGAGCCACACAGATTCAATTCCCTCTTTTGCGATTTCACTGCTCACTGTCGTTCGCAGATGAAATGCGCCGGCCGGGAATTGAACCCGGGCTATGAGCTTGGGAAGCTCATGTCCTACCACTAGACCACCGGCGCGCTCGTCACTGCGTTCCTCGCGCGCCGAGGCTCGCAAATCCTCCGGATTTGCTCACCACCGGCGCACACCGAGGATCGCAGGTCCATCTGACCTGCTCACCACCGGAACGCTCGTTACCTCGCGTTCCGAGCCTTGCCTCACTTCGTTCGGCAAGACTCCGGCGCTCGGTTACTGCCGTCGGTTTCCAATATCCCCGTGATCACACTTGAACATAGCGCTTCGTCGTCGTGTCGCGACCCATCGCCGAAGACACCACGCGCGTCCAGCAATATCGCGTCGGAAGGTGACTATTAGTTCCTGGAACGCCAACAGCTCCCTATATGTCAGAAACCGAGGCGATCACGCAAGGAGACTCGCCACTGGATCTGTCGCTATCAGCGACGGAACTCGAGGGGCGGCGCGAACACATCACGGACTTCATCGCGGACCAGCTCGATACCGCCGGGGTCGAGCGGGCGGTGTTGGGCCTCTCCGGTGGCGTCGACAGCTCGCTGGTCGCCCATCTCGCCGTCGAGGCTATCGGGGCCGAAAACCTCCACGGGCTCGTGATGCCGAGTTCGGTCAACGACGAGGCGACGATGAGCGACGCCGAACGCGTGGCGATGGATCTGGGCATCGAGTACGACGTCATCGAGATCAACCCCATCGTCGATTCGTTCCTCGATGTCTATCCGGAAGCAGAAGGCGAGAAGATGGCGGTCGGGAACGTTCGCGTCCGTGCGCGCGCAGTGCTCAACTACCTCGTCGCCAACACCGAGAACGCGCTGGTTCTGGGGACGGGCAATCGCACCGAGTCGTTGACGGGCTACTTCACGAAGTACGGCGACGGGGCCGTCGACTGCCATCCGATCGCGAACCTCTACAAACAGCAGGTCCGCCAGCTGGCGCGCCACGTCGGCGTCCCCCAGGGGATCGCCGAGCGCACGCCGACCGCCGGTATGTGGGTCGACCAGACCGACGAAGCGGAACTCGGTGTCGAGTACGACACGCTCGATTCGATCCTCGCACTGGCAATCGAGGGCAAAGTCGGAACGAGTGCGACAGCCAGGATCGTCGGCGTGGATAGAGAGATTGTCGAGCGCGTGCGTTCCCTTTACGAGCAAAGTGGTCACAAGCGCTCTCTGCCCCCGACCCCAGAGCCGCTGTGACGACCCTCGAAGCGACACACGGACGAATCTGGGGCGCACAACCCGGGTTTATGTAGGGGGGCTTTCCAAAGGTCTTTGACTTTCCCTCTACTAGGTGCCCTTAATGCAGGAAGCCGCGGTGGTCCGCCGGACCGCGAAGGACGTCCTCGAGGACGTCGAGCCCGAGCGGCTGCACGATCGGATCGTGTCCAGGCTCGACGAGAGTCCGATGAGGGCCGGTGTTCTCACGGTACAGTGTGCGCGTGCCGTTCTCGAACGTCGCGGGACCGGTGGGACTCGACCCGTCTTCGAGCGACCCGACGATCCGCTGGCGGATGAGATCGCCCGACGCGCTGTCGGCGCTCAACTCATCTACGAGGGACTGAGACTGACTCGATCGCTCTCTCAGGACCCGCCGTGGCTCTCGGGTCGAAAGGAAGCCGGTGATCTGGACGTACTGATCGCCGACATCCTGGTCGCCAGGGGCTTTCACCTTCTGGCGCGGACGGAGGCCGCTGACGAGGCCGTCGCGACGGTCCAGGCGTTTGGCCGTGACCAGACCGTCAGGCGGGAGACCGACGACCCATTGCTGGATCACAACCTCGAGGCCGACGTCTACGAACTGGCAACCGTCGCTGGAACGACCGCCGTCGGCGGGCAGCCATCGCCGTCGCTGCGGGAATACGCAGGCTCGCTCGCCCGAAAGGCCCGAACCAACGGTGGCACGGCCGAACCCGAGACGGATCAGCTGGCGAGACTCGTCTCCGTCGATTCGGCCCCCGGCGACGGGGTTCGGACCTCGGCCGACCACTGAAAATCGAAACGCCTAAAGTCAACTCGGGGTAAGCAGTTAATGCGTGCCTGGGTAGCTTAGCGGTAAAGCGCGTCCTTGGTAAGGACGAGACCCCGGATTCAAATTCCGGCCTAGGCTTTTTCCGAGCGACTGACCCCTGAGCGTCAGCGATGGGGTCCTGAGCGAGTGAAAACGCCGAATGCGGAATTTGAATCCCTGGAAGACGAACGCAGTGAGTCTTCCTCCGGTTCAAATCCCGGCCGGCGGCTCTTTTCGAAGCGGTTCATTCACGAACGGAGTCGGCCGCCAGAGCCCCCCGAATTTACCTCGCGTGGCACCCACCCTCACCGCATGCACGACCTTACACAACCGATCGAGACGGGGATGCAGACCTATCCCGGCGATCCGGCCGTCAGCGTCGAGTCGGTCGCGACCCACGACTCGGCTGGCTACCGGGAATCCAAACTCACCTGCGGAACTCACACTGGAACCCACGTCGATGCCCCCGCCCACACTGAAGCAGATGGGAAAACCCTCGACGAGTTCGACGTGGCGGCCTTCGAGCGACTTTGCCGTCGCGTGGACTGCCGCGACCTCGACGCCCGCGAGCCGATCCCCATCGACCGCGTGCCGACGGTCGCCGCCGACGTGGACTGTCTCGTCTTCTGGACTGGCTGGGACGAACACTGGGACACGGACCAGTATCTCGATCACCCGTATCTCTCGCCGGCGGCCGCCGAACGCTGTGCCGAACAGGGGCTGGCCGTCGGCGTCGACACGCTGAATCCCGATCCGACGCCGAGCGAGCGGGCGGCGAGGGACGAGCCAGACGGGTTTCCCGCCCATCACGCGATTCTGGGGTCAGGACTGCTGATATTCGAGAACCTGCGGAACCTCGGGGCAGTCGGGGAACGCTTCGAACTCCGGGCGTATCCACTCAGACTGGACGGCGACGGTGCGCCGGTCCGGGCGGTCGGCGTCGATCGACGCTGATCGGTCCGCAACGTGGATCGTCGTCCCAGGGTTTCGAGAACCGGTTCACTGACGTTCGGTGGTGCCCAGCAGCCAGCCGCCAAAGAGGATCGTAAAGCACTGAATCGGGAGACTCACCAGCCGTTCGAGCCCGCCGATGCCGAGGGGTGTGTCACCGCCAAGCGCCAGAAACGCCACGAGCGCGAGTAGCGTGCTTGCGCCGAGTCCAGCCGACAGCCAACGGATCGTGCCACGTGTTTCAACGGCGGCGAGCAGCGCCGTGACACCGCCGCCGGCGAACGCCACGAGTGCGGCGATCGCGTGGGGAGCGCCGACGTGGACTGGGAACGCGGCGACGCCGAGAACGCCCACCCCGGTCGCGGTGAACGCGCCGGCCAGTCGTGGGCCGAGGGCGGACCGGGCCGCCAGACCCGCCAGGATCACGAGACCGCCCCCAGTCCCCATCGAGAGCGCGAACACCGTCGCGGCGGGCTGGACGAGCTGGCCCGAGGCGTCCGTCGCACCGAGTTCGCTGATCGTCTGGGCGTGGATCGAATACCCGGGGTAGAGCGACCCGGCGACGGTGATCCCGATCGTGATGAGCGTGCCGGCGACGACGAGGGCCCCGCCGGCCAGTCGCCGGCGGTCGAATTCACGCAGCCCGCCGATCGGCTGGTCCCACCAGCTGGCCAGGTCCATACCCACACTGTGGTATCGAGTGGCAAAAACGGCGTCGGTGGGAGACGATGAAAATCGGCATTTCGGAGTCTATTCGGCCGGTTTTCTCGGCGAGAGCGGTTCGCAGGCCCGGATGGTGTCGACGACCACGTCGGCGGTGACCGACCGGACCGTCGCTTCCGTGAGCAGTTCGGCGACGTGCTGGTGCATGTCGTCGGTGTCACGGAACCGCCCGACCAGGAGGAAGTCGTCCTCCCCAGTCACCTCGTAGGCCGATCGCACCCAGGGGTACTCGCCGAGTGCCTCTCTGATACCCTGGGTCGCACCGCCCGTTCGAACGCGAATGACGGCCGTCACGTCGTAGCCGAGTTCGTCGTCGTCGATCGTCGCGGCGTACCCCGTGAGGACGCCGGCGTCCTCCAGGCCCTCGATCCGGCGTTCGACGGTTTCCGTGGCGACTCCGACGTCTGCAGCGAGGTCCTCGATCGACGCACGACCGTCTTCGAGGAGGGCGTCGACGAGCGCGCGGTCGATATCATTTAATTCCATGCCGAGTGTGGGTCTCAGACTGCCTCGGGGCCGCTCTCGCCGGTGCGGACCTGGACGGCGTCCTCGACCGGCAGGACGAAGATTTTCCCGTCGCCCTTCTCGCCGGTGTGAGCCGCCTCGCGGATCGCCTCGACGACGTCCTCCGCAGGGACTTCGGCGACGACACACTCGATTTTGACCTTCTGGAGGAGGTCGACGACGTACTCCTCGCCGCGCCATTGGCCCTTCTTTGCGGCCTGTGAGCCCCGACCGGAGACCTGCGTCACCGTCAGCGACGGTGCGCCGACTTCCGCGAGTGCCTGCTTGACCGCACCCAGCCGATCGGGTCGGATCATCGCCATGACGAGTTTGATCTCGCCGTCGGGGTCGTCCATAGTTTCGTCAGTCTCGGTTTCACTCATCGGAACCACCCCGCGAGCGGACGGCACTGACACCGCCGTCGGCGACGAGCGGCTCTTCGTCGCCGAACTCGGGGTAGGTCTCGACGCCGTGCTCGCTCAGATCGAGGCCCTCACGCTCGTGTTCGGGCGTGACGCGAGCCTGGCCGAGCGCCTTGAGGACCCCCCAGACGGCCCCGGTTGCCAGGATCGTCCACACTGCGATGACGACGACGCCCGCCAGTTGCGTGAGGAAGGCGTCGATCACTGGGACGCCGAGATCGGCGGCGACGAACGGGAACGCAAGCGTCCCGAGCACGCCGGCGCTGCCGTGGACCGGGAACACCGCACAGACGTCGTCGATCCCCAGGCGGTTCTCGACGAAGCCGAAGACGATCGGGAGCTGTGCGCCGGCGAGCCCGCCGACCGCGAACGCGCCCCACCACACCGTCGTGTCCGGGATCGCCGTGATCCCGACGAGCCCGGCCAGCAGCCCGTTGGCGACGTACAGCGTGTCGACCTTGCCGGTCTTGAGCCACGCGACCAGCCCGGCACCCATCGCGCCGGCGGCCATCGCGATCGTCGTTCCCATCGCGACGCGACCCAGGACGGCACCGTTGAACGCCAGCAGTTCGCCGTTCGGGCCTGCCTCGGCGAAGACGGCCGCGGTGCCGACGTTGAACCCGTACCAGCCGAAGGCGAGCATCAGCGTCCCCAGCACGGCGAAGGTCATCGAGTGACCGGGGATGACGTTCGCCGAGCCGTCCTCGGCGTAGCGGTCCATCCGCGGGCCGAGCATGTAGGCGGCGGTCAGCCCGGCGATCCCGCCGAGCCCGTGAACGATCATGCCGCCGGCGAAGTCGTGGAACACGGCGTCACCGAACTGGATGTACTCACCGGCCCACGTGATCCCGGTGACGACGGGGTAGATCACCGCGGCGAGCAGGAACGTGTAGGTGACGTACGCCCGGAGCCTCGCGCGGCCGGCGACGGCTCCCGAGACGATGGTGGCCGCCGTCATCGCGAAGACGGCCCCGTAGAGCCAGCCGATGTAGCCGCTTGCGTCGTCAGCCAGGTACGGCAGCGAGTCGGTGAACGGACTCCCGCCGACGAGCCCGGAGATCCCGGCCCCGATCAGGAAGAACACCGACACGCCGACGCTCCAGGTCAGGAGGTTCTTCGTCAACTGGTTGGCGACGTTCTTCGCCCTGACTTGCCCGGCCTCGAGCATCGCGAAGCCGGCGTGCATGAAGAAGATCAGGAACGTGACGGTGAGTACCCAGACGTTGCTAATCCCATCGGTCAACGCACTCGGTTCGACCTGCAACGGGAGAGCTTCGATCATATCTCACACGCCCCTGACTTCCGCAAGCTTTTGTCCAACTTTACACCGAATCCGACTGCGATTGTGATCTTATTCACGTTTGAACCTGATTGGGAGACCCATACATAAGGATTTGCTTCAGATTCGAAAATATTTGCATGAGTAGGCATACATTTGTCCGAAATGCCATAGTATATTAACAGTATAAGGTCGTTATCTGTAAATATTCATGCGACCGTCAAGGGAGCAATGTGGACGTTCGTGCACCGCGATCGTGGCGAAATGTCCGGAAGCAGGGTCGAAACGGTCGCACGCGCATCAGGTATAGCGACGGCTGGTCGGCCTGGCTTTGTCACTCCTGCAAGCGGCGGCTTTTCAGATCGCGTCGGTCCCGCGATCGCCGGTGCGGACCTGGACGGCGTCGGACACGGGCAGGACGAAGATCTTCCCGTCGCCTTTCTCGCCAGTGGTTGCCCCCTCGCGGAGTGCGTCGACGACGGTCTCAGTCTCGTCGCTCTCGACGACGCACTCGATTTTGATCTTCTGGTGGAGGTCGATGACGTACTCCTCGCCGCGCCACTGGCCGGTTTTGGCCGGCTGTGAACCTCGTCCGGAGACCTGTGTGACCGTCAGCGAGGGTGCGCCCGCTTCGGCGAGAGAAGCCTTGACGTCGCTGAGTTTCTCCGGGCGGACGATCGCCATCACGAGTTCGAGATCGGTGTCGTCAGTGGCTGGTGACATACGACCGAACACCGGCCGGGTTGAGGATAAAACCCCGCCAAGCCGGCAGGGTGCTTCGGGACTACAACCGCTCGGCCAGGTCCTCGGCGAAGTAGGTCAGGATCAGGTCCGCGCCCGCGCGCTTGATCGACAGCAGCGACTCGTAGGCCGTCGCCTCCAGGTCGAGCCACCCCTGTTCGCTTGCCGCGTGCAACATCGCGTACTCGCCGCTGACGTTGTAGGCAGCCACGGGGTGATCGAAGCGCTCGCGCACGTCACGGACGACATCGAGATACGGCAACGCGGGTTTGACCATCAGGACGTCGGCCCCTTCCTCGACGTCCAGTTCGACCTCGCGCATGGCCTCGCGGGCGTTGGCAGGATCCATCTGGTAGTGTCGACGATCGCCGAAGGCGGGTGCACCGTCGGCGGCGTCCCGGAACGGGCCGTAGAAGGCCGACTCGTACTTCGCGGCGTAGCTCATGATCGGAACCCCGGTGTGACCGGCGTCGTCGAGGCCTTCCCGGATCGCCCCGACCATCCCGTCCATCATCGCGGAGGGCGCGACCATGTCCGCCCCCGCCTCGGCGTGGGAGACGGCCGTCCGGGCCAGAGCCTCCAGGGTCGGATCGTTCTCGACGGTCAACGTCGGGTCTTCGCGAGCGTCGGGTTCCAGCAGGCCACAGTGGCCGTGGTCGGTGTACTCACACAGACAGACGTCGGTGATGACGTAGGCGTCTGTCTCGGCGGTGATCCGCCGGACGGCCGCCTGGACGACGCCGTCGGCAGCCCAGGCTCCGGATCCTTCACCGTCCTTGGACTCGGGCACGCCGAAGACGATGATCGCCTCGACGCCGGTCTCGCGAATTTCCTCGACGCGGTCGACCGCGCCGTCGACGGGGACGCGCTCGTGGCCCGGCATCGTCTCGATCGGAACCCGCTCGTCAGTCGTCGCGTCGACGAAGACGGGCGCGATCAGATCGGTCGCCTCCAGCGTGGTTTCGCTGACCAGCGGTCTGATACCGTCGATCCGGAGACGGCGGGGGCGGTCGGGAGTATCCATGTACGGGCCTTGTTGTGTCGGGGGGAAAGCCGTGACGCTCTCTCGGCCGCTGGCAGGCGACATGGCGCGTGTCGCAACATTCTTTAGGTTCCTACTTGATTCTACACTGAGAGATGAAGTACGGGCATTTCGACGACGAAGCGCGTGAGTACGTAATCACGGAGCCACAGACGCCCCGGCCCTGGATCAACTACATCGGCCGCCAGGATTACGTCGGGATGATTTCCAACACGGGCGGTGGGTACAGTTTCTACCAGGATCCACGCTATCGGCGGCTTATCCGGTATCGCTACAACAACGCCCCCCGGAACGTCGGCGGCCGGGGCCTATATGTGCGTGACGCCGAGAGCGGCGAGTACTTTTCGCCGACATTCCAGCCCGCTCGCGAACCGCTGGACGACTACGAAGCCCGCCACGGCCTCGGGTACACCACGATCCGGGGCGAGAAGGACGACGTGGCTGGGGAAGTGACCTATTTCGTGCCCCCCGGCGAGGACCTGGAAGCCTGGCGCGTCACCGTCGAAAACAACAGCGACGAGTCCCGCAACCTGCAACTGTTCTCTCTCGTCGAGTTCTGCCTGTGGGACGCCGTCGACGACAGTTCGAACTACCAGCGCAACTACAACACCGGCGAGGTCGAAGTCGAGGATTCAGTTATCTACCAGAAGACCGAGTATCGCGAGCGGCGCAACCACTTCGCCTACTTCGCCTGTTCGGCCGACATCGACGGCTTCGACACCCAACGGGACGCCTTCGTCGGCCAGTACAACGGCTTCGACGAGCCGGCGGTGCTTGAGGACGGCGAGGCCACCGATTCTATCGCCCACGGGTGGTCGCCGATCGGCTCCCACCAGGTCGATGTGGAACTCGAACCGGGCGAGAGCGAGGAGGTCGTCTTCCTGCTGGGCTATCACGAGAACCCCCAGGACGACAAATGGGCGGAGCCAGGCGTCATCAACAAGGAGTACGTCGAGGAGACCATCGAGGAGTATCTCGATCCCGCCGCCCTCGACGAATCCTTCACCGAACTCGAGGAGTTCTGGGCGGACCAGCTCTCGGCGCTGCAAGTCGAGACGCCCGATCCCGAGACCGACCGGATGGTCAACACCTGGAATCCCTACCAGAACACCGTGACGATGAACCTCGCACGGTCGGCTTCGCTGTACGAGACCGGGCTCACGCGGGGCATCGGCTTCCGTGACTCCCTGCAGGACCAACTTGCGGTCCTCCACCAGTTCCCCGATCGCGCTCGAAAGCGCATCCTAAATCTCGCGAAGATCCAACTGAAAGACGGCGGCGCGTACCACCAGTACACCCCCCTCACCGGCGAGGGCAACGCCGACATCGGTGGCGGGTTCAACGACGACCCGATGTGGCTGGTCATGTCCACCGCCGCCTACGTCAAGGAGACCGGCGACACCTCCATTCTGGCGGAAGAGGTCGTCTACGAGAACGAACCCGGGACCGAGGAACCCCTCGCGGAGCACCTCCAGCGCGCCGTCGAATACGTCCGGGAACGCCGCGGCCCTCACGACCTGCCGCTGATCGGCCACGCCGACTGGAACGACTGTCTCAACCTCAACTGCTTCTCCGAGAACCCGGACGAGTCCTTCCAGACGGCCGAACACGACGTCGAGGAGGAGCGCGCCGAGTCGGTGTTCATCGGCGGCCAGTTCGTCTACGCCGTCGAGGAACTCGCCGAGTTGGCCGACCAGACCGACCTCCTGCCCGAGTCCGCCGAGGAGTACCAGCGATACGCCGACGAGATGGCCGACGCTGTCGCCGACGCCGGCTGGGACGGCGCGTGGTTCCGGCGGGCCTACGACCACTTCGAGGACCCGATCGGATCGAGCGAGAACGACGAGGGGCAGATCTTCGTCGAGTCCAACGGCATGTGCGGGATGGCCGGGATCGGCCGCGAGGACGGCAAGGTCCAGGACGCGATGGACTCGGTCCGGGAGCGACTGGCGACCGAACACGGCATCGTGCTCCACCAGCCCGCCTTCACCGAATACGACGAGCGCTACGGCGAGATCACCTCCTACCCGCCGGGCTACAAGGAGAACGGGAGCGTCTTCTGTCACACGAACCCCTGGATCATGATCACCGAGGCGAAACTCGGCAACGGCGAGCGGGCCTTCGACTATTACAAGCGCATTTGCCCGGCCGCCCGTGAGGACATCAGCGACGTCCACACCACCGAACCCTACGTCTACGCCCAGACCATCGCCGGTCCGGACGCCCCGACCACCGGCGAGGCCAAGAACTCCTGGCTGACCGGAACGGCGGCCTGGAACTACGTCGCGATCACCCAGTACATCCTCGGCGTCCGGCCCGACCACGACGGTCTCGTGGTCGATCCGTCGATCCCGGCCGAGTGGGACGAGTTCTCGGTCCACCGCGAGTTCCGCGGCGCGACCTACGAGATTACTGTCGAGAATCCCGACGGCGTCGAATCGGGCGTCGATCGGGTCGAAATCGACGGCGACACCATCGACAGCCAGACGATCCCCGACCTCGGTGACGGGGAAGTCCACGACGTGCGCGTCGTGATGGGCTGAGCCAGTTGCCCCCTGTTTTGCATCGTTCGCTAACCGAACCCACACCACCAACCCACGACAGACAATGACATACGGACACGTCGACCAGGAGACAGGCGAATACGTCATCGACCGACCCGACACGCCGACGCCGTGGATCAACTACCTCGGCGAGGGCGTCTACGGCGGCATCGTCTCGAACACCGGTGGCGGGTACAGCTTCTACAAAGATCCGAAGAACCAGCGCGTGACGCGCTACCGGTACAACGCCGTGCCGGACGACCAGCCCGGCCGGTACGTCTACCTGCAGGATCGGGAGAGCGGTGAGTACTGGTCGCCGACCTGGCAGCCAGTCAAGGACGAGCTCGCCGACTACGAGTGTCGCCACGGGCCGGGCTACACCACGATCGAGAGCGTCTACGACGACATTGCGGCCGAGATGACGTATTTCGTCCCGCTCGGCGAGG
Organism: Halorhabdus tiamatea SARL4B; assembly: GCF_000470655.1. Classification (NCBI taxonomy): domain Archaea; kingdom Methanobacteriati; phylum Methanobacteriota; class Halobacteria; order Halobacteriales; family Haloarculaceae; genus Halorhabdus; species Halorhabdus tiamatea. The sequence continues at coordinate 1,233,614 of NC_021921.1, forward strand.
ACTGCGAGCTGTGGGTGCTGGACATCGAAAACGAGGGTGAAGAGACTCGCACCCTCGGCGCGTTCTCCTACGTCGAGTTCTCGTTCCCGGACGCCGCGGCCGACCAGATGAACCTCGACTGGACGGGCCAGATCATGCGTTCCCGCGTCGACGAGGACGCCGGCGTCATCGAGGCGTACTCCTCGGCCGAGGAGATCAGCTACACCCACGCCACCAGCGCCGAGGTCGCGGGCTTCGACACCCAGCGTCGCGAGTTCGTCGGCCAGTACGGAACGCTGGAGGAACCCGCGGTGCTGGATGCCGGTGCGGCCACGGACTCGACGGCCACCCACGACAACGTCATCGGCTCGTTCGAGCACGACATCGAACTCGACCCGGGCGAGCGCGAACGGATCGTCTTCCTGACCGCGCCGGAGCGCGACGACGATCTCATCGAGAAGTACGAGGACCCGTCGGTCGTCGACGAGGAACTCGACGCCCTCCAAGCGGAGTGGGACGAGTACCTCTCGACGTTGCAGGTCGAGACTCCTGACGAGGAGATGAACACGATGCTCAACGTCTGGAACCCGGTGCAGTGTCGCTCGACGCTTTACTGGTCCCGAACGGCCTCGCGCTACCAGGCCGGGTTGGGCCGCGGGATGGGCACCCGCGATTCGAGTCAGGACACCCTCTCGATCGTCCACGCCGTGCCCGAGCAGGTCCGGGAGACCCTGGAGAGCCTCTGGGAGATCCAGTTCCCCGACGGGCACGCCTGGCACCAGTTCTACCCACTCAGCGGCGAGGGAGACGCCGGTCTGGCCAAGGAAGACCCGTCCAAGCCGCAGTGGTTCTCCGACGACCACCTCTTTCTGGTCCTCGGGACGGTCCAGTATCTCAAGGAGACCGGCGACGACGACTTCCTCGAAGCGGAGATCCCCTTCGAGGACGGCTCGACGGGCACCGTGCGCGAGCACATCGAGCGCGCCATCGCGTTCACCGACGAGCACCGGGGCAAACACGGCCTCCCGCGGATGGGCTACGCCGACTGGAACGACTCGCTGAACCCCGACGACGGCAGTGGCGAGGCCGCGAGCGTCATGGTCGCCATGATGTACTGCCGGGTTCTCCGGGAAGTCGCTGATCTCTATGAGTTCCTCGGCGACGAAGACCTGGCAGCCGAACGTCGCACCCAGCGTGCCGAGGAGATCGGCCGCATCGACGACCACGCCTGGGACGGCGCGTGGTACACCCGCGCCTACGACGACGACGGCGACGTCATCGGGTCGGCCAGTGAGGACTACCAGCAGATCTCGTTGAACACCCAGACCTGGGCGGTGCTGGGCGGCGTCGACGACGAGCGCGCCGAGCGGGCGATGGAATCGGCTCACGAGCGTCTGAACACGAAATATGGCTTCGCGCTGCTCGACCCACCCTGGGAGGGTGAAGGCACGATCGACCGGATCGGCGGAACGACGACCTACCCACCCGGAGCCAAGGAGAACGGCGGCATCTTCTGTCACGCCCACACGTGGTCGGTCGTCGCCGCCGGCCTGCTGGGCGACGGCGAACGCGCCCACCAGTACTACCGGCAGCTGAACCCGATGACACACGAGGACGAAGCAGAACTGCGGCGGACGGAGCCATACGTGTACGTCCAGAACGTTCTCGGCCCCGCCCACGAGGACTTCGGTGTCGCGAAGAACTCCTGGCTCACGGGCACGGCCTCCTGGGCGTACGTCGGCGCGACGCAGTACCTGCTTGGCATCCGGCCGACCTTCGACGGCCTCGTGATCGACCCGACGATCCCGGCCGAATGGGACGGCTTCGAGATGACCCGCGAGTTCCGCGGCGCGACCTACGAGATCACGGTGGAAAATCCCGAGGGCGTGGAGAGTGGGGTTGAAAGTGTCGAGGTCGACGGCGAGGTGATCGTGGGCGATGTGGTGCCTGCATTCGAGGACGGCACGAGCCACGAGGTTCGGGTCGAAATGGGTTGAAACTGCGAGTTCCGTCTCCGGATCAAGAATCCGTCACCACCACGTCGAGGTCGACGAGATCGTACAGCGGTGGCTTGTCGAAGTCCGTGGCATTGTGCGTGACGAACGTGCCACCCGCAGCGTGGGCGGTCGCGAGATTGAGCAGATCGGCGGGATCCAGCCGGATCCCCTGTGCGCGAAGCTGTTCGTCGAGATACGCGGCTTCGAGGGCACAATCGTCGGTGAAATCCAGCACGCGATCGAACTGCTCGTCGAGGACGCGCTGGGTCCTGAGCATCTCCGTCCGGCCCGACCCGGCCTTGTAGGACTCCCAGGCGACGACGGCGGGGATCGTCCACTCCTCTCTGCGGTACTGCCCGAGGTGTGACAGGATCGCCTCGTCCGGATCGCGGCCGGCGATCTTCGCGAGGACGTCACGATCGAGAACGATCATCGCCGATGGGACAGTGACTCGTTTAATTCGTCGTGAGCCGCCCGCATCTCCGCTTCCAATGCCCCGTCCTCGTCGAGGAAGGCGAGACTGCCAGCTATCTCTTCGATGTCCTTCTCCCGGCGGCTCAGCCGATCCAGTAGTTCGTCGAAGGACTCGTCGTCACGCTTCAGGGCACGCAGGCGTTCCTTGACCTCGTCGGAAACGCGAATCGTACTCATATGTATACGGTGTGTACGAGGGTGAATAGGTGTTACGCCGGTCAGAGAGCGTCACAGATCCAACCGGATCGACGAAGCGTTTGTCCCAACGAGTGTGCCAGGCCACCGCCAGCAGGTCAGAACGGAAAACCTCCGTATCGCAGGTAGACCATGTCGAGGATCAACAAAAGCTGGAACAGCCCCTGCACACCACCGAGCATCGCGTTCTGTTTGCCGATCGCGGCGATGACGCCGGAGTCCGGACTCGCCGACGTCATCTCCCGGTAGATCCGCAACTCGCCGGGCATCAGGAACCCGAAACCCTGGACCGAGAGGATCGTCACGATCGCCAGCGCGACCGCGATCGCGGGCTCGATCGCCGGGAGATCACCGATCGTCGTTGCGACCCAGGCGAGCGAACCGACGGTCGCGATGCCGAAGGGGACCTGCCAGCGCCAGTCCCGCCAGGCGTCGAGTCGCCAGCCCAACAGCAGGAGGATCGGAATCAGGTTCGCCGCGGTGAACACCGCGAGCCAGCCCTCGCGGTCGGCCAGATAGCCCAGTTCGAGCGCGAGGGCGATCCCCGAGGCGATGGTCACCGTCGCCAGCGACGGGAGGAGAAAGGCGGTTTTGGGCGTGAGTCGCTGGAACACCGCCGCGCTCTCTTCCTCGTCGAGGCCGCCGATCACCGGCCCGAGCACCGCGCCGATGAACACGTCGATGCCCGTCCAGAGGACGCCCGCCATCACGTGGACGTAGGTGTGCCCCTGAAGCGATGCGACTGTGAGCGCGTAGCCCAGCGCCGCCAGCGGGATCGCGACCACCGCGACTGCAAACGCCGGATTCGCCCGTTGTGCCATGCCTGCGATGGTCTCCCGTACCGTCGTTGCCATACGGGACGGCGAACCGGCGACCTGATGTTAATGGTACGTCTCCCTGCAACGGAGACCGGTTCTCGCGTTGCCGGACGGACCGGACCCCCGCCGTGATGGGACGCTTCCCACCAATCTTTTCTCCCGTGACGACGCGTCTTCTGGGAGACAATGGCCCAGGACGACCCACCCTATCGCCGGACCGACCAGCCGACGGAACGCCGCGTCGAAGACCTGCTCTCCCGGATGACACTCGAAGAGAAAGCCGGGCAAGTGGTCGGAACCTGGGCCGGAGAGCGTGGCGAGACGCACGATATTCCCGCGGTCAGGAATGGGATCGTCGAGCACGGCTTCGGGAGCGTCGCCGCCTTCGGCTGGGCAGGGGCAGCGGTTTCGGAGCCGCGCGAGGTTGTCGAGGCCGTCAACGACCTCCAGGGGACGGCGATCGAGGAGACCCGGCTCGGCATCCCGCTACTCGTCAACGTCGATGCCGTCCACGGCCACGCCTACGTCGAGGACGCGACTGTGTTCCCGAACGGGCTAGGCGCGGCGGCGACCTGGGACCCGGCGCTGATCGAACGCTCCGCAGCCGCGACGGCGCGGGAAGTTCGCGCCACGGGCGCACACCAGAACTACGCGCCGACGTGCGACGTCGCACGGGAGCCACGCTGGGGCCGCGTCCAGGAGACCCACGGCGAGAGCCCGCGACTCGCCGCCGACTTCGCTGGGGCGAAGGTACGCGGTCTCCAGGGGGAAGAGATCGACGACCCCGAGTCGGTCCTCGCGACGGCCAAGCACTTCCCCGCCTACAGCGATCCCGAGCGCGGCCAGGACGGCGCACCGGTCGAAGTCTCCGAGTGCGTCCTGAGGAACACGTTCTTACCCCCGTTCGAGGCCGCGATCGACGCGGGCGTCGAGTCGGTCATGCCGGCCTACAGTGCGACGAACGGCGAACCGGCCCATAGCTCCCGGTACTTGCTGACCGAACGACTCCGGGACGAACTCGGGTTCGACGGTCACGTCGTCGCCGACTGGAGCGGGGTCAAGCAACTCCACCAGTCCCACGGCGTAACCACGGGCTGGCGCGAGTCCGTCCGTCGCACTCGCGAAGCGGGCCTGGACGTGGGATCGGTCGATCACACAGTCCACGTCGAGAAACTCGTCGAACTCGTCGAAGACGGACAACTCGACGAGGCGATTCTCGACGACAGCGTCCGACGAGTCCTCCGGGTAAAATTCGAGCTGGGGCTGTTCGAAGACCCGTACGTCGATGTCGAGGAGACTGTCTCGACGCTGGGCTGCGACGAGCACCGTGAACTCGCCCGAAAGACCGCCCGGCAGTCGATGACACTGCTCGAAAACGACGGGATCCTCCCCCTATCTGGCGACGAGACGGTCTTCGTCGGCGGGCCCAACGCCGACGATCTCGTCCACCAGGTCGGTGGGTGGAGCCACCACGAGGCTGACGGGCTGGCAGGAGTCACTGTCCGGGAAGCCATCGAGGCGCGGGCGGCAGGCGAGGTGCTCTACGAGCAGGGAGCGACGCTCACCGAGGAGCGAGACGTCGATGACGCAGTCGAGAAAGCCAGTCAGGCGGACGTCGCCGTCCTGGGACTCGGTGAAGGCTGGTACATCCACGAGTTCGGCCCCCAGGACATGCTCGGCACTGACACCGGGGAGTGGCCGACGCGCTCGGAGTTGCGCCTCCCACCAGCCCAGCGACGGCTGGCCGAGGAGATCCACGAAACCGGGACGCCAGTTGTCGGCGTCCTCCTCACTGGCCGGCCGCTGATCGTCGACTGGCTGGCCGACCACGCCGACGCCCTGCTGCTGGCGTACTTCCCTGGCACGGAAGGCGGCCAGGCCGTCGCGGAGACGCTGTTCGGCGATTGCGATCCCGGCGGGCGACTCCCGATCTCGATCGCCCGGTCGCACGGCGATCTCCCACAACTGCACGATCACGCCCGCCATCCACTCACGCTCGGCGCGGACGAACATCCAGATTCCTACGACCCGCTGTATCCGTTCGGCCACGGGCTGAACTATACGACGTTCGAACGTCGCGATCTCGAACTCGACGAGACGACCGTCAGACCTGACGGGACGGTCTCCGTCGCGATGACCGTCGAGAACGTCGGCTCGCGACCGGGCGAGGACGTGATCCAGGTCTACGGTGGACAGAAGACGCCATCCAGAGTGCGTCCCGAACGGGAGCTGGTCGGCTACGATCGCGTCGCACTCGATCCCGGCGAAGCGAGGACCATCGAGGTCGAGATCCCCGTCGAGCACTTCGGATTCTACAAACCAGGGGAGGGCCACGTCGTGGAGTCTGATACGTACGCCGTGACGGTCGCGGACATGGAAGCAGCGTTCACGGTCGAAAGAGTGGGTAACCGAGATTGAAACGAACCAGCGGCGACCCGGAGACGTGGATCTGGCCGTCGAATGCGAGGTCCGCGGTCCAGAAGATAGGGTTTCAGCCGACATCGCCGTGCTGGTACCGGGTTACCCAGAACGATACAGTTCGGTTTCGTGATTGTCCACTGTAGGAGTTGCAATCACTCGGCTATCTCCCAGTGGGTTCGACCGACGGTTATGACCCACCGTAGTGTGTACCCGAGAACGAAGGCAGGGACGGCAAAAACGATCGCCTCCACGGCGATGTACGTCAACATGTCGAGCCGAAAGAGACACGCGACCGCGTCGAGAAGTGAGCCATCGGGGTCTCGGAAGACTGCCCAGTCCGCTTGATATCCGAGCAGCGACATGTGGGTGATAAGCCAGCCGAAGACGAGTCCAGCGCGATAGTATCCGATCAGTAGTGCGCCTATCACCCCAGCGAGTGCCCCATATGGATGAATGAGTATGACCCCAGATCCGGTAGGATAGATGCCGAATGCATAGGCGGCGAACGTGAAAGCGAATGCACCACAAGCCAGCAAAAGGAGGCTGAGATACTCGCGAAGACCCGTCTGATCAGTTCCAAACAGGATGGCAAGCAGTTTGGGGATCAAATTCATGATGGGAAAATGTTTCCCCAGAATGCTAAAGTAACTATTGGAAGAGCTCCGTTTTCGGGGCGACCGACCACAAATCCAATAATGCGGCCGCGCAGTGAGGATCCGGTGTCGATCGTACTACAGAAGTCCGGTGCTCGTCCTAGACTGTGACGAACTCACGGCCGACTCTGCGTTTCTGCGATTCCGACCCGCCCTACCAGGAGGCGAAGCGGCCGTCACCCCCGAAAAGACACTGCGCTACCGACGCCTTACCATTCGCCGTCGAACCCCTCGTGGGAGAAGGGGAGCGCGTCCTCGCCGGCGTAGGAGGCAACCAGGTGGCCGTCGCCTTCGAGGTAGTACTTGTAGGTCGTCAGCCCATCCAGGCCGACGGGCCCGCGGGCGTGGATCTTCCCCGTCGAGATGCCGACCTCCGCGCCCAGGCCGTAGCGATACCCGTCCGCGAAGCGCGTCGAGGCGTTGTGGAAGACGCTCGCGGCGTCGACGCCCGTCATGAATGTCCGGGCCTTGGCGTCGTCCTCGGTCAGGATCGACTCGGTGTGTTTCGAGCCGTTTTCGTTGACGTGGTCGATGGCGTCCACCAGCGAATCGACGACCTTGATCGAGAGGATCAGGTCGCCGTATTCGGTGCGCCAGTCCTCGTCGGTCGCTTCGTTTACATCGACATCCGCGTCAACGAGAATCTCCCGGGTGCGCTCGTCGCCACGCAACTCGACGCCGGCCGCGGCATAGCGATCGGCCATCTCGGGCAGGAAGTCCTCGGCGACGGCCTCGTGGACCAGCAGCGTCTCGACGGCGTTGCAGACCGCGGGGTACTGGACTTTCGCGTCGAAGGCGACGTCCTCGGCCTCCGCGAGGTCGGCCTCGCTGTCGACGAAGACGTGACAGACGCCCTCAGTGTGGCCCAGGACGGGGATCTGGGTGTTGTCCTGGACGTAGCTGACGAACGCCGAGGAGCCACGGGGCATCAGCAGGTCGATGTGTTCGTCCATTTCGAGGACGGTGTCGACGGCCTCGCGCGCCTCGATCAACTGGACCCAGCCCTCGGGGATGGCGTCGATCTCCTGAGCAGCCTCGCGGATGAGCTCGAAGAGTTCGCGGTTGGACTCGCTGGCCTCGCTGCCGCCTTTGAGGATGACCGCGTTGCCCGACTTCAGCGCGAGGGCGGCGATCTGGACCAAGGCGTCGGGCCGGGACTCGAAGACTGTCCCGATCACGCCGATGGGGACCGCGACCTTGTAGAGGTCCAGGTCGTCGTCGAGGTGGCGCGCTTCGAGGGTCTCGCCGAGGGGGTCGTCCATCGCCGCGACGCTCTCGACCATCTCGACGATGGAGTCGACCTTCGCGTCGTCGACCTTCAGGCGGTCGACTAAGGCCTGGGTGTACTCGCCGGCTTCGAGCAGCTCCTCGGCCGCTTCGACGTCCTCGTCGTTGACCGCGATGACGTCCTCGCGGTGGTCGTCGATAGCGTCGGCGATCGCTTCCAAGGCGGCGCTCCGGTCGGCGGCCTCGACGTTCGCGAGTTCGAGGGCCGCGCTCTCGGCGGCCTCGACCTTGGTTTCGGTATCCGTATCAGTCATCGTATGCTCCATTGACAGGCAAGAATATTGTGCCCACCGGTTCGGCCTCGGCGATGCGCTCGAGGACGTCCGGTTCGGCCGAGCCGGCGATCACCGCCGGGATCCCGTGCTCGTTGGCCGTCCGTGCGCCCTCGACTTTGGTCGTGATCCCGCCGAACCCCTCGGTCGTGCTCTGGGCGACGATCTCCTGGATCGCCCCGTAGTTGCTCCCGACGGCCTCGATCTTCGTGGCGTCAGGGTCGTCCTTGGGGTTGCCCGTGTAGACGCCGTCGACGTCGGTCAGCGTCACCAGCAGATCGGCGTCGATCCCGACCGCGATCGAGGACGAAAGCATGTCGTTGTCGCCGATCTGGATCTCCTCGATCGCGACGGCGTCGTTCTCGTTGACGATCGGAACGACCCCCCACGAGAGGAGCGTCTCGACGGTGTTGTGGAAGTTGGTGAACCGCTCGGGATCGTCGAGATCGGCCTGGGTGACGAGGATCTGGGCGACCTTCCGGTCGTAGCGCTCGAAACTTTCGGTGTACCGGCGCATCAGGTGGCTCTGTCCGACGGTCGAGAGCGCCTGGGACGCCTCGACCGTGTCGGTCTCGGCGTCGACGCGCCCCCGGCCGGCCCCGATCGCGGCCGAGGAGACCAGCAACACCTCCTTGCCGTGATCCAGCAGGTCGGCCACGTCGTCGACGAGTTTGTCGAGTTTCTCGTCGTCGAGGTTCGAGTCGGCGTCGGTCAGGGAGTTCGTCCCCGCCTTGACGACGACGCGCTCGGCGTCGGCAGCGAGTTCGCGCGTCCGCTCGATCTCGGCGGGGTCGACGGCGTCACTCATCGTCGACCTCGCTGGTGATCTCCACAGAATGACGCTCGATGGTTGCAGTGGTCAGTGCCATCCCGTGTGTTGGATGTCCGCGTACGGTGGCGACCGATGGGAGTACCGGATCTCATTGTAGTGGGTGAAATGGGCGACGGACAAACCTACTACGGTTCGCAACGAGTTGCCAGTCAGTACGCTACAACACCCTCCAGCGTTGGGTATCGTTTACCGCCCTAGCGGAGACTATTGTTGATGGGACGCACTCTTACGATTCTGGTTTATCAGGGCGAAACGTGAATTGTGCCAGAGAGACGTTCAAATCAGGGCTCGTCGGTTGCCTGCAGAATGTGGTGCCGTCATCAACAATAGTCTTCAAGATAACTTTCTCTATTGCATTTCCTAAAACCATAATATATATATATATATATACTTCGTAGTGAAAATCCATTTTGGACGCAAGTATGACTGATTCGAACCCATCGCGGCGATCCGTATTGAAGTCAATCAGTACAGGCACGGCTATGCTTGGTACCTCCGGCCTAGTTGCCGGAAAGCCAAACAATGGGAAAGGGCATGGGTCAGGTAACGGAAATAAGAAGAAGGAGCTAGATGATAAGGAACTAGAACGAATTGCCATTGAGACGGCCGCGAACCCAGTTCGGCCAGTTATCGCCTTCACAACCACGGTGTTTGGCGACGGACTAGAACTCTATGTCGCCAAGGGAATCGAAGATCCAAGCGAGGTTCCCAAATCAATAACTCGGTTAACCAATTCAGAAGCAGGGGTCCATGGACCCTCTTGGGAGTCGCCCTCTCGGCTTCGTTACTCCCAGGATGGCCAGACCCTTGAGCGGACATCGATGGGTGCTTCGCAGGGCGGTGGAAATGTGAAAGTCGTCCACGACAACCCGTTGCCAGTTCGTCAAGACCAGGCCACAATCTTAAGTGGCTTCGTCTTCTGCTCGAATCTTCCGTTCGTTACGGACTATTGTATCCGGCTGGACGGTTCAGATTCGGGTCACTCACCCCAGTGTGCCAGTCACAGTCCACCCACGATGACCCACGGCCACTTCGCAATTTATCAGAAGGGCAACTATCGAAGCGGTATCAACATTTGGGTTGGACATAACGGTAACTGCTTTTGGGTCGGCGAAGAACACTATACAGAGTGGTGTACTCGAATCTGTGGCCCCGAAGGAGGAACTCCAAACCTCTCAGACTTGAAAAACGCCTTCGAAGAGGCGATAAATCGAGCTGCCAATGCGGCTGGCATCGCGATCCCAGGGATAGTCGTGACAGCGTTGGCGTATTACTTAGCAGCGAGTACGCTCGCGCCACCAACGGGCGTCCCAGGCGTGTGATCGTATGAATATCGCTCCGGACGAAGCGCAGCCGAGCCACATATTGGTGTTCGGACCGATCGAAGAGACGAGTACCGAAATCGCTGTCGCGAATGCGGCCCTACAGCCGGCGCTGGATCGAGGCGTCGAAGCCTCGGTCCGCCTAAATGGCGAGCAGCTATCGACCGCGTATCCGGAGCACTTCGGCGTCTTCGAGGGCTGTTGTGACCGCGAGAGCGAGGGGCTGTATCACTGTTCGCTAGACGCATGTTCGGATCCGCTTGCTGGGCTACTGTCGATCGAAACCTGGCATCGGTTCGTCGCGATCGAGTCGCTCCGTATCGATGGGCCGTCGTGGTCGCTGTGGTACGTCCCCGACCACCGAACGTTCGAGCTGTTCGGCGGTGAAGATATCGCGACAGCGATCCGAACGGCGATCGAAGAGCAGCCGGCAGCGCTCCTCGCAGCCAGCGAACACATATCCTGGACGCAGGAAGGCCACCGATATGCGCTTGAGCTACCGTCACTGTGCGTCGAAAACCGGTGTTACGCGCTCTCAAAACTGCAGAAGATAGACATCGACCGTGAGACACAGTCGATCACCCTCTCGTGGGACGATTCGAACGGACTCGTCGGCCGCGTAATCGGACACCTGCGGACGTCCCCGCCGAAGCACCTCTCGATCGCGGATACGGAAACGTTCGAGCGAGTTGCCGGATACTTTGAACAACTTCGCTCGGCATGGGAGTGATCTAACATATTAATAGATTCGGGAAATAAAGAGGCATATGGACTATAGAGTATCAAATGGGGTTGTCATTGGACTCTCCGTGGCCATTATCGGGTGGACCCTCCTGTGGCTTCAGCAACCAATATTCGGAATTGCAGTCGTCTCTGGTTTGACGACGTCATATACCACATGGCGACACGAAAAGCCCGGAGAGGCAGGGTTGCTCATAGCCCTCTGGAATTTGATTGCGGTTGCTGCTTGGACAGCCAATCTACTATTCATCGCCGGATCAGTCGTCATAGCGGGAATTGTCTACTTCGCGTGGACAGTGAGAAAATAGGTGAGTAGTGTACAACGTCAGTGAGTCCACAGGATATCGCACTCACTCATCGCCGATTTCTGCAGTGATCTCCGCCGACCGTTCTTCCGTGGCCGCCACTGCCTCGCCGAGGACGTCCGCGACGTCGCTGTCCCACAGCACCTCCATGCCCTCGATCGTCGTCCCGCCCTCCGTCGCGACGGCATCGATCATTTCTTCGACACTCTCGTCGCTCTTGAGAACGATCTCGGCCGCCCCTTTGAACGTCTGGGCGGCGAGTGCGGCGGCGTCATCCGAGTCGAGGCCACCGTCAACTCCGGCGTCTTGCATCGCGCCGATCAGATGGAAGACGAACGCCGGCCCGCTGCCGTTGATCGCCGTCGCGAGGTCCATCTGGCCCTCCTCGATCGTGACGACAGTCCCCAGATCGTCGAGCACTGTCGCGACGTCGCCCGTGGGTTCGGGCGTGACTGCGGCGGCCATCTCGCCGTACTCGGCGGCGAGGTTCGGCATCATCCGGACGACGGCAGCGTCGGTCTTCGATTCGAGCATCGGCGTCGAGACGCCCGCGGCGACGGACACGACGGTCTGGTCGGCGTCGAGTTCCAGGTCTTCGAGTACGTCGCCGACGGCGTCCGGCCCGACCGCCAGCACGACGATCGGCGCTCCTGTCGCCGCTTCGAGGGCAGTGGTCGTCTCGTCGGCGACGCCCGCCAGGTCTTCGAGTGCCGATTCGTCGACGTCGCAGGCCGTCACCCGGTGGCCGGCCGACGAGAGCCCACGGACGAGTGCCCCGCCCATGTGTCCGCAGCCGAGAACGCTGACGTGAACCATTGGTTGGTTCCGTCTCCGAGGCGTTCGGATTTACCAACTGCGATATTGGGCGGGTGGGGACAGTCAGCTACCCACCGCTGAAGCGCTGTCTCTTACCCACAAGTCCTAATCGAGGAGCTGACGAACCAAGACTGGTAGATGGGACGCCGCTCACGGAGTTGGAAGCCAGAACTCGATGAGGATGGACAGCTGTGTGACATGGATGTTTCCGGGTGGATTCGAGCGGAGTTTCGGTCAGCTGAGTTTGGAGACAAGCGCCTGACTGACCGATTGGTTCAACTTGGGGATGAACTCGGCAGCTCACCTGCCGAGTCCATCCCCGCTGCCTGCGGAGACTGGGCCTCCACAAAAGCTACATACCGATTTTGCGATAATGACAGTGTGGACCCCAACGAGGTTCTCTCTGCTCACAAGCAGCAACAGCAATCAAGAGTGAGTCGGTCAGACGAACTCTTGATTGTCTCCGATACCACCGAACTCGTGTTTCCGAGACATCCCTCCAAAGAGGGCCTCGGCGACATTGGCAATTCTGAAATGGATCTCGAAGGCGTCAAGCTACACTCCACGATCGGAATCAATCCACGCACCCATCGGATGACTGGAGTCATCGATCAGCAGGCGCTGATCGAGGACCAGCAGGCTGGTGAGAAGTACGATGCCAACGGCAAAGCAGAGCCGATTCAACTTGACAATGAGCATGAGAAGTGGAGCCGTGGCGACAGGCAAGCCAGAGACTGGCTTGCCGACGATATCCGCCCGCTGTTCATTCATGACCGAGGCGCAGATTCATTCGCGTTCTACGAAGAAGTCACCGGAGAGATGGAAAGTGCTGGCTTTATCGTCCGAGCGAATCAAAACCGGCGGATTTGGACTGATGATGGTGAACCTGAAAAACTCTTTGACTGGAGCAGCGACCTTGCCGAGCAAGGTCGCAAAACAATCGAGATTCAACAGGGAGGTGGGCGCGAAGCGAGAACGGTGGAGTTGTCGATAGCCACTGGAACGTGTGAGTTGCGCGCACCAAGGAATAATCCTGAGCAAGAGGGTTCAATCGAGGCGAATGTCGTGAGAGTCGACGAGGTCGGTGAAAATGACGACCCGATTCAGTGGGTGTTGCTCACCACTGAATCGGTCGAAGAGTTTGAAGAGACACTGACACTCATCGACTATTACGGCCTCCGCTGGCGAATTGAAGACTGGCATAAAGTGCTCAAGAGTGGCTGTAACATCGAAGAACGGCAACTGCAGACTTGGGAGCGGATGGAAGTTCTGTTGAGCATGTATTCAGTAATCGCGTGGAAAGTTCTGGAGTTACGAGAACTTGCCCGTGGTGATAGTTCAGTATCTCCGGCGGTCCTGCTGAGTGAGGCAGAGTGCACAATTCTGGAAACGAAATTTCCAGAATTGAGCGACCAAGATGGAAAATCATACGCAGTGAGCGTCGCTAAACTCGGCGGTTATCTTGATCGTGGTTCAGATCCGCCACCAGGGTGGGAGACGATGTGGAAAGGACTCCAGAAGCTACGCATGTGGGCTGAAGGATACGAACTCGGTGCTGAATGAGCGCGCTTCGCGGCTCATTCAGCGGAACCCGTCGAAATAACGAGTTCAACTGAGCTTTTCACGCGGCTTCATCGAGACCTCTCTAATCTTGGGCAGATACTGATAGAGATTTGATTGATTTCTTCTTCTCATGCCTGATCTGGTTGAACTTACGCTATAGTATCGAGTTATGGGTAAGAGACAGCGCTGAAGCGGTGGGCTTGTCGGTGGACTCCCGTTCAAACTCCAAGCTGGAGTGGACGTTGGACACGTCGCTCACGTTCAATGTCCCCGACTTCAGGGCAAGCTGACCGTTGCCCAACCCACCGGGACGTTTGCCCGATGGTAAAGCTAACAGACGGAGGCCGACGTTTTTCGCCGCGTTGTAGTCGCCGTCTACTTCGTACCCACACTCGTTGCACGCGAACCAGCCCGTTGCGCCGTCGCGGTTCGTACTGGACTGGTGGCCGCACTTCGAGCAGGTCTGCGAAGAAAAGGCAGGGTTGACCGACTCAACGCGGATACCGTACTCGGCGGCCTTGTACGCAATTTGCTCTTGAAGTTCGCGGAACGCCCAGTTGTGCATCTGCCGCTTCAGGCGCTCGTTGTGGGCGTCCATTCGCTCGCGGATGTGGGTCAAGTCTTCGACGGCGATGTACGAACAGTCGTGGCGCAGGGCTTCCTCCACGATTCCACGCGAGATGTTGTGCAGGCGGTTCAGGACGAAGCGGTTTTCCCGTCCCGACAGTCGCCGTAACGCCTGCCGAGCGGAACGGGTGCCTTTGTCCTGAAGGCTCCGTCTCACGCGGAAATAGTGGTTCTGCCCCCACAGCAGTTCACCACCGTCGAAGAACCGTCCCGTGCTGGTCACGGCGACGTTCTTCAGGTTCAAGTCCACACCAAGCACACGGTCGCCATCACGCTGGTCTACCTCCTTCTGAATGACGATGTGGAGGTAGAACGTATCCTCGTCGGGACGGTAGTGGAGCGTCCCCATCCGCTTCTCGTAGTCGTCGTCTTCGAGGTACGACCGCTGGTACTCGCCAAGCACGAAGGCGGCTTCGACGCGCCCGTTGACCGTCGAGAGCGTGGCGTACTCGTCTTTGATGGTTAGCGTGCGCTTGTCGTAGACTGCGGATGGTTCATCGAACGAGGGGAGTGGGCGGCTGTTGCCCTTTTCCCACTCCGTGACGGTGCTTTTCATCGCTTCGACGGCCTTCGAGTAGGCCCGCACCACGAGGTTTGCGGGGAGGTCGGTTTCGTCCCGGAGGTCGTGGTACACTTCGTCGTGGATGGTGGACTTGTTGAGAATCAGGTCGCCGTCGTCGCCTTTACCGTGGTCGATAGTGTAGTTGGCGGCGGTGTTGAACTGCTGGATGGTCTGCTGGAGGTCGTCGCGCCGCTCCTCGGGCACATCGAGTTTGACGGGAACGGTGCGTTTGACCTCCATCACACTCTCACATACGGACGCCTTGTTTATATATTCTGTGTCAGCGTTGGGGAGTCAGCCCTGCCATCGTCGGTGGTTTGCCCCACGGAGCTTACGCGCTTCCTCCCACCCGTGAACGGGTGGGCTTCCGCGCTGTACCGCTGTGATCTGGCCCGTCTGTGGGGGTGGCTTCGCCTGGTCGAGCCAACTCATACTGCCGGCTGTAACAGACTGAAGGAATTCGCCACCCCGGTGTGGCGAATATCTTTACGAACTTACAGCCGGCAGTATCAGCGCTGGTCTCGAACGCCCGCAGTCCGGACAGACTGTTCAGGGCCGGGACGGTCGTATTCGACGGTGTCGATCCTGCCGAAACCAGTTTGTGACAGATCGCTGCGTCGTGGGAAGGCCTCCGGCGGCTTTTTACAAAGAGCCGGAGAACATGGGGTCCATGAGAGTGCGTCGTGGTCTTCGACTCAGCGTGATCGGATCTCTGCTCCTCGTGATGATCGTCGGGGCGGCCGGCGTTGGGGCGGCACAATCAGCCACGTCATCGGCGGAATCGGAGATACAGTCGACAATGGTGGCGTCCGGTTCCGATGGCATGGTGGTACCAGCCCAACCGGAGGAGTGGGTCGGCCCAACCCGCCCCACGGCACAGATCGAAGAACCGATTGCAGACG
The DNA here is from genome assembly GCF_000470655.1 of Halorhabdus tiamatea SARL4B. Lineage (NCBI taxonomy): Archaea > Methanobacteriati > Methanobacteriota > Halobacteria > Halobacteriales > Haloarculaceae > Halorhabdus > Halorhabdus tiamatea. The sequence goes on from NC_021921.1 coordinate 1,249,380, forward strand.
AAGATGAGAACGAAGCGGATACCGAAGACGAAACTGAGGGGGGGAGCATGCTCCTCGGCGAGTGGTGGGGTCTCGGTGGCGAAGCGAACGAGGCACCGTATATCGGTCTCGTCGAGATCGGTGTCGTGATACTGACACTCGGACTTGGCGGCTACATGCTCGGCAAACGAACATCGCTCGTGCCGATTCAGTACCGTCGGTATCTGTTGCCAGCACACGAGTGGTCGATGCTGCTCGGGACAGTGCTGACGGTGCCACACTTCCTCGCCGTCGAGGAGTGGGAAGGGCTGGGGCTCGCCGTCGGCGTGTTGCTCGCTGTCGAAGTCGTCAGTGGCGTCTACGGGCGACACCTCCATCGACACGTGATCCGCCTCGGCCGCGGGGACGAATCCCCGTCGATTTTCGGTGCCGTCATCGAGACGTCCAACGAAACCCTCTTCTCACGGTGGCGATGGATCCACCGATCGCTCACGGTCGTCACCGCCATCGTCCTCGTGGCTCACATCGTGACGGCCATCGGTGATTAGGGCGCACGCACCTGAGAAGAGTCGGCGATCGAATCCCCATCCTCATCCGGCGTACTCGGCGACGTCCCGATCCGCGACGAGCAGATCCGTCGCGACGAACTCGGCGATGGCGTCGCGCATCCGCCGGGTGGCGTCCTCGGCACCGAGGGTAACCTGATAGGTCCGGGCACCGACCATGGCGGTGTAGATCGCCTCACCGACGCGCTCGGGGTCGACGTCGCGAAACACGCCCGCCTCGATCCCGTCGGCGAGAATTTCGGCGACGGTTTCGACGTTGCGTTCGTAGTGCGAACGGAGTTTCTCGCGGAACTGGGGGTGGTGAACGGCCTGGACGCGCAGTTCGATAATCGCCAGGGCAAACGTCTGGCGGTCAGACTCGCCCGGTTCGATAACGAACCGATCGACGTACTCTTCGAGACGGGGGAGGGGGTCCTCGGTCTCCGTCTCGGCCAACCGATCCCCGATCCACCCCACCATCTGCTCGACGAACGCGAGCAGCAGGTCCTCCTTCGTGTCGTAGTGATAGTGCAACAGCGACCGGCTCTTGTCGAATTCGTCCGCGATGTCCTGCATCGTCAGGTTGGCGTAGCCGTGCTCACACAGCGCGCGATAGGTCGCACCCATGATCGCGTCCTGCGTGTCGGAAGCGGCGTCGCCCTCCCCAGCGCGGTTCCCGGGGTCATCCTCAGTGCTGTTCCCGGCGTCACCCTCCGTGTCCATGTTCCCCCGGTCGAGGGGCAATCGGTAAAACCTTCCCAAATCCTGACTGACGCGACAGTCAGGCTTTTGTGCACTCCTACGTTACCAGGGGCCATGTCCTGGGGCTTTTCGGGTGGCAACGACGACGCGGACACCTTCGAACACCTCCGGGAGGGTGTCGACCGCCCGATGTGGCGGCTCCTCAGCAGCTATGGCCGGGGGTACGTCCCGGAGTTCGTCCTGGGCGGGGTCGCGAGTGTCGTCGCGCGATTTCTCGAACTCATCCCGGCACTGGTCCTCGGGGTCGCGATCGACGCGCTGTTCGTGCCGACCCGTGATTTTTCGCTCCCGCTCGTCCCACAATCGGTCATTCCGGGGGACGAGCCAGGGCAGTTCTGGTTCGCCGTCGGGCTCGTCGGGGCCGTCTACATACTCACGGCTGCGCTGAACTGGATCAACGGATGGGCGTGGAACCGCTTCGCCCAACACCTCCAACACGAGGTCCGGGTTGACACCTACGACGTCGTCCAGCGGATGCGCATGGGCTTTTTCGACGACAAACAGACCGGCGAGGTCATGTCGATCCTCAACAACGACGTCAACCAACTCGAGAGTTTCCTCACCAACGACCTCAACGCCGGCATCCGGATCTCCGTGCTCGTCGTCGGTGTCGCGAGCGTGATGGTCTGGCTCAACTGGCAACTCGCCGTCGTCGCGCTACTGTCGGTGCCGGTGCTCGCATTCGCGAGTTACCTCTTCGTCCAGCGCATCGGCCCCAAGTACGGCCGCGTCCGGCGGTCGGTCGGGGCGCTCAACTCCCGACTCGAGAACAACATCGGCGGGATCGAGGTCGTCAAGTCCTACGGCCGGGAGTCCTTCGAGCGCGACCGCGTCGAGGAGGCCTCTGAGGAGTACCTCGATGCCAACTGGGACGCGATTACGACCCGGATCAAGTTCTTCCCGACGCTGCGGATCATCACCGGAATGGGGTACGTGTTCACGTTCCTCGTCGGTGGCTACTGGCTGCTCTTTGGCCCGCCACAGGTCGGCCTCGCCGGGACGACCGTCGGGTTCACGGGCGGGATGACGCTTGGCGTGCTCACGCCGATGTTGCTGTACGCCCGGCGGTTCCTCTGGCCGATGCGTCAGTTCGGCAACGTGGTCAACAACTACCGCTACGCCTTCGCCGCGGCCGAACGCATCGTCGGCCTCATGGACTACCCGGGCACCGTCGACGATCCTGACGACGCGATCGGCCTCGATGGCGTCGACGGGCAAGTCGATTACGAGGACGTGACCTTCCGATATGTCGGAACCGACGAGCCATCAGTCGACGACGTGAGCTTCAGCGCCGAATCAGGGGACTTCGTCGGCCTCGTCGGGCCGACCGGCGCGGGCAAGACCACACTGCTCAAGCTCCTGGTGCGGCTGTACGACCCTGCGGACGGGACGATCCGCGTCGACGGCCACGACGTGCGGGACGTCTCACTCGCGAGCCTCCGGGCGCACGTGGGCTACGTCAGCCAGGAGCCGTACCTCTTCCACGGCACCGTCGCCGAGAACGTCGCCTACGGCATCGACGCCGGCGACGACGAGATCCGCGAGGCGCTCTCGATGGCCGGGGCCATGGAGTTCGTGTCCGAGTTGCCAGAGGGTATCGACACGATGGTCGGCGAGCGCGGCGTGAAGCTCTCGGGCGGGCAGCGCCAGCGCGTCGCCATCGCCAGGGCGATCCTCGAGGATCCGGAGATCCTGATCCTCGACGAGGCGACCTCCCACGTCGACAACGAGACCGAGGTCCTGATCCAGCGCTCCCTGGAGACGCTGACGGCCGATCGGACGACCTTCGCGATCGCCCACCGGCTCTCGACGGTCCGGGACGCCGACACGATCCTCGTCATGGACGAGGGGCGAGTCGTCGAGCGTGGGGCACACGAGGACCTGCTCGCGGCGGACGGGCTCTACGCCAACCTCTGGAGCGTTCAGGTCGGCGAGATGGAGGCCCTCCCCGAGGAGTTCATCGAGCGCACGGCCGAGCGCGAGCGAGCGGGGACTGGCGACGACGACTGAGACGAGCTATCGCCGGTCGACACCTACTCGCCGGTGGCCGACTCCGCAGGAACGACCGTCTCGTGTTCGATCTCGACGGCCGATTCCGCGAGACCGAGACGGCCGAACTGGGTTCGGACGTGCTCCTCGGCGGCCGCGATTGCCCGGTCGCGATCGGCGAACCCGCGCGGCGCGGGCGACTCGAAGGCCACGTTGATCGCGTCGCCGTCGACGTGCTGGACGGTTCCGCCGCTCTCGACCGCGTAGAAGGCATCACACACCCAGACGAACGGCGCGTCGGCGTCAGGCGCACCCTCGTAGCTCGGAGGCTCCTCGCCAGGTTCGTACAGCGTCCCCGTCAGCGCCGTCCCGCCGGCCCGTCCACGGATGAGTCGCATACGGAGTGTTGGTGACCGGCAAGTAAAAACAAGTCGGCCGGCGGGAGGAGAAACGACACCGTCGCAGAAAGGCAGTCTCTGTCGTCCAGCGCGATCGGGTACCGCGCTCGTCAGTGCTCGAGGAACACGAGGTGGTCATGTTCATCCTCGTGGACGCGCTTTGCATGTTCGGCCATGTCGCGCTTGGGCATCGGTCGTTCCCACTCGCAGTCCTGGCAGACAGCCACGTACTCGGCCATACCGATACTACTGGTCCCACCAGTATAATTCTGGTTTCAATCCTTGACAGCCGCCCATGGCTGACTCCCACTTTTCGGTTTCTGTGACCCCTCCCGTCAGGCGCGATTCGATCCGCTACCCCTCACCCGGACCGAGTTCGACCAGCACCGGCAGATGATCGGAGGGGAACCGACCGTCGTCGTAGACATCGCTGCAGACGCCGTGGGCTCCGACGGACACGTCGGGCGTCGTGAAGACGTGGTCGATCTTGCGATTCGGCACCAGGTTCTCGAAGTCCGTCACGGAGGTCGGCGGGCCGTGTGCGGGTTCGGACGATCGATCGCGCTCGTCACTGAGGGCGAGCGGGCTGTCCTCGCCGGTCAGAATCTCGTAGGGCTCTTCGCCCGCCACGCAGTTGAAATCGCCCGTGAGAACCACGGGGTCGTCCTCTCGCAAGTCCGCGAGCCGGTCGAGCAACAGACGGGCACTCTTCTGGCGTGCGCGCGGGCCGTCGTGCGAGAAGTGTGTGTTGGCGAAAAGGAGGGAATCACCAGTCCGCTGGTCGCGCAGGCGCGCCCAGGTCACGATCCGGGGGTGGCGGGCGTCCCAGCCGACAGAGCCAGGCTCGTCAGGGGTCTCCGAGAGCCAGAAGGTGTCGCTATCAACGCACTCGAACCGGTCGGTCCGGTAGCCGATCGGGGTGTGTTCGCCCTCGCTCTCGCCGTCGACGCGGCCACAGCCGATCCACTCGAAACCAGGGAGAGCGTCGGCGACGTCGACCAGTTGGTGATCGAGTGGTTCCTGGAGGCCGACAACGTCGGGCGCGTGAAACCGGATCGTGCTCGCGACAGCCTCACGACGGTTCGCCCAGCGGTGCTCGCCGTCCTCGGCGTTGTCGTAGCGGACATTGTACGTCATGGCGCGAAGCCACGCGGTCATCGGGAGTGGCTTGGGATGCCAGGGTAAGGACGTTTGGGGTCAGCGTTCCGAGGCGGAGTCTTCGACGTGGGGTCTTCGGAGTAAATAGTCCAGAGAGGCAGTGGATTTCGTCAATCCGACCCGGTTTCATCACTCGCGTCCCGCTCTGGCGCGGTCTGAATGTCGAGTTCGACAAGCTGGCCATGCGTGAGGTCCTCGGCGACTGACTCGTTGGTTAGCCGAAGTAACGTTACCCCGTCTCCCGCATCGACGACAGTCCCAGTGGTTCGGGTCCCGGTGACAGCGTCTTCGATCCGATCCAGTCGATCGAGGACCTCCGCAAACGAGTCGGTGCCGCTCTCGTCGTCAGCCTCTGCCGTGGAACCGTCGGGACACTGCTCGTTCTCGGGACTGTCGGACCGGGACATCTCCTCTGCGGGGTCGGAAACCGACGCACCGTCCGCGAACGCGACGCTCTCGTCCGTGCGTTCCTCGGAGATGGCGACTGGCGACTCCTCGAGGACAGCGGGGTCGAGACCGAGATCCTCGGCCAGCCGAGCTGTATCGATGCCTTCGGCGACCAGATCGACGTCGTCGTGGCGCTCCACCGTCGGTAGCGGGATGTCGGCGGTGTCGAACGATCCGCCGATGTCCGATCCGGCGTCCGTGTATCGTCTGGAGCGAACGCGTCGACGCGTGGCCTCGGTAACCCACGGGGGCCCGGACCAGCCATCGTCGTAGAGAGTGTACTGCGTGGCGTCGTCGGTCGCCCAGACGAAGCTGTCGTACTTGTCCTTGTACTGGTCAGCGACGTAGCCCCGTTGATGCGTGACGACGACGTGGATCGGCTCCAGTGCTTCGACGACTGAATCGACCGTTTCTTCGGTCGGATGATTGCTCAGCTGATAGTCGTGGACCATACAGCCCGCGGACCGCTTCGGGTCGAACGCCCCGCTCGTCACCTGCACGAGCGTCGCCCCCGCGTCGTCCTCGATCGCGTCGAACAGACGTTCGCTGCTTCCAGCAATGGGAACCTCCGGCCCGGCAATCGTGATTCGGCCCGGCCCGAGGACCGCGTCCGGATCCTCGAACGTCGGGACGCATTCGACGCCTGGATGGTCGTACTCCAGGGCCTCCCAGAGGGTTGCCACCCGACCGGCGACTGTCACGGGATGCGTCAGGTCGGTAGCGCCAGCGACGTGCGCCAGCAGGTATGCGAGGTGGACACCGGTCGAACCACTGCTCGTCGTCAGTACCGTCGAGCCGGCGCTCGCTCGCTTGAGGACAGTCCCGACCGCGCCGGTCAGCTGGTCCCGGAAGTCCGTGTTCGTCGCTGCCGTGAGGAGCACCGCGTCGACCGGTAAATCCGTCCCGAGACCCGGATACCCAGCGGCCCGGCGTGTGGTAAAGTCACCCGTTGCGAGCAGATGATGGTGATCGTCGCCGTCGGCGAAGCGCACGACGAACCCGCAGCCACCAGGTGCATGCCCGGCTGGTACGGGATGGATCTGAACGTCGCTCGTGATCGTCGTCCAGTCCGTGATCGGTTCGATCGCCGCCGCCACGTCGCCCGGATTAGCCAGATCTGCGTGTTCGGCGTCGGTGTCGAGTCGCGTCGTGATCGCCGCCGCCGTCTCCGAGGTGGCGTAGATCGGTGCGCCGTCCCGAAGATTCGAGCCGAGCGTCCGGTAGTGGTCGAGGTGAGCGTGCGTCAGCAAGATCGCAGAGAGGTATTCGTCCTCTTCGAGGAGGTCATCGACATCGACTCCCGATCCGGCGTCGACGAGGATGCAAGTCGTCTGGTCGTGAATCTCGTCGTGGAATCTGAGGAGGTGTGATTCTCGACCGTTGTAGGGATTCGCGTGCTGATAACTAACCTGCATCCATCAGTCAAGCGTAGTGTTACACCGCCAACAAAATATAGTTTCGGAGAGATCACGGCCACCAGGGTTGGGAAACAGGTTTGTCCGTCGGCCCACACTGACGTGATATGTCCGACCTCGGGGATTTCACGGAGTTCGACAACGACGCCGGCGAGCAAGCCTCCGAGGGGAGTGACGCCCCCGAACGAGCGACGAGCGACGACTTCGAGCGGGTCGAAACCACGCCGACGGGCGAGGAACGCGGCATCGGCGTCCTCTCGGCCGCGGAGGGCCTGACCATCAGCGAGGACGGCGAGGACACCCGGCTGCGAGCGTACGTCACCGTCGGGAACCGCGCCGACGTCCGGATCGGCACCTATCTCCTCGCGCCCTATCCCGACAGCGCGACCGACGAGCGTCTCTTCTGTCGGATCACCGCCCTCGAATACGCCCGGGAGTTCCGGGCCGACGACGCGACCGAGATCCACGCCCGGCGGGCGATGCGCGCCGAGGGCATCGACGAACAGGACTTCAAGTTCATGGCGACGCTGGAACCCGTCGCCATTCTATATCAGGATGACGGCGAGCTCCAGCGCCGGATGACCGACCGCGTCCCCAAGCCCGAGACGCCCGTCAGCCACGCCGACGAGCGATCGGCGATCAAGACCGGACTGAAGATTCCCGAAGACGGCGTCTTCCTCGGCCACCTCTCGGTCGGGGGCGAGAAGGTCCGAACGGCGGCCCAGCCCCCCACCATCGACTACCGGCTGAAGGACGCCTACGACGCCGGCGACCCGCTGGTCTTCCGGCACACGCTCGTCGCCGGCGGGACGGGATCGGGCAAGACCCACCTCGCGAAGAACGTCCTCCGGCAGTTCCTCGCGTCGGAACGGTCCTACCCCGTCGAGACCGGCAGCGACCGGACAGTCCGGCCCGCCGTCGTGCAGTTCGACCCCCAGGACGAGTACGCTCAGATGCACGACGACGGCGACCTTTCGGCTGACTTCCGGCGGCGATGCGAACGCGAGGGCATCGCGTGTGGCGGTCACGACGATACGGTTGCCTTCGTCCCCGAAGTCGGCGGCGCGACGTACGCCGCCGAGCACCACCGCGCCGAGCAGGTCGCCTTCACCATCCCGTTCTCGTTGGTCTACGACAACCCGTGGCTGATCGCCGGCAGCGGCCTCAACGACAACCAGTACGGGGCGCTGGTGAACGTCCTCCTTCCGCTGTTCCGTGATCAGTACGGCCGCGAAGGGACCTACGACCAGTTCACCTCGTTCCTCGACGATCCCGCGCTGAAGGAGGAACTCGACGAGACCGGCCGGGTCCACGAGGCGACCTACGACGCCGTCCGCCGGCGGGCGCGTGGGTTCGGGAACATCTTCGATCAGGACGCCCGGCCGATTACCGATCTGATCCACGAGTTCGTCCGCCCGGGCGGGCTGACGGTCGTCCCGACCTACCACATCAACGACTCGCGGGCGACCGAGACGGTCGTGCTCGCGCTGTCGTCGCTGCTCGTCGACGAGAAACTCTCGAACGACCCGACGTTCGATCGCATCGGGGAGACGCCGCTGGTCGTCGGCATGGACGAGGCCCACAACTTCCTGACCGACGCCGACAGCGTCCAGGCCCGGAAGGTCATCGGGAAGTTCACCGACGCCGCAAAGCAGGGCCGCAAGGAGCGCCTCGGCCTCTTTCTCATCACCCAGGACCCCCAGGACATCGCCGACCCCGTCTTCAAGCAGATCAACACCACCGTCGTCCTGAATCTCGGCGACGAAGACGCCATCTCGGCGGTGAATATTCCGAGTCATCTGGAGGCGAAAGTCCCCTACATGGAACAGGGCCAGCTGGTGGTCTACTCGCCGGACAATTCCGAGCCCGTCGAGCTGATCGGGCTGCCGGAGTGCGTGACGAGACACGGGCGGGAGTGAGCGCGCAGGGCGGGCGCTACTGGTTGGCCATCCGGACTGCATGCAGCCGACGCCGGTCGGCGAAAACCAGACACGCCTCCCGCTGATGAATGACGACTCGTTATCCACCTCCAATATGATTTTATACCAAAACGTATATTCAATTGGTACGTATATGTGGCAAATATGTCCGCGAGTGGTGGGCGGCGGGAATTGTTCGCGATTGTATTATCAATCCTCATGATCGTCTCGATGTTGCCGGCGGGAACGGTGTCTGCCGAGACGGTTTCCGAAACCGCGGGGAATACAGCGCCGGCTGACACTGTCCCCGAGGTATCCATGGACGGGCCGCCGGTAATACTGAAAGCCCAGGCCATGGAGCGCATCGAGAATTTCTCGGCTCCCTCGAATCAGCTCGAAGCAGCCAAAGAGCGCGCCCGCTCGCGGCTGAACGATTCCTTCGCGTATTACCAGGATCAGACACGCATCGGCGACCAGCACGCGTTCATTCGCGATTCGGAAGTGCTCCGGGCGCTGACTGACTTCGCTGGGACCGACCAAGACGAGCGACTCGATCAGGTCGTCGAGTTGGTGACACGGGCGGACAATCAGTCTGCCCGGCAGGTAATTCGTGACGCTGAGAATGCCTTCACAGCGACTGAAGAGACCCTCGGCCAGGGGAGGACGGATAGCGTCAAGGCTCACATCGATAACGCCCGGCGACAGCTCGACCGTGCCGAGCAGATCCGGGACCGCGCAGAGGACAGATCGGGAGCGCAGTCGATTCGGACGACTGCGCGGGCGGTCCGGACGTACGGCTCGGCGGTCAACCAGGCTCACACTGCCTTGGGAATGATCGATGGCGAGGTCGGTCCGGAGGTGTCGTTGACACGGCGGACGGATCCGATCCGTAATGGAAGCGAACGGGCACAGTATACGCTCGTCGGGAACGTGACGAATCCGACCGGGCTGGACGCCGTGAACGTCACCACGACGGTCAACGACGACCGCACGGTCGATCTCCCGCTTCGCGGTGACTACGCAAACGCCACCTTCGCAAAAACGATCAACCTCACCGACCGTGTGAATACGATCGAAATTACGGCTGGCGAAAGTGACGACGGCCAGGAGGCGGACAATGGCAAGCAGAAGGGCAACAACGGCAACAGTGGTGCGTCGTCCGGACAGAACCAGACGAGCACAGTCGTCCTTCGCTTGGACGGTGACGGCCTACCCGATACCTACGAGGAGAATGTGACGGGTACGGATCCGCTGGATCCCGATAGTGATTCGAGCCTGACTGATGCTGATGACAGCGATGACGGGGTTATCGACGGTATAGAAGACTTCGATGACGACAATCTGGTAGCATACTAGAGCGTGTCATAGAATCCATCTCATAACTTCTCACAGCCCGGTCCGTTTCCTCGCTCGTAGTTGGTGATGGCGACGACGATCCGGAGACACAGCGCAAGAAATACTTCTGTTCGTGCGTGGACGCGGCCTCGGGCGCGGACGTGCCCGAGGCCGCAGTCCTTGACTGCATCGTTGGTTCGTTCGACTCCTGTCCGGTCGTTGTACGTCTCATCTAGGATGGACTGTTTCAGCCGGATGTCCTCGCTATGTTTCTTGATGCGGTCTTCGACTCTGTACTTGATGTCTTTCGGGTCGTCGGTGTTTCGCGGATTGTACGGAGCGATTGGCACGACCCCTGCGGCCAGCAGGAGGTCGTGCCAATCGAGGATGTCGTAGGCGCTGTCTCCAAGCATCCAGATCGGTGTATCGACGGCGAGCGCGTCACGGGTGACGCGCATCGCCGTCTCTTTGTTTGCTTGTTTGGCCTGTGTGAACTCCGCTGCTATCGGGATCTTTGCGCCGGTCGAGACGATCGTACAGCCGAAGCCGTAGTAGTACTCCTCAGCCGTTGGATCGTAGTTCCATGACGCTGCATCGTTGTATTGAATCGCTTCAACGTGTGTCGAATCGATAGAGTACGTGGAGTCGAGCAGGCCGCGGGCGGCGGCCTGCTCGACGAGGCTGTCGAAGACATCGTCGATAACGTGTTCGAGATCAGTGAGAAAGCGATCAACCGTGTCTCTTGATGGCGGTTTGTCGAGCCCGCAATAGTACCAGACGAGGCCGTGCTGAAGTTCTCGTGCAACCGGGCGTGTCCCGTAGACATCCTTGTAGTAGCAGTGCAGAAAGCCGCGAAAGAGGTCTGGTGGCTGATGCACTCGTGTTCGCCCCCTCGAAGCGGGGGCGAACACGTCATACTCCAGCAGAAACTCGAACTCAAGATGCTCGAACAGCGGTACTGTCTCGGTAGCCGCCGCATTCAAGAAGTCGTCTACCGAAGTTACGTCTTGCAGGGTGCTGGCGCTCGTAGACACAGTTCCAACACCCTGCTGCCTTCCCTGAGAATGTTTCTATGACACGCTCATTACACTCAAAGAGTGGGCCAAAGGTGAACTAAATCCGGTACCAACTGATGTTCCGGGAGGTATAGTAGCAGCGGAAGTACAAGCGATTCGAATGTTCGCAGACAAGGTTACTGCCGAGATGCATAATTCGGAGTTGAAAGCTATCGCTGGTGAAGATACAATTGTCATAATGATGGGACCAACTATTGTCAGAGCAAACTGATGACACGATATATCTCACGGCGGGCAGTAATCGCTGGCTGTGTCGGGATCGGAGGGTCACTCGCAGGCTGTTCGGTTATCCAACCGAATACGCCGACTGTCCGCTGGAGATACAATGCGTTGGGTGCAATCGGTTCGCCCGCAATCGGTGACGGGACAGTGTATACCGGCTCAACGCATACGAGTTGCTACGCGATAGATCTCGAAAGCGGCGAGAAAGAGTGGGAGTTCGAATCGTTAGATTCGGGCCTCAACGGCGTGACCGTTCGACAGGACCTCATCATCGGCGGGAATGACCGCGGATCAGTATATGGAATCGGAGTAGACGGGAGAAAACGATGGCAGACGACGCTCGAAGGTGCCGTCCAGTGCCAACAGCCCCTGGTTATTGGGGAAACAGTCCTCATCAATGCGCGAAACGGGACTGTCTATGGCATCGATCTGAAGGATGGTTCGATCAAATGGGAAACACCTGTCGTGGAGTCGATCCCGGATGAATGGGAAGATCTCTCTGCCCGGCCAATATCGGCTGATGGGTTGGCAGTCGTCGCTTCGTACGACGATCGCGTCCGCGCGATCGATCCATCGGATGGTGAGATAAAATGGGACGTAACGTTGAACGGAAACATCGGCACAACCGTTGCCCAGGGTCAAAAGCTCGTTGCGGGATCGACAGACGGCGATGTCGTCGGAATCGATCCGCCTTCGGGCGAGGTGTTGTGGCGAAAATCACTTTCATCCGGAGTCTCCACCGATCCAGCCTGTACAGATGGACAAGCATATGTCCCAACCGCAGATGATGGGTTGTTCGCTCTTGACGTGAACAACGGCAGTACTATCTGGAAGAAAGAGACCCCAGTGCTCGGAGACGTATCCGCAAATGCGGGCCTCGTTGTCTTCGGGACAGCGAACGAACGACGGCTCCAAGCGCTTGGCACGGATGGATCTCCCCGCTGGCAATATAGTGACTCCTTCCGAGCCGGTGTCTCTCCACCACGGATCACGGAAAACGAAGTTATCGTCGCAGGATTTGATGGATATATTCATGTACTTGAATATTCGAAATGAATGCTAAAGTCGGTGGAAAGTGTAGATTCGTCCGGCGAGACGGGTATGGGGGAGGACTACGACGTGCAAACAGCCATTTCGCGTCAAACAGCAACGATTCTCGTGCCCAGTATACGGTGCTCCTCACAGACGGACAAGGTGGGGGCGGAATCACGGAAGCGAACACTGCGGCTGACCGTGGGACAACCATCTATACCATCGGCTTCGGCGATGCAGATGAGGACAAACTACAGCAGATTGCAGATATCACGTCGGGTGGATACTCGTCTGTTGACGATGCCAGTGACTTGCCGGACGTCTTCTCACGTGTTGCGGAGGATATTGGCCCAACGCACTCGGATGACGATGGCTTCTCTGACTCGCTGGAGAATGATGGGATTCCCATTTCGCCATTTATACGCGGAGCAGGCGCAATACCACGGTCTTCAGGCCGTGGATACGCGCCGTCACTTAGTGACATATTCTACCGATATCGACAGCCCCGGATATTCCCCGTCAAACATCGCATTTAATACACTCTGATTCATAATGTGTTATGAAGTTAGTACGATGCTGGAGACAACCCGTACTTACGTCGCACGCATCACGAACCACAGTCAGGTTCGTGACGATCTCGACCAGTGCGGGTTCTCCGCCTCGAAACTGTGGAACGTCGGACGCTACTATATCCAAGGCCGATGGGATGAGGACGATGAGATACCCGACGAAGCCGAACTGAAATCGGAGTTGAAAGACCACGAACGCTACAGTGACCTGCATTCTCAGTCAAGTTCGTTCGAGAGACTTCGTCTCTCGTGATGCCAAAAATCTCCGATTTTTGAGCACAGCGAGTTCTCGAAGAGCTTGCTGAGGCGTTCAACGGGTGGTACAACTCTGACGACGGCAACAACCCGCCGGGCTACCGGAAACGTGGCGACCGACACCCACGCTCCACTGTGACGTGGAAACAAAAAGGCATCAAACACGACGACAAGCACGGTCAACTCCGCCTCTCGAAAGGATGGAACCTGAAAGACGGGAGGTCTGACTTCATCCTCGCGGAGTACGAAACCCGCCCCGACGTACAGGTAGAGAATATCCAGCAAGTACGTGCCGTCTACAACGGCGACCGCTGGGAACTCCACCTCGTCTGTGAGAAACAGATTCCCGTTGAGGACGCTCCCGGTGAACAGACGGCGGGTATTGATCTCGGCATCAGCAACTACCTCGCCATCGACTACGAGAATGGCCCTTCGGAGTTGTATCCGGGGAACGTGCTGAAAGAAGACAAGCACTACTTCACCCGCGAAGAGTACCAGACCGAAGGCGAGCACGGGCCGTCCAAGCGGACATTAAAGGCTCGGCGGAAACTCTCCCGACGCAAAGACCACTTCTTCCACACCCTCTCGAAACACATCGTTCAACGCTGTGTCGAAGAGGGCGTGGCGGAGATAGCAGTTGGAGACCTCAGTGACATCCGCGAAGACGAGAACGGCGACTCGCGGAACTGGGGGCCGTCGGGCAACAAGAAACTCCACGGATGGGCGTTTGACCGCTTCACAAACCTGCTCGAATACAAAGCCGAGGAACACGGCATCCTCGTTGATCGTGTAGACGAGGAGAACACGAGCAAGACCTGTTCGTGTTGCGGACAGATTCGGGATAGCAACCGTGTGGAGCGTGGTCTGTACGTCTGTTCGTCGTGCGAGACGACGATGAACGCGGACGTGAATGGTGCAGTGAACATCCGCAGAAAGATAACTCAGAGTCCCCCGACAGGGGATATGAGTAACGGCTGGTTGGCACAGCCCGGAGTCTTCCTGTTCGACCGCGAGAGCGGACGGTTCACACCGAGAGAACAGGGAGTCTGCAAACCCTAATATCCCAACGCTGAGCAAATCGGAGATTTGCGATGTACGCGAATCTTCGATTCGCTTGACTCGGGATTCCTCCGCCTTCAGGCGGAGGAGGATGTCAACGAGTGAACAGTGATCCAACGGATCCGAACTCCGACGACACTGGACTGAACGACTCGGCGGAGATCGAACGTGGTTCGAATCCACTCATGCGAGAGAACCTCATGGTGTCAGTTAAGTTGCCAAATACTCTCGAAGCGAATGAAACAGGTGACTTCGATGTAGCTGAGCGTCTTAATGATAGACGCCTCCTCGCGTTCGCTGACAAATATGAACCCAGTTCTGATCACTTCAGCAACCCACCAGCATGGTTGAGCAGCTACAATATAGAGTCCGACAGCAAACACGCCTACAATCAGGCGTCTACACGGGTCCAATTTTGCTTCAATGATATGTTGGTGAGGCCCACTGGCAGTTCAACACTGGTGCGTATGTGTTTTCCTCACCAACGATAGCTGACGGAACTGTCTTCGTCGGATCTGGGGACAATAACGTCTACTCGCTGGATGGCGAAACAGGCAAGGAAAACTGGCATTTCGAAACCGGCGGTTGGGTCCGGTCGTCACCGATTGTGGTCGATGGAACAGTGTTCGTGGGGAGTCGAGACTCGAAGGTCTACGCGCTGGAAGCAGATGTCTCTGGTTCGAGCGAGGGATCACGCACAAGGCTGGGGACGCTCAATCATCACGACGACTGGCGGTACGCCGATCAATCGATCGAACCCAAAGAAGAAGACCAAAGACAAGAAGACGGACTGCTCCCCTGGCTCGGTGCTGGTGGAACAGCTGCCGGGCTTGGCGGGGCAGCATACCTTTATCGGCGTCACAAGAGATCAACGGATGGGCATGAATCCACAGAGTAGTCGCAGTGTGTCACGCTATTCTCGGCGCGAAGTTTGCCTCCTCGCATGTTCGACAGCTCTTGCTCCACTCACCGGCTGTGCGTTTTCGCCCCCGACAGCAAGGGACGATCAAAGCGGTATAGAAACGCTCGTCGCTACAGACGGAGAAACCCGTGACAGATTTGGGTATTCACTCGACATCACGAACGACGGACGGACCCTGCTCGTCGGAAGTAATCTCGATACGAACTCGAACGGTCGAATGGCTGGCGGAGTCTACGTGTTTCGTCGTGACCAAGACGGCTGGCACCAATCGGCGAAACTCATGGCAGATGATGGGGATCGCCATGATTGGTTTGGGTCCACTATCTCGATTTCGGATACTGGTGACACCGCACTCGTCGGAGCAGTAGCTGAAGAAGATCCGAATGGAGCAGAAGGGGGCGCTGCCTATGTCTATCAAAAAGAGAATCAAGAGTGGCATCAGCAAAGTAAACTCAGTGCTCCTGACGATGCATTTGACCAGTTCTCTCGATCCCAAATATTGACTTCGAATGGAGACACCGCCTATATTGGGGCACCATTCAAAGAAGATTCGAGTGGTATCGAGGCGGGAGCCGTCTACGAATATTCGCGTGAGCCTGACGGCTGGAATTTGGTAAATACCCTTCCTAATGATAGTTCTCCGATTCGATCATTCGGGTATGCAATGGACGTATCGAAGGGTGGCCAGATCCTCATTGTCTCAAGTATGGTCGTCTCGGATTCAGAAACAGCTGCAGTAAACGTCTTCGAGAAGTCGGGCGGTGAGTGGGTCCGACAGGCCACACTCACTGCCAGCGATAGAGATAGAAACGATTACTTCGGGGAGACTGTCCCCGTCTCGGAGGACGGACAAACCGTTCTCGTCGGTGCGTCGAACGACGAAAATCCAAACGGCGAACACGGTGGTTCGGTCTATCTCTTCGAGAACCAAGATGGTGAGTGGCACCAAGCACAGAAACTCACGCCCGCTGATCCCGGGCAGTACGAACGATTCGGCCTGTCGCTCGCCATGACGAGCGACCCGAAATCAATTCTCATCGGGGCCCCGGGCGAATCGTCCGACACGGGTGAGCAGAGCCGGATTTGCGTCTTCAAGTGGGATGACGACCACTGGCAACAAGATCGTGTCATCTCTGCCCCCGAAAAAGACCCGACCGATCACTTTGGGACCCGAGTCACGGTGTCGGGGGAGACAGGTATTGCTGCCGTGAGTGCTCCGGAAGCGGACGGAAATAAAGAATCGACTGGTGCAGTGTACGTGTCTGATTGTGAGGCATCGAATGAGGCGAGACGATTATCAAGACACCAGTTTCATCACTTAGATCCTGACACGATCTAGATAGAGACACTAGCTAGCATACCGTAAGATTAAGACGGAGGCACTCGAAGACGCAGATATGGGCAAGCGCATTCTGGTGCCGGTCGACGGCAGCGAGCAGGCCCGGGAGGCAGTCGACTTCGCACTCGCGGAGTTCCCGGACGCCGAGATGCACCTGCTGCACGTCATCAACCCGGCCGATGCGGGCTACAGCGTCCAGGCGTCGATGCCGACGTTCTCCGAGGAGTGGTACGACCGCCAGAAGGAACAGGCCGAAAACCTCTTCAGCGAGGTCGAATCCGGGGCGACCGACTTCGCGGGCACTTTTGAGGAGTTCGTCGAGGTCGGCAAGCCCACCCACACGATCGTCCAGCACGCCGAAGAGCACGACGTCGATCAGATCGTGATGGGGAGCCACGGCCGTTCGGGCGTCACACGCATCCTGCTCGGCAGCGTCGCCGAGACCGTCGTCCGGCGCTCGCCCGTCCCGATCACGGTCGTTCGCTGACGCGTCGCGGCTGTTGTCGCTATCAGGCGACGGCGTCGACGGCTTCTTTGACGGTCTCGCGGACCTCTTCGAGCAGCGCCGTCGCGTCGTCGCTCTCGGCGTAGACGCGGATGTACGGCTCGGTGCCACTCGGCCGGACGAGGAACCACGACGCGTCGGGAAGTTCGATCCGGACGCCATACTCCAGGGAGACGTCGCCGTCGGGGAACTGTTCAGGCAGCGCACTTTCTAGGCGTTCCATCGCCGCGTCCTTCGCCTCCTCCGGGCAGTCGACCGGCTTTTTCTCCAGCGGGCGCTCGGTGACGGGTTCGAGCAGCGAATCGAGTCCGTCGGCGGCGATGAGTCGCGTCAGCACGGCGGCGCTCGCGATGCCGTCTGTCCAGATACCCATGTCGGGGTGGATGCACTTCCAGGGTTCGCCCGCGAAGGCGACCGTCGTCTCGTCGTCGCCGGCGTCGAGGACGTCGGCGATGCCCTCGTGGAGCAGGCCAAGCGCGGTCCGTTCGACACGGCCGCCGGCCGCCCGGACTGCCTCGTCGACGCGACCCGAGACGTTCGGCGTTGTCACGACGACGGGGTCCGCGGCGTCGCTCTCCTCGACGAAGTACGACGAGAGCACCGCCAGGATCGTGTCCTCGTGGACGATCGTGCCGTCTTCGTCGACGACGACGATCCGGTCGGCGTCGCCGTCGTGGGCGATCCCGAGGTCGACGGCGTCGCGCTCGCGGACGTACTGGGTCAGATCGGTGATGTTCTCGGGGGTGGGCTTGCTCGGCCGACCCGGGAAGTGGCCGGTGACGTTCGCGTGTAAGGTGTGGACGCTCGCACCGAGTCGCCGGAGGACTTCGGGCGTGCCCAGCGCGGCGACGCCGTTACCGGCGTCGACCGCGATCGTCATGCCGTCGAGTGGGTTACCGTGCTCGCGGGCGTACGCGACGACAGCGTCGAGGTAGGCGTCGAGCGGTTCCTCGCTCGTCTGTCGGCCCCACTCGTCCCAGGTTGCCGGCTCGGCGTCGCTGGCGACCCGTTCCTCGATGCGCTCCTCGTCGGCGGTGGTGTACTCCTCGCCGTCGACGAAGAACTTGATGCCGTTGTCGGGCGAGGGGTTGTGGCTCGCGGTGATCATGACGCCGTGACGGCCGTCGGAAGCAAACCCGAGCGCCGGGGTCGGCAACATGCCAGCCCGCACGACGTCCGCGCCGGCGCTTTCGAGTCCCGCTTCGAGCGCGGCGGCGATGGCGACGCCGGTCTCCCGCCCGTCGCGGGCGATCACGAACTCCTCGCCGTACTTACCGGCCGCGCGGCCGACCGACAGCGCGAGTTCGGGGGTGACTTTCGTCGCGACCGGCCCGCGGATTCCCGTCGTCCCGAATAGATCCTTGCTCATGGTTTCCTCGTTAGTAGTCGAGTTCCAGGCCCGGATGCCAGTGATCGACGCCGGCCTCGGCCTTGATCTGATCCATGCGCGCGAGCAGCTTCGTCGCCAGCGAGGCGACTTCGGAGGCGCGCTGGTCGCTCTCGGTCCGGAACTCGCCGGTCACCCGGTTGGCGTAGACGGCACAGATCGCGCCGGCCCGCAGATCGTAGACGTTGGCGATCGTCAGGATGGCGCTTGCCTCCATCTCGATGTTGGTGACGTTGACCTCCTGGAGGTCCTCGACGAGTGTGTCACTGTCGGGAGCCTCGAAGTCCTCGAAGCCGGGTCGACCCTGACCGGGGTAGAAGCTGTCGGCGCTCAGGGTCGTCCCGAGGTGGTAGTCGTAGTCGAGGCGTTCGGCCGCGGCCACCAGCGCGGAGACGACCTCGTGGTCGGCGGTCGCGGGGTAGTCCTCGCGGACGTACTCCTTGCTGGTGCCCTCCTGGCGGACCGCACCGGTCGTGATGACGAGGTCGCCGACCGAGACTTCCTCGCGGATCGACCCGGTCGAACCCACACGGATGAACGTGTCCGCGCCCACGCGGGCGAGTTCCTCGACGGCGATCGACGCGCCGGGCCCGCCGATCCCGGTCGAGGTCACCGAGATGGGCGTCCCGTCGTACTCGCCGGTGACCGTCCGGTACTCGCGATGGTGGGCCTTCTCCTCTGCGCCGTCCCAGAAGCGAGTGATCTTCTCGATGCGCTCCGGATTCCCCGGGAGCAACACGGTATCGGCCACGTCCTCGGGCGACACGGCGAGGTGATACTGTTCGTCTTCGTTGGGATCCTCACTGTCTCCGGGCATGCTACTACCCTTTTTAAGCTGGAATTTTATATAATATTCGCCATCGGGACGGGGAGCCATCACGAGCCGCCACCCAGTGGCAGGACAAATATAGCCCATAGAGACCACGAATCGCGCAATTTCCTCAGTATCGACAGAGAGAGTCGGCGGTCGACTGTGCCGGCACACCGATCCGTATCGGATCGTAACACGAACAGAGCACGACGCCAGCGATCGGGATTGAGACGATCTAAATACGGTATTATGGCGGTGTAGGGTGGTTCACCCCCGGGGACTCTTTTAAGTGAACAGACGGTATTAAAAAGCGGAAAGCAACATAACTATTATCACTATTCGATCCACAAGCCAAATGTATGCCTCGGAGTTACGACCGGCGATCAGTCATCAAGGGTATCGCTGTCAGTGGACTCGGCGTCTCGCTGGCAGGCTGTTCAGGCGACGGAACCGAGACGACAGAGCCGTCGGGCAACGGTGACGAGAACGGTGACACCGGTGGCGAGCCCCACCAGGTCGGGATGGTGTACTCGACGGGTGGCCTCGGTGACAACTCGTTCAACGACATGGCCCACCAGGGAATCCAGGCGGCTGCAGAACAGTACAACGTCGAGTTCCAGAACGCCGAACCGGAGTCCCCGAGCGAGTTCAGCACGTTCCAGCGGCAGTTCGCGACCTCGTCGAACCCCGAGTACGACCAGATCTTCGCGATCGGGCTCTCCCAGAAGAGTGCCCTCCAGGAAGTCGCGCCGGACTTCCCGGACATGAAGTTCACGTTCATCGACGCGACGACCGAGTTGGACAACGTCGCGAACTACGTCTTCAAGGAACACGAGGGGTCCTTCCAGGCAGGCATTCTGGCCGGTATGCTGACGAGCAAAGAGTTCTCAGCCGGTCCGAGTCAGACGAACACCGACGCGAACACCATCGGGTTCGTCGGTGGGAAGGAGACGAACCTGATCAAGAAGTTCGAAGCCGGCTACCGATTCGGTGCACAGCGAGTCAACGAAGACGTCGAGATCCGCTCGGCGTACGCGGGGGCCTGGAGCGAACCGAGCACGGGCCAGTCGATCGCCAATTCGATGATCGACAACGGCGCGGACGTCCTCTATCACGCCGCAGGCGGGACGGGCGTCGGCGTCCTGCAGGCAGCCTACGAGCGGGGCGTCTTCGGGATCGGTGTCGACGCGCGCCAGTCCGAGACGCTCACTGAATACAACGGGGCGATCCTCGGGAGCATGGTCAAACAGGTCGACGAGGCAGTCGTCGAGTCTGTCGGGAAGGCGATCGACGGCGAGTTCAACGGCGGCGAGACAACTACGCTCGGACTCGCCGAAGAGGGCGTCGCAATGCTTTACGGTACGGAGATCGGCGACCAGATCCCCCAGGAGATCAAAGACGAGATCGAGGCCCAGAGCCAGACGGTCGTCGACGGCGACCTGACGGTGCCGTCCCATCCCGACGACATCTGATCGGCCCCAGTCGCACCGGTTATCGAACCTAATTTGATACGATGGCACAAACGACACAACCACCGGAAGACGATACCGGAGGGAGTACAGACCCGGGTCCGGCGGTCAGGATGGAGAACATCACCAAGCGGTTTCCGGGCGTCGTCGCGAACGACCAGGTGACCCTCGAGGTAGAGCGCGGTTCGGTCCACACGTTACTCGGCGAGAACGGCGCGGGGAAGTCAACGCTGATGAACGTTCTCTACGGGCTCTACCAGCAGGAGGAGGGGACGGTCTACCTCAACGGCGAGGAGATGAACTTCCAGACGCCCCAGGATGCGATCGACGCCGGGATCGGGATGATCCACCAGCACTTCATGCTGGTCGATACGATGACCGTCGCCGAGAACGTCACGCTCGGTAACGAACCACGCAAGTGGAACGGACTCGCCTACGACGCAAAGCGCGCCCGCGAGGCCGTCCGGGAACTGAGTGAGACGTACAACTTCGATCTCGATCCGACCGCCAGGATCGAGGACATCAGCGTCGGGGAGAAACAGCGCGTCGAGATCCTCAAGACGCTGTATCGTGGGGCCGACGTGTTGATCTTCGACGAGCCGACGGCCGTGCTCACCCCACAGGAGGTCGACGAACTGTTCCGGATCGTCGAGGAGTTGACCGAACAAGGCAAGACACTGATCTTCATCACCCACAAGCTCGGCGAGGCGATGGAGATCTCAGACGACATCACCGTCCTCCGGGACGGGGAAAACGTCGGGACAGCCGACCCCGCGACCGCGACGCGGGAAAGTCTCGCGGAACTGATGGTCGGCCGGGAAGTGATGCTCGACGTCGAGAAAGACGACGTCGAGGCCGGCAAGCCGTCGCTCTCGGTCTCCGATCTCGTCGTCGAGGACGACGACGGTGTCCGGCAGGTCGACGAGGTCGATCTGACAGTCCACGAGGGCGAGATCCTCGGGATCGCCGGCGTCGACGGCAACGGCCAGTCACAGCTCGTCGACTCGGTCGTCGGTCTCGAGGTGCCGGACGAGGGCACCGTCGAGCTCTACGGCGAGGACGTGACCGACGTCTCCAGGCGTGAACACATCGCGCGCGGGATGTCCTTCGTGCCCGAGGACCGCCAGGCACGCGGGCTGGTGATGGACTTCGACCTCGTCGAGAACGCGCTGCTGGGCAACCAGTACGACCCGGCATACACGAACGGGCCCCGGGTCGACTGGGGGACGACTCGCGAGCACGCCGAGGACATCATCGACAAGTACGACGTCCGGACGCCGAACGCCGGGACGGCCTCCGAATCGCTCTCCGGCGGGAACCAGCAGAAGTTCATCGTCGGTCGCGAGATCCTTCGGGACTCCGACGTGATCGTCGCCTCGCACCCGACTCGTGGGGTCGACGTCGGGAGCATCGAGTTCATCCACGACCAGATGCTCGAACTTCGCGAGGAGGGCAAAGGCGTCTTGCTCGTCTCCTCGAAACTCGACGAGGTACAGCAACTCTCGGACCGGATCGCCGTCATCTACGAGGGCGAGATCGTCGACGTGGTTGATCCCGACGAAGTGACCGATCGGGACATCGGCCTGCTGATGGCCGGCGAGATGCCTGATGAGTACGGAGGTGAGAGCGAATGAGCGAGCGCCGATATCCCGAACCGATCCAGCGCTTCCTTCGGTTTTTCGTCGGGAACTCGGTCGGCGAACGGATCCTGATCAGCGTCGCCGCGCTGGTGACGGCCGTCATCGTCAGCAGCCTCATCGTCCTCGTCGCCGGGTATCTCTCCGGGGAGGCCTACAACCCACTCGAGATCTTCGCCGTGCTGGTCAACGGGGCCTTCGGCTCACCCTTCGATCTCGACTCGGCCCGGCTGTTCACCGAAGGCTGGTCGCCGATCAACTTCTCGATGGGCACGACCCTGAAGGAGACGACGCTGCTGATCTTCGCCGGCCTCGCTGTCGCCGTCGCGTTCCGGGGCGACCTGTTCAACATCGGCGTCCAGGGCCAGTTGGTCCTGGGTGGGCTCGCGGCCGCGCTCGCGCTGGTCTGGGTCGCACCGTTCGTCCCGGACGGGATCGTCGGGACAGTCCTGTTGGTCCCGTTCGGGCTGCTGGTCGGCGCGATCGTCGGCGGACTCTACGGCGCGATACCGGGGGCGTTGAAGGCTTACTTCGACGCCAACG
Organism: Halorhabdus tiamatea SARL4B; assembly: GCF_000470655.1. Classification (NCBI taxonomy): domain Archaea; kingdom Methanobacteriati; phylum Methanobacteriota; class Halobacteria; order Halobacteriales; family Haloarculaceae; genus Halorhabdus; species Halorhabdus tiamatea. The sequence continues at coordinate 1,272,153 of NC_021921.1, forward strand.
AGGTGATCACGACGATCATGCTCAACACCATCGCGACCGGGTCGGCGTTCTTCCTCGTCTCGTCGTACTTCGCCGATCCGACGCTCCAGAGTGTCAAGACCCGGTCGATCCCCGAGTTCGCCCGGCTCAACGGAATCGTCTTCCCGCAGGGCGGCCAGTTCTCGCTGGTCGCGCTCGCACTCGCACTCGTCGCGGCCGTCGGGATCTACTACGTCCTGCGATACACGAGCTTCGGGTACGACCTGCGCGTCTCGGGAAAACAGGCGAAAGCAGCGCTGTACGGCGGTGCCAACGCCGAACGGATGGTCGTCTCGACGATGACGCTGTCGGGCGCACTCGGTGGTATCGCCGGGGCGATGTGGTCGATGATGGTCATCGGTGCGTGGCGACAGGGCGTCCCCTCGATCGGCTTCGACGGCATCACCGTCTCGGTGCTCGCCGGGAACAACCCGATCGGCGTCATCCCCGCCAGCCTGCTCTTTGGCGTCCTGAAAGGCGGTTCGAACGCCATCAACTTCCAGCTCGGCGTCCCGCCGGAGCTGGTCGCGGTCCTCCGCGGGATGATCATCCTGTTCATCGCGATGCCGGAGGCGTTCCGGATGCTCGGCAACTGGCTGGGTGTCAAACCGGACCCGGCTGCGGCAACTGGAGGTGACAACAATGAGTAGCGCACCGGCCGCCAGTGGCGGACTCGAAACGATTTACGAGTGGTATGAAAAGGTTGGACGAATCCCGCGACTCGTCATCGGGTCGTTGCTCGTCGCCGCAGTCTTCGGGGCGGTGATCAACGTCACGATGCCGGGAACGCGCGCCTCGACTGTCGTTGGCATCTTCGACACCAGCTTCGTCGAGTCGACACTCCGGATCGCCGTCCCGATCGTCTTCGCGGGGCTTGGCGGTATCTTCGCCGAGAAGAGCGGCGTCATCAACATCGGCCTCGAAGGACTCCTAATCATCTCGGCGTTCACCGCCGTCGCGGTCACTCACCTCGTCTCGGGAGGTTCCGCCGCGTCTCAGTCGACGGTCTGGATCGGCCTGTTTGCCGGCGTGCTCGCGAGTACGCTCCTCGCGCTGGTGTTCGCCGTGCTCGTCATCGAGTTCCGGGCCGACCAGATCATCGCCGGCCTCGCCGTCTGGCTGGTCGGACTCGGCCTCGGGCCGTTCCTCAGCATCGTGATCTGGGGGTCGGTCAACAGCGCGAGCATCTCGACGCTGAACACGGTGACGGTCCCGGGACTGTCGCAAATCCCGGTCCTCGGGCCGATCGTCTTCGACGCCAGCCCGATCGTCATCCTGATGCTCGTGACGATCGTCGCCTCGTGGTTCGTCCTCAACCACACGAGCTTCGGCCGGTGGATCGAGGCCAGCGGGGAGAACCCCTCGGCGCTCGACACCGCCGGCGTCGACGTCCACCGCGTCCGGTACGTCGGTGTCATCCTCTCGGGCGTCCTTTCGGGCTTCGGCGGTGCCGGCCTGGTCGTCGGTCGCGCCGGTCGCTTCATCGGGAGTGGCCAGACGATGATCGCCGGGGACGGGTTCATCGCGATCACGACCTACCTCTTTGGCAACTACAACCCGATCGGGACCGCCGCAGCAGGGATCCTCTTTGCGGGACTGGACGCCCTGCAGATCCGCCTCCAGCAGATCGCGTTCATCCCGGCACCGACCGAGCTGATCCGGCTTGTGCCGTACGTCTCGGTCATCATCGTGCTCGCGTTCGTCGGCTACACGCGGGTTCCGAGCGAGGCCGGCGAACACTACGAGTCCGGAGAAGAGTAGCCGCGTCGTCGTCGTTTCTGTTTTTGCCGTCTCGAGATCATCTACGCCAGGACAGCCGTCCGGCTGGACACTTGACGGCATAGAGAACCGACGTACCAATACCAGTCCACGCTGTCACCGACCAGAAACGTAAGAACGGTTCAGCGGTCCTGGAGGTTCCCGGGCTTCATCGCGTCGGGGAGCAGTCCGCCGAGCGTGTACTCCTTGATTTCTCCGTGGTCTTCGGTGTAAATCTCGAAAGAATCGTCACAGAACTCGGCGAAGGTCTGGCGACACATTCCACAGGGCGTGACGCCGTCGTGCTCGGCCGAGACGACCGCGACCCGCTCGAAATCGGTGTGGCCGTCGCGGATCGCGCCCATGACGGCGAGTTCCTCGGCGTGGAAGCTGTTGGAGTAGTTGACGATCTCGACGTTGAATCCCCGGTAGACCTCGCCGCTCGCCGTCTCGAGGGCCGCACCGACCGGATACTCGGAGTACGGGACGTAGGCCTCTTTGCGAGCCTCGTGGGCTTGCTCGATGAGTGCTTCGGGTTCCATGTGTTGACTGACGGGTGGAGCCCACTATAAAGTACCGCTTTATAAGTCTATGCCCATATAATACTTTTTCCGTGCCAGCGTGCGAAGCTCGCCCATGGAAGACGACGCTACCGGCGCGACAAGCGGACTCGAGATCCGGACAGTACTAAATGCCATGCCGATTCCGGCGTATATACTCGATAGCGACCACACGGTGATCCATTGGAGCGACGGACTGGAGCCGCTGCTGGGCTTGTCCCGGGAGGAAATGCTGGGGACCGACGAGTACTTCGGCCGAGACGAAGACGGAAACCAGATCAAAGTACTCGCAAATCGGGTGATCGAGGACCCCTTTGAAGCAGACAAGCAGGAGCGAACCGAGCGAGTTGACTCGGAGTATACTGACGCTCCGGTCTATGAATCCGTCCACTGGTTGGAAAACGACGCGGGTGAAGAACGGTACATCCGGTTCAATGCGATGCCGATCTTCGAGGACGAGGAGCTCTCGGCGGTCATCCAGCTCTGTCGGGACGAGACCGATCGCCAGCGCAGACAGGAAACAACCGAGGCGCTCGTCGAGGAAGTCATCGAGACGATGGCGGCGTTGAGCAACGGCTCTCTCGGTGCGCGAGCGAGCTTCGAGGAGACCGGTCACGTCCCGGAGCACCTACTGGACATTCTCGAGCAGGTCAACGAGACCGCGAGACGGCTCGAAGACATTGTCGAGCGAGTCGAAACGCAGGCCGCGGATCTAACCGAGTCAGCGACCGAGACCGCCACTGAGGCAGACCACATCACCGACCTCGTCGACGATCAGGCCCGCGAACTCGAGGAGGCAGTGACCGAACTCGAGAACTTCAGCGCCCGGATGGAAGAGGTCGCCGCCAACTCCGACCAGATCGCGACCGCCGCCGACCGGAGCCAGGAGACCGCGGAAGACGGGATCGAGTCCGGGAACCGCGCCCGGGAGAGCGCGTCGGAACTCGCAAACACCGGCGACGAACTCGTCGAGACGGTCGAGGCACTGGAAGACCGGACGGCCGAAATCGAGACGATCGTCGAGGTAATCCAGGACGTCGCCGACCAGACGAACATGCTCGCGTTGAACGCCTCGATCGAGGCTGCTCGCGCCGGCGAGGCTGGGGAAGGGTTCGAGGTCGTCGCCGAGGAGGTCAAGGCCCTGGCCGAAGAGACGGGCGAACACGCCGAAGACATCGCCGATCAGGTCGAGACCGTAGAGGCCCAGACGGACCGAACCGCCGCGGCCATCGAACGCGCCACGGCGGAGATCGACGCGACCGCCAAGGAGGTCGAGGCAGTCCAGGACGCCTTCACCGAGATTGAAACCGAGATCGAGGAGGTCTCCACGGGCATCGCCGAGATCGCCGACGCGAACGACGACCAGGCGGCCGCCATCGAGGAAGTGACGACGACTCTTGAGGGCGTGCGCGATCGCGCACGAGAGGCCAGCGAGGCGAGCCAGTCGATCAACGAACGCACCGACGCCCAGCGGGAGTCGATCGAACGACTCGCAGAACTCGTCGCGGAACTCGACGGCGAGCAAGACTGAGCGTCGTCTCTCAGGACCATCAACCGAACAACTGCGGAGTCTTCTATAGTAATAGCACCCCTATCGGACGGCAGCGAGAACGCAAGCGGAGAAAGCGCCCGACGAACGGTCACTCGAAGGTGAGAACGCACGGCCCGACCGACCAGTCCATGACGATTACAGGCCGAGCGCGTCGAGCAGGTCGATCCCGTACGGGAGGGAACTCATCAGCCGGTACCCCAGGAAGATGCCGACGATCCCCATCACGCCGGCCAGACTCGGCGGAGCCGGGATCGGCACGTCGAAGAACCCGAAGACGATCCCGGTCAGCAGGCCGGTCAGCGTCGCGAGCGCGACCAGCGTGACGTTCATAGTGCCACCCCGGGCGCGGGCCGCGTCTGATTCGAACGCTGGCGGTCCAGCGGGACGGGCTCTGCTGACGAACCGATCCGGGGCTCGCCCGACCAGGCGTCACCTGGCGAGCCGACACGCCCCCGGCGACTGTCGCGTGGCAATGTGCTCATAGACAGGTGGTTTTAGTCGGATTTCACTGATAAATACTGCGATCCATTATAAGGATATTCAGTATATAAAAGAACGGCGGCGTTCAAAGCTGCGTCGCCGCGTCGAGGGCGATCTCGATCGCCCGGCCGATGTTGTTCTTGGCTTTGTCGGGGAGTTCGCGCTTGTCGGTCGCGCCCTTCTGGGTTCCTTCGACGAGGTTGCCGTCGACAGTACAGATCGCACCGGCGCGGATCCCACGGCGGCGAGCGAGCGTGAACAGCGCCGAGGCCTCCATCTCGACGGCGAGGATCCCAGCGTCCTCCCAGTCGGCGACGATCTCCTCGGTCTCGTTGTAGAAGGCGTCGTCGGTGGCGATCGGGCCGACGTGGACGTCCTCGTCGTTTTCCTCGGCCGTCTCGACCAGAGACGTGAGGACGTCGTAATCGGCGACAGCGGGGTATTCGGTCGACTCGTAGCGGTCGCTCGTCCCCTCGTTTTTCGCGGCGGCGGTCGCGACCACCATGTCCCCGATCTCGATGCCGTCCTGAAGACCGCCCGTCGAGCCGACCCGGATGATCGTCTCGACGCCGACGTTTGCGAGTTCCTCGATCGCGATGGCGGCCGAGGGCGCGCCGATCCCGGTCGAGGCGATCGTGAGGTCCGTCCCCTCGTAGGTCGCGTTGAGGACGTTGTACTCGCGGTTCTGGGCGACCTGTTCGACGTCGGTGCAGTAGGTGGCGATCCGGTCGACGCGGTCGGGGTCTCCCGGGAGCAAGGCGATGTCGGCCAGTTGGTCCATCTCGATCTGGAGGTGGGACTGTTTCAGCATGGCATACCCTATCGGAGGGAACGTTAAAATACTATCTTGATTCAGCGAGAGAATCCCGCCCTTCCCGCGAAGGACGAGCGTTCCGACGCTCAGTCGGAACCGAGGACTGAGTCGTTCGAAAATCAGAGATTTTCGTGATCACGAGAGACGAAGTCTCTCGGACGACAGGGCGGGAGTGAATCGCGTAAGTTCTGGTGAGAGCCGCCGTGTTACTGCTGGTCTTGAGTCTCTAACGTGTCGAGTCCGGCTTCTAACAACTCTGTATAGGCTTCTGATAGCGACAGGTCACGTTCTTCCGCGAAGTCTTTGATACGTCCCTGTAACGTGTGAGTTATTTCTACGTTTGGTCGCATAGTCCAACAGTCTTTTATGCACGACGACCTAACAATCTGTCGTCGTGAAGCGCACCAACACGTTCGCCGTGCGACCGCTCACTGACGACGATGAGCGGGTGCTACGCGACCTGTTGGACGCTTCCGCCGCTCTCTGGAACGAGATTAATTACCAGCGCCTCATGCGCTACAACGACGAGGACGGCTTCGAGGGCGACGTATGGGACGCCGATACCGGCGCTCTCGAAGGCAAATACAAAGGCGTTCTCGGCGCGTCCACCGCTCAAACTGTCCGGCGAGCAAACACCGAAGCGTGGCGCGGGTTCTTCAACACGAAGAACAAGTACCACGACGAGTCGAACACGTCGGTCACGGAACACCCGGAACCGCCGGGCTTCCGTGGCAATGAAGACGACGGACGTGTCCTCAAAGGCGTCGTCCGAAAGGATGCCTACACCGTCGAATGGGGCGACCGCTCTCGGCTTGAGATGGTTGTCGGCAAAGAACTCCGTGACAGGCACAACAGCCCGAAAAGCCGTCTCCGGTTGGAAATCGTTGGCGACCCGAACTGGCCTGACTACGAAGACCAAGGCCGACTAGAACTGTGGTACGACGAGACTGATAGCACTTTCAGAGCTTCGCAACCCGTGACGGTTTCTGCCGATACACGGGACACTCCACTGGCCGACGAAAAGGCCGCTCTGGACATTGGTGCAAACAATCTCGTCGCCTGTACCACCACGACTGGCGAGCAATACCTGTACGAAGGCCGTGAGTTGTTCCAGCGATTCCGTGAGACGACACGAGAAATCGCCCGGTTACAGTCCAAGCTCAAAGAAAACAGGTACACTAGCAAGCGTATCCGGCGGCTGTACCGAAAGCGAACCCGTCGCCGCGACCACGCCCAAGAAGCACTGTGTCGTGATCTGCTCGAACGACTGTACGCCGAGGGCGTGGACACGGTGTATGTCGGTGGCTTGACTGACGTACTCGAAACGCACTGGTCGGTCAAGGTGAACGCGAAGACCCACAACTTTTGGGCGTTCAAGCAATTCACCGAGCGACTGGCGTGTACCGCTGAAGAATACGGCATCTCGGTGGAAGTTCGGTCGGAAGCGTGGACCAGCCAAGAGTGCCCACAGTGTGGCGGCACAGACCGAACGACACGGCATCAGGACACGCTCACCTGTCAGTGTGGGTTCGAGGGGCACGCCGACCTTACGGCTTCAGAAACGTTCCTCAAGCGGCACACCACGAAAGAAGTCAGGCCGATGGCACGGCCCGTGCGGTTCGAGTGGGACGACCACAACTGGTCGGAGTCACCACGCTCTCACCGTCCCAAAGAACAGCGCACAGACCCGAGTACCGTCCACCCGGGCGGGAATGTTGCTTCCGGCGAGTCGTAGACCGGCTGAGACTCTCACGGAGGAAACCCCGTCGTCGTCGGGCAAGGCCCGACTGCCTGAGGGATCTTTGATCCCTCTCTGTTCACGACGGGGAGGATGTCATGTCCTCCCACGAAAGCGGCCGAATTACCGTGGAGAGATCGGACCGCGATCAGCGGTCGACGTACGCCGAGACGAGGGGCTCGACCCGTCGGAACGTCTCTTCGGGGATGGCGTCGGCGTCGGTGTTGATCGTCCCCTCGAGAGCAGTGTGACACTCGCAGGTGTGCTCGTCCGGCAGCGTCTCGACGGCGTGCTGGACAGCCTCCTTGATGACGGCCTCGTTTGCGGCCGCGTTCTCGAGCACTCCCTCGAGTGAAACCTCGGCGTCGTCCTTCCAGACGTCCCAGTCAGTGACGCCGGCGATCGTCGCGTAGCTGAGTTCGGCCTCGCGGGCGAGTTTCGCCTCCGGAATGGCTGTCATCCCGACGACGTCCCAGCCCTGGTCCCGGAAGAACTCGCTCTCTGCGCGCGTCGAGTACTGCGGTCCTTCGATGCAGACGTACGTCCCGCCGCGCCGGGCGGTCGTCTCGGTGGCTTCGTCGACGGCGTCGGCGAGGTGGCTCGCGAGATCGGGACAGAACGGCTCGGCGAAGCCCTGGTGGACGACGATGCCGTCGCCAAAGAAAGTGAACCCACGGTGGCGCGTCCGGTCAAACAGCTGGTCTGGCACGACGATCGTCTGTGGCGGGATGTCGGCGTCGAGACTCCCGACGGCGTTCGTCGCGATGACGTGAGAGACACCGAGGTCCTTCAGCGCGTAGATGTTCGCGCGGTAGGGAACCTCGGTCGGCGAGTATTCGTGGTTCTCGCCGTGACGTGGGACGAACGCAATCTCGCGGTCGGTACCGGCGAGCGTCCCGATCGTGATCGGGGCGCTCGGGTCGCCGTAGGGCGTCTCGACGTCGATCGTACGCGTCTCTTCGAGCGGGAGCGCGTCGTAGATACCGCTGCCTCCGATGAAGCCGATCGGCATGGCCCTGTATACCGCCACCAGTCCTAAAGACGTGGTGGTCGACTCCCCGGACGACCGGCCAGGCAGAGCCCTCCCGCCCGAAACCCAGCGGATTCTTAACGGGTGCGGGACTACGTTCGGCCAATGACCCATCAGCGAGTCCGCACAGTCTCGGAACAGATCGAGAACCGGGACATCCGTGGGACCGCGACCATCGCCCGCGAGACGGCTCAGGCGATCGAGGTCGCGGCGGACGACGCCGAGGCCGAAACGCCGGCCGAATTCCGCGAGACCATCCGGGTGGCCGCCCGAACGCTTCACGAGGCCCGGCCGGACGACGACAGCCTCTCGAACGCGCTCAGATATCTCTTCAAACGCATGGACGGTGAGACAGTCGCGACTCTCCAGGAGTCAGTGACGAGCGCTGCCCGGCGATTCCAGGAGAACATCGACCGGGCGCGCGAGACGCTCGGCCAGATCGGGGCCCGTCGGTTGCAGGACGGCGATACAGTCATGGTTCACTCCCACTCGGCGGACGCGCTGGCGACGATCGAGCACGCCCTCGAAGCCGGCAAGGAGATCGACGCGATCGTCAAGGAGACACGCCCCCGGAAACAGGGTCACATCGCCGCCCAGCAACTCCAGGAGTGGGGCGTCCCGACGACCCTGATCGTCGACAGCGCGGCACGGCGGTACCTCGACGAGACCGACCAGGTCGTCGTCGGAGCGGACAGCATCGCCGCCGACGGGTCGGTCGTCAACCGGATCGGGACCAGCGATCTGGCGGTCATCGCCCGCGAACGCGGCGTCCCGGTCACCGTCGCCGCCCAGACGGTGCGTCTCCATCCGGACTCGCTGACGGGTCACAGCGCCGGTATCGAAAATCGCCCCGAACGCGAGGTTCTGGACGACGCCACGCGCAAGCAGATCGGCGAGGTCAGCGTCGAGAACCCGGCCTTCGACGTGACGCCCGCCCGGTACGTCGACGCCATCGTCACCGAACGCGGCCAGTATCCACCCGAGAGCGTCGTCACGCTAATGAGAGAACTCTACGGCGGGTCGGCCAGAGACCCCTGGCTCGAGGAGTGACGCCAGGCGGCTCCGGAGCGACTGCGTGGCGGGCCTTTTATATGCGATGCACTATTTAATATACGCCTATGGACGACGTCCTCCAGCGGATCGAACACACGGTACTCGGCCCCGAAACGACACCGGCAGACGTCGAGGCTGTCCTCGACGACGCCAGCGAATACGGCCTGCGCGCGTGCATCCCGCCGTGCTATCTCGAATTGGCGGGCGAGTATGCCCCCGACGTCGAGGTGTCGACTGTAATCGGGTTCCCGCACGGCAATCACACCACGGCGGCCAAGGTCGCGGAGGCCGAGGACGCCGTCGACGCCGGCGCGGACGAACTCGACATGGTGATGAACGTCGGACTCCTCAAGGCGGGCGAGGACGAGGCCGTCCGCGAGGACATCGAACGCGTGGTCGCAGCCACGGTGAAGCCGGTGAAGGTCATCATCGAGACGCCGCTTTTGACCGACGAGGAGAAGCACCGCGCCAGTCAGCTGGTCGCCGACGCGGGCGCTGACTTCGTGAAGACGGCAACGGGCTTTGGCGGCGGCGGTGCCACGGTCCCCGACGTCGAACTCATGAGCGAGTACGCCCCCGTGAAAGCCAGCGGCGGCGTCGGCTCCTGGGCGGACGCCGAAGCGATGTTCGACGCCGGCGCGGAGCGCATCGGTGCCTCGAGTGGCGACGTGATCGCCGAGGAGTACCTCGAACAGAACGAGCACTAACACTCCCCCTCCACAGGACGATAACTAGTCGGCCACGCTAGCATCGTCGAGCAAAGCGAGACGTTCACTGCGCACGAGCATCGCGAGTGCGCAGGTAGTTTTTCCCCAAGTTTTTGCGACGAGCGGTTCGATCGCGACGGGTAGAGCGATCGAACCCGAGGAGTAAAAAGTGGGTTAGAATATACTGGCCTGCTGATAGACGTCGATGCCGTCGAGCGTGATCGCGTAGGGTTTCGTGGCGCGTGAGTGGTTGGCGTTGCGGATCTTCTGGATCTCGACAGCGAGGCGGGTCTCCTGAGTGTCGCCGCGGACGTACTGGAGAACGAAGACGGCGTCGGTCAGGTACTCGATGATGCCGTGTCTCGAGGCGTAGGGGTTGTCCTCGTTGGCCTCGCTGGTGAACATCGTGGTGACGCCGGCCCCCTTCAGCGAGCGCGTGAAGTCGAAGACCTCCGTCCGGCGGCGGGCCTGATCGTCGTACATCATCTCGAGCAGCGAGACGGAGTCGAGCACGAGTCGGTCGGCACCGAACTCCCGAATGAGCTCGGGGAACTCTCCCCGGATGTTCTCCAGGCTGTTGGCCATCTCGACCGGGTCGAGGTCGACGATCGCGAGTCGGTCCTCGCGTTCGTAGCGATCGAACTCCCAGCCACGTTCGTCGGCGGTGTCGAGGATGCTCTCACGGCTCTGTTCGAGCGTGATGAAGACGACGTTCTCGCCCTGCTCGAGGCCGTGATGGAGAAACTGGAGCCCGAACGTGGTTTTGCCGGTCCCCGGCGACCCGATGACGACCATCAGGTGACGGCTCGGGATCCCGCCCTGGATCATCTGATCGAGCCCCTCGATCCCGAGGTCGATACGAGGGATCACCGACTCGAAGGGCTCTTCGTCGAAATCACCTTCAGACGGGACAGCCGCGTCACCGCCACCACCGGGTTCGCCGGCCGACTGCAGTGCACTCCCGAAGTCCTCGTCGAACAACGACCCCCCACTGTCTGCTGTAGCCGCGTCGGACGCCCCGGCGGCACTCGTGTCTGCCCTGTTCTCGGCCGACGCGTCCGCCTCGCTACTCTGGCCCCCTGGTGGGGCGTCGCTCGCCTCGATTCCCGTCTCACTCGGCTCCGCCTCGAACTCGTCGGTCCCGTCGGAACCGTCGTCCGGAGACTGGAGATCGTCTCCCTCGAACCAGTCGTCGTCGGAATTCTCGGCGGAGGCGTCTGTCGTCTCCGCCGGAGCGTCCTCGCTCGCGTCGTCCTCGGAGAGCGCCCGCTCGAACCAGTCGTCCTCGGCGTCCTCGCTCATGCGCTGGCTCCCGGACTGGTCCCGCCAGTCATGTCCCGGAGTTAGGTACACACCTCAATAACTCTGTCCGTCGGAAATGAGACGATTTTATCAGGGCCGGCGAGCAACGCCGGGGTATGGAACTCGGACTCGTCGGACAGAAGGACAACCCGCGTGCCCGCTCGCTCGTCGAGGCCATCCGGATGGACCTCGCGGACGAAGACGTCTCGATCGTCGTCGACGAGGTGACGGCCGCGGCGCTCGACGACGACCGCCACGACACCTACGGCGGTGTCGCGACGCCCGAGATCGACGCCCCGGCGAGCGTCTCGATCGAGGAGATCGACGAGACGGATCTGATCGTCTCGATCGGCGGCGACGGCACGTTCCTCTATGCCGCACGCGGGGCCAACGGCACCCCGATCATGGGCGTCAACCTCGGCGAGGTCGGCTTCCTGAACGCCGTCTCGCCGAACGACGCGATCGACGTGATCCGCGATGTCGTCGCCGACATCCGCGAAAACGGCGAGACGGAGACGCGAGACCTCCCGCGCCTCCAGGCGAGCGGCGACGGATGGGAACTCCCGCCCGCGCTGAACGAAGTCGTGATCCAGGGGCCCCAGCGCGGGCACGGCAACGGCGTCGGCACGACGGTCCGGGTCGACGACGCGCTGTACACCAGCGGCCACGCCGACGGCGTCTTACTCGCGACGCCGACGGGCAGCACGGCCTACAACCTCAGCGAGGACGGCCCGCTCGTCCACCCTGACGTCCCGGTGTTCGTCGTCACGGAGATGGCCGCCGAGCGCCCGATGCCGCCGCTGGTGGTCGACGAGGGCACCACGATCACCGTCCGCGTCGAGGACGCCGAGTCGGCCTCGGTCGTCAGCGACGGCCGGACCACTCACGAAATCGAACCGCCGACCCAGATCACCGTCGAGCAGGCCGACCAGCCGGTCCACGTCGCCGGCCCACCTCTGGAGTTCTTCACCGCACTCGGCAAGCTCGAGTGAGAACTGTCGAAAGCGTCAGGAGAAATACCGGCCGCCGTTCAAGCTGGCGTCGCCGACCGTTTTGCCGTCGTATACAGCACGGGCCCGGCCAGCAACAGGACCAGCCCGAAAAACTTGTACTGCATGACCGACCCGAGCAGACTCCCGTCGCCAGGCTGCAGCGCACCGCCCGGCGTCACCATCAGAATGAGGCCGAAGGCGATCGCCTGCGAGGCGAGTACCTTTCGCGATCGCAGCGCCAGCGCAGCTAGAATCGAGAGGCCGAGCACCAACAGCAGGACGTCCCCCACGTTGTAGTTGAGGAGGATCGTGTCGACGAGTTGGATCGGCACCAGTGTCCCGGTCATTGCCGAACACTCGCCCCGACGCGGGCTTGAACGTTCCGCTACCACTCGTTTTGGCCGCCTCCGCGTCGCGTGGGGCCTGCCGGCCTAGATCCCGGTCATATCGAGGTGGCGGACCCAGCCGTACCACACGACGAACATCGTCGCGAGATACCCGCCGCCCCAGACGACCATCCCGGCCGTGCCGTAGCCCGCGCTCGTCAGCGCGTAATCGGCCAGCCCGAAGCCGACGACGCCGCCGACCAGAATCGCCATGAAGAGGAGTCTCCGGTCCATTCGATCAGGGACACCTCGGTCCGCCACCCGCCTGAATCTCACGGTCCCGGCAGTCGACACGAAGCGTCGGCCGGCACGGCGGTTCACCAGTCCGTACACTCCTCACACACGAGACTGCCGTCCTGTTGCCACCGGCGATCGACCGTGCGACCGCAAGACGCACACTCGGCTCCGTCTGGAACGAACTCGTAGGTCGTCGTCGCCGGTTCGACGGACTCCTCGGCCGATTCGCCGGCAGGTTCGGTCTCGGTCGCTGGCTCCCCGTCCTTGTCGCCGAGAAACTCCTCGAGGGACGCGTCGTCGCCCATACCGGAGCGAGTCCGTCGACACCTTTAGCCCTGACGCCGGCCAGGTTGTGCCGGACGAACGCAACCCGAGAGATCGCCGCCGCCCAAGCATCCAAGTAGCGGGCCTGCGAACTGCTCCCATGATCACACTGTCCATCGTCTCGTTTCTGGAGCGACTCCTCGGTAGCATCGGCGAGATGCCGTTTCGATTCGCCGACGTCGTGACACACGATCCGATCAGCGCCGTCCTGGTCGGAATCGGCGCACTCGTGATGACGCTCACGCTCGGGACCGGCGCGTACCTGACCCTCGGCGCAGTCGTCGATTTCGTCACGCCGTCGTAGCGCCGAGAGCAACGCTGTCCTTACTCCGCCGTCGCCGTTTCGAGCGCCTCGGCCGCCAGATCGATCGCCGTCTCCAGGTCCGGCCCGAGCGGCGACGCGACGACGAAGCTGTCGACGTACGCCATTGCCGCCTCGATCCGATCGGCGACTGTCGCTTTCGACCCGGCGATCGCGAAGGCGTCGATCATCGCCGGCGTGACCGCCTCGAAGGCCGTCTCGAAGTCTCCACGCTCGATGGCGTCGCCGATCCGCCCCGCGCGGTCGTGATCCAGGTCGTGTCGGTCGAGGACCGGCGGCGCGGTGCTCCCGACGATGAACGCCACCGGCGGTCGGGCGGCCTCTCTGGCGCGATCTTCGTCCTCGGCGACGCTGACGCTCGCGTAGGCGGCGATGTCGAAGTCACCACGGTCGTCGGGTCGCTCGGCCCGTCCCTCCGCGATCCGGTCGGCCGACCACGAGAGGTCCGCCGGGTGGGCGGCGTTGACGAGCACGCCGTCTGCGTGTTTCCCGCTCATCCGCAGCATGTGAGGGCCCTGTGCGCCGACGTAGACGGGGATCTCCCCCACCTCGTAGTTCAGGCTCGCGTCCCGGGCGACGAACTGGCCGTCGTGATCGACGGTCTCGCCGGCCCAGAGCCGCTGGGCGACTTTGAACGTCTCCAGGACCCGGCGCAGGGGCGAGTCGCGCTCGACGCCGAGGTTGGCGAGCGTCGAGGCGTCGCCGGCCCCGATCCCGAAGACGCCCCGGCCGTCGCTGGACTCGTCGAGTGTGGCCATCCGCGAGGCGAGTCTAACGGGATGGGTCTCGTAGGGGTTGACGACACCCGGGCCGAGTCGGGCCGTCTCCGTCCCGGCCGCGATCGACGACAGCGTCTGGAACGGATCGCGGTTGTTGTAGTGATTGCTCGCGAAGATGGTGTCGAAGCCGGCGCGTTCGGCGCGCTCGGCCAGTCGCCGTACCGTTTCGACCGGCTGCTCGGGCGTGAGTTCGATGGCTTTCATGGTGGTGTGTGCTGTGTCAGTCGCGGGATTCGGACCGCCGCTGTCGGCCTGTTTCCGGAGTTCATCGTTCGATCACTCGGGGTCGTTTCGTTCGGCATCGTTCGATCACTCGGAGTGATACTCGAAGTCGGCGAGTGCCTGCCGGACGAGATCGCCGTCCCGATCCCGGAACAGGTGGTCGTGGCCGTCGTGGTCGCCGAACTCCCAGTCGCGCACGACCGCCACGGGCCGGCCGTCGTCGCCCTCGCCCGTGACGAGGTTGGTCGCCGCCGCGAGTTCGTCGACGACGGCCTCGACGGTCGCCGTGAGTTCGCGGCCCTCGCGGTCGTGTTCGCCCCGCCAGTCCCGCATCGCCGGGAGGCCGGCCCACCCGATCGCGACGCCGCGCTGGCCCTGCCGAAAGGGCCGACCCGAGGTATCGGTCACGACGACGGGAACCCCGAGCGCGTCGGACAGGCGGCGCGCGCTCGCCGAGGGGTCCTCGGGCAACAGGAGCAGGTCCGCGCCGGGGACGTTCGAGCGGTCGATTCCGGCATTGACGGTGATATGCCCGAAACGGGTCACCGCCAGGATGAACGGGGCCGCCATGACGAGTTCCTCGCTCTCCTCGATGACCGCCTGGGCGAAGCGCGGATCCTTGCGCTCGCCGGCGATTTCACCGATCTGATCCGCGATGTCGCGGGCGTGCTCGCCGGCCTCGAAGTCCGACAGATCCGCCCCCCTCCCTTCGGCCTTCGAGACGACCGTGCTGGCGACCGTGAGGACGTCACCCTCACGCAGGTCGACGCGCTCGTCGATCAGTGTCGCCAGGTCGTCACCCGGTTCGATCTCCGGGATATCGGGGACCGCGAAGACCTCCATACCCCGAGTCGGCCCGGAGCCGCCAAAAGTCGCCCGGTAGCGTCGCGTTCGTCCGGCGTCGAAAGTCGAAGCGAGCCGCGGAGAGACCCTACGCGATTTCGGACTCGCGGTGGACAGTCACCGAGAGGTCGCCGTCGCTGGCCGTCGCCGTCAGCATCGTGGCCTCGCTGGCCGGCGACGCGCCCGTAACGCTGCCGGGATTGAGCAGCCGAACGCCGTCGACCGTCGTATCCAGGCACTCGTGGGTGTGACCCGCGACGCCGACGGTCGGCCCCTCGCTCCCCTCCTCTGCGACGATCCCGGCGACTCGCTGCTCGTAGTTGTGTCGCGATCCAGTACCGTGGGTCACGACGAACTCGACGCCGCCGAGTGAGACGGTCTCGACGTCTGGCAGGCCGAGCGCACGCGGGTCCATGTTCCCGGCGACGGCGGTGAGCCGGCTCGCCGCGGCCCGGACGTCCGCGAGCGCGGCCGATGAGTCGAAGTCCCCGGCGTGGATAACGTGGTCGGCCGTGCGAACGCGTTCGAGCGCCCAGTCGGGGATCGCCGGTTCACGGGAGGGAACGTGTGAATCGCTGATGATCGCAACGTCCATACTGGTGAAAAAACCTCGATCGGTTTTCCGTTGTCGGCTCGCCGCCCCCTCGCTTCATTGAGTAGGGGGGCATACGTCCCGACATGGACGAGGTACACGTCGTCACCTGCTTCCTTCGGAACCACGGCGAGGTTCTCCTCCTGCGTCGGAGCGACGCCGTCGGCTCGTACGCAGGACAGTGGGGGGCCGTCTCCGGACACGCCGAGGGTGATCCCGACGCAATGGCCCGAGAAGAGATCGCCGAGGAGACTGGACTCGCCGACGCCGTGACCCTTCGGCGGGGCGGTGCTCCCTTCGACGTCGTGGATGCCGAACGGGGGGCGCGGTGGATCGTCCACCCCTTCCTCTTCGAGGTGGACGATCGGACGGTCGAACCCAACGACGAGACGGCCGAGTACGAGTGGGTCCATCCGACGGCGATCCTCCGCCGGGAGACCGTCCCGGATCTCTGGGCGTCATACGACCGGGTTCGGCCGACCGTCGAGGCCGTCCGCGAGGATCGCGACCACGGGTCGGCGTGGCTGTCGATCCGGGCGCTAGAGATCCTCCGCGACGAAGCGGGCGTCCGGACGTGGGGAGAGGGGAGTGGCGGGTGGGACGCCGTGGCCGCGATCGCCCGCGATCTTCGGGACGCCCGCCCCTCGATGCCCGTCGTCGCAAACCGGGTAAATCGGGTGATGGCGCGAGCGGATCGGTCGCCGGCGGCTGTCGAGCACATCGCTCGCGAGGGGCTCGAAGCCGCCTTCGCGGCCGACGGCGGGGCGGCCGAACACGCTGCCGAGTTGCTCCCGGATCGGATCGCGACGCTCTCGCGCTCGGGAACGGTCCGGACGGCGATCGAACGCGCCGATCCCGAGGCGGTGCTGGTCGCCCAGTCGCGACCGGGCGGCGAGGGAGTCGGTGTGGCCGAAGAGTTGGCGGGGGAGCGAGACGTGACCATCGCCGCCGACGCCGATCTGGCGTGGGCGATCCACGAGTGGGAATCGGGTGCGGTCATCGTCGGAGCCGACGCGATCCGGCCGGACGGCGGAGTGCTGAACAAGGCCGGGACGCGTTCGGCGGCGCTCGCTGCCGCCCACGAGGGCGTGCCCGTCCTCGTCGCGGCGGCAGCCGACAAGGTGGACGCCGATGGAGAGCGTGAGATCGAATCCGTCGATCCCGGACGAATCTACGACGGGACGGCGGATCTGACCGTCCGATCGCCGCTGTTCGACGTGACGCCGCCGGAGTTGGTCGACGCGATCTGTACGGACCGGGGTGTGCTCGAACCGGAGGATATTGAGGCGGTCGCAGCGGAGCACCGGGCGAACGCCGAGTGGGAAGACCGATTGAATAGTTGAGAGATAGCGACAAGAACAACCCTATCCCAGACCGCCCTGAGAGCGAACCGAACGATTATGACCCGGCATCACGTGTTGGTCAATGAGAATGGCCGCCGAAAGTGATGACTCCGAGCTTCCGAAAGACCTCTCACCCAAGGAAGCCAGGCGATATCTGATCCGATACCTCGGAAAACGGGACCTTGAGGAGCACGAGGAGATCTACGAAGAACTCGCTCACGAGTGACTCCCGTTGGAATTCGATAGACGAGTTTTTCCGGGGGGATAGTCTATTGCCCAATGGTGGCGATGACGAGCAGTTACCCCCACTGAGCCCCTTCTGATGAGACGTTTACCCGAGCCACCATCTCACCACACCGAAGCCGACCCGATCGTCTCTCCGAGCCACAGCAGACCGCAAGGAATTATAACCGACGGCCGAGTGCCCTCCGGCATGCAGTATCACAATCCCGTTCTGCCGGGCATGCATCCCGACCCGACCATCGCGCGCGCCGGCGAGGACTTCTACCTCGCCGTCTCGTCGTTCGAGTACTTCCCCGGTGTCCCGCTGTTTCACAGCACGGACCTGGTCTCCTGGGAGCGGGTCGGGCACTGTCTCACCCGCGACAGCCAACTCGACCTCCGCGGCCGCGAGGCTTCCGACGGCATCTACGCCCCAACCTTGCGCCATCACGACGGCACGTTCTACATGGTCACGACCGACGTCGGTGGTGACGACGGTGGCCACTTCATCGTGACCGCCGACGATCCCGCCGGCGAGTGGTCCGATCCGCTGTACGTCGACGCCGGGGGGATCGACCCCGACCTCTTCTTCGATACGGACGGGACCGCGTACTTTCAGTATACCGACGGCGAGGCGCTCCCGGAATACCGGATCAGACAGGCCGAGATCGACCTCGACACCGGCGAACTCGGCGACGTCCGCCAGCTCTGGCGGGGCATCGAAGGCGGGTTCGCCGAAGCACCGCACATCTACGAACGCGACGGGATCTACTACCTCATCACCGCCGAGGGCGGGACCCACACGGATCACATGGTCACCGTCGGCCGGAGCGACGACCCGACCGGCCCGTTCGAACCCCATCCCGACAACCCAGTGCTCTCCCATCGCGGTCGGCCGATGCACCCACTCAGCGCGATGGGCCACGCCGACATGATCCAGGCCCCGGACGGCTCGTGGTGGATGGTGTTCCTCGGGATCCGCCAGTACGGCCCCAACCCTGGCGTCCACCACCTCGGCCGGGAGACGTTCCTCGCCCCGGTCACCTGGGAGGACGGCTGGCCGATCGTCAACGACGGCGAGCCGATCGACCCCGATATGACCGTCGAGTCGCTGCCCGGCGATTCACCCGGCGGGCTGGCGAGTCCGGCCCGACCGTTCGAAACGACCTTCGACGGCGAACTCGACGACAGCTGGCAGTTCCGCCGGAACCCGGACCCGGCGACGTACTCGCTCCCGGGCGAGGGACTGTCGCTCGTGGGAAAGACCGACACTCTCGACGATCCGGCGTCGACGTTCGTCGGCCGCCCGCAGTCCCACTTCGATTGCCGAGCCGAGATCGATCTCGGGTTCGATCCCGACGACGGTGAGGAGGCCGGTCTCGCGCTCGTGATGAACGAGTCCCACCACTACGAGATCGGCGTGGGTCGTGAGGGTGGCGAGACGGTCGCTCGCGTCCGGCTCCGGATCGGCGAGGTTGCTGAGACGGTCGCGTCCATCCCCGCCGCGGGCGAGGACCACCGGCTGGTCGTCGACGTGACGACTGAGGAATACACGTTCCGCTACGACGACGGCGACGGCGAGCCGACCGAACTCGCCACGGCGGCCACACGGTACCTGTCGACGGAAGTCGCGGGCGGGTTCACCGGCGTCTATATCGGTCCGTACGCACTTGGAGCAGGAACAGAAACGGTAACGCCGGCCCAGGTCCGGCGCTTCGCATACGAGCCGGCGGAGTGATCGCCGCCGCGGTGGACGGTCCCGACGTCAGCGACCGTCGCCCATTTTCAGGTCGCCGTCCCACCCGTCGACGCCACACGAGAGACTTTCGACGGGGCCGTCGATCCCTTCGTAGGCAGCAACGAGCCGAGCGGCCTGGATGCTCGCCTGGCCGTGCGCACAGACCGTGACGACGTGAGCAGCGCCGTCGAGGCGGTCGACCTCGTTCGTGAGCGTGGCCAGCGGAACGTTCTCGCTGCCGGGGATGTGACCGCGTTCGAAGGCCGCCGGTGGTCGAACATCCACGATGCGTACGTCCTGCTCGCCGTCCAGCAGCGACTTGAGATCCGCCGCCGAGCACTCGCCGTCCATGGGAGTCCGTCACATATCCATCCTCATAACCGCACCGATCGAGCCTGTATCACACGATCTATCGTCGGTGAAGGGGTCAACAGAAGTGAGACCGCCCGCTGACGATCACAGCAGGCCGTCTTCCCTGGCGAGCAGGATCCCCTCGATGGTCGCGTCGTTGGCCGGGTCGGCTCGCGCCCGGTCGAGCGCGTTCTCGATCGGGACCGTCGTGACTTCGAGGAACTCGTTGTCGTCGAGATCGGTCTCGACGGGTTCGAGTCCCTCGGCGAAGACGATCCCACGCTGGTGGCGCATCGCGCCCGTCGCGACCCAGAAGTCCTCGAGCAGCGAAACGCCGGCGGGGTCGAATCCAGTCTCCTCGCGGAGTTCCCGCGCGCCCGCCTCGGTGTAGGACTCGCCGTCCTCGACGATCCCGGCCGGGAGTTCGAGGCAGTGCTCGCGGATCGCCGGCCGGTACTGCTCGACCATCACGATTTCGCCGTCGACGATCGGAACGACGACGACCGCCGGTGGCAGTGCGGCCCAGTAGTACTTCTTTTCGGTGCCGTCGGGCTGCTCGACCAGATCGTAGCCCCCCTCGTACCAGCCCGTCTGGTACTCGGCGCGCGATTCGAGAATCGGCCAGTCGTGGCCCGCGTGTTCTTCAGTCATTGGCGGTCCGTTTCACTCGGCCCTTGATACGTGCATTGGCTCGGCACACGGCTGGGCCGCGAGCAGTTGGGCCGACCTACCGCTCGACGGTCAGTCGATAGTGGGCGTCCTCGACCCGGACGAACACCGCGCCCGGCCCGTCGACCGCCGCCGTCGATCGCTGCTGAAGCGCGGTGAGTTCGTCGAACGGCGAGTGGGTAAAGGCCTCCTTGAATCCGACGTAGCCCTTCCAGTACGGCGATGAGTGACCCGGTTCCTCGGCAGTGGCGTCGTCGATCGCCGCCGTCGTGTAGGGGTACCGGCGCTCGTCGAGGTCACTCGCGTTGACGGCCGCCTGTTCCTCGACCGGCGTCGCCGTCATGTAGTGGGGATCGCCGGCCTTGATGAAACTCGGGAGTGCGCCAAGGGCGAGCAGGAGGACCACGACGGCCAAAATGGCGAGAGAGGCGAGTTTCGTCCGTCGGCGCATTCAACTCGCCCCCTGGTCGTCGCCACGCCCGGCGGTGTCCGGCTCGTTCCCTCCTGACTCGTCCGTCTCGAGGACGTCCCGGTAGAGCCGCCCGAACGCTTGCCGGCGAAGGGTCCCGATCGCGGCTTCCTCGGCGTCCTGAAACGTCGTCGCGACGATCGTCTCGGCGAATCCCGGCGCGTGCCAGACGACGCCCTCGACGTGTTCGCTGCCGGTCTGGACGACCTCGCCGTCGTGGTCGTCACAGAACGCGTCGAACTCCTCGTGGGTGCCGACGTGGACGGCAAGGAGCGAGGCGAATACCGCATTCTGGGCGGTCAGGACGACGTCGTCGGTGACGCGGCGGTCGTACGCCGCGCCGTCGAGATCCATCGCCCGCGCGACCTCCCGAACGACGACGTCGGCCGTCGAGGCGAGATCGTCGTAGCGCTGTCGGGCCTCGGCGGGCGTCTCGGGTGCGAGCAGCCCCTCGGTGTGCATACAGCCGGGTTCGGGACGCGGCCACTATTCCGTTTCGCCCGCGTCAGCGTCGGCCGACTCCTCCTGGGCACGCTCGCGACGGACGCGGGTCATCTCGTAGGCTTCTCGAAGAGCGTTCTTCGCGTCTGCGTCGAGAGTTGGATCGGATCGTGCCGTCGGACCGTCACCGAAATCGTCGAAGGTCACACCCGGGTCGTGGTCGTCGATCGTATCCGGACCGCCGCCAGCCAGGTCGCCGGGCCGGTCGACGTCGCCTGCGAACTCGCCGTCTCCGTTTCGCTGGCTCGTATGTTCGTGTCCCACAGATTCCGAGAGGTCGACCGCCGTCGCGTGTTCGACGACGAGCGCGGCGAGGCCCTCGTCGTCCTCCTGATCCCACCCCGGGGCGTGTTCTTCGAGCCAGGCCTCGTGGTCGTCGTCACCCAGCAACGCAGTGAACGCCAGGTGATTCGCCAGGTGTCTGGCGTCGACCTGGGGGGCCTCACACACCGGACACGCGTATCCCATACGTCGAGACACGCTCTCGGGAGTGAAAGGTGTTCGCCGAGCGTTCCACCCGAGAAGAGACTACGGTGAGCGAACCATCACCAGCGCGGTCTCGCCGTCGTTGTAGTAGCCGGGGATCGTCCGACGGTGAACGAACCCCTCACTCCGGTAGAGGTGTCTGGCCGCGGCGTTGCTCTCCCGGACTTCGAGTTTGATTGTGGCAATGGCGCTGGCTCCGAGCGCAAGGATTGCACGCTGGAGCAACAGCCGGCCGACGCCGCCGTTCCGACGGTCAGGGTGGACGGCGATATCTTTGACGTGGCCGAGCGGTCGGCCGTCGTTGGGGATCGCGTCCGCGACGACGTAGCCGATCACCGGCCTGGCTGCCGGGGACGTCTGCTCGACGGCGACGAGAAACGCCGGGGCGTCGAGAAAGCGCTCGAAGGCACTCCTCGGCCAGGGCTGGGGAAACGACTGGCGTTCGATCTCCACCACGCCGAGGAGATCCTTCCGGGTCGCAGGTCGAACGAGGGGCCCGGCCCCCCGTTCGGACGCGACGGTCGTCACAGTCGCCGATAGAAGCCCCGAACACATACGCGTGGCGACCCGAAATCACCCGAGGACACAAGATTCATAGCAACGCATCGGTTACCCCCGAACGCACCCAATTCGGGTGCCACCCCACCCCCCATTCCCCCACTTTCGGCGCGTTCGGCCGGTTTTTCGGCCGTTCGTGCTCTCCGGCGGCCTATCGAGGCGGCCGGATCGCTTTTGACCTCGTGGAGATGCCTCACGTATCGTCTGAGTCCTCGACAGTGACGAGCGCACCGACGAGTCGACTCGCGACCCGCTGGGGAATCTCCCCCGGTGTGATGACGTACCGTTCGATCGCGAGGATGAGACCGACGATGCCCAGGAACGCGATCCCGCCGACGTGGTTACCCCGAATCAGGAAATCGACACCGAGCAGGGCAATCGGTGCGACGACGACCGCTGTGCCGACCCGACTCAGCGTCTCGATAATGCCAGCCGCCATGGTCGACGGTACGTGCCGACGAGTCAAAGGCTGTCCGGTCGGTCGCGTCGATTCGAGGGGTCGAACTCGGCGAGATCGGGTTCGAACGAACGGCTCCTCCGTGCACGGGCTCGATGGTACGTCTGCCGATACGTCCGAAGTTTCCGGACGAGGACGTACCCGAACAGACCGTCGTAGACGATCACGAACCCGACGAAAGCGAGAAACGGCGAGACGCCGAGTCCGGTTGCGAGCACCGACGGGAGCGCAGAGACGGCCGCGTTGTACGTCGCGTGGACGAACGCAGCGATCATCAGCCCCTTGACGACGATGGGGCCAGCCTGGTCGGGGTTGAACTTCGCCAGCCCGAGGTAATAGCCCGCGAACGCCGAGTAGATGACGTGGCCCGGTCCAGCCAGCGCCCGCACGGTGACGACGCTCCCGCCGGCGGCGAAGACGCCCATCCCGACGTCACCAGTCGCTTGCGTGATGTACAGCGCGTTCTCGATGGTGGCAAAGCCGAGGCCGGCGAGGGCCCCGTAGACGGCCCCGTCGACGACGGCATCGAAGCGGGCGTCCCTGAAGGCGTACAGTCGGACAGCCAGGAGTTTGACTCCCTCCTCGACCGGGCCGACGATAACGTAGAAGAAGAGTAACAGGCCAAGCGCCTCGACGCCGACGACGTCGGCGAACACGAACGCGGCGGGGGCGAACATGGCGTTGATGACGGCCGCGAAGCCGGCAAAGAGAACGCCGAGGAGAAACGTCGCGACGAGCAACGAGAGGGGCTCTCGGCTCGTGACGTCGGCCCGCCAGACGTAGCCAGCCAGCCCCACAGCGGGCACAACCGACAGGACGGTGACCGTTCCGACGACAGGGTCCGTGATCGCGCCGAGTCCGCCGAGGACGAACTGCGAGACGAGGATCGAGACCGCGAGGAGAACGATGGTCACCCGGCCGAGGGTGAGCGCACTCGCGTGTACGGCCACGGCGAGCCGATCGAGCGGCCCACGGACCTCCCAGTCGGCGACGTCGTACAGATCCAGCGAGCCGTCGGCGGCGGCCTCGATCGGATCGCGCTGTGGCATGGTCGCCTCTGTGTGGGCCCGACTCAAGGATGTGTCGCCAGTCTGGATCGACGTGCCGGAGAGCCTCGGGGCCGCGTCTCGGAAGAGAGCGTTTTTCGTCCTCGGACTGCTACACCGAGACATGACGAGTACCGCCGGCGTGATCGCCGTCCAGGGCGACGTCAGCGAACACGCGAGCGCCCTCAAGGCGGCCGCGAACGCCCACGACGAGACGGTCGAAGTCGTCGAGATACGCGAGTCCGGGATCGTGCCCGAGTGTGACGTCCTGTTGCTCCCCGGCGGAGAGTCGACGACGATCTCCCGGCTGTTACGCGAGGAAGCCATTGCTCCGGAGATCCGCGACCACGTCGCTGCCGGCAAGCCGGTGCTCGCGACTTGTGCCGGGCTGATCGTGGCAGCGCGTGACGCCGGCGACGACCGCGTCGAGACCCTCGACTTGCTCGACGTCACCGTCGAACGCAACGCCTTCGGCCGCCAGAAGGACAGCTTCGAGGCCTCACTCGACGTTGTCGGCCTCGACGAACCCTTCCCTGCCGTGTTCATCCGCGCGCCGGCCATCGGCGAGGTCGGCGACGCCGAGGTGCTCTCGTCGATCGACGGCCGACCGGTCGCCGTCCGGGACGGCCCCGTCGTCGGGACCGCCTTCCACCCGGAACTGACGGGCGACCACCGGATCCACGACCTCGCCTTCTTCGACGCCCGAAATAACCGCTAATATTTGCAGGTTTTTCAACTTCAATTGGCGGACTCGTAAAATACGTTCGCATATTTCCAGTCGCCAGGAGGAACACGCGGACTTATTGACCTGGACTCCGAATCGCGCGCCAACGAATGCAGCCAGCCACTCAACTCCTCGACGGCGCGCTCGGCGTGGGGACGGCGCTGGATGGGACAGTCCTGTTCCTGCCAGTGGATCTCGCGAGCAGGGCCCAGTTCGGGTGGACGATCAGCGTCCACATCCTGTTTGCGGCCCTCTCGATCGGGCTCGCGCCGTTCATCATATACTTCACGTGGAAAGACGTCAGGACCGGCAGCGAACGCTACGCCAGGTTGCGATCGTTCTGGCTGAAAGTCTTCGCCGTCGGGTTCGTGATGGGGACCGTAACGGGAATCCCCATGAGCTTCCAGTTCGGGACGAATTTCCCGGGTTTTTCGGCACTCGCCGGCGAGTTGATCGGCGGGCCGCTGGCCTTCGAGGCGAAGATGGCCTTTTTCCTCGAGGCCGTCTTCCTCGGGATATTGCTGTTCGGCCGCGAGAAGGTGAGCGATCGGACCTATTTCCTCTCGTCGGTCCTGACGGGCTTCGGGGCGTGGCTCTCGGGCTTCTGGATCCTCGTGGTCAACGCCTGGATGCAGACCCCCCAGGGCTACGAGATGATTACCCGAAACGGCATGGAAGTCGCCAAACTGACCGACCCCATCGCCGCGTTCTTCACCCCGCGAATGACGTGGATGTACGTCCACATGATCAACGCGTCGGTGATCTCGGTGGCGCTGCTGGTCGGCGGCGTCGCCGCCTACATCGTCTGGAAGAAACGCGACGCGAAAGCATGGAGCACGGCGCTGAAGATCGCCGTCCTCATCCTGATCGTCGCCGCGCCGCTGCAGGCCGTCCACGGCGACGCCTACGGTCGCCACGTCGAGGACACCCAACCCCAGAAGTTCGCCGCGATGGAGGGTCACTACGAGACGGGGACCGCCGACCTCCACCTCTTTGCGATCCCGACGGACTTCGACGCGTTCATGCACCCCAGCGACGAGAACCTCTTCGCGATCAGTCTCCCGAGAGTCGGTTCGTTCCTCGCGAGTGGGGGAGACTTCGACGCGGTCGTACAGGGGCTCGACGAGTACGAGCAGAACCCGCCGGTCCCGCTCGTGTTCTGGTCGTTCCGACTCATGGTCGGCCTCGGGTTCCTGTTCATCGGGTTGGCCTTCTGGGGCGGGTATCTCGTCTACCGCGACCGATTGACAGCGAGCAGCCGGTACCTGAAGGCGATGATCGCCGCCTCACCGCTCGGGTACGCTGCGTTGCTCACGGGGTGGTACGTCACGGAGATCGGTCGCCAGCCCTGGGTCGTCCAGGACGTGCTCAAGACGGGTGAAGCCGTCTCCTCGACGCTGACCTCGGCGGAGGCGACCGCGAGCCTGCTCGCGTTCGTCGTCATCTACATCGGGTTGATACTGGCTGCGCTGTACACCCTCCGGTGGTTGATCGAGGGCGAACTCGACGAACTCGGCGTCGAGAAGTCCTCGAACGGGCACTGGTACGGCCCGCTTCCGGGGGTGACCAGTGATGATTAAGCCCCTCCTGTTGCCGGTCGAGACCTATCTCGTTCCATCGCTGCCGGAAGTCTGGTTCGGCGTCGTCATGTTCGCGCTGACAATGTACGTGGTCCTCGACGGCTTCGACTTCGGGATCGGGATGCTGTACGCGACCCGCGACGACGAGGCTGATCGGGAGACGATGCTCGCCGCGTTCGGGCCGATCTGGGACGCCAACGAGGTGTGGCTGATCGCCTTCGGGACGATGACCCTCGCCGCGTTCCCGGATGTCTACTCCCGACTGCTGGCGGACAATTACCTGATCGCGCTCGGGTTCGTGCTGGCGCTGCTGTTCCGGGGCCTCGGTCCGGAGATGCGCGAACAGCGCGAGGACGAGTCCTGGAGGCGGGCGTGTGACCGCTCCTTCGTCGGCGGGAGTGTGCTCGCGCCGTTCCTCTTCGGCGTGCTGGCCGGCTCCTGGGTGTTCAGCGTGGGAGCGATCTCGCTGCCCGCGATCCTGACCGGCGTCGGCCTGGTGGCCGTCTCGGCGGTCACCGGCGCGGCCTTTCTGGCTGCGAAGACCGGGCCTGCTCTCGCCGGCGAGATGCGCGACCTCGGCGTCCTCGCGACGCTCGCGTACCTCGGCGGCGTGGTGGTTCTGCTCGCAGTCGTCATCTACACCGACGCCGGCAATGCTGCCGGGACGATCCTCTCGATTCCCGGGATCGCCATCGTCGGGCTCTCCGTGGTCGCGGGCGTGAGTGGGATCGTCCTCGCGCTCCGTGATCGCTATCGGGCGTGGCTCGGGTTCGCGCTCGCCCTCCCCGTGCTGTTGAGTCTACTCGTCGCGCTCCTGCTGTATCCGACGATCTACCCGGCGACCGGCCTCACCGTGAGTGACGCCGTGGTCTCGCCACTCGCGCTCAATCTCACGACCGTCCTCGGGTTCCCCGTCCTCGTCATCGTGCTGTGGTACTTCAAGTTCCTCTATGGCGTCTTCAGCGGGCCGATCGAGGCCGAGGGCTACGGCGCGTAGCGCCCAGATCGTCCGCTGAGACTCCGGGGGACTCGCTTCGACGCGCTTAGGGGCCGGCCCCGCGTGGACTCGGGCATGACCGACCAAGCCATACTCGACGAACTGTTCGCGGTGATCGAGGACCGCAAGGAAACGCTTCCCGAGGACTCCTACACGGCCGACCTGTTCACCCACGAGAAGGGCGAGAACGCCGTCCTGGAGAAGCTGGGCGAGGAGTCGACGGAACTGTTGCTCGCCGCCAAGGACGACGACCGCGAGGAGATTGCCCACGAGAGCGCCGACTTCGTCTATCACCTGCTGGTGCTGCTGGCTATGAAAGGCATGGATCTTAAAGATCTGCGGGCGGCGTTGCGGGAACGGCGGTAGCGAGGCTCGAACGAAGTGAGAGCCTCGTAAAATACGAGCGGGGAACACAGTGACCCGCGAGCAGTGAGGTCGAGCGAAGCGAGACCTCGAAACAAGCGAGCGGGAGGTTTTGATCAGGCTTTTTCGACGAGTGAGTCCTTGCGACCCCGAGGAGTAACCGACACGCCTTGCGGAGCTGCAGGAGCGCAGCGTCCTCGACATCGAGATCCTGTTCGATTTCCCGTGGTGGCCGATCGAACGCGGCTTGCACATCGTCGATGAGCTGTTCGATGCGGGTACTACTCATCGGCGAACACCGCCTTGCGGATGGACTGCAGCTGATCGTCACCGTAGACGGTGAGTCCCTCTTCGAAGACTTCCTGCAGTTTTTCCCTGGCCCGCTTCGCACTCGCGGCCGATTCGACGTACGGCTCGAAGTCGAACCGATCGCCGTCGAAGCGCTGCCCACGGAGGTCGCCGACAACGTCGGTCACGAGCCGTCTCGCCGTCGTTCGATCACCATCGACGACGACGAACAGGTCGATGTCACTCCCTCTGTCGGCGGTCCCCCGGGCGACACTCCCGAAGACGACGATCCCCACCAAACCCTCGATGGCGTCGGCTTCCTCGACCGACTCTCGGACCCGGTGGACGAAGGCTCGCACCGGGGCCTGGAACACAGGCTGTTCGATGGCGAGAATCGGGTCGTCTTTTTGGAGCCGCTCCGGGTCGATGGCGACGTAGTTCCGCTGTGGCGTCTCTCTGATGCGAACGACGCCGATACTGTCGAGGAGATCGACGGCCCGCCAGACGGTCGATCGGGCGGCCCCGGTCACGTCGACGAGCTCGGCGATCGTGAATTCCGTCTCGTGAGCGTCCGCAAGCAGACGGAGTATCTGGTCAGCCGCCCCGATGCGGAAGACGTCGACGTCGCTCCCTAGACGGACATCGATGCAGGCCTTTATTCCTTGTTTTGTATTATCGGACACTATCCGAATTTGTGCAACGACGTATAAATAGATGGCGGCTGTAACCAGCTAAGCCGGAGATAGGAGGTGTAAACGGCGAGCAGAGCGAGACCTCAGATGGGGCGAACGAGACAGGACAGCGAGGGGCGGATTACACGGCTCGCGACCGCCGAAGATCCGTTCCGGTGACGATCGAGTGAAATCTCAGTCTGCCCGGACCATTTCCTCGAACCGTTCACGCACCGTCTCGACCTTCGGCGCGGCGTGCATCTGACAGTAGGCGTCGGATGGATTCTTCTCGAAATAGTCCTGATGTTTCTCCTCGGCACGGTAGAACGTTTCCAGGTCGGTGAGTTCCGTCACGACCTCGTCGTCGTACTCCGCGTCCAGCGCCTCGATGTAGGCGGCGGCCGTCTCGCGCTGGGCATCGTCGTGATAGAGGACGATCGAGCGATACTGCGTGCCCACGTCGGGGCCCTGGCGGTTGAGTTGCGTCGGGTCGTGCGTGGCGAAGAACACCTCCAGCAACTCGTCGTACGTGATCACGTCGGGGTCGTACTCGACCTGCACCACCTCGGCATGGCCGGTGTCGCCCGAACAGACTGCCCGGTAGCTGGGGTTCTCGGCGTGCCCGCCGGCATACCCGGACGTCACCGAGGCGACGCCGTCGAGCTCCTTCATCGCTGCCTCGGTACACCAGAAACACCCGCCGCCGAACGTCGCGAATTCCATACCTTGCGTAGGGTCGCGAGGCGTATCAGGGTGACGAGCGCGGCGAAAGCCGCGGAGACCGAGGCCGGCGAAAGCCGCGGAGAACGTCGATCGGGGTCCGGATCGGCTTCAGTCGTCAGTCTCGGCGACGCCGGCCGCAGGCGTCTCGGCCGGTTCGAGGTCGTCCAGATAGTCGTCGGCGTCCAGGGCGGCCTGGCTGCCCATCCCGGCGGCCGTGACGGCCTGCTGGTAGTGGTAGTCGACGACGTCGCCCGCCCCGAAGACCCCAGGGACGGCCGTCTCGGTCTGGCCGCCGCCGTGGCCGCCCACGGTTCGGATGTAGCCCGTCTCGTCGAGTTCGACGTCGGTGTCTTCGAGATACCCGGTGTTGGGCGTGTGGCCGATCGCGAGGAAGACCGCGCCGACGTCGTGCTCGAAGTGCTCGACTTCCTCGGCCTGCTCGGTGTCCAGTTTCTCTTTTGGGTGGCCGTCCGGATGGCGGATCAGCGAGACGTGATCGATGCCCTCCTCGCGAGAGCCGTGGATCTCGGTCGCCTCGGTGTTGCGCATGATCTCGACGTCGCCCGAATCGACGTGTTCGGTGATCCGGTCGACCCAGTAGTCCTCGGCGCGGAACGCCTCGCGGCGGTGGGCGATGTAGACCGTGTCGGCGAACTTCGTCAGGAAGGAAGCCTCCTCCATGGCGGCGTCGCCCCCGCCGATGACGAGCATGTCCTCGTCGCGGAAGAACGCGCCGTCGCAGGTCGCACACGTCGAGACGCCGTAGCCCATGAGGTCGCCTTCGCCGGGGATGCCGAGCGTGCGCGCGCTCGCCCCGCTGGCGGCGATAAAGGCGTCGCAGGTGTAGACCGTGCCGTCGGACAGTTCGACCCGAAACGGTCGCGTGTCGTCGTCGATCGACTCGACGAAACCCGTCTCGACGTCCGCGCCGAACTGTTTGGCCTGTTCCTTCATTCGGTTGATCAGCTCCGTGCCGTTGATCCCCTCCGGGAAGCCGGGGAAGTTCGCGACGTCGGTCGTCAGCGTGAGCTGGCCGCCGGGTTCGTCGCCCTCCAGGACGAGCGGCTCGTTGTTCGCGCGGCCGGCATAGATCGCAGCCGTCAGCCCCGCGGTCCCCGATCCGGCGATGATGAGTCGACGGTGTTCGATTTCGTCAGTCATGCCCGTGGGTACCGGTGGCGAGCGTTTGTAGCTTGCGCCGCAGGTCAATGTCGCGGGAGACTGTTCGGAGAAACGCTGAACGTGCGGTCGTCAGGCCTCTGGGCGCTCGCGAGTCTGCTGACCGAGCGCCCGGGCGAGCGCGATGATCACGCCCAGCCCGGCCTTGACGTCGGGGTCACGGGTGGCCTTCATCAGGCCGAGGACACCGAGTTCGTCGGGTTCCTCGCTGCTCGCCTCACCGAGGGCCGTCAGCACGTCGTCGAGTCCACGCGCGACGTCCTCGTCGGTCGCCGTGTCGGCGAGTTCGCCCACACGTGTGCCGGTCGAGGCCAGTGACATGATCATCTCGTCGTCGGCCGCGCCCCGAAGCAACGAGGCGAGTTCGGCCATCTCCAGCAGGTCATCGAGGGTGCCCGTCCGCTGGAGTTCGGCGACCTTCTCGACGCCTTCGGCGAGTTCGTCGGCGTTCTCGCCGACCGTCTCGCCCAAGTGGACGGTCTCCTCGGTCGCCATCCCGTCGGCGGCCATCGCGAGGTTCGTCCCCGTACCCGACAGCGACTGGACCATCTCGTCGTCCATCGCCGAGGTCGCGACCGCCGTCGCGTCGAGCAGGTCGTTGACCAGATCGAGTCGGTCGAGGAACCGGGCGACCGCCTCGGGGTTGTCCTCGATCAGCGATTCGAGGTCGGTCGACTGGTCGACCCCAGCGCCTGTCGCGTCGCCCGTCGACTCGGCCGTGTCGTCCGTCGGCTCGTCCGCAGAGTCGCTCACGTCGACCACCTCACATCAGGCCTCTGGCGGTCAGCCAGTAGGCCTCGTTGTAGCCCAGCTTCGCCCAGTGGACGGGCGCAGACGGTTCACGCATCGTCGGTCCGCTCTGGTAGTCGAAGTCGACGAACGTCGCCTCGTCCATTCCGGTCTCGATGAAGCAGATCGTCTTGCCGTCGTAGGCTGCCGTCGGCGTCTCGCCGCGGACGCGGCTCGCGATCCGGTCGGCGATCGTCGTCGACTCGTAGTGGGCGACGCTGCCGGCCTTACTCGTCGGGACGTCCGCGACGTCGCCGATGGCGTAGACGTCCTCGGCGTCTTCGGCTTCGAGCGTGTGGTTGTCGACGGCGACCCAGCCGTCGTCGCCCAGTCCGGCGTCGCTGACGAGCTCACTGCCCTCGTGGGGGACGATCCCGACCAGCAGGTCGTAGTCCATTTCGTTGCCTTCCATGGTCTCTAAGACCTGGTCGTCGGGATCGACCGAGTCGACGTTGAAGAACGTCTCGACGTTGATGTCGCGCTCCTCGAGTTTCGGCGTCGCCCACTCGGCGATCTCTTCGAGGCCGTGGGCGCGCTGGATCGGGTAGGTGTAGGTGATCTCGACGTCCTCACGGAGCCCGCGCTTGCGCAGCCAGTCGTCGGCCATGAAGACGAACTCCAGTGGGGCGGCCGGACACATGTGCGGCACACCGATGACCGACAGGACGAGATGCCCCCCCTCGAAGTCGGCCAGTTCCTCCCGGAGGGCCTGTGCCCCCTCGGGACTGTAGAAGTGGTGACCGCCTTCGGCGAGACCCGGCACCTTCTCGGGCGCGAGGTTCGCCCCCGTCGCGAGCACGAGATGGTCGTAGGTGAGGTCGTCGCCGTCGTCCAGGGCGACTGTCTTCCCGTCGGTATCGAGTTCGGTCACGCGGCCGTCCCGGAAGTCCGCCCGGCGATCGAGGAGGTCCGCGATCGGTCGCTTTGCCTCCTCGACGCTCTTCTTGCCGAAGGGGACGTACAGATAGGCCGGCTTGTAGTACTGGTACTCGCCGTCGTTGATCACCGTGACGGTGACGTCGCCGGCCTCGATTGCCGGGCCGAGCCGTTCGGTCAGCCGATTCGCCATGATGGTTCCGCCGGTCCCACCGCCGACGATGACGATGTCGTCGGTCATGCTGTCTCGACGTAGATCGCCCAGTAGTCGTCTTCCTCCTCGATGCTCAGTAGTTCGTGGCCTGCCTCCTCGAGCCAGTCGGGGACGTCGTTCTTCGAGCCCTCGTCGGTCGTGAGGAGTTCGATGACGGTCCCGGACTCGACGTCTTTGACCTTGCCGATGAGGTCCATCAGCGGGCCGGGGCAGGCTGCGTTGCGCGAGTCTATCTCGACGTCGGGGGTCGGTGTGTCACTCATTTGAATCACCTTAGACGAAGATCACTTGTTTGTCTGTCGCATGGCTCAGGAAGCCGGCGACGCCCAGTGTGTCGTCGAAGATATCGACGTAATCGTCGAGGTCGGTGCCCATGACGTCCATCACCATCTCACAGGCGTAGACCTGAAGCGGGCCGATACCCTTCGCGCGCTCGAGCTGTTCGGTGTACAGCGGCACCTCGTCGCCGTCACCCGCGAGCATCGCTTCGCCGGCCGGGCCGGCGACCTGGAAGTCGCCGTTCTCGATTCGGTCTTTCTCGAAAGCCGAAAGACCGTTCATCGTCACGAACACTTCTACCGGGGTGTCCGAGGACGCCGCGATCGAGCTGATCATACTGACTGCCTGTACGCGCTCTAGTTCGCCGGACGCGAGGACGACTGCATAGCCTGTCATTGGTTTCTCGCTTCGAGATTGGAGACGAGGCTTTATAGTATTTCACATTACTTCCAAGATAGTGGGAACAGGTGATCGGGCCGTCCGTGGCGGCGGGTGGGACTGGCACTTCTCGGTCGTTTTTTGAGGTGGCCGCCCGTGCGTTCGGTCATGACTGTCCGCGAGACCGCCGTCCGGGCTTACAGGGAGGGCCTGCCGGCGCTGTCGGCCAGCCTCGTCGGTGGCCTCCTCGCGGGCGTCGTCCTCGGCGGGATGCGGGCGGAACTGACTGCGATCGATGGGTTACTCGTCCTGGTGCCGGCGTTGCTCGCCACCCGGGGCAACGTCTACGGCTCGCTGGGCGCGCGGATCGCGACGGCACTCCACCAGGGGTTTCTCGAACCTCGCGTGCGTGAAGCCGACGATCGACTCCTTCGAGCAGTGGCAGCGGCGATCGCCAACGGGCTGCTCGCCAGTGTCTTCGCGGCGGTCGTCGCGACGGCGGCACTCACCTGGCTGGCTCGGCCCGCCGCCGGACTCCCGGCCCTCGTGGCTGTCGCCGCCATCTCCGGGTTACTCTCCGGGATCGCGCTGGCGACGACTGTCGTGGTCGTCGTCTTCGCGGGCTTCCGTCGGGGGTACAACCCCGACACGCTGGTCGGCCCGCTGGTGACGACTGCGGGCGATGTCTTCGGAATGGCGGCCCTGCTGATCGCCGCCAGGCTCGTCATCTGGGGGGTGGGGTGACTCGTGGCTCGCACGGCCTGGACGGTCCGGGCGATCACGCGGGCGATGTTGCCCGTCTTGCTCGTGTTGACCACGATCGAGATCGGCAGCGGACTCGTTCTGGAGAGCTTCGAGGCCGAGCTGCTGGCCTATCCGTCGCTGCTGATCCTCGTTCCCGTCACGATCGGGACGGCGGGCAACCTCGGCAGTATCCTCGCTGCCCGGCTCTCGACGGCGTTTCACCTCGGGACGCTCTCCTTCGCCGTCGACGACGATCGATTGCTGGGCAACGCCGTTGCCACGGTCGCGCTCGCGCTGACGGTGTTTCCCGTGATCGGCGTCGGTGCCTGGGGGCTGGGCGTCCTCACTGGCGGCCCCTCGCTCCCGGTGACGACGGTGCTGGCTGTTGCCGTCACCAGCGGCGCGGTGCTGTCGGTGCTGGCCGTCGCGGTGACCGTCGTGGCGACGTACGTCGCCTACCGGCTCGAACTCGACCCCGACGACGTGGTGATCCCCGTCGTCACGAACGTCTGTGACGTGCTGGGGGTGGTGGTGCTGTTCGTCGTCGTGCAGGTGCTGGTGTGAGCGACCGACGGCGTCAAGCCAGCGCCCGCAGTGTCGTCCAGAAGTCCGGCACGTCCTCGCCGCGTTCGACGCGAACCGGGACGAACCCGGCCGCCCGCGCTCCGTCGATGTCCTTGTCGCTATCACCGACCATGACGTACTCCTCGGCGTCGATCGCCTCACGCGCCCGCTCGAACATCGCCGCGTCGGGCTTGTGCGCACCGACGTCGTAGGAGGCGATGACGGTCTCGAAGTAATCGAGCAGGTCGTGGTGTTCGAGTTTCGCGCGCTGGAACGCGGCGACGCCGTCGGTCAGCACACCCAGTTCGTTCTCGGCACCGAGGGCGTCGAGGCTTGCGCGAGCATCGTCGCTGACCTGCGTGCGCTCACACTCGGCCTCCCGGAGGGCGTCGACCAACACGTCCGGATCGGCGTCGGCCTCGATGTCCTCGTGCTCACAGACGGCCGCCATCCCGGCCCGGTAGGGCTCGGGGTCGAGCGCGTCGAAGCGCTCGCCGAACGTCGCAAGGAAGCGCTCGGTTGCGGCGGCCGGATCGGCGACGTACTCGCTCAGAACGCCCTCGACGATATCATCGTATGGCACTTCGAGCGTGAGCAGGGTGCCATCGAGATCGAAGTAGATCGCCGTCGACATGATAGCTTTGGCAAACGGTTCTCATCACGATGCTTCCGTGCTTCGATCTGTCCGGGCCCGACCCAGGGGGTAGATCCACACTGTCCGGGCAGGGGAGAGCCCAGTCAGAATAGTCGAACACCAGGAGAACCCCCTCCCGGAACCGCAGAACGAGAGGTCAACAACCCGTTTCAGAAGACCATAACGTTACTGAACGGGGTGAGCGAACCCGAACTGGGGCTTGACGTCGTCGACGCGGACCGTCACCGTCTCGCCCGCCTCGACGCCGGAGACGAACAGTGTGAATCCCTCGACCTTCGCGATGCCGTCGCCCTCCTCGCCGGTATCGACGATCTCGACCTCGATCTCATCGCCCTCCCGGACTGGCGCGGTCAGGCGGTGTTTGGCGACCAGGTAGAGTTCCGAGGAGGCGTCCCGCGAGGCGTCTGGCCGGACCTCCCGGACGTACTCGAACTCGTCTTCGATGTCTGCTTTTAAGTCCTCCAGGTCACGACCGTCGAAGACCTTCACGACGAGGTCGCCGCCGGCCCCGAGCACGTCCAGCGCGACCTCGAAGGCCTGGCGGGCCAGGTGGACCGAGCGGGCGTGGTCGAGGTCGTACTCGCCGGTGACGTTCGGGGCCATGTCCGAGAGCACGAGGTTGGCCTCGCCAACGGCGTCGGTGATGGCTTCGACCGTCGATTCGTCGGTGATGTCGCCGCGGATCGTCTCGACCGGGACGTCGGTGTCCTCGAGCGGGTCGATGCGCTGGCGGTCGACACCGACGACGCGACCGCCGTCGCCGAGGCGCTCGGCGGCGACCTGGAGCCACCCGCCGGGGGCCGCGCCCAGGTCGACGACGGTCCGCTCCGCGCCAAGCAGGTCGGCCGTCTCGTCGAGTTGCCGGAGTTTGAACGCCGAACGGGCGCGATAGCCCTGCTGTTTCGCCCGGTTGTAGTACTTGTCCTTCCCGCTCATGGGGCACTCACCGGGCTCCGTGTCGTCGTTCGGCGGCCAGTCGCTGGCGAATCTGCGTTCATACACGGAGAGACGCCGTCGAGGCGGAAAGGCACATCGGATGGGGCCGAGGCGGAAAGGAACATCGGATGGGGCCGAGACTGGAACGGGTAGAGCTCGGTCCGCTACCGGTCACCGCTCGGGATGGACGGGTGCGTCGAACCCACCTCTGACGAGTGGTTTGGCGATGTGGCGGCGGGCACACGGCGGCACCTCGTACCACCCCACCTCCAGATCGCGGTCGATCTCCCGCTCGGCTTTCCCGGCGGTCGTCGTGCCACACTCCCGGCAGCGATACCCCTGGTCCCGGCCGGCGCTCTCCATCGTCCGACCGCAGTCGGGGCAGGTCGGCGTGACGCGCTCGGCCCGGACGAGATCCCGGACGGCGAACTTCTCGAGTTTGAGCGTGCCGTCGCCGACTTCGCCACCGACGGTGACGCGATCACCGACCCGGAGCGCGCGAACCCGGTCGCGAAAGCGCTTGGTCGGCTCGAAGGCGGCGCAGGGCAATTCCTCGCCACCTTCGCCGGCGACCGTGAGAAAGACGTGGCCGCCCTCGCGGGTCTCGGGCGGTTCGGTTACGGTTCCGGTCACCCGGTAGGCTCGGCCGTCCCGGACTATTCCGAGCGTCCCCTCGCGCAGGTGGGCGTCGGTCCCCTGGTTGGTGACGAACAGCGAGGTTCGTTCGATCGGTTCGCTCTCGATGCCGGCGGCGACCTCGCGAACAACGGCAGAGGCGTCGCCGCGGATGCCGTGGAGGATCGGACCCGGTGCGTGCGGGACGCAAACGAGTTCGTCCTCGCCGCCGTCGACGGTGTCCCAGGCGGCTGGGTAACCCGCCTCGGCGGCCGCGAAAACGGACTCGGCGTCGACCTCGCGGGGCGTCCCCCGACGCTCGGGTTCGCGATACGAAATGTGCTCGTACGTCCACTCCTCGAAGGCCACCCAGGCCCCGAGTGCGGCGAGCGCGCCGATCAACCCACGGCCGTTGCCCGCCTCCAGAGTGTCGTACCCGAAGCGCTCGATCAACTCGCGGGCGTCGGCGACGTCGTGGAAGTCCCGGACGGCCTCGCGGGCGAACTCGACGACGGCTTCGGGGATCTCTACCGCCGATTCGTCTGTGAGGACGACGCCGGGGTTCGTGCGTGGGTCGTCGGTCTCGGCCAGCGGGAGTTCCGCGCGGACGATTTCTCGGGCAACATCGACGGGGGCATCGGTGTGGATCGACAGGGCGGCGTTGCCCCGGGTCTTGTGCTCGACGGCGGGGTTCAGCCGGACGAGCAGTCGCCGATCGACCGTCCAGTCGTCCGCAGCCGCCAGTCGGTCGGCGATCCGGGCCGCGAGGTACGTGGTGCACATCCCCGCCTCCCGGGAGTCCGTGTCGTCGAGGCCGATGACTGTCACGGTCGAGCGTACCCGACCGGGGAACTAACGGGTTTCGGCTGACGGGGCGAGTCCGCAAGCGCACGTCGGGGCGAGGGCGTCGAGCAACTCTAGTTCAAATGCGAAAAACGGGAGAAGACGCCGTCTTAGACCGGCGGAACGCATTTATAGCAGGATCACATTACATATAGTAGCGAATCTATGTCACGATCGGCACTGGTCGGCAACGTCATCGCCATGCTCGAGGACGCCGGGTTCCTCGTCAGCGACCGGTGTGCGATTCGGCCCAAGAGTTTCGACGTCGCGGCTCGCCGGGGCGAGGACACTATTTTAGTGAAGATCCTCGGCAACATCGACGCCTTCGACGGCGTCACCGGCGCGGAGATGCGACGCCTCGGGGAGTATCTGAACGCGACACCGCTGGTGATCGGCCTCCGGACGCGCGACGAGGAACTCAAACCGGGCGTCGTCTACTTCCGTCACGGCGTCCCCGTCTTCAGCCCGGACACCGCGATGGACTACTTCCTCGAGGGCGTCCCGCCGCTCATCTACGCCGCACCGGGCGGGCTGTACGTCAACATCGACAGCGACGTGCTCGCCGACGCCCGCGAGGAGCGCGACTGGAGTCTGGGCAAACTCGCCAACGAACTCGGCGTCTCCCGACGGACCGTCTCGAAGTACGAGAACGGGATGGACGCAAGCGTCGAGGTGGCCGCCGCACTCGACGACCTCTTCGAGGAGCCACTCACGTCGCCGGTCAACGTCCTCGAGGAGGGCGAAGACGTCCGCGAGGACGACTCGATGCCCGAAGAACCCGAGGTCGATCCCGACGACGAACGGATCGTGACGGTGTTGACCCGCGTCGGGTTCGACGTCCACCCGACCAACCGCGCACCCTTCAAGACCGTCAGCGAGAACGAGGGCGTGGAGGACCGCGTCTTCACGGGCCACTCCGAGCTCAACGAGGCCGCCAGAAAGCGCGCCCGGAT
The DNA here is from genome assembly GCF_000470655.1 of Halorhabdus tiamatea SARL4B. Classification (NCBI taxonomy): domain Archaea; kingdom Methanobacteriati; phylum Methanobacteriota; class Halobacteria; order Halobacteriales; family Haloarculaceae; genus Halorhabdus; species Halorhabdus tiamatea. The sequence continues at coordinate 1,310,073 of NC_021921.1, forward strand.
CATGGCCTCCGTGGGTCGAGTCACCCGGACCCGATCGGTCTACGTCGTCGAACGCGCGACCAGAGACTCCCTGGAGGGGACGGCGCTCGTCGAGGAGAGCGAGATGGACGACATCGAGGTCGCCGAGGACCTCCGGGAATTGATCCGCGAGCGAGGCGAGGAGCCCGCCTGACACCGCGACAGCCGATTTACTCGGTCGCCAAGACGAACCGGAACGCACTACCCGCTGGTTCTCCCAGAGGGTCGTATGCCCGGCGACCTGACGATCTACGACGACCGCCTCGCCCGCCAGATGGACGCCGGCGGGTTCGTCCTCGCGGTCGTGACGGCGACCAAGCCCGACTTCTACAAACAGGCCCCCGTCGTGACGGCCGCCCGCGAGGCCGGCGTCCCCACGTTCGTCCTCCACACCGGCCAGCACTACGACGACGTCCTCGGCCACGGCCTCGCCGAGTACGGCATCGAGGACCGCGTCGCCGTCGACCTCTCGATCCGCGGCAGCCTCTCGGAGAAGACCGCGCAGGTCCACCGCCGGATCGACGAGTTGACCGACCACCTCGCCGAGAACTGGCCCGATACCACGGTCCTGCCGATCGTTCACGGCGACACCCACGCTGCCGGGATCGTCCCCCAGGCCTGGCTGTTCGCCACCAACCAGGCCGTCGCCCACAACGAGGCCGGCCTTCGGGGAATGTCCCCGGACTTCGAGAATCACGCCGACCCCGAGGCCTTCGTCGAGGCCCAGTGGTCGGGCGAGTGGTCGATCAACCGCGCCGAACCCTTCCCCGAGCAGTACGACACCTTCGTCGGCTCCGCTGGCTCGATCTATCAGTTCGCCCCCGTTTCACTCAACCGCGAACATCTCGAAAACGAGGGCTACCCCGCCGACGTCGACGGCGAGCAGCGCATTCCCGTGGTCGGCAACAGCGTCGTCGACGCCATCGAGATGAAGCGCGACGCCGATCTCGAAGAGAGCATCTTCGACATCTATCCCGTCCTCGAGGAGCGCGACGACTGGATCCGGGTGGACATCCACCGCCGGGCGAACCTGCTTCCCGACCGGTTCGAAGCCATCGTCGAGGGCGTCATCGGCCTGGTCGAGGCCGGCTACAACGTCAACTTCGTCGAGCTGACCGCGACCGAACAGGCCCTCAAAGAGTACGGCTATCGCGAGAAACTGCTCGAACTCGACGAGAATCGGGAGAACTTCCTCTTTACCGGCCTCTGGAAGAAACACGCCCACGTCTACGAGTTTCTCACCTCGGGGCAGTGTTTCGCGGAGTTCACCGACTCCGGCAGCATGCAGGAGGAACTCAACTACATCGACGAGGCGATCTGCCTGACGGCGCGGTTCAACACCGACCGCCCGGAGACGGTCTTCGAGGCGAAGACGAACCTCCTCGTCCCGCCCGTCGACGGCGAGTACGTCACCGAGATGATCGAGTACGTCGCCGAGACCGACGCCGTCCGCGAGGAGATCCAGACCGGGCCGAACCTCTACGGCGGCAACGTCGGCGAGTCGATCGTGGAGTTCCTCCAGGAGAAGCGCGAGGCGTCGACGTTCGACTGGGCCCACGACCGCGTCGGCTTCTCGACGAGCGATCAGGACTTCGAGTACCTCTAAGCGACGGCGGCGATCGACCCCTCGCGACCGTGGATTTGGCCCCGGGTGGCCCCGAACCTTATCCAGTTGGGCCGACATAAATGTGTATGGGAGTCACCCAGCCCACCAACGACCTCGCGGCCACGCTCGATGACGGCGGCGTCGCCCTCGGCGTTCTCGATAGCGCGTACAGCCCCCGGCTCGTGGAGTTCTACGGCGACCTCGGCGTCGACTTCGTCTGGCTGGATCTCGAACACGGCGGCCCGGATCCCTGGGACGGCGGCCGTATCGAGAACCTGTTGCGGGCCGGCGAACGGACTGGCGTGGAGTTGCTCGTCCGACTGCCCGATACCGACCCGACGCTCGTCCGCAAGGCACTGGATCTCGGCGTCCGGAACGTCTTCCTCCCGCGGGTCGAGACCGCGGCGGCGGTCGAGGCGGCGGTGCGATCCGGTCGCTTCCGCTACGACGGCGACCCCGGCGATCGCGGGCTGGCGGCCCCGCGGGCCAGTCGCTGGGGAACGGCTGCCGAGTACGTCACGACCGAGGACGAGCAGACGCTGGTCGGGACGACGATCGAGACCGCGGCCGCCGTCGAGAACATCGACGATATCCTCGCAGTCCCGGAACTCGGCTTCGTGTTCATCGGGCCGTTCGACCTCTCGGTCTCGCTTGGCCACCCCGGCGAGATCGACCATCCGGACGTCCAGGAGGCCGTCGAGACGGTCCGTTCGAAGGCACTCGAGGCGGACGTGCCAGTCGCTGGACTCGGGTTCGGCATGGACGACGTGGCCGAGAAGGCCGAGGCGGGCTACCAGCTCCTCAACCTCGGGAGCACGACCGGTGCACTGAACCAGGTGGTCTCGAAGTGGCTCGAAGACTTCGAGGACGGCCGCTCGTAGGCCGTCGCTCCTGAAGCACTGTGCGAAACGCCCCCGGCGGAATCAGGCGCCGCTACCGTAGGTCTCTTCTAAGTATTCGACGATGTCGTCGCTCTCGGGCATCCCCTCGATCCCGTGGTCCTCGTCGACCAAGACAGGGACGCCCGTCTGGCCGCTGATCTCTTTGACTTCCTCGCGGGCACGCTTGCTCGCTGGAACCTCGTGAGATTCGTATTCGAGGCCGAGGTCCTCAAGTTTCTGCCGGACTTTCGCACAGAACGGACAGCCAGTGAGTTCGTAGAGTTCGATCGTGCTCATCAGTCCTGTACACGACTGGCGACTACAAGAGCGCGACGGTCCCAACGAGGGCTACCGCGAGCTATGACGAAGAGTCGCAGTGCGAACCTCGATCAGAGTGCGCCCTGCAGGACGCCGCCAGTCCGGACGACGAAGTACAGTACGAACGCGCCGGCGAGCACCCACTGCCCGAGACGGACGTCGTCGAACTCGCCCTGTGCAGTCTTCAAAATCGGGAAGGAGACGATCCCGGCCGCGATCCCGTACGCGATCGAGTACGTCAACGGCATCACGATGATGGTCAGCCCCCCGGCCGTCGCGTGAGCGAAGTCGTCCCACTGGATCTCGGTCACGTTCCGGAGCATCAGGACGGCGACGATGACCAGCGCGATGTGGGAGGCGAACTGTGGGACGGCAGTCGCGAGTGGCACGAAGATCAGCGAGACCAGGAACAGCACGCTGATGACGAGGGCAGTCATACCGGTCCGGCCGCCCTCCTCGACGCCGGTCGCGGACTCGACGAACGTCGTCACCGTCGAGGTCCCCAGAATTGCGCCGGCGGTCGTCCCGACGGCGTCGGCCATCAGCGGCTTGTCGATGTCCGGGAAGTTGCCGTCCTCGTCGAGGAAGCCACCGGCCTGGCCGACGCCGACGAGCGTCCCCGCGGTGTCGAAGAAGTCGACGAAGAAGAACGTGAAGACGATCAACGCGAACGCGAACCCGTCGACCTGGCCGAACCCGTCGGCGAACGCCCCGACGAGTGGCGAAATGTCGTACTGCGCGCCGGTGAAGTTCGCGGGCACGAACGCCCCGCTCTGGACGAAGTTGCCGGCCAAGATTCCCGTATCGACGACCCCGGCGAACGTCAGGGCGATCCCGGCGAGCGTCGTCGTGACGATGCCGAGGATGATCGAGCCACGGATCCCCCGAGCGTACAGCCCGAAGGTGAAAAACAGGCCCAGGACCGACAGGACGGCGACGGGACTCTGGGCGACCTCCCCGAGCGTGACCAGCGTCGCCGGGTCGTCGACGACGATCCCCATCGCCTGCAACCCGATGATCGCGAGGAACAGTCCGATCCCGGTGCCGACCCCCCGTTTGACCGGTTCCGGAAACAGTCTGATGACGTACTTGCGCGCGCCGACCAGCGTGAGGAGGACGAAGACGATCCCCTCGACGAAGATCGCAGCCAGCGCCGTCTGCCACGGCACGCCCAGCACGCCCACGACAGTGATCGAGAAGAAGGCGTTCAACCCGAGTCCGGGTGCCAACCCGAACGGGAGATTGGCATAGAACGCCATCACGAGCAGGGCAACGATCGACGCCAGGATCGTGATGACCGCGAGCATCTGAAAGACCTGATCCGGCGTGTACCCCGGGATGGCGATGCCACCGGGAACGTTGTCCTCCGGATACGCCGTCAGAATGTCGGCGTTGACGACCACGATGTAACTCATCGCGAGGAACGTCGTGATCCCCGCGAGGATCTCGGTCTGGAGGTCCGTCCCGTGCTCCTCGAATCCAAAGTACTCGGCGAGTGTGTCTGTTACCGCCATGTGTCTACCACATTCGACTACCTTGCACAGAAGCGACTTAATGTTTTATAAACTTCCGGAATTGGTATTCACGTTCGTGGATACCCTTCCGGCTCGCCGGCGTCCGAAAGCGTCGTGAACGCGACGACAGGAGCGTCAGTCGACTGCCGGACCGAAGCGAGTCCGTCCTCGCCGACGGCGATCAGCGTGAAGACGCCGGAGACCGTCGCGCCGGCACGATCGGCGAGTTCGAGGAGGAGTGCCTGGGTGTTGCCAGAGCGGACGAAGTCGTCGACCAGCAGGACGTCGTCACCGTCTTCGAGCGCACTCGCGGGCAACGAGTAGGTGATCTCGATCCCGGGAGTGAGTCGCTGGCGCGCCTCTACGAACTCGGAGACGCCGGTCTCGCGGGACTTCTTGGCGTAAGCGACCGGAACGTCGAAGTGGCGCGCCATCGCGCCCGCGATCGTGATCCCGTCGGTTGCAGCGGTAAGGACGACGTCGGGACGCTCGAGTTCGAAGGTCTCGGCGGCGACGCCGGCGACCAGATCCAGCAGCGACTGGTCGAAGACGACGGCCGTATTGTCGACGTACCCCTCCTCGTCACGGTCGATCCGGGACTCGATCTCGGCGGCGAGTGTCTCCCGGCCCAGGTCGTCGACGATCTCCCGGGCGCGCTCGACACCCGGCAGGACGTGGCCGTTGACGTACCGATTGAGGTCACTCGCCGACAGGCCGGTCACGTCGGCAAGTTCGTCGTACGTCCGACGGGACTTGAGCCGTCGAAGAACCGAGACAGCCCGCAACTGGAGGGTAGTCTTCTCGAGGCGCTTCATGACTCCCACGTGTCACGACACGACCGTGAATATTTCGAAAGCGGTGACAGAGGATATATACAGTATCGCGGAATCGGTCGGCGCGATCGGCGGTACTCAGTCGGCAGAATCGGTCGGCGCGATCGGCAGCACTCAGTCGGCGCAATTGGCCGCGATCAGTCGGCGCGATCGGCGTCCGCGAGCAGTTCCTCGGCAGTCACCAGCGACTGGAGTTCGATATCGTGTTCGGCCAGGTTCTCGCGGGCCCCCTCCTGTCGGTCGACGACCACGAGAACGCGATCGACGACCGCACCGGCCTCCCGAAGGGCCGCCACGGCGTCGATTGCGCTCTGGCCGGTCGTGGCGATATCCTCCAGGACGACGACTTCCTCACCCTCGTCGAGTTCGCCCTCGATCAAGTTGGCCGTTCCGTAGTCCTTCTGTCGTTTGCGGACGATCACGTAGGGCGTGTCGGTCTCGGCGCTGGTGACGGCCACCAGCGGGACCGCGCCCAGCGCGACGCCGGCGAGTTTCGTCCCGTCGAGTCGAGCGGCGAACTCCTCGGCGATCAAGCGGAGGCAAGTGGGGTCAGTCTCGAAGACGTACTTGTCGACGTAGTAGTCACTCGTGCCGCCGTGGGAGAGTTCGAACTCGCCGTAGCGGACGGCGTCGGCGTCACGGAGCGCGTCGATGAGTTCCTGGGAAGCCATATCGGCGTCTGCGTTGCGGTCGGGGTAATAGCCATCGGAATCCGACGCTGTCTGCTCGAGTGGAACGGGAAGCCGTCACTCGAGTTGCTGACGGATGGCCCTGACTTCTTCGAGAAGTGCGTCCAGGGTCGCTTCGTCGGGCCTCCCGGTCGTCGGTTCACCAGTCCGTTCGTACTCGTCCCCGCCCTCTCGGACGGATTCGAGGATCTGTTCGCGAAGATCTTCGTAGTCGGCGACACCCTGGATCGTGAGTTCAGCGGTGCTCTGTGCGCCCTGGCCCGCGGTCTGGATGGCGACGCTGCCGACGCCAAAGCGCCTGGTGATCGGTCCCTGTTTCGTCTCGGCGTTCGTGATCCGCGAGTAGGGGACGGTCGACTGGCTGTGCCACCAGACGCCACCACGGGACTCGATCTCGTCGTCGGTCAGCCGGAACCCGACCGAACGAGCGTACGCGCCTGCCCACCACCAGAAGAACGCGAGGAGGCCTATCGTGAGCGCAGTCAGCCCGGCAGGAACGAACCAGGGGGCGTCCTCGACGAGGAGGGTCACGACGATCGGAATTCCCATCGTCACCACCAGCGAGCCGACGAGATACGTCCGATAGAGCGAAGCCAGTGCGTCGGGACCGAACCACTCGTGTCGCTGTCGCATACCGTCCGCCAGAACTGCCAACCGCTTAATACTACCCTGTCGTGCCCTGTTCAGCGCTCGGGATATTTCTCGAGGGCCGCTTCGAGGTGATCCCGCTCGTCCCGAAGCGCCGAAAGTTCGGCCTCGACGTCGCCGCGTTCGAGGCGTTCGCGCTCCGCGTCGGTGAGCTGCTCGCGGGCCCGGACACTCTCGCGTAACCGCTCGTAGTCGGCCGTCCGCGGCAGTGCTCGGACGGCCCGGAGTTTCGCCACGACGTCTTCGGGGGCGATCCGACTCACGACGGCGATCAGTTCTCGGCACCGCCACCACAGCGTCTCGGCGGCCGGCGGCGGCCAGGAGATCTCGAGTGGCCCAGAGTCGAGCCGTCGCAGATACGTCTGATGGGTCGCGACGTTGCGCTTGAGTCGTCTGGCCGCTGGGACGTAGTGTTCGAGCTTCGAGACCGAATAGTCGGCGTACTCGAGCAGGGTCGGGATCGTCTCGGTCCCGGCCTCGCTGTCGACCACGTAGGCGACCAGATCCGGCGGCGGCGGGCGATACTCGACCAGCGGGTAGGCCGTCGTCGTCTCGACGAAATCGAGCAGCTCGCGGGCAGAGTCCTCGCGCTTGCGGCGGTCGAACGCCTCGGCGATGGCCCGATTGTAGGCCTCGATCGGCTCGCGTACGTTCTCGACCGGGGCGTCCAGATCGGCGTCACCGAGCGCGACCAGATCCTCGAGTTCGTCGACACGCCCGTCGAGTTCGCGCCGGCGAACCGCGACGTCGTGGCGGGCCTCGCGGTAGCGTTCGCGCGTCCGCTCACGTTCCTCGATGCGCTCGACGAGATCGGCAATCGGGTCGAGCGCCTGCCGGGCCGTCTCGAAATCCGAACTCTTCAGCCACTTCTGGTGCATCGTCTCGTCGACCGTCTCGAAGGCCTCGCGATGATCGACGTCGTCCGGGAGATTCTCGACGAAGCGGGCGATCTCCTCCTGGAACTCGATGAACGCCTCCATGTCGACGTCCGTCTCGCCGTCGCTGGTTGCCCGGGCCTCGTAGCGATCCAGCAGACCGGTCATCTCCTCGTAGTGCTCCCGGAGTTCTTCGAGGCGCGCCTCACCCGCCGCCTCGACGCGCTCGAGGGCCTGTTCGTGTGCCGTCGCCGCCCGTTCGAGGGTCGTCACGAGTGCCTCGGCGGACGGCTCGTCCGCATCCGGTTCAGGCGATTGCGTACTCATTCGTCGATCAGTCGTAGACATTGTCGGGATCGAACACCCGTTCGCTGACGACCTCGCCGTCGATCGTGCGGTAGAAACACGACCGGAAGCCGGTGTGACAGGCACCGCCCTCCTGGTCGATCAGATAGAGCAATGCGTCACCGTCGCAGTCGACCCGGACCTCCTCGACGTGCTGGACGTTGCCGCTCGTCCCGCCCTTCTGCCAGAGTTCCCCGCGACTCCGCGAGTAGTAATGTGCCAGGCCAGTCTCGCGTGTTCGTTCGAGGGCCTCCCGGGTCACGTACGCGAGCATGAGCACCTCGCCGGACTCGGCGTCCTGGGCGACCGCCGGGAGGTACTCGTTGTCCTCGAAATCGAGATCGACGTCGGGGACGTCGTGGGCGTCAGTGGCAGTCATACCCGGGAAGACGGTGTCTCCGCGCATAGGCCTTTTGTCACGAGCGACGGTTGCCGACCGACCACGAAATCAAAGAACCGACCTCGATCAACTCAGCGGGGCGATCCCGACGAGATCGAGCACCCAGAGCAAGACGTCGCCGACGAGCAGGCTCACCACCAGCCCGCCGAACATTGGCACCAGAAACGGAATCCCGGGGGTGATCCAGACGGTGTCACTCTCGGCGAGGACGTCGAGTCCCTCGCGTAACTCCGCCGGCGTGGTTCCGTAGGCAGAATGGTCGATGTCGTCGAAAAAGGCGTCTGCTCCCCAGGGATCGGCAAGCTCGCCGCCATCAGATTGTGGCGTCGACTCGTCGGTATCGCCGAACGGCCCCACACCGTCCGGCGGGATCGACCCATCGCCGGGGTCGTTGGGCTCCCCGGGGATCGACGCCGGATCGCGATAGGATTCGGGATCGGCCCGGAGTGAAGCGAGTGAGAGGCCACGCCAGGTGAGGTACATCCGGAGCGCGTCCAGATCGAGGCCGCGGCGGGTGAACCCCTCGGGCGTCTCCAGCAGTCGGCCGTACTCCTCGAGTGTCTGCTCGGCTGGAATGGGGCGACCGATGACCATCGCCTTCGCGACGTGCCCCCTGAGGGCGTTCCTGACCGCGAGCGCGACGGGATAGGCCAGCCCCACGAGGACGGCGTTCGAGAGGATCGTCAGCGCGAAGACCCCCAACGATGGGCGGATCGCCGGCAGGGCCATGTCCGCGAGGAGATACGTCGGATAGGTCGGAAAGAGGATCGCGAGGACGATCAACGCCTTCGCGTCGGCCCCGCCGAACCCACCCATCCACCAGAAGGCGTACGCGAGCGGAACCAGCAACCCGAGGCTGAACGCGACCTGGAAGACGAACAGGGCCGGCGTCGGTGCAATGATGCGTGGATCGACGACCAGTCCGTCGGTCCAGACCAGCCACGCGTCCCAGGCGAGCAGCAGAACGCCGAAGACAGCCAGCGGGAGCCACGTACGATTCGGGACCCGGCGCGTGCGGACGTCCCGCCAGGCCACCCATCCGAAGACGGGCACCACCACCAGTCGCAAGAGGTCGGGAAGCGTGGCGTTCACACCGCAAGCCACACCGAGGGGCGTGTTAGCCCTTGCGGATTGCTATGGAAGCGAGAGGCGACGCTCGACCCGGAATCCGGGCCAGCGCGCGAACAGAGCGGCGAGGCAGAATTATATGACGCGGTTCTGGAGGTAATCCAGGTGCTTGGCGTTGTAAACTATCTTGACGTCCTCTTCGGTAGGGGTACCGACACAGGTCAGGCGGACGCCCTTGTCCTCGACCTCCTCGTCGGAGAGGATCTGCTGCATGTCCATGTCGATGTCACCCTCCTTGACGATCGAGGCGCAGTTCGCACAGGCACCGGCGCGACACGAGAACGGCCAGTCGTAGCCCTGGGCCTCGGCGGCCTCGAGAATGTACTCGCCTTCAGCGACGTCGATCGTTCCGTAATCCCCTTCGTCGAGGCCGGCGTCGCCGGCCTTCTCGAAGAGGTCGTCGTCGTCCATGTCCCAGCCGTGATCGTCCAGCACTTCGTAGTTGAGGTATTCTACAGTGGGCATCAAGACCACGGTACACACGCCTGACTGTTAACTTTGCTGTTCGGAATAGATCTTCCGGATATAATTTCCGGTTTCTGAGCGAATCGAGAACGCGCTACGCGGTTCTCGGCGATGTGTTCGCGGCTCTCACGGGTCGCTCCGTTCTCACGGGTCGCTTCGCTTCCCGTTCGAAAAGCCGTGACGCTCGCGCCTCGGTCTCCCCGTTCACTACTTCGGCGACCCTCACAGAGTTCGGGCCGTCCACGCCAGGACTGGGATTTGAACAGGTGCGAGACGTTCCGGGGTGCTCACTCACGTCCGTTCGTTGCGCTCCCGGGGCTGCGACTCGCGTGCTCAAATCCCAGCGAAGACGCACAGCCGCTCACGGGGGCCGAGAACACGCTACGCGGTTCTCGGCGATGTGTTCGCGGCAGAAGACGCCAGGACTGGGATTTGAACCCAGAATCCCGAAAGGGAACACGCTTTCCAGGCGTGCGCCTTACCGTTCGGCCATCCTGGCTCGTGTCTACTGATGAGTGACGGTGCGGTTAAGCGTTTTCGCTCTCGATCGACATCGCGAGAAATTGTAAAACAAATATAATATGTCCGCTACCCAAACGAACTCGACAAACGAATCGATAGCCGGCAAAATACCTGAAGCGACTCCAACGAATCAGTCGAAAAGAATCAATAATCTCGGAAATCAGTACATTTATCTTCTGAGAGTCGTTTGACTCTATAGAGCGGGCCGTGGGTGAAACTGACACACAAGCGAACGACGACACCGTCTCGAAAAACGGGGTGACGGTGACGCGGTCGCTACGGGAGCGGGGTGACGGCGTGCTGGGATCGATCGAGATCCGATCGGAGCGGGCGGAGTCAGTCCTGGTTCACGTCGTCGAGGAATTTCCGGCACACCTCCCGGTCAGGAGGGCGACGTTCGAACCGGGAAGTGAACCAGCGGAGGGAACGATCACGGACGAATACGTTTCGATCAGACACGAAGTGGTGGAGGACTCGTGTCAGATTCGGTACGGCGTCGTCGTGTCCGGACCAGTCGATGATCTCGAGTGGGGGCCACCGCGGATTCTATCGGTCAGAGACGCGGATGCCGACCCTGAACCGGGTCGAGCGGCCGCGATGGGCATCGATCACGCCGAGACATCTGAGTCAGATCCGGACAGACCAGCCCGGTTCGAGCAGGACAACATCGAGCGTGGCGACGAAGACCACGTGAGGCCATCCATCCAGGCCGATCCGTCGCGGACGGACCCGGAGCCGACCGCGCCAGCGACTGACGACGCGGACGCGTCAGATCGGGAATCGAACGAGCGGGAAGAACCATCCCAGAAGGGGAGTACCGATCGGGAAGCGACACCGACAACGGCGGGACGGTCTCCGTCGCCATCACCAGACCGGACGGTGGCAACCGAAGGTGCCGAGCCAGGCGGGGATACCGCACGGGATATCGAGGTACGACTGGATCACCTCAGCGCCCGTGTCGCGGAGTTCGAGGCGTACGCGACAGCGCTCGAACCGATCGTCTCCGAGCACGGGAGCGGGACCGACATCGTCGACGCATTCGACCGGCGAATCGAGGAGATCGATAGTCGCGTCGACACACTCGAGGGGCGGGTGACGGGAATGAGTGAGGAACATACCGAGGCGGTCGAGAAGATACACGACGCCATCGATCGAGTCGAAGGACGGACGGACGACGTCGAGGAGACGCTCACGCGGATCGATGGAGATCTCGCCCAGCAACGTGAGAACCTCTCAACGCTGGAGGAGACGCTTGAGTCCGTCGAGGCCGAACTGGGGACACTCGATACGGAGGGCGCGGAGGTTCAGTCGAACGTCGCCACCCTCGAGCGGACCGTCACCGACGTCTCCCGGGAGGTCGCGGCGTTGAACACGCAACTCGAAGCGTTCCGTGACGAGTTGGCCGAGCTACGCGCCTTTCGGGACTCTCTCGCGGAGATCACCACGTTCGAGGAGTGATCCTGGCGTCGTTCGTGACGGCACCCAGCCAGCGTCACGGCCGAACAACTCACGATCCTGACGTTCCGATCCCGAACGGCTCACAGTAACTGTTGGCACGATCACGTCGTCGCGATCGCTTCGATCTCGACGCCGACGCCTTTCGGCAGCGCGGCGACCTCGACGGCGCTTCGGGCGGGCGGCTCTTGGTCGAAGAACGTCTCGTAGGCCGCGTCCATCGCCTCGAAGTCCTCGATATCGTCGACGTAGACAGTCACTTTCAGGACGTCGTCCATGCTCGCGCCCGCCTCCGCTAAGACTGCCTCGACGTTGTCCAGTGCCTGCTGGGTCTGGACGTCGATGTCGGCGTGGTCGAGGAGGTCGCCGTCCGGCGTCAACGGGATCTGTCCCGCCGTGAACACCAGGTCGTCGGTCGCGGTCGCCTGACTGTACGCGCCGACCGCCGCGGGGGCCGCCTCGGTCTCGATTGTCCGCTTCATAGCGACAACTCCGGCTGGAACCGGTATAAAACCGCTGCCGGGGACGGCCCGGGCTTGATGGGGCTGGCCGGCGAGGAGCCGGTATGGACACACGCTTGCGGTACGGATACGGCGTCGTCCTGCTCGGCCTCGGAAACGTCGCCGTTGGGGCGACCCAGTTGGCGGTCGGCGGCCAGACGACGGTAGTGATCGCGATGGAACTGGTCATCGGCGCGCTGCTGTTCGGCTTCGGATACGGCGTCGTCTCTGACCCCGATCGAATCGATCCCGAACAGCTCTCCCCGTGGGTGATTACTGCCGTCGGCTACGTCGGGATCACGCTCGGCGTGGCCATGCTCGCGTGGTCGGCGCTCGTGGTCGTGAACGCGCTGTAAGCGGCGCGGCGCTACTGCTCGGCGCAGTACGCGACGAAGTTCCGCAGAATCCGGAGGCCGGTCTCGCCGGACTTCTCGGGGTGAAACTGCGTCCCGACGACGTTGCCGGCCTCGTTGGCGACGACGCTCGCGAAGCGCTCGCCGTAATCGGTCGTCGCAGCGACGGCAGCCGTATCGTCCGGCTCGGCGTAGTAAGAGTGAACGAAGTAAGCGTGTTCGCCGTCGACACCCGCAACCAGCGGGTGATCGCGCTCGACGTCGAGTTCGTTCCAGCCCATGTGGGGGACTTTCCGGTCGCCGTCGAAGCGGACGTTCGTCCCGGGGATCAGATCGAGCCCCTCGACGTCACCCTCGCCGGCGTGTTCGGCCTCCTCGCTCGTAGTGAGGAGCATCTGCATGCCGAGACAGATGCCAAGCAGCGGCCGACCGTCCGCAGCCGCCTCGACGAGCGCGTCCCTGAACGGGCCGGCGTTTTCCATCCCCTCGCTGAACGCGCCGACGCCGGGGAGGACGATCCCGTCGGCGTCTTCGAGTGCTGCTGGATCGTCGGAGATCGTCACGGTCGCGCCCGCGCGTTCGAGTCCACGCGTGACGCTCCGGAGGTTCCCCAGTCCGTAGTCGACGACGACGACCTCGACGTCACCCGACTCGTGTTCGGTCATACGACACGCTTGGGCAGTGGCGACCTTGGCGCTTTCCGTTCGCCGAATGTTTCCACGGAGAGGAGCATCAGTCTCCGAGCACGGACGTGAGGTTCGGATCGCGATACGGCGACCGCCCGAGCACCGCGCCGTGGAGGTCCTGCTCGTCGAGTTGGGCGTCGAGGACACGTTCGAGCCGGTTGACGGCCGTCGTGTCCAGGTCGTAGACCTCGAGCAACCGCTGAAAGTGCGACTCGTCAGTGATCGAGGAGAAGAGGTCGTATAAGGACGCCATCTCGTCGGGCGAGAGCGCGGCGAGTCGCTCCTCGTCGTCCAGCCCGAGGAACCGCCGGCGTTCGGCGTCGACCACATGGCGGATGACCACCAGCGCGACCTTCGGGATGGCTCGCTGGCTCCCGAAGGCCGTCAGGTCGATCCCGGTCACGATCCCGAGGACGCGATCGCGCTCCCAGGGCGTCAGATCGAGGGCGTTACACAGCGCCTGAGTGATGCGAGCTTTGTCGAGGCGGTGCATCCGCTCGGCGTGACCCTGCATGGCCGGATGTTGCTCGTCGTGAAGCCGACGGATTCGCTCCCCGGGGTCGTCCTCGGGGTTCTCGGCGCGCCCGATCCGGGTCGCTCCCGGCGTGATCACGTCCCACTGCCGGGTCGTGGCGTCCCGCGTGGCTTCCGCCCGCGACAGCGTCCCGTCCCCCGGTTTCGTCGAGACTTCGCGATCCTCGCGCCACTCCCGGCGCTCGCGGCCGGCCGGTTCCCGAATGCGATCGTCCCCCTGCTCGCCAGCGTCGTCCATTACCCCAACAGTCGGCGCTACGGACAGTTGAATCCACTGGCTCGGGACAGTCCCGCGGGAAAGACGTCGAAATTGGTCCGCCAGAAATCCCGTCTATATATTCACCTTGTAACCAGAGGCACTTAAAGCGAGTCGGCGATCGGCCGTCGGTCAGAAATCACCCAGTTCGGCCTGGCCGCCGTCGCCCGTCAGGTCGGCGGCCTGCTGGATCGTCCGCTCGAAGGTCTCGCGCTGACTCCGGTCGTAGAGCGTCGCGGCCGGGTGGACACAGACGAGGACCCGCCGTCGTGTGCCGTCGATCTCGATCTCCTCGATCGAACCGGCCTCGCCGGTGACGGCTAGTTCTCGGCCCAACAGATGTTCGCCCGGCACCTTCCCGAGCGTGACGATCACCGCGGGATCGACCAGGTCGATCTCCCGGTCGAGGTAGGGCCGACAGTTCGATCGCTCCTCGGCAGTCGGATCGCGGTTCTCGGGCGGTCGACACCGCACGCAGTTGGTGATCCGGACGTCCGCCCGCGAGAGGCCGGCGTCCCGCAGCGCGTCGTCGAGGACCGTCCCGCTGCGGCCGACGAAGGGTTCACCCTGCTGATCCTCGCGCTCGCCCGGGGCTTCGCCGACGAAGAGGAGATCGGCGTCGTCTGGGCCGACGCCGTCGACGATCCGCGACCGGGAGGCGACGAGGTCCGAACACTGCTTGCAGCCCTCGACCGAGAGTCCGTCCATGTGCTCCATGCCCGAGCCTGCGGGCCGAGCCCGCAAAAACGTCGTTATCGCTTGGCGGAATCGAACGCCCCATCGGCGGCGCGGGCGGCCAGTCGCGCGACCCGCAACGGTTCGGGTCGGCCTCCCTCCGGCGTGAACGCCCGGACGACTTCGCGAGCCTCGCCCGCGTCACAGCCCACACTCCGGACGAAGACCGTCTCGTCGTCGACCGAGACGCGCTCACGCTCCGGTTGGGCGCGGTACGTATCGAGCCGCCAGGCGAGGGCCTCCCCGGAAAACTCCTCGCGCAACGTCGGTTCCAGTCCCTCGCTCTCCTCGAAGGTGATCGAGAGCACCGGCAGTCCAGTTTCGTCGTGGATTCGGTGGAGGTCGATCACGTTGAACCACGCCGGCGCGATCCCGGCGACGAGGAGAAGCCGGACGTCCGGGCGATCTAGTCGGTCGACCATCTCGACGATGGCGTCGGTCGCGTCGCTTCCGCCCACGGCGCAGGACCCGAAAACGAAGCCGTCGGTGACGCGACTCGCGCGGACGACTGCGCCCGCGAGCGTACTCGAATCACCGGTATAGGACTCGGCGACCCCGAGGGCGCGAACCCCCGATTTCACGTCAGGTGTTCTCCTTGATGTCCGATAGCTGGTCGATCAGTTCGTCGTTCGACGCCGTGAACTCGAACTCGACGTCGCCGTCGTGGGTGTTCTCGGCGGCGTTGACCCCGTCATCGTCGTCAAAATCAGCGTCCAGGTCTTGATTCTCCTGTTCTGATTCGTCGTAGCTCCCAAACCCCATGTCGTCTGTGAATAGGGGGTTCGTGGTGAAAAATCACACGCTACTCGCTCACACCCGCCACCGCCAGACTCAACAGGATACTCCCCCCAGAGACGACCATGGACGTACACAACGTGACGGCCGACGCGGAGACCTTCACCGCGAACGTCTACCTGACGACCGGCGACCGACCGGCGCTCGTCGACGCCGGCGCGATGGACGGCGTCGTCGACGTGATCCGCGAGTACACTGACGAGCTGGACAGCGTCGTGTTGACCCACCAGCACGGCGACCACGTCGCCCAACTCGATGCGGTCCTCGACGCTTTCGACGCCGAGGTGTACGCCTACGCCGACCACCCCCGGCGAACGGAAGCACTCGGCGACGGCGACACCCTCCAGATCGGCGACGAGGACTTCGAGGTCGTCTACACGCCGGGCCACGCCGACGATCACGTCTCGCTGGTCAGCGAGAGCAGCCTGTTTTCGGGCGACGTCGTCGTCCACGACGACGGGGCCTTCGAGGGCGGGAGTTTCGGCCGGACCGACAACCCCGGCCAGTCCCGTGAACGCCTCATCGAGAGCATCCGGGAGCTTCTCGGTCGAATGCCGGAGACCGTCGAGCACATGTACAGCGGCCACGGCGGCGTCTTCCACGGCGACGTCCGGGACATCGTCGAGACGGCGCTGGAACGAGCTGAGAGACGGGAGCCGAAGTACGATTGAGGGGAAGCGCCGACCGTCACTTGCTGTCTCGGACCCACTCGGCGATCTGACGGCTATAGCTATCGTACACGTCGAGGCCGGTCCGGAGCGTTTCGTACACTTCTTCGGGGTCGATGCGCCCGTACTCGTGTGCGAGGACGTTTCTGAACCCGATTGCGGTGACGAGCGTCATCATCGTCTCGTCGTCGATGACGGCGTGCTCGCACAGGATGCGGACGGCCTCTTTGGAAGTGTTCCCGTCGTACGCGAAATCCCGCGTGGCGACGTGCTGGGCCAGATCCGCACTCGCCTGAATCGCATTCTCGAACATGCGTTCGACGGCACGCTGCTCGGTCGTACTCCCGAGAAACTCACGGCGGGACAGCGATTCTCGCTTCTCGATCAACTCGCCGTGGTACTGCTCGATCTGTTCGAGTTTGACCGCGACGACGCGTTCGTCAGCCACGCAGTCCGTCCTCCGCGATCCTGTCGATGACGTCACGCTGGCGGCGACGAAGCGGCTCGCGCTCCTCGGCGAACGTCGCCTCGACGTCCGCTTTGAACCGTTCGAACGCGTCGCGGTCGCCACAGACAAAGCTCCCGTTGACCGCGTCGTTTCTGACGGCTATGGGAAGGGTTTCGATATCGGAGATGTCGACAAAGGGACCCTCCTCACGCTGGAGGGTTCCCGACAGAAAGCACTGCTTCTCGAAACGATCGTGGTCCGATAGTTCGTCCACGAACTTGACTGCGAGGTCGAGATCGGACGTGTCAGTCGACTCCCCAGTGACTCGTGATCCGAACGCCACGACAAACTCGACATCGGAATCAGAGCAGATGGACTCTTCGAAGTCCTCGAACCCCCGTTTCCGGCCATCCTCGACCGCCATATCTTTATGATCGACGTATCGTCACAAAAGAATTCCGGCGAATCGCCCGGTCGAACTGTCTGTGATCCTCCTCGCAGCTATCACCGACCGCGTTTTAAGTACCTCTGGTTACAAGGTAGAGATATAGACGGGGTTTCTCCGGGACGCCGATCGGCGAGCGGGTGCTGTCGCCGGCAGACGGCCAGAGCGATACGGTTTTGAGACGCCACCGAGAAATGGCGTCCATGTTATCACGCCAGTACGTCCGCGAGCACCCCGAGGAGGTTCGAGAGACCCTCGCGGCTCGCGGCGTCGAAGACGTCGATCTCGACGCGATCCTGGAGATCGACGAGGAGTGGCGCGAGCTGAAAGCCCGCGGCGACGACCTGCGACACGACCGCAACGAGGTCTCCTCGAAGATCGGCGAGCTCAAACAAGCAGGTGACGAGGAAGCCGCCCAAGAGGCCATCGAGCGTTCTCAGGAACTCAAAGAGGAACTCCAGGACGTCGAGGAACGCGCCGACGAACTCGAAGCCGAACTCGAAGCGCGACTGCTGGAGATTCCGAACATTCCCCAAGAGGGCGTTCCCGAGGGCGAGGACGAGAGCGACAACGTCGAAACGCGACGGTGGGGCTTCGACGATATGCGGGACCTCCCGGCGGACGTCACACCGCACTACGACCTCGGCGAGGAACTCGACATCCTGGACTTCGACCGCGGGGCGAAAGTCTCGGGTGGCGGCTTCTACTTCCTCAAAGGCGACGCCGCACGCCTCGAACACGCGCTCATCCAGTTCATGCGGGACATCCACCGCGAGCAGGGCTACTCGGAAGTGTTCCCGCCGATCCCGGTCTCGAGTGAATCGATGACCGGCACCGGGCAACTCCCCAAGTTCGCCGACGACGCCTACAAACTCGAAGACGAAGACCTCTGGCTGTGCCCGACGGCGGAGGTTCCGGTGACGAACATGTACCGCGACGAGATCCTGCTCGACGACGACCTCCCGCTGAAACACCAGGCCTACACGCCCAACTTCCGCCAGGAGGCCGGCGAGCACGGCACCGAGACCCGTGGGATCGTCCGCGTCCACCAGTTCAACAAGGTCGAGCTGGTCAACTTCGTCGAACCCGAAGGGAGCGACGACCGCCTCGACGGACTCCTCGAGGAAGCAGAGGAAGTCCTCAAGCGCCTGGAACTCCCCTATCGCGTGCTCGAGCTCTGTACCGGGGATCTGACCTTCGCCTCGGCGAAGACCTACGACATCGAGGTGTGGGCACCGGGCGATGACATGGAAGACGGACCGGCCGAAGGCGGACGGTGGCTCGAAGTCTCTTCAGCCTCGAACTTCGAGGACTTCCAGGCCCGGCGGGCCGGCATCCGGTATCGGCCTGAGCGCCACGAATCCGCGGAGTACCTCCACACACTCAACGCCTCAGGCGTGGCGCTGCCGCGCGTGCTCGTGGCGATCTTGGAGTACTACCAGAACGACGACGGGACGGTGACGGTGCCGGAAGCACTCCGTCCCTATCTCGGTGGCCAGGAACACATCGAGGGCCATGATCCAGTCGGCGAGAGCGCGCTGGGTGCCGGCGAACGCTGATCAGCACGCGACGCCGCGGACGGCTCACCACTCGACGCTGAGTCGCCCGTCGCCGTGGCGATCGGGCGCGATCTCCTCGTCGGTCCGGCGGTCGATGACGTGGATCACGCCGCGGCCCTTCTTCGCGGGACAGCTCTCGGCTGCCCGGACGTGATGGTCCAGGTCGTCCGCCCCGACGTAGTAGGTGCTGGGCCGCGCCAGACCGGTTTCGAGATCCAGTTCCCAATCCGGAGATTCGGCGGCGCACTTCCCGGCACCGAAACACCGGTTGGCCTCGAAGATGATCTTGTACGGCTTGGCCTCAATCGGCGGTCCGTCATCCCCGCCGACGTCGCTTGGCCGGATCACGTCGCCATCGTTGGACGGTTCCAGGCTCTCATCGCCGCCCATCTCAGAACCCCCGTAGCTCGTCGAGCACTCCTGCAGCCGACCCGTCGTCGATGGCGTCGCGGGCAGCATCGAGCCCCGCATCGAGGGTGTCGACGTCGCCGCCGGCGTAGATCCGGACCGCGGCGTTGAGCGCGACGGCGTCGGCCCAATGGTCCGTCCGGTCGCCGGTGAGGACTTCGCGGGTGAGCCGAGCGCTGTCGACCGCCACGTCCTCGACGGCGAGATCGTCGGTCTCGAAGTCCATGCCGTAGGCGGCGGTTTCGATCTCGTCGCTTTCGAGGCCGTCCGCTTGCGTCCACTCGGCGAACTTCGTGTAGCCCGGCCGGATGTCGTCGTAGCCCTCGAGCCCCTGGAACATGATGACGCGGTCGGGATCGTGGACTCGGCTGCGCTCGAACGTCTCGACGACCTTCTTGGCGAAGGAGAGGTGATAGAACGAACCGAGGTGGACGCTCGCACCGGCGGGGTTGGCGAGCGTCTCGACGGTGTTGAGGACGGTTCGGACGCCCATCTGCTCGCGGCGGTCGAAGAGATCGTCGACCGCAGGATTGAACGCCGGCTGATAGTAGAATCCGAAGCCAGTCTCCTCGACCATCGCGGCGGATTTCGCGGGGCGGAGCACGGTCCGCACGCCGAGTTCGTCGAGGACGTGCTTGTAGGCGTCATTCTTCTGGGTCGGCACGCGATCGCCCGAGTGGACGACGACAGGTGTCCCCGCCGCGGCGGCGACAATCCCGGCCGCGACCCCGAGGATCGCCGTGCGCTGCTTGCCGTCGTAGTTCGCGCCGCAGTCGACGGGATCGACGTCGGGGACGCCCGTCTCGACGCGGTCGGCCATCACGTCCACGTAGGCGGCGAGTTCCTCGCTCGTGTTGTGCTTCCAGCGGTTGGCGAGCCAGAACGCGCCGAGCGTCGTGGGATCGGGTTCGTCGTCGAGGATGCGCTCCATCGCCTCGGCCGCCTGCTCGCGAGTCATGTCCTCGGCGGACTTCGTGCCGGAGCCGACCACCTCGGTCATGAGCCGCTGCAGGGGCCACTCGCCGTACCCGGTGCTCACTGTCGGTTCACCTCCGCGAGCCCGTCGGTCGTCCCGGCCAGCGGGGCCTCGGCCACCGCGTCGGCCTCGCCGAGGCAGTGCGCGACCGTCTCGCGGACGTCGACGACGTCGCCGACGATCGTCACGGCAGGCGGTTCGATCCCTACCTCGTCGGCCCGACCCACGATCGTCCCGATCGTCCCCGTGACGACGCGCTCGTCGGGAAGCGTTGCGCGCTCGACCATCGCCACGGGCGTCTCGGCGTCGACGGCACCCGCTCGGAGCGCAGCCACGTTGTCGGGGAGTCGACCCACACCCATCAGGATCACCAGGGTGCCGCCGGCAGCGACGATCCGGGAGAGGGCGTCCCAGTCGAGCGAGGAGTCGGCCTTTGTCGGGTCTTCGTGGCCGGTGACGACGACGAATGCCGAGGCGTGATCGCGGTGGGTCGCCGGGATGCCGGCGACGCCCGGCCCGGCGATAGCGCTCGTGACGCCGGGGACGACCTCGAAGGGGACGCCGTGGGCCGCGAGGTGTTCGGCCTCCTCGCCGCCGCGGGCGAACAGCGTCGGATCGCCACCCTTGAGTCGAACGACGTCCCGGCCGGCCGATGCCTCACACACGAGGCGTTCGTTGATCGCCGCCTGGGGCGTTCGCTGCCCATCGGCACGCTTGCCGACGTTCTCGACGCGGACGGAGTCGGGAATCGATTCGACGACGGCGTTGCCCACGAGGGAATCGTGGAGGACGACGTCGGCCTCGTCGAGTAGGCGGCGGGCTTTCACCGTTAGCAGTTCGGGATCGCCCGGGCCAGCGCCGACGAGAAAGACGGTTCCGTTGGTGTTCATGCTCATCAGTCTGAAATCTGGGTGACGCCGCGTGCCTGCCGGTATCGAGCCCGGTAGCGATTGGCCGACTGGGTCAGATCGCCCGGCGGTACGTCGGCGTCGGGGTGGTCGGTTCGCGGTTCGTCAGTGGTGTCGGCCGCCAGGACCTCCCGGGCCGCGGCGATCAGGAACGAACACGGCTCCCGGCAAGGGAGTTCGCTCGTCGCGACATCGGTCGACTGGGTTGACGCCCCGTCACCGTCCCACTCGCGGCGCTTGGCGCAGTTGCCACACACGGCGGTCGTCAGATCGTCGAGCTCCCCGCTCGAAAGGGCCGAGACCCCGGCGTACATGCCGGTCTGGCGAGCGGCGACGTCCCGGAAGGAGATGGGTTCAGGATCGTCGACCCACGTCTCGATGCTGGCCGGATACACCGCCGCGACGGCACGTAGGAGTTCCCGCGGGTTCAGATCCGGGAGCACCCACCCCGTCGGGAGCGAACGCTCGCCGGCGAACGGCCGGAATCGGTCGTCGTCGGTACGGACGAACCACCGGAACGTCTCGGGATCCTGCTCGGTGAGGGTCGCCCGGGACGCGTCACGATCCGCCCGATGACGGAGTTCGTAGGTGTCCTCCGTGACAGTCACAAGGAGGTCGCCCCACGTCCGGGATCGGCGACCGTCTTCGGCGGGAGCAGCGGCGATCCACGAGAGAAATTTCTCGGCGGCGTCTGGCCGCACCGGGTGTTCCCGCTCGACAGTGCGCTCCAGGTCGGCCCCGGCGTCGCCGGCTCGTTCGAGAATGACGTCGGGCACGAGCCGGTCAGTCCCGACGGCGGAGGTATACCAGATCCGGCGACCGTCGACGCTTCCGGGAACTGGATACCCGGATCGGGGGTCGTCGGTGATCCCCAGCAACTCAGGGATCTCGTCGCGCGTGTGAAAGCCGTCGGCGACGAACAGCGGGACGACGGCGATATCGTCGGCCTCGAATGCATCGAGGATGTCTTCGACAGCCGGCGCTTCGTCCATGAACAACGCGTCGACCTCGGCGAAGTCGGTTTGGGCCCGGAGCGCCTCGACGTGGTCGTAGACGGCCTCGGCGCTTTTTGGGTTCCGATCGGTGCCGTGGCCGACGACCGCGAGCGCGGCCTGCTCCTCGGGGACGCCGTCGAGGTACCGGCGGGCGCGGGCCGCAATGACGTCGGTCATCGCCGGGTGGGTGCCGACGGGATCGGTGTACACCATCTCGGGGGCAGTCGCTTCGCCGGCCAGGTCGTCCATTCCGAGGTCGAACTCCCGGGGGAGCACCTGGTCGACGAAGTAGCCCTGGCTGACGAACAGCGGGACGACGTAGGCCCGCTCGGCGTCGATCGTCCGCAGGACGTCCCGAAAGCTGGGGGACTCCTTCCAGAAGGCCGTCCGGACCTGGTCGAAACACCCGCGGTCGCGGATGGCCTCGGTGTGGGACAGCGTTGGAAGCGCGGAGTCGGAGTTGCGGTGGGAGCCGTGGGCCGCGACGACGAGTGCCTGCCCGGTCATGGCTCGTCCACCTGGCTTGCCTCGATGCGTTCGGCTGCTTGCTCTAGCTCGCTCGCGAGTTCCCGAGCCTCCGCGGCCGAGAGCGTCACGCGGTCGGCGTGGGCCGGCACCGAATCGAGGGCGACGTTGTCGAGTTCGAGTTCGAGCGTGACGTCCGCGGGATCCTCGCGGGCCGTCCGCACGTTCAGCGTGGCGAAGGCCGCCTCCGCGAAGCCGTGGCCCTCCACGCGCCCCTCGAGGAGGTCGAACGTCGTGAAGGCGTTGACCTTCAGCACGCGATCAGCCATGTCAATCGTCCGTCGGGAGGGGTTCGCCGCTGGCGTTCGTCGGTGCGGGCGAGGCGCTCATGTCACTCTCGTCGGCGTAGGGATACCACGTCAGCTTCGTGTTGCCGAGATACGGGTCCTCGTAACTCGTCTCTTCGGGCTCGGCGAGGCCGGTAAGTTCGTCCTCCTCGCGGTCGGTGACGAACTCCCGGAAGGACTCCTGGCCCTCACGGTTGGCCTCGTAAACCTCGAGCAGGTTGGCGATATAGCCCGGGATCTCGTCAGCGGGGACGCGCATCTCCACCCAGTCGGCGAACTGCGGGTTCTCGCCGAGGCCGCCGCCCAGTCCGACGTCGAAGGCCTCGACGGCCCCGCCGTCCTTGCGGGTCTTCATCCCGCGGAGGCTGATATCGGCGATCTGAGGCTGGGCACACGAGGCCGTACACCCCGAGAGGTGGATGTGGAAGTCCGAAACACCCTCAGGAACTGGAACGTTCTCTTTGAGCCACCGAGCGTACCGCACCATCCGGTTTTTCGTCTCGACGATCGACAGCGAGCAGTACTCGGTCCCCGTACACGCGATCGAGCCGCGCATGAACGGATGGGGATCGGGCGAGTAGTCCTCGAGGACCGACTCCGCGAGGAAGTCATCGAGGTCGTCATCGGCGATATCGCCGACGATGACGTTCTGGCGCTGGGTCAGGCCGATCATCTCGGAGTCGTACTCCTCGGCCAGGTCCGCGAGTTCGATGACGTCCGCGGCGGCCATCCGCCCGACGAGCACGGAGAGCCCGACGAAATGCTGGCCGTCGGCCTGGTCGTGGACGCCGACGTAGTCGCCCGGCGCGTCCGACCGCCCGGCGTTGTAGTCGTACTCCTCGCGGAGGCCCTGGCCCGCGGTCGGAAGGTCGTACTCGACGTACTCCTCCTGGAGGACCGAGCGGATCTTCTCGGTGCCCCACTCGTCGACGAGGAACTTCATCCGGGCGTTGAACCGGTCTTCGCGGTCGCCGTAGTCCCGGAAGAGCCCGGAGAGCCCGGCCGCGACCTCGGCAGCGTTCTCGGGCCGGCAGAAGACGTCGATGCTGCGGGCGAGGCGGGGCTCTTTTCGTGCCAGGCCGCCGCCGACGTTGACGTTGAAGCCAGCGACCTCCTCACTGTCGATTTCCTTGACCGCCGGCTCGAAGGCGAGGTCGTTGATGTCGCCCTGGCCGGCACCGCGACGGTCGCCGGTGACGGCGACCTTCCACTTCCGGGGGAGGTTCGTATAGAGATCGTTGCCCTTGAAGCGGTCGTGGAGGTCCTGGACGATGGGCCAGACGTCGATGAGTTCGTCGGCGTCCCGGCCGGCGACCGGCGAGCCGACGATGTTGCGCCAGGAATCGCCACACGCCTGGATCGTGGAGAGACCCACAGCTTCGAGTTCGTCGAAGATGTCGGGGACGTCCTCGATCTTGATCCAGTGAAGCTGGATCGACTGCCTGGTCGTGAAGTCAGCGTAGGCGTCGCCGAACTCGGGGTTCTCGACGGGGCCGGTGGCGTACTCGCGGGCCACCTCGCCGACGGTCCGGAGTTGTTCGGGCGTCAGCCGGCCCATCGGCGTCCCGATGCGCATCATGAAGTAGCTCTCCTGGCCCTTCCGCTGGTGGTACAGCCCCCACCATTTGAAGCGCTCGAACCACGCGTCGCGTTCGTCTTCCGGGATGGTATCGAACCCCTCGGCGGCGAACCGTTCGAGGTGCTCGCGTATCTCCAACCCGTAGGTTTCGTCCTTCCACCGTTCGACCTTCGAGGGCATGTCAACCACGAAGAGAGCCGGGCATATACCCGCGACCACCTCGTCAACCTTCCCCGGCTCTCCGGGAGCCTGACAATACTTGCAGCTATGTGTGAGACGTCACGCCGACGTCGTGACCAACCACCCTCAAGCCGGGCAGTGGACGCTCTCGGGAACCACCGGTCTGAACTCGCCGGTCTCGGGGTCGACGCGCCCGAGCGTGAGCCAGTCGGTCACGCCGCTTTCCCCACACTGGATACATTGGCCGGCGATGCGCGCCTCGACGTTCCCGCCGTCGACGCCGACCTCGACGAAGCCCTCGGCGAGAAAATCGGTGAGGCGACAGGTGCAAAATTCCCCGCCAGCGAGCCGCCAGAGGTCGCTGACGTTGACCTCGCGCGTATCGTTGACGCTGACCCAGGCCCCGTCGTCGAGCTGGTGGACGTCGGTGGTCATGGCCGGAGTTGTCCCCTGCCAGCGGTAAGCCCGTCGGCACCTGCGGCGATTGCCGCTCGTCACAGACTCAGGTCGACGTCAGGGGGACAGATTCGCCGGACTGCACCGCCTTCTATCGTCGATCACTGTTCGAGTGGATCAGCAAATACTGCCGCATTACTGGAGAACTGGTAGCGATTACGCCTGAACACGGCCTTATCAAGACGTGGGGACTACGGGCCGTCGATGACCGAGACTGCCGAGACGGCGACCGGAGCGCCGGAACGTGACGACGAGCGAGCGAACCAAGACCACCTCGCAGACGTCGAGGTCGGGGCCGGCTGTACGGAGATCTGGGAACACCTGAGTGAGGGACGTGCCGGTGCCAGCGACGACTGACCGCTCTGCTTCGACCGACCACACGTGATTCCACTGCTACACGACTTCAGCGACGCCCGCGTTCTCGTCTTCGGCGGCGGACCTGTCGGCGCACGGAAGGCCCGCCGGTTCGACCGCGAAGCCGAGGTCGTCGTCGTGGCTCCCGAATTCGCGGACGCCGACTTCGGCGACGCGACGCTCGAGTGTGCCAGCCCCGACCCGGCGGCGGTGCCGGACTGGCTCGACCGGATCGAACCGGCGCTCGTCGTCGCCGCGACTGACGAGACGGCCGTGAACGCGGCCGTCGAGACCGCTGCCGAGGAGCGAGGAATGCTCGTCAACCGGGCGGATCACGCGGGCGACCGAGCGCCGGGGAACGTGATTCTCCCGGCAATCGCCCGCGACGATCCCGTCGTCGTCGGAATCTCGACACAGGGGCACGCTCCGGCAGTGAGTGGCGTCCTGCGCGAGGAGATCGAAACGGAGATCGGCGGGGCCGGCGCGCTTGCGACCTTCGTCGGCGACCGTCGCGAGCGCTTCGCCGAACGTGGCATCGACGGCCCTCACCGACGCGACGCCCTCAAAGCGATCGCGAGGTCTGAACGTATCCGCGCGCTCGTCGCCGACGGAAAAACCGACATGGCACGCGAGGTCGCCGAGGAGTTGCTCACAGACATCCAGAACGAGACGGACTAGCGGCGAAACGGAGCGAGGTGGCCCGTCACCGGAGCCGACCGAAGATCCGGTAGTCCCGATCGGGCGTGTACCGCCTGAACAGCAGACTGTTCGTCAGCACGGAGACGCTAGAGAAGGCCATCGCCGCCGCGGCCAGCACGGGTTGGAGTAACCCGAGTGAGGCCAGTGGAATCATCGCGGTGTTGTATCCCAGTGCCCACAGCAGGTTCTGCTTGATCTTCTGCAGGGTTGCATCGGAGATCCGGATGGCCTTGACGACGTCCCCGGGGTCAGAGCGCATCAGCGTGACGTCCGCCGCCTCGATCGCGACATCGGTCCCAGAGCCGATGGCCGTCCCGACGTGGGCCACGGCGAGTGCCGGCGCGTCGTTGACGCCGTCGCCGACCATCATCGCCTTCCGCCCATCACGTTGGATCGCTTCGACAGCATCGGACTTCTCGTCGGGGAGTACCTCCGCGCGGACGTTCTCGGGGTCGATGCCGACCGCCTCGGCGACGGCGCGGGCCGTCCGCTCGTTGTCGCCGGTGATCATCATGACGTCGACGCCACGCTCGCGGAGTGCAGCGACGGCCTCTTTCGCGCCCTGCTTTACCGTATCGGCGTCGGCGACGACACCCGCGAGAGCGCCGTCGATGGCCACCAGCATCGCAGTCTTGCCCTCGCGTTCGAGGCGCTCCATCGTCTCTTCTGCCGGTGACGGGTCGATCCCCTCGTCTGCGAGCAGCTTGCGATTCCCGACCAGAACGTCGCTGTCACCCACGGTAGCCCGGATCCCGTGCCCCGGAACGTTCTCGAAATTCTCGGGTTCGGGGACGTCCAGCCCGCGCTGCTGGGCACCGTCGACGATCGCGCGTGCGAGGGGGTGTTCGCTACCGCTCTCGGCCGCCGCCGCGAGTCGGAGGATATCGTCCTCGGAGTGGCGCTCACGTTCGGTCACGACGCCGCCGTCGGCGGCCGCACCGCCGGTTCCGCGCGGGTTTCCTTCGTCGTCGAGGGCCACCACGTCGGTGAGTTCCATCTCACCCTCGGTGAGCGTCCCCGTCTTGTCGAAGACGACCGTGTCGACGTCCCTCGCACGTTCCAGAATGTCGCCGCCCTTGAACAGGACGCCGTGCTGTGCCCCGATCGTCGTCCCGACCATCGTCGCCGCGGGCGTCGCCAGTCCGAGCGCGCAGGGACAGGCGATCAACACCGCCGAGGCGAAGACGATGACGGCGAACTCGAAGACCGAGACACCCCCGCCCACGATTTCCGGTCCGCCAGCGACGGGCCCCCACAGCGGGAGCCAGTCGACGAAGCCCGCGAGCGTCTCGGGGAAGGCGAACCAGACGATTCCCCAGAAGACGGCGTTCGCGATGACCGCCGGCACGAAGTACGCCGAGATTCGATCGGCGAGGTTCTGGATCTCGGGCTGGCGGGACTGGGCCGCCTTGACCGTCTGGACGATCTGCTGGAGGGCGGTGTCCGCGCCGACCTTCGTCGCCTTGACCGTGAGCAAGCCGTTCTCGTTGATCGTCGAGCCGACGACCTCCTCGCCCTCACTTTTCTCGACGGGGACCGACTCGCCGGTCACCATCGACTCGTCGACGGCCGACTGGCCATCGACCACGACGCCGTCGGTCGGGATCTGCTCGCCCGGTCGGACTTTCATCAGATCGCCGGCCTGAACGTCTTCCAGTGGAACCTCTCGTTCGGTCCCGTCCGGGCCGATGAGCGTCGCCGTCTCGGCTTCCATCTCTAGGAGCTTCCGGAGTGCCTCGCCGGCCTGGCCCTTCGAGCGCGCTTCGAGATAATTTCCGAGCGTGATGAACACCAAGATGAGCGCGGCGGTATCGAAGTAGACCTCGCCTGCGATCAGGCCGGAAAGCACCGCGACGGAGTAGACGTAGGCTGTCGAGGACCCCAGCGCGATGAGCACGTCCATGTTGGCCCGGCGGTTGTTGACCAGGGCGTTGTAGGAGTTCCGATAGAACGGCCAGCCAAGCAACGCCTGGACGGGCGTCGCGAGCGCGAACTCGACCCAGCCCAGCCGGACCCCGACGAGTGCCTCGACGCCGGCGACGATGCCGCCGCCGAGGACGAGTTTGTCGGCCATGAAGAGCAACATCGGTGCCGAGAGCAGCGCCCCGAACAGCGTCAGCCGGAGTTGCTTGCGGATCTCCTCGTCCCGTGCCGCGTCGCGGGCGTCCGCCCCGGCGTCCCCGGCGTCGTCGTCCTCGCGAACCGGCGAGTAGCCCGCGGCCTCGATGGCGTCGTAGAGGTCCGCTCGGGATGCCTCGGCAGGGTTGTAGGTGACCTGGGCCTCGTCGGTCGCGTAGTTGACCTCCGCCTCGATGACGCCCGGCGTGTCTTCGAGTGCGGTCGCGTTGGCCTCCGCACAGTTCGCACACGACATGTCCGAGATGGCAACGGTGACAGTCTCGGACACTGCGCCGTAGCCGGCTGATTCGACCGCGTCGTAGATCTCGCCGAGTGTCACTACCTCCGGATCGTACTCGACTGAGCCCTCGTCGGTGGCGAAGTTGGCGCTGGCCGCCGTGACGCCGTCGAGGGATTCGAGGGTGTCCTGGATCGTCCCCGAACAGTTCGCACAGGACATCCCCGTGATATCGAGATGGATTGTTCGTGTAGCCATGATATGTATCCCTACGGGTTCACGCTTTAGGCACCTTTCCGCTTTGAGACACCGACCGAAACCCCATCGGAACTTTCGATTCCAAAGCCCGTCTCAGGCCCCCTCTTCGAGTCGCCGATACCGAGTCTCGAAGCGATCCAGACAGGACGGACAACAGAAGTGATAGATCTCGCCGTCGATCCGGGCCGTCTCGCCCTCGCTGTCGACCGTGTTGCCACACTCCACGCAGGTGAGGGCGAACTCCAGCCCCTCGACCGACGGCGTCCACTCGAAGTCGTCGACCAGTGTCACGGCGTACCCCTCGACGTCGACGTCCGAAAGGAGCCCCGCTACCCACGAGCGGACGTTGCGCGCTTCGGCGCGCGCGTAGAACCAGACGTCACCCTCTGCCGTGACGAAAACGTGTTCGACGCCGTCGCTACCGCGCACACGTTCACGAACGGTCTCCACTGACTCCGCCGGGAGTGCAACCTGCACCAGGACAGGGACGCCCGCGCGAAGCTGCGCCCGGTCGACGTCGATGGTGAACTGTTCGATGATGCCTGCGTCCTGTAATCGCGTGACACGATCGGAGACGGCCGGCCCGGACAGATCGACCGCCTCGCCGATTTCGCTGAACGGCCGGCGAGCGTCCTCGGCCAGCATCGAAAGGATCTCTAAGTCGGTCTCGTCGAGATCGTGCATATCGTCACTACTCACTCGGCAAACAATACAGTTTCCCGGACGAGACTTCGGAAAGTGCGGTTCAGAAAGTCGCGTGAGGCTAGAATCGAAGCAAGAACGTACAAAGAGTGGGCTCCCCTAGGACGATTCGGATATGACCCAGACGATCACCGTCGAAGGAATGTCGTGTGAGCACTGCGAGCAAACCGTCGAGGAAGCGCTCGAAAACGTCGACGGCGTGACCGCCGCGACAGCCGACCGGGAAACCGACTCGGCAACTATCGAGGGGACGGCAGAACCAGCCGCGCTGGTCAATGCCGTCTCGGAAGCAGGCTACGACGCCGCAGCGTGACGACAGACGACCGCGAATCACGTTCTGCGCCCGAGAACAGAGCGTGTCGGTTGACTCCTGTTTTTCCCGATTCCGTTTGTCGTCTCGACGC
Organism: Halorhabdus tiamatea SARL4B; assembly: GCF_000470655.1. Lineage (NCBI taxonomy): Archaea > Methanobacteriati > Methanobacteriota > Halobacteria > Halobacteriales > Haloarculaceae > Halorhabdus > Halorhabdus tiamatea. The sequence goes on from NC_021921.1 coordinate 1,339,836, forward strand.
CACCACAATGGGCGATCGATGAGGTATGAACACAAGCCAAGGGCCAGCTATTAGGCAGCCTTTTATATATTAGAATAGCTTACTTCGGGTTAATATTGCCCATTTTCGGCCCCAGGTTCTTTCTAACGCCCAAACAGCGTCCAGAGGTTGAAACACCAATCGAAGCTATCCCTGCATCTGTGTTCCAGTACTGAAACTGGTGAGGTCGTCGATACGCTCTTCGAGGGCTTCGATTTCTTGCCGTAGTTCGTCTGATTCTGCATCGTCGCTTGCCGCCAGTCGGTCTTTCAGCCCTTGGAGACGTGATTCCTTGACATCGTTATCGACTTCGGCTTTCCGGATGTACTCGCTTTCGGAAATCTCGTAAAGATCCGACTCAGCTAGTTCAGTCACATCCAGTGCCTCAGCCACCTTACTCGAATCGAGGCTCATCACGCGCTCACGTTCAATCCCAGCGTCTTCCAATAGATCGATCACGTCGTCTTCGTCTTTGAGCGAACGATTGCGACGTGACGTTCGCTGAACCGACCCGTACTGGCCGTGGACCGGTTGGTCGTGATGCAGACGGTCAAGTAACACATCAGCCACATCCTGCCGGAACTCGTTTGCGTTCCGCTGGACATCCGAACAGAGTGTGTAGATGTTCACTATGGCGTCCGTCTCAAGTTCGCTGAGATCTGTTACGTCATGTCGTTCTAGCGCGTCGATGAGGAGCAAGGCATCGGAGTAGACATCCAGTCCATCGGGTTCGACACGGGTATCCTCCCCTGAAACTGTGTCGCCGTCAACGAGTTGCGTCTCTGTCTGGCCCTCTGTTTCGACAATGACTCCTCTATCGCCGTCGGTTTCGAAGCGCGGATGCAGGCTCAGGACCGCTGGATACGGATCGGCATCGGCCGGCAGCCGGTCGAGTTCGAACTCGCCATGCGAATCTTGAATCCGCCGATAAAGTGTCTCGAACTGCTCGCGCTTGAGTGGGTGACGCTCACCGGACTCGTCGAACGTAATGATGACACGATGCTCCTGTACGTCTGTGATTCGAAATCGGTCGTGAGACAGCGGCGTAATGAGTTCAGCCCCTTCGGAGAGGTCATCGAGTTCGTCAATGAGCGTGTGCCAACTGACGCTGAATGGCATAGGAAGGAGTACGGCGGCTTTGGGAAAAGTGTTCAGGACACGAGTCTATATCACTATATGCGATTGCGTACGTAGTAGGGTATCGTGGACGAGTTCGTCGACTGGGTCCGGAACCGCGAGTACTACACTGACCAGATACAGTTCCAGCGAGAGGTATCTGCCCGCCGTCCCGAGACACGGCCCTGTGAGATGGCGACGCACGGCCAGCGGGCGGACGATCAATCCCTACCAGCGAGGGCTACGCACGATCACCGACCGTACTGTCGTCCTCAAAGTTCGGGGCAGCCAGTCCGACGAACTCGGAGAGTTACCACTTGACGCCGCGCTTCGAGATGTCCATCCGGGCGCAATCTACCATCATCAGGGCCAGAGCTACGAGGTGCAGTCGCTTGACCTCGACCGGGACGTGGCGTGGCTCGCGCCGACAAAGAGCGACCATCAGACCCGCGTCCAATTCGAAGAATCGATGACAATCGAGGAGGACATCACCACCAAACCGTTGGCGACCCGCGAGGATGTCACCGTCCACTTCGCGGAGGTGGCCCGTCGAAAGCAGGTAACCGGCTTCCAGCGACGCGACCACCGGACGGGCGAGATTGTCAGCGACGAATCACTCGACCTGCCCGAGACGACGCTGTCGACCCGTGCGCTGTATCTGACACTCCCGCCGGGCGTCGAAGGACTCATGCAAACGATGTCCGGCTCCTTAGAGGGGGGTCTCCACGCCGTCCAGCATGCCCTCGTCGCCACGTTCCCACTCGTGATTCTCTGTGACCGCCGTGACGTTGGCAGTGTCTCGACGACCGACCATCCACAGGTGGAGACGAGTGCGCTGTTCATCTATGACGGCTACCACGGTGGCGTCGGGCTGGCCCGGAACGGATACGATCAGATTGAGGACCTCCTCCAGCACACGTGGGGATTGCTCGCCGACTGTGGCTGTGCGGACGGCTGTCCGGCCTGTATCCAGTCACCTCACTGCGGTCGGGCGAACGAACCGTTGGATAAACGCCTCGCAGTAACACTCACGATGGCGCTTGCCGACCCAAACTGGCAGGGCGATACTGTCGAACAGAACTCAAATTAGCCCCGCCCGCGAACGACGGAACATGAACGTCGACGAAGAGGCCATCCGAAAACGGAGCACGGACGCCGTGTTCGAGCGGGGCGAAACGTACCGCAAGGAGGGACGTATTCAACGGCTTGACCGATTCGACGATCTCGTTACCGCGGCCGTCAGTGGATCGAAACTGTACGACGTGACAATCGAGTTCGGTGGGCGCAACTTCAGCACGAACTGCACCTGTCCGTACGACGGGAGCGGCGACTGCAAACACGTCGTTGCCGTGTTATTGGATATCGCCGCTGGCCCGCCAGATGACGAGAGCGAGGGCGTCGAGGGAGTTCTTGAGGACGTGTCGGCCGACGACTTGGGTGGCTTTGTCCGCGATGCACTTGCCGAAGACCCAGAGTTGCGCGAGCAGTTTCTCGCACAGTTCGGTGACGACCACAAGTCAGTTGGTGAGTACCGTGAGGAAATCGCCCACCTGTTCGAACAGCACGCTGACCCCGGCGTGTACGACGCGATTGACTTCTCCCGGTTTTTCGAGATTGCCGAGCAGTACCGTGATCGGGACCGATACCTAGCCGCCGCGACGGTGTATCGGGCTGTATTCGAGGAAGTCGACGAGAAATCGAATTGGATTGACGGGGCCTACGACCACTACGCGAAAATCATCCAGAGAGCTATCGATGGCTACGCCGACTGTGTCTTAGCGACTGATCCAAGTCCCGAAGAGTTCGATACATACGCGGGCGTACTGGAAGCACGAGCGTCGACAGAGCCGCCGATTAACAACGAGCAGTTCCGGCGCGAACTCGACGATCTCGAGGAGCGATACGATGAGTGATACACAACGGTATCGACGAGAGAGTTTTAAACAACGTCGATGAGAGACAACAACCATGCCCCACATCTGTGATGACTGCGGTGAGGAATTCGATACGCTGTCTGGTCTTCGTCTGCACGAGTGTCCGGAAAAAGAATCTACCGGCGCCGAAGACATGTTCGAGGATCGGACAAAAGAGATCAGCAAACAGAGGCGCAAAACCGAGCGGCGAGTGAAACGGGCGGCCAGCGAGGAAATGACAGACGCTATAGAACAGGCACAGCAGGGCGACGAGATGGCCGTCTACCAGGCCCTCGCACAGTACGAACAGCGTCTCTCCGATGAGTGGTCACAGCACGAAGAGGGGGATTACTGGGGATTCCATCGAGTCTTCTTCGGCCCCGTAGTCGAGGGTCTCGAAACGATCGTTGATCGCGAAGGGTGGCCGTTTCTGCTCGATGTACTCGACGCCTACTGGCCCGAGGTCACGTACGACTTCGATACCTATTCCGAACACGAGGCGTTCGGTGGGGCGGAGCGGGGTGATTTCGATGAGTACCCACACGTCAGTCATGTGCTCGCAACTGTGACTGGCAAGCAACTAGTCCGGACGCGCCGTGCCGACGGTGTCGCGGCGATTCCCGCCGAAGCGCTCGATTATCTGCTGCTGTTCCATCGCCACCCTGGAGACACACAGCCCTGGATCGACTCGATGAGTTACGGCTGGGGGATCGGTCATCCCGACCACCCGTTCGAGGACTATATCGAAATGATCGTCGACGGCGAATACGAGATTTGGGCCGGCACGGCTATCGAACACGCCATACACGCCGATCAGCACGCCGCGACGACACTCCTCGAAGACCTGTTTGCGGCGGACGTCGTTTCGGACCCCGCACAGTTACTCCACATAGTCGGCACGATCGACCGTGGTTACTACCCTGATTCGAGTGACCACTGGGACTGGGAAACCCTGTACCCCGAGTTCCACGCGGACGGTTTCGACTGGGACCCCGCGGTTCGGGACCGACTGGAGTCCGTCGTCGTCGATTGTGGTCTCGCTCGACAGTTGCCGGACAACTGGGAGTTCACCGATATCGTTCTGTAAAAGTTTGAGTGTCTCGCCGGACATCTCCTCGGTATGAACGATGACACAGACTGGAACGGGATCGGCCCAGAAGACCTCCCGGAAGGTCTCGAGATCGATCCTGCCGAGTTCGAAGCGGTCTCCGAAGAGATGGCGGTTATCGACGACGCGATCGACGCACTCTCCGCCGAACAGATGGAGACAATCGAGGAAGTTCTGGAAGGGCTAGACGGCAAGGCGGTCGTTCCCGAGCGGGACGCGCTCTTCGCGGACCTCGATACGACGCCCGAAGAAACCCAGGAAGCCCTCGATATCCTCCTCACGGAACTGGAGGGGTCCGATATCGACCTCGGCGGGGGACCGGGCGACGACCATCCGGCGGTGCTGGATACCGAACAGGCCGAGCGCTTCCTCGAACTGTACGGTCGACTCCTCGTCTACGTCAACGATCGGTTCGACGTCGTCGTCGGAATCGACACCTACGAGGAGTTCAGCGAGGCGTTTCTGGACGAGATCTATCCGATCCGTGAACGGTTGTACGAGGGAGATGCCGAGGCGATCATCGCGGACTTTCTCGCCGAGAATCCCGCGGGGCTGTCCGAGTCCGAGTTAGAAGTGCTCAGAGGATGGCGTGATTACGAGTTCTGTGAGTTCGCCGCCGTCGTCGAACACCGCGAGGAGGATACCGTCTTCGTGGAACCCGAAGCGCCTCAAGCATTCGCCGTGACTGCGATCCACGACCCGTTCGAGCAGCAGTTCCCGGAGCCAGCGCTACCAGTGATACTGAACGACCTGGTGATGCTCCCGTTCGAGGGCGAAGTCGTCCCTGACGGGTGGCTGCTGTCCGAACCACTCGGTCCGATGATGCTCGACTTCCTCGATATGGACATCGAGACGGCGTACGGGGAGGCCAAACACAGTCACGGAATCGCCGAGTCACTCCCTCCAGGCGAAGGCTCGGCGACGAGTGACGCCGAACGCCTCCGCTTCTACACGAAAAACGAGGAGAACCGCGAACGCTTCGCCGACGAGATCGAACAACTCAGAAACCGGAGCGACGAACTGGCGGGAATCTACCACGAGCAGATGGGGAAGGCACAGGCACGACGACTCGGGCGCGAATTCCGCGATCTCGACCTGCGGGAAGCCCACGTCGCCATTTATGATGGACAAGTCGTCGCGACCGCACCCACCGAGGACGCACTCAAGGAGACGTTGTCTTCCATTATGCCCGAGGACGTCGTCGACCATCCCTATATTTATCACTACGATCCCTGATCTCGTCGAACGCTCGGTATCGGAAAGTATTGATACCGTCCTGACATACGGCCTCCTAATGAGCGATGTAGACCAGTACAAGACCTATCGGGAGATCGGAACACAACTGAACAGCGACATCCTCGAAGCGTACTCCGACCGCAAGCTGATCGTAGAAACTGCATCCGAACTGGACATCGAATTCGACGGGCCGAACCTGGCCTACGAGTTCGAGTCACAGATGCCAGCCCACTTCGAGTTCGCGCTGTACGAATACCGCCGGGACGGGGCCACTACGGCGGAGCGATACCTCGAAGCGGAACGCTGGGGGAGCGAAACCGAACGGGACATTCTCGAAGCCACCGTCGACGCCGATCCCTCGCTGTTCGAGGTCGAATCCATCAGCGACTCAGGCCCCCGTCTGACGGTAACCGACTTGCTGGACGACCGAGAAGAACGCGCGCTGTTGGATGTCAATCTCAGCCGAACCGCAGAGCCAGGGGTCGTGCTGTTTTTCAGACCCGTTCGCTACGACGAGTTCACAACGACCTCGGGCGTCTCGTTTCCGTTCCCCGGCGAGGAGAAAGAGCAACTGCTGGACGAGCACGGCCGCCGGATAGATCCTGACGCGTCGAAAGCGGTGTCCCGCCAGCGGTTCGTCGCGTTCCACGACCTGTATCGTGACCACGGCATCCACATCCAGTACCGGTGATCAACAATGAGCGAGCCAACAGACCGATTCGTCGTCGAGATTGGAACCGGAACGGTCGCGCACATCATCGATATGGACGCCGACCAAGACGAGACGGACTCTCGCTTCTCGCTCGGACTCAGTGGTCCCGGCGAGAAGATGTGTAGTCGAGGGAACCGCCATCCGGGAGACAAGCGAGTCCCGTTTGTGGAGTTTCTCTCCCATCATGACATCGACAAATCAGGATTCGAGGGCGATGCACCTGACGAGATCTGCTCGTACTGCTGGTCGAACACACGTGAAGCAGTGGGGAGAGAGCAGGATCCTGACGACCGATCAGAGCAGATCGGCACTGTCGGGTATCGCCTCCGGTGGAAGCAGAAAGGGCGTGCACGCGAGGAATGGTACGATATCGTCGTCAGACCGGAGACGACGATGGCGGAACTGGACAGACTCGTGTGTCGAATCTCCACGCTCGACGACTTCCACCTCCGGATGTACGGCCTCGAAGACGAATACCTGGATTCCAGTCTCAACGTGCTTCCCGACCACCAGTGCGAGGAGACGGGAGACCGGACATACACGAAAGCGAGTGAGATGACGATTGCTGACGTCGCCGAACGGGCCCGACTCCGAAAGGGCGACAGACTCAGTCTGGTCTATGACTTCGGGACGCCCTCACACTACTACTGCCTCGTCAAGGAAGTCTACGAACCAGACAGACTCGACGAGGTGCTCGACGGCGACGTAATCACGTCGACCGACACGGCTGCAATCGTCACGGAGAAACGACCGTGACACAGGAGACAGACCAAGAGCGGGACAAACGCATTCGAAGGGAGGTACTCACCGACGCCTACACCACAAGTGAGCGGGCAATCAGCTGGTGCTATCACCTCGAACGCGAGATGGGATTTCCGTTCCGGGCGCGGTGTATCGAGGAGCGAACGATCTCACCACTGCGCGAAGGGGAACAAGTGCCTGTCGTCGGAATGACGGACGAAGTCGTCAGCAGCAGCGAGATGTTCGTCCTCGTGGAGTGGGAGGACAGGGAGTTCGGCGTGCCGCTGTCACAGCTCGAAGTGCTCGACGTGGATCAGGACACTCGGGACGCAGTCGACGACTGGCACTACTGGAACGGCGACGGCGGCCGATTGGGCTGAGTGCCGATCAGTCGGGGTCTGTTTCGACCGGAGAGGCGTACTCCTCAGCCAGTTCGACTACGTCGTAAACGTGCATCCCAGTTTTGAACCACAGCACCCGATCTGCGGCGTCTCCGAAGTCCGCGTCGGAACAGTCCAGTCGTTTCGAGACAGCTAACACGAAGTTATCGGCCTCGACCTGCCGAATCTTCGCCAGTTTCGACCGCAGATACTCCGGCGTCCAGAACCCGACGATTTCCATGATCGCGCGCCGTCCGTCGGGATGTTCGATAGCGAAATCCGGGATCATCACTTCGGAGCCGAGGTCGAAGACGTCGTCTTCGCGCTGGAGGTCCCATTCGGTTGTCGCCCGATCCCACTTCCGGGCGAGCGTGCGCTCGACGTCGCTGTCGAACCGCTTTCCGGTGCTGTAGTGGGAGACGAGGCCATCGGTGTGGTCGAGCGTGAACTGATTGGTGTCTCTGGCCGACTCCTCGCCGATGATCTCGGCGCGCATTTCCCATCGGTCACACAGAGGGAGCGCGGGCAGGAAGTTGGCCATCCGAATGCCGTACTTCTGGGATTGCCGAAACAGGGAAACTGGCCCGTCGAGTTCGGCCTCGTAGCCCGCTGCCAGGTCGGTACTCGCGACGCGGGTCCCGTCCTCGTCGATGGGGTAGATCCGGTGCATCAATCCGAACAGCTTCAGATAGCTGAACACCGTTCCGAAGTTGTCCCACACCCGGATGTGCATCGTCGAGGCGTCGTAGAGCACGGCCTGTGCCAGTGCCAGATTGTAGCGAGCTAGCAACCAATCGACCGTCTGGTCGTGCTGGTCGTACGTCTGCTTGCTGTTCCCCGTGAGTTTCGTCGTTGTCGTCGTGGATGCCTGTCTGTCGTTGTCGTCACGCACCGACTGGTCGCCGAACCGAACCAGCCGTCTGTTGGCCGCCAGATCCGCGTACATACCCCGATAACACTCCTCGAGTGAGATTCCCAACTCGTCGGCGACCGCACTGTAGACTTCCAGTTTCTGGGTGTCTTCTCCGAGTGTGGGCTGGCGAACGATCGGGTAGCGATCGCTGGCTCGCTCGAACAGTCGCTGCCTGATCTCTCGTGGGTCAACAGCCGCCTGTTGCTCGAACTCACACTCGTCTCTGAGGAGTTTCGCCAACCCTTGGACGATCTTGTAGTCGGTATCGTCCACGGTCAGTTCGTCGATGGCGTCGTCCAGTTCTCCCTTCGGGTCACTGAGGTGGTCCTCGAACAGCGCGATCAACGTGGCCGCTGTCTCTCGGTACCGCTCGTCGGAGATATCGATGAACAGCGGGCGAACTTCACCATCACGTGTCCGCGACCGGGCGAGATCAGCCGTCAGCACTGCTACTCACCCCATCGCGTCGTCGCTGGGAAACGTATGTCTCCATCGTGTCGGTCGTGATGATCTCGTAGAGCCGTGCTGGGTGGCGGTCGTCGGTCGGGCGGAGGATGCGGCCGAGTCGTTGGGCGTACTGGCGTTTCGATGCGCTCCCGGAGAGGATGATACCGACATTGGCCGCTGGCACGTCGATACCCTCGTCGAGGACCTGCGAGGTGGCGAGCATCGAGTACTCGCCGCTGCGAAACCGATCGAGGATCTCGGTGCGTTCGTCGGTGTCGGTCTGGTGTGTGATACACGGGAGGATGAACTCCCGGGAGATGTCGTAGGCGAAGTCGTTGTTGGCGGTGAAGACGATAACACGGTCGTCGTGGTGGCGTTTGAGCAGAGTGTCGAGCGTATCGAGTTTCTTCGACGCCGTCCGGGCGATGCGCTCGGCCCGTTGCTTTGCGACGAGCGCACGTCGCCCCTGCCGGTCGTAAGACGTACGCTTGAGAAACTCGGCGTACCCCTGTTCGTTCCAGAGATCGAAGTCGTGACTGTCGACGTAATCCCGGTATATCTGGTACTCCTCGTCGTATTCAGTCCGTTCCGCTGGCGTGAGATCGACGGACATCTGGATGGTTTCGTACTCACTGAGAAACTCTCCGGCGAGGTTGTCAACATCTTCCTCGTAGACGACCGGCCCCATGCGGTCTTCGAGCAGTGCCTCTCGTCCGTCGGCGCGTTCGTAGGTCGCCGTTAGCCCGAGCCGGTAGGGTGCAATCGTCATCTCGGGAATCTGGAGGTACGTCTCGGCCGCCAAATGGTGGGTTTCGTCGGTGATGAGCAAGCCGAACCGGTCGCCGTACTCGTCGATATACCGGTAGGCGCTGTCGTAGGTAGTGACTGTGAGCGCGCCGATATCGTGACTCCCGCCACCGAGGACACCGACCTCGCCGGTGAGTTGCTCGCCGAACGCGTTGGTGAGCGTGGCGTGCCACTGGTTCATTAGATCGATCGTCGGGGTGACGACGAGCGCGCTGACGCCGGCGTCGGCGATCGCCTGCAATCCGAGGAACGTCTTCCCGCTGCCGGTCGGGAGGACGACTGTGCCCTGCCGGTCGTGCGCACGCCACGAGTCGAGTGCGGCCTGCTGATAGTCACGCGGTTCGATCTGGAGTGCAGGCGTCAGGGAGAGATCGGTGTACGCGCTGGCAGCGTCTTCGACCTCGTGGCTGAATCCGCTGTCGAGGGTGGCCTGGCTACCGCCATCGCTCCACTGCTCAGCCCACTCAAGGAGTGCCCGATATCGGTACGCTTGGGCGCGGTGCGTATCGACGCGGTCGTCCCACTCTGCGTGTGGAACTGTCTCGGGTGTATCGTAGAGCAAGAGCGTTCCGTCGTCGAATTCGATCCGCATTCGGTACGTGGACGCACGACCGTCAGACGATTCAATCTGTCGGGAGTTCCGTCGAGGGACATAGCGCCTGACAACAGCCAGTGAGAGACGGCGTCACGTTTTCGGGACGTACCATAGTAGACAAACACAAGACATGGACTACCCGACTCGAGACGAAATACGATCGCTCTGTACCGATCAGTCGTTCGAGCGCGGTGTCAACTATTACCACCAAGATCGGGTGCAGGAACTGGATATCGACGGCGACGAGATCAGAGCCACCGTTCGGGGATCCAACTACTACGATGTCGCGATCGACCTCGTAGACGATGCGGTCCGGTCGCGTTGCAGTTGCCCGTACGACTACGCGGGCGACTGCAAACACGTTGTCGCAGTTTTGCTCACCGTAGACGACCGAGACACTGAGACGGTGAGCGATCCCGAACCCGAGCGAGATGAAACAGTCGACGTCGAATCGCTGATCGAAGAGACGACACCCGTGGACCTCAGAGCGTTTCTGCTCGACATCGTTTCCGAGGATCGAGATATCCGCGACCGCTTTGTCGCATTCATTGGAGAAGACACCGGCAAGACCGTCTACGACTACAAACAGGAGATCGATCGACTGTTCGACGACGCTGTCAGCCGCCGAGGGATGGTCGAACACGACACGCACATCGACTTCTCGCAGTACACCGACCTCGCGGAGACACATCGAGAACGGGGCCACGTCGATACGGCGACAGGTATCTATCGAGCGGTTTCCGAGGCGATACGCGAGAATCTGGACCGGGTTGACGACAGCAGCGGCCACTACGGCCGTGAACTGGAGCGCGCTATCGAGTCGTATGCAGAGACGGTCGCAGAACAGGAGTTCGACCACGAGCGAAAGCAGCCGTCCATCCAGTATCTCTGTGCGGAGTTCGTCGGGGCAGACTACGGCTTCGCCAGCGACTACTATGACAACGCACTCCGAACGCTCTGCACGACGGACGCGGACCTCGAATACTGGCTGGAGCAACTCGACGCACACGTGTCCGGTGTCACGCTCGATGTAGTGCTGTCGGGAGAGTTGTCCTCGAAAGCGGACGTCCGACAAGATGTAACTGCGGACAGCGTCGATACATCCGACGGATCAGCGAGAGACGACGAGTCGACTGTCCACTCCGAGCGGACGGACGACGTTCTCTACGTATCCGATTTCACCGATGGTCCGCTCAGCACTGACGATTTCACTGGTGGAACGCTCGGCGTCGAACACTTGGCTGTTGGAACACTGCAATTCGAGTACTTCGTCGGTGACGCGTTCGAGAAGTTACGCGTCGATGAACCGACGACCGTCGAGAGACACACCGCTAGCGTCGAGCCGACCGAATCAGGAACGACTGACACGGAGATCTCGTCGTCACTCCAGAAGCGGCGGATATTCTCGACCTACGTCTACATCCTCGAGGAACTCGGCGACGAAGACGCCCTCTCGCAACTCTACGAGGAGATCTACCTCGAAAGCAAGCGCTTCTGCGAGGAGTACGCCCGACAACTGATCAACGAAGGTAAGCAAGCCCGTGCGATCCAAGTCATTGAAAACGGTATCCATACGTTCCGATCGGCTCGTGAGCTCCGTTGGCTCGCTGCCGACCTCTACGAAAACCGGGACATGGACGAGTACCGTGACACGCTGAAACAGTTGTTTCTTGACCACACGGAGTGGGCAGCGTACGATGACCTGAAGTCGGTCTGTGACGATCAGGAGTGGCAGTCGATCTACGAGGAATTCGAACAGCGCTTCCAGAGAGACGATCGAAAGGACCTCGTCGCGCTGTACGTCCACGACGACGACCTCGAAAAAGCGTTCGTCGAACTGAGAGAGAACACAAACCTCTCGTCAGTTCGCCAGTATCGTGATCCAGTCGCAACTACCGCGCCCGCCGAGTACTTCGAGCTCTACCGGGAACTGCTCGTCCCGTTTGCCGCCGGCGACACCGGCCGGCGACACTACCGAGACATCGCCGACCACTTAGAAGAGATGCGAGGGTTGGTCCCCGAAACCCGGTTCGAGGAGTTCGTCGATTTCCTCAAAGACAAACACTCGAACCGGCCAGCGTTCCTGGACGAACTGGAGAAAGCCGGGTTCTGATCCGCCTCGTGCATCCAATCGTTTCGCCGCGAATATTTATGCCAGATACCGGCCCCAAACGCGATAGATGGACGAGACACGGCACGACAATGCCATACCTACCACGGTACTACGAGATACGCGCGAACAGCGGCCTTGGACGTTCGACGGGTGTGCAGTCGAGACGCGAGATGTGACGCTCTCGACCGCCGATTACGCCGTCCCGGCTGCCTGTACGCACGACTCGAGCTCGGACACCTACCATCCGCGATTCGCGGTCGAACGCAAATCCGGAGACGACTTCCTCACCGCACTCACATGGGAACGGGACCGATTCACCTCCGAGCTACGGCGGGCAGCCGAGTGGCCACAGCCCCTCGCGGTCGTCGTGGAGACATCCTGGGAAACCCTCCTCCGGAACCGGGGCTGTATGTCGTGGCGAGACATCCATCCGAACCAGATGGTCGGCACCCTCTCAGCGTGGACTCGTCACTACAACGTTGCGTTCCGTTTCTTTGAGTCCCGACGACGTGCCGAACTGTGTGCGTTTCTCCTCCTCGTCCGCCACAGTCTACGACGGGAGCAAATCTGACATGACACTCACTCGGCCCAGAAGGTCCGCTGTCGATCTTCGATCTCTGCGAGAACCATCGACAGCACGTCACGCCACTCCACCGGATGTGACGCGTCGTCGCCGGGTGTCGGCGCGTCCGGACCCGGGTGGACGTTATCACGCGTGTTGTGGTCTGTGGGATGGCGATCGCACCGATGGTCGAACTCACCATCCCGGTGCTCTTCGTGGTAGTGCAGCGAGAAGTCCCCGTTCTCGAACCACACCACTTCCAGGCGAGCGCTCTGCACGCGCTGCGGATAGAACCCGGGATCGTACCGACAGACGACGCGATCCGGCGCGAATTCCGGCTGGCGTTCGACCCCTGTGAAGCGGTCGTCGGTGATGAATCGCTCTTCGATAGCGTTCAGGCGATCGAAATCGATCGGGGCACCGCTGACATCGTCGGTCGAACCGGCGTCGTCGCTTCCGCCACTCATGCGACAGTACGTCGATCGACAGTGCCGTCCGAGTCAGTCTGTAGCGCTCGTTCGAGCAACGTAATCCGACGGCGAGTCGTTTTCCACGCAGAGACATCCTGCCACACTGACTCGACAGACCGCCCAGTATCAGCTGCGTGGGTAGTGATAGCTACTGCATCCGGCGAGGCGACGCCAAACGTCTCAGCGAACGACTCGTCACGCTCTGCCGCATCGTCCAGAAACGCGAGGAGTTCGTCCTTATCGTACCTGTTCTGAAGTTTCTGGATACGCCGCCAGTTCAGGTACGCTTGGTTCCGCTCGTACGTCGCGGGAGAGTCGGTGACCCGCGTGACGATTCCCATGCGCTCGAACCACTCCAAGTACTCCCGAGCGGCGTCTACTCCGTGTCCCGCACGGTCGCCCACCTCACTCGCCGTCGCGGGACTATCGAGTCCGAGTACGGCGTCGAAGAAGTCGTCCCGTGTGCGGTCCCCGGAGACCAGCTCTTCGGGAGCGGCGAGCTCGTCGAAATCAGGCGCGTCCCAACGCTCGTCGGCGTCCGCCTTTAGTTCGGGGCGTGGATCTTCCATACCGGACGTACGCTCCACAGACGGAATAAATCTTCGTGAGCTTGGGATATTTCCAGAATTCGGTTCGGTAGGATAGACACCTACGTGATTTCACGTTCTATTTATCGAACTATCGAAAGGAAAGACTACACACCAAGACAATGTCGTCTTGGGCTTTAGGGTAGTGTGCTAGAGCCAAGGGCCGGATTTGAACCGGCGATGGGCGGCTCTGCAGGCCGCTGCGTTAGGCCGGACTCTGCCACCTTGGCGCAGTGGATATTCCGTGATCAGCCAAGTTATGGATTGTGGTCCGGCCCATTCCCCCTGGAAGGCGATGGGCGGCTGTCGCACGCGATGAAAGAGCGTGCGACGTCGACAGACGAACGAAGTGAGTCTGTCGGAACTGCAGGCCGCTGCGTTAGGCCGGACGCTGCCACCTTGGCGTAATTTCGTCTAGCCCGAGCGACCCAATAAACATAGCGGTCTGACTGCAACCCACCGCTACGACTCATCAAGCCCCCCACAAACAATACGAATTCAACCACATTGTTCAAAATATAATAACGTTCTTGACCGAATATCACGTAAACGGTCGTAATGACATCGAACAACCGATTGTTCGGACTGATCGACGCAGGGGACTGGCGACTGATTGCCCTCGGCACGGGCCTGGTGGTCGGAAGTCTCCTGTTGGCCGGGTGGTTCCTGACCACCGGTGACCTCCCGGGCGGATTCGCCACGCTGTTGTTGACTGTTTCGGGCGCGCTGTTCGTCGCGATCGGATCCTCCGAGTCCTCGCGACCGAGCGCTTGACCGTCAGCTGAATTCTCTCTGCATTGTTCTGGAGCACCCTGTAGCGTTGCCACTCTCGACAGCAACTCCGTGTATGAAATGCAAAAATCCCACCCGAGAGTGTTGTCACTCTCGGATGGGTTGAATGAAGTATGAATGGAGGCGGCGAACCGGATTTCCCAGAGACTCTCGTACTCCAGTACTCGCCGGAACGCAGGCGGGCTTAACTTCCGTGTTCGGAATGGGTACGGGTGTTGCCCCGCCGCTATGGCCGCCTTAACGCCGATCCGTGGAATCGAACCACGCGAGGCCAGCGATCGGTCGATGCACAGCCAGTGTACGTGCGATCCAGATTGCGCCTGGACGCGACTACGTCGCGTTCACATGCGGTATGAATGGTGGCTTCGGTCAGTTAGTTCTCGCGGGCTAAACACCTCGTTACCTCGGTGCGTACACCCCGAGTCTATCGAACTCGTCTTCTACGAGTGACCTCAGCGGTACCTCTTTTCCAGGTGGGTTTCCGGCTTAGATGCGTTCAGCCGTTACCCCGTGTGGCGTGGCTGCCCGGCAATGCTCTCTCGAACAACCGGTACACCAGTGGCCACCAACCGTAGTTCCTCTCGTACTATACGGTCGTTCCCGTCAGGTACCAAACACCCCCAATAGATAGCAGCCGACCTGTCTCACGACGGTCTAAACCCAGCTCACGACCTCCTTTAATAGGCGAACAACCTCACCCTTGCCCGCTTCTGCACGGGCAGGATGGAGGGAACCGACATCGAGGTAGCAAGCCACTCGGTCGATATGTGCTCTTGCGAGTGACGACTCTGTTATCCCTAGGGTAGCTTTTCTGTCATTCATTGCCCGCATCAAGCGGGCAAATGAGTTCGCTAGACCACGCTTTCACGTCAGCGTTCCTCGTTGGGAAGAACACTGTCAAGCCATCTTTTGCTCTTGCGCTCTTCTCCGGATCTCTGACCCGGATGAGATGGCCTTAGGGCGCGCTCGATATTCTTTCGAGCGCGTACCGCCCCAGTCAAACTGCCTGGCTATCGGTGTCCTCCTCCCGGAGTGAGGGTCACAGTCACTAACGGGTAGTATTTCAATGCTGACTCGGTGGCGTGCTGGCGCACGTACCTGTGTACCGTCTCCTACCTATTCTGCACATTAGCGACCATGTCCCAGCGACAGCCTGCAGTAAAGCTCCATAGGGTCTTCGCTTCCCCTTGGGGGTCTCCAGACTCCGCACTGGAAAGTACGGTTCACCGGGCTCAACGTTGGGACAGCGAGGCTCTGGTTAATCCATTCATGCAAGCCGCTACTGAAGCGGCAAGGTACTACGCTACCTTAAGAGGGTCATAGTTACCCCCGCCGTTGACGGGTCCTTCGTCCTATTGTACTAGGTGTTCAGATACCCGCACTGGGCAGGATTCAGTGACCGTACGAGTCCTTGCGGATTTGCGGTCACCTGTGTTGTTACTAGACAGTCCGAGCCTCCAAGTCACTGCGACCTGCTCGTTTCCCGAGCAGGTACCCCTTATCGCGAACTTACGGGGCTAAATTGCCGAATTCCCTAACGTCGATTGATCCCGACAGGCCTTGGCTTTCTCCGCCAGAGCACCTGTGTCGGTGCTGGGTACGAGCACCGTACTGTCTTTTCATGGGCCCCAGGTTGAACCAAATTGCTCTATCTCGCCGTTCGCCCGCTTCGTGCCATTACGGCTTCCACGAGTTTTGACGATTCGACCGGGCGAGTGCCCGGCTCGGTCTACCCCAAGGCGTCGACATTGAGTGTACGGTGGTACTGGAATATTAACCAGTTTCCCTTTTGATCCGCTCGAGTTGCGACGGATCTTAGGATCGACTAACCCTCGGCTGTCGAACAGTGCCGAGGAACCCTTGCTCTTCAGGCCGTCAGGATTCTAACCCGACTTTCGCTGCTACTACGGCCAGGATTTTCGTTTCTACGCGGTCCACACGAGTTCTCACCCGTGCTTCCACCCGCGCAGAACGCCAACCTACACAACCACCTTTTGACAGGTGTGGCCAGGTCTCGGTGGTGGATTTGAGCCCCGATCATTTTGGGCGCCTCAAACCTCGGCCGGTAAGCTGTTACGCTTTTCTTGGAGGATTGCTGCTTCTAAGCTCACCTCCCGGCTGTCTAGGGCTTGAGACCACCTTCGATCGCACTTAATCCACACTTGGGGACCTTAACCCAGCTCTGGGTTGTCTCCCTCATGGTACACAGGCTTACCCCGCATACCGGACTCCCCGCGTCGACGGCGTCCGTAGGTTCGGAGTTTGACAGCCGCGCCGACTCCTCTCGGAGGCGGACACGGCAATCGGTCGCTCTACCCCACGGACTACCTCAGCGGAGGTCATGCTTCGACATGTTTCGGTTGGAACCAGCTGTTGCCGGACTCGATGGGCCTTTCACCCCTACACGTAGATCACGGGAGGGTATTGTAAAACACCAACCCTAACAGACTTCCACGTAGCTTTCGCCACGCTTCATCTTGCCCACGCGTAGATCGTCCGGATTCGGGTCGTGCCCGTGTGACTCCCCGCCCTTGAAGACGGCGGCCCTCGTGCAAAGCACTGCGGCCATGTCGGTTTCCCTGTGCCTTCCCCGATGATCGGGTTAGACTCGCCACACAAGCACACTCCCTGGCTCGTTTTTCAAAACGTACGACTGAACACCGGCTTCCCTCGAGTCCTACTGTATCCTCGCGGATAGGTCGTTTATCGAGGGACCTTCTATGCCCAGTCGCTCTATCACCAACTGATTTGAGGCCCTATTTCGCCTCCCTTCTGAGGGTACTTTTCAGCGTTCGCTCACGCTACTTGTTCACTATCGGTCTCGGGACGTATTTAGTCTTAGCAGTAGATGCCTGCCAAATTCACGAGGGATTTCCAACCCCCGATACTCGGGAACTGGCGCACGTCGTACTTGACTTCGTTACGGGGCTGTCACCCTGTATCGCGCTCCGTTCCAGGAGACTTCAAAAAGACGTTCTGACGATGAGTGCCAGTCCGAACACCACATTGGCCGTAAGGCCTTCGGTTTGGACTGTATCGCGTTCACTCGCGGTTACTAACGACATCACATTCGTTTTCTCTTCCTGCCGGTACTGAGATGTTTCAGTTCCCGGCGTTCCCCATTGCGCAAGGCAATTGCGGTGAGGAGTTCCCATTCGGGTATCTCAGGTTCTTCGCCTCCGTGCGGCTCCCCTGAGCTTATCGCAGCTTGGCACGCCCTTCGTCGGCGCCCGAGCCGAGCCATCCACCAGCTGGTACAGCAGCCACGTCGAGTGTGAACTCGACGTAAACGCGTCCAGTGGACGCCTGGATCGCACGTACACACGGTATCATACACACGCCCGTCGGTGGCGGTGCGTGCATCAACCCTTCCCATCCGCGTTCACACGGGATGGTGCATCGGTCGTCCGTACCCGAATCGAACGCCGTCCCACACTTAAGGGGATCGGATTCGATCGGATACGAGCTATGGACCCACTGGGATTCGAACCCAGGGCATCCTCCTTGCAAAGGAGGCACTCTACCGCTGAGCTATGGGCCCTTCCGCCGTACAATGTCAGCCCTGGTAGTTCATAGGTGCCCAACTGGGGTGGCAGCGAGCGTGCAGGTGGGTCGGGGCAACGCCCCGATCCCGATCGTTAGGAGGTGATCCAGCCGCAGATTCCCCTACGGCTACCTTGTTACGACTTAAGCCCCCTTGCGGAGCCCAGATTCGACCGTCGCATGACGGCCTCATCCGGACCCCACTCGGGTGCTTTGACGGGCGGTGTGTGCAAGGAGCAGGGACGGATTCACCGCGCGCTTCTGACACGCGATTACTACCGAATCCAGCTTCATGAGGGCGGGTTTCAGCCCTCAATCCGAACTACGACCGGGTTTCGGGGATTAGCGCGTCCTCTCGGACTGGCGTCCCACTGTCCCGGCCATTGTAGCCCGCGTGTAGCCCAGCACATTCGGGGCATACTGACCTACCGTTGCCCGTTCCTTCCTCCGCTTTGGCAGCGGCAGTCCTCCTAGTGTACCCAGCCATCGCAAGATGCTGCTGGCAACTAAGAGTGCGGGTCTCGCTCGTTGCCTGACTTAACAGGACGCCTCACGGTACGAGCTGACGGCGGCCATGCACCTCCTCTCAATGGCTCCAGTAAGGTCATCAACCTGACTTTCACTGCACATTGTCGGTGCTGGTGAGATGTCCGGCGTTGAGTCCAATTAAACCGCAGGCTCCTCCGGTTGTAGTGCTCCCCCGCCAATTCCTTTAAGTTTCATCCTTGCAGACGTACTTCCCAGGCGGCTCGCTTCACGGCTTCCCTACGGCACAGCGCAGGCTCGTAGCCTGCGGCACACCTAGCGAGCATCGTTTACAGCTAGGACTACCCGGGTATCTAATCCGGTTCGAGACCCTAGCTTTCGTCCCTCACCGTCGGGTCCGTCTTTCTGAGGCGCTTTCGCCACCGGCGGTCCGTCCAGGATTACGGGATTTCACTCCTACCCCGGACGTACCCCTCAGATCTTCCGGCCCCAAGCCAGACAGTTTCCGCCGGACGTCCACGCGTTAAGCGCGTGGATTTCCCAACGGACTTGTCTGGCCGGCTACGGACGCTTTAGGCCCAATAATAGCGGCCATCACTCGGGCTGCCGGTATTACCGCGGCGGCTGGCACCGGTCTTGCCCAGCCCTTATTCCTGTACCACCTTACGGTACAGAAAAGCGAGGACTATATGCCCTCGCACTCGGAGTCCCCCTATCGCACTGTCGTGCAGTGTAAAGGTTTCGCGCCTGCTGCGCCCCGTAGGGCCCGGCATCTTGTCTCAGATACCGTCTCCAGGCTCTCACTCTCATGACCTGTACCGATTATGGGCACGGTGGGCCGTTACCCCACCGTCTACCTAATCGGCCGCAGCCACATCCTGTGGCGCCGCAACGTTTCCGACTCGCCGCACTCCAGCTGGCGAGTCGTATCGGATATTAGCCTCAGTTTCCCGAGGTTATCTCCGTCCACAGGGTAGTTTGGCCACGTGTTACTGAGCTATATGCCACGGGTCTGAACCCGTGCGACTAGCATGGCTAAATCGGACTCCGATAGCAATGGCCTCCGGCAGGATCAACCGGAATGTCTCCCCGGAATGGGGAGGGTTAGGCGGGATGACACCCCAAAGGGGTGTCGTCGCTATCGTAAGCACGTTCGCTGACACCCCAGTCGGGTGTCACCGAACTACCAGGGCTAACATCAGATCCCATCTATACGGCGGACCGCAGGGGTGGAATCCTCATGTCTTTCCGGACCCGAACATACACCGAGAGAGGGTATAAACCCTTCGAACCGGCGTGAGTCGAGACCGGGTGCGGCCGGGGCGATCCGTGCCCCGTCCGAACCACGTTCGTATTCAATCCGAAATGCCCTGTTACACTTAAGGGCATCGGATCGAATCGCACCACGCGAGTGGCGCGACGCGGCCGGAGGGGCGCCGTTCGCCCTTCGCCGCTGCGTATCTTCGAAGATGGGAAGTAATTACTTAAACCCGTCGAAGGAGACCCGCCACGTCATGCGATTACAAGCGGGTCGTGATGTCGTACCGTGACATGGAGGGAGGGCCTCGTCAGCAGACCCACAAACCCCACAGAACGCGGAGTACATGTTACGCGGGGAGGTAAATAGGTCATACAGGAGTCGCTCACGTGGCTGGCAACCGTTCGCGGACACGAGAAATATCACCCAGTCACCGAAGCCACTGCCGAGGTTCAAGGGGTGTTCTGACCAGAGGAAATGTCGCGCGGCCGGAGGTCGGGTGGTCATCCCGCGCCTGTTGCGTCAGGTCTCCCCGAGTGGAAGCCGCGCATCGGCGCTTGACTTGCAGGACAGTAGAGACTATCGACTCTCAACGACCGTCGAAAAGAGACTCTGCGGGATGGATAACCGCGTCAGATCTCCTCGAGATGTTCGACGCCCTGCTTGGAGACGTTACCCTTGGTGATCTCGCCCGGCATCCAGTCGGGCTTGTCCTCCGGGGCTTCCTCTTCCCAGGCCCACCCTTCGTAGACGTGGACCTTCTCCGTCCCCTTCTCGCGGAGTCGGATCGTCTCGGGGTCGGCCGCGTCCTCGCTCGGTGCGGGGTCCAGCCGCCGTGCGGCCTTCAACGCGGCCTGACGGGGTGTCCCACCAGAGAAGACACTCGTTTCGCTACCGTTCGATTCCCGCAACGCAAAGTTACGCTTGTCCGTATCACGTGCCATGGTTTTCGAGACTCCATGTCAACCCAGAACATGACACACTATAAAAATACCCCCCGATTCGGGGGGCAACTGCCACAAAATATTTATGAGAAGAAGTGACGGCTGGCGATATTCGGGCGAAAAACGGGCATTCGACCGACGAGACACGGTTCGCGCGCGCCGGGCGCCACGAAGGGACGGAAGGCACCGGCGAGCGGCGACGACAGGACAGGCACGGTAGGCTTAAGTGCGTGCTCCGGCCAACCACAGGTTAAGATACCGCGATGGTGCGAAAGAAGAAGCTCAGCCCGAGTGGCGCGAAGGACGAGGACGGGGAGTATCACAACGTCCACATCAACCTTCACGAGGACGAGTTGGCGGTCGCCGGGATGGAAATCGGCGACGAAGTGTTCGTCAGAGTTCGGGACAACAAGATTATCATTCAACAGGCAGATCAAGAGGATGTCGAGCACGACTTCTGAGTACCGTCGCGAGCCGGACGGGAGAGTCCGGTATCGACCACCATGAATCTATATAACACCACCAAGCCGCTGTTGTTCCAGCTATCCCCAGAGACTGCGCACGCGCTCGCGCACGAGGGACTGAAACTCGTCGACGGGACGCCGTTCGAGTCGGTACTCGAACGTGCGTTCGTCGTCGACGATGACCGCCTCTCGACGTCGGCGTTCGGGTGTGAGTTCCCGAACCCGATCGGCGTCGCGGCCGGCTTAGACAAGACGGCCGAGGCCCCGGGCGCACTGGGTGCACTCGGCTTCGGGCACGTCGAGGTTGGCGGCGTCACCGCCCAAGCCCAAGACGGGAACTCGCGCCCACGCGTGTTCAGGCTCGCAAAGGACGAAGCGATCATCAACCGGATGGGGCTCAACAATCCGGGCGCGGACGTCATCGGCGACCGCCTCGACCGCACCGACGTCTCGATCCCGGTCGGCGTCAACCTCGCCAAAACGGAAGACGTCCCGATGGACGAAGCTGCTGCGGACTACCGGTATACCTACGAACAGACAGCCGACGGTGGGGATTTCTTCGTGATCAACGTCTCCTGTCCCAACTCGCCGGGGATCAGGGAGTTACAGAACCGCGAATCCCTCGAAGAGATCTTCGGCACGCTGAAAGACGCCGGCGCAAACCCGCTCCTGGTGAAACTCTCGCCCGACCTGCCGGAGCCAGCAGTCGAGGAGACGTTAGAGCTCGTCGACGAATACGATCTCGACGGCGTGATCGCGACCAACACCACGACCGACCGGCCGGAGACGCTCGAGAGCCCGGACCGCGTCGAGGAGGGTGGCCTCTCGGGCAGACCCATCGAGGAGCAGGCGACCGAAATGGTTCGATTCGTCGCGCGCCGGACGGACGTCCCGGTCGTGGGCGTGGGCGGCGTCTTCACCGCGGCCGACGCCTACCGGAAGATCCGGGCGGGCGCGAGCCTGGTCCAGATCTACACCGGGTTCATCTTCCGCGGGCCGACGATCGCCCGGAACGTCAATCGCGGGCTCGCGACGCTGCTGGAACGTGATGGCTTCGACAGCGTCGAGGACGCAGTCGGTGCGGACCTCTGAGCAGGCAGTCTACCGGAATTCTTCGAGAAGCAGCGTCACCGCCAGTCAGCCGCTGAAACCGCGTCGTCGACGTCGACGGAGATCCACGTGGTCCCGATCTCCGGCCACTCGGCGTCGGCCGGGAACACCGTGAGGATCGACGGATCCTCACAGTCGTCGTAGGCCCGATCCAGGTCGCGATCCCGCTCGCGAGAGCTGGCTGGCAATGCGGGCGTCGCAGTGTCGTCGGTAGTCGACATCGTTGCTCGTCACAACCTAACGGTTGTTTCCTTATATATCGGATCGTACCGGAAATACTGGCGTCATCTCACAGAATTTTCGGACAAAGTAATACAACCCCGCCCAAATACAGGCTACAGAATTAAATTGTAATCCTAACACCCGTGCCAATGAGTATCCCACCACTGACCTCGGTTTTTCCATCAACATCGACACTTCTCGCGAAAAACGTGGTCCACGCGAGCGAAGCGAGTGTGGGCTCGGGAGTGTTTGCGCTCCCGGTGGCGAAAAAGCCGCCTACTGCAACGCCGCCAGAGTAAACTCGAACGCAACCACCGGCAGCTCCAAATCGTGCCCGACCACCTTTTTCCGCTCGAAGCAAAGCTTCTCGCGAAAAACGTGGGCGAAAAAGCCGCCTACCGCAACGCCGCCAGAGTAAACTCGAACGCAACCACCGGCAGCTCCAAATCGTGTTCGACGAGCACGGACGGGTGGAGTTCGCCGATCACGCCGACCACGTCGCCGTCGATCTCAACGGCGGCAGTCCGGCCGTCGATGAACGACGGGTGGTCGGTAGGTGGCGTCGCCAACTCGGCATCGAAGTCCGCCACCAGCGCCTGAAGGCGTGCCTTGGCGTCCTCGTAGGATACATCGTGACGCGCGAGCGCGCCCGCGACATGTCGCGCCTCGGCGACACCGGTGTTCACCTCGTCGTCGCGCTCCGCGACGAAGCCGACCTCCGCGAGGTCCTGGGGGTAGCGCCGGTGCGTGTTGTTCTCGAGGACCTGCATGATCGAGGGCAACAGCCACGTCCGGACGACGGTGTAGTCCTCGCTGTAGGGATTGCGGACTTCGACGGGGTCGCCACCGCCCAAGACGTCGGACCTCGGCCCGACCTTCATCCGGTCGTGGAGTTCCTCGGCACTCGTCAGATGGAAATTGAGGAGATCCTGGAAGCCAAACCCGACCAGCGCAGTCCTGACGGCCTCTTCGAGGCGAGCGCGCTCGTGGCGGCCGCCGATCGTCCCGACCGCGGGGTAGCGCGGGTCGAGATTGTTGAAGCCGTAGGCCCGCCCGACGTCGTCGATCACGTCGACGGGGTGGAGTACGTCGACGCGATACGGCGGGATCGTGACGTCGTAGGCTGGCGAACCGGCCGTCTCCGTGGGTTCTCCTGTTTCGTCTGCAATCTCGCCGTCCAGCCCGGACCGTTCGAGCAGGTCGATCACGTCCTCGGGTTCGAGTTCGATCCCCAGCGTGCGCTCGATCCGATCGTGGGCGACGGTCTTCGTCTTCGTCGAGAAATCGGGGCGGACGAGAGACTCGCGGTACTCCTCGGGTGGGCTCTCGTACTCGACGCGGACCGACTCGATCGTCCCACCGCGGGCGTCCAGGGCATAGCAGACAATCGACAGCATGTGGTCGATCGTCCACTGGTCGGTGCCGGTCATCTCGATGAAGAGGTCCCGCGACTCGGTCGAGACCTCCGTCCGGCGGCCGTTGACCACCGGCGGGAACGAGAACAGCCCGATCGAGTCGTAGATCGCGGGGACGGTGTCGTACTCGGCGACGAGGTCGGCGTACTCGGTGCCGATGTGGTGTTCGGAGAGGACCTCGCCGGGGGTCATCTCGGCGTCGCCCTCCAGGGGGACGAAGGTATCGCCGTCGCGGTCGATCCCGGTGTAGCGGACGCTCTTTTCGCCATCCCCACCCGCAGACGCCCCCTTGAGCATGGTGAGGTCGTGGACCCCGATCGCGCCCTTCGCCCGCTTGCGCCCCATCGTCGCGTGGAGTTTCTCCTGGAGCTGGATCAGCGAGTCCAGGGATGCCTCGTCGAGGTCCAGCCCGCGGACGACCGCGCCCGTGACGTAGGGGCGTTCCTCGGGCACGTCCTCGACGTGGATCGTCCAGTCGGCGTCGTTGGTCTTCGGGACGTATACGCCCCGATCGTCGCCGTACTGATACCGCAGCGACCGGGCGACCCCCTCGACGGAGAGGCGATCGAGGCGATCTGGTTCGAACTCGAATCGTAGTTCGCCCTCGTCGGTCTCGCCCTCGTACTCCAGGCCGAGTTCGAAGAGATCATCACGCAGGTCGTCGTCGCTTTTGTCGTCGTGGCCGGTCAGCGTGCGAAGTTCGTCAGTGTCAATGTCGACAGTGGGCATCAGTAACGCACCTCCTCGGTCCGCAAGTAGTCAAGATCGACCAGCGTGCCGTGGACGTCCCGGATGTCCTCGGCACCGGTGACGAGCATCATCAGCCGCTCTAACGCGAGTCCCCAGGCCATCACGTCACACTCGACGCCGAGGGGATCGAGCATCTCCGGCCGGAAGATCCCGGAGTTGCCGATCTCGACGACCTCGCCCGTGACCGGATGCTCACCGAACAGCTCGAAGCTGGGCTCCGTGTAGGGGTTGTAGGTCGGCTTGAACTCCAGGTCGGTGATCCCGAACTGCTCGTAGAACTCCGTGAACGTGCCCATCAGGTCCCGCACCGAGAGGTCCTCGGCCATCACCCACCCCTCGATCTGGAAGAACTCCAGGAGGTGGGTGGCGTCGATCTCGTCGTTGCGGTAGGCCTTCTCGACGGAGAAGAATCGCTGTGGCGGTTCGAGATCACCTTGCGCGATGCCGGCAAGGTGGCGGGCAGAGAGTGACGTGGTGTGGCCGCGCAGATCGACCTGGCGGGCCATCTCCTCGCCCCAGGGGGAGTGATACCCCTCGCCGTCGGGGCCAGCGCCCACGCGGTGGGCCGCCTCGACGTCCTCGCGGACCTCGTCAGGCAGATCGTCCATCGGTGGGACGTCCAGCGCGAACTGGTCCCAGTGCGTGCGCGCGGGGTGGTCCTGTGGCATGAACAGCGCGTCGTTGATCCAGAACTCCGCGTCGGCGTGGGGACCGTCCATCTCCTCGAATCCCGTCCCCACGAGAACCTCCTTGACGCGCTCGGCCATGCCGCGAAGCGGGTGCATCTTCCCGCCGTCGATGGCTTCGGCGTCGGCCTCGACGTTGTAGTCGGCGAATTCGACGTCCTCCCACTCCCCGCTGGTGAGGAGGTCCGGCGTGAGGCGATCGACTTCCTCGGCCTCCTCGATTCCGGCCATAAGTTCCGTCACGCCCGCGTCGGTGAGTTCGACCGACCGGACGGTACGCTCTGCGCGCTCGATCAACCCGCGGCGGTCGAGCTGGTCGAGGACGTCCTCGTCAGCAACGGGTTCGCCCGCAGCGAGGGCGTCGAGTGCGGCGGCTTCTACGTCGTCGTTCAGGTCAACGTCAGCTTCGGCAGTGATCTCGCCGGATTCGATCTCGCCGTAGCCCTTCCGGGCGAAGTTCGACAGCGCGATGTCGACGGCCTCGCCATCGAGATCGGCGGCTCCGACGACCTGTCCCATCGAGACGCCGCCTTCCTCGGCACCCTGCTCGACGGCAGCGGAGTAGAGGCGGTGTTCGGGCAAGCCAGCGTCGAGGTAGGACTCGCCCTCCGCGGTCAACGAGACGGATTCGTCGGTCGTCTCGGTGACGGCCACCAGCCCCTCGGCTTCGAGTTCGAACGCGGCGCGGGTGACGGCCGCCGTGTCCAGGCCGGTCTCCTCGCGTAGCTGTTCGACGGTGCGCCGGTCGTCTGCGCTCGCGGCCTCGACGACCGCGAGTTGGTCGCTCGGGAGTTCCATCAGTTGTTGTCGGAGTACCGTGTGTTGCTCGGATAACGGTTCCCAATTTCGCTCACACCGGAG
Organism: Halorhabdus tiamatea SARL4B; assembly: GCF_000470655.1. Taxonomy (NCBI): domain Archaea; kingdom Methanobacteriati; phylum Methanobacteriota; class Halobacteria; order Halobacteriales; family Haloarculaceae; genus Halorhabdus; species Halorhabdus tiamatea. The sequence goes on from NC_021921.1 coordinate 1,366,085, forward strand.
CGTAACCTGCGACGTCGGTTTCGTCGGGGGGCGAAGCCGATCCCCGAGTCCACCGACAGTCAGGCTGCGATAAAAAAGCCGAACGCCCGACCGACTCGCGACTGGCTGGCGATCCACCGCAACTGGGCGTTCGGTGCCATATCCCTGATTGGCAAGCCGTGGCACAAAAACGTTCCGTCCACAGAACGGCCCCGTTCAGTCGTCCAGGGCGGTCTCCGGGCGGTACTCCCGGCTGATCGCCTTCCACTTGCCCGTCGAGAAGCGGTAGTAGTTACCCACTGCAGGGACGAGCGTCTCGCCGAGGAAGGCGACGTAGATGCCCCAGACGCCGATCGGGGTCGTCGCCCCCAGATACGCGGCGGGGATCGAGACGGCGAACACCCCGAGCGCCTGGTAGATGAACGGCCAGTTCGTGTCGCCACTGGCGTCTAAGGCCCCGGCGATGGTGCTGTTGACCCCCTGCGGGATGATCGCGATGGTGCCCGCAAAGACCATCCCGACCGCGATCGGGACCGCCCCGGCCTCGGTCCCGAACGCGACGACCGCCGGTCTGGCGAGGACGGCCACGACCGCCGCCGAGACGGCGTAGGTCGCGACCGCCATGAGGACGATCTCCCGACCGTAGACTGCGGCGGTCTCCTCGTCGTCCTCGCCGAGGTGCTGGCCGACGAGACTGGACGCCGCGAGGCCGAATCCCCAGCCGGGGACGTTCATCAACCCCCAGATCCGCCGAGCGACAGTGTAGGCTGCCAAGACGGTCGTCCCGAACATGCCGACGATGAACAGCATGGGGAAGCGGGCGACCGTCCAGGTCATGTTCCGACCGACGACGGGCGTCCCGATCGAGACGACGTCCGTGATGTCGTCCCAGTGAAAGTACGTCCCGCGCGGCGAGACCGACACCGGGAACGCACCGATTCCGGGGAGCCAGCCGGCGATCAGCCCGACGATGAACAGGCCGGTGACGAGGACGTTCGCCGCGACGGTGCCCCAGGCCGCACCGGCCACACCCATCCCGAGGCCGAAGATGAACACGCCGTTGAGCGCGATGTTGAGGACGGCACCGCCGCCACGGAGTATCATCGGGATCTGGGCGTCGTCGGCCCCGATGAGGACGCGGCTACCCACCAGGTTCAGCCCGGCGAATGGCACACCCAGGCCGAGGATCTGGAGGTACGTCGCGCCGTACTCGACGACCTGCGCGTCGCTGTTGAGCAGGCCGATGAGCCACTCGGGGAATAGCCAGAAGGCCGCGCCGATTGGCAGGGTCGCCGCGACGACGACCACGAAGCTCGACCGGACGGCCTGGCCCAGCTGGCCGAACTCCTCGGCACCGAATCGCTGGGAGACGAGCGCGATCGTCCCGGCGGCGAACCCGCCGCCGAACGCGAAGGCGAGCCCCCAGAACGGGCCGGCGAGACCGACACCGGAGATGGCGTCGTTGGCTACCAGCCCCGAGGCCGCCCCGACCATCGCGACGTCGGCAGCGTTCTTCGACATCCGGGCGATCCCGGTGACCACGCGTGGCCAGGAGAGATCCGTCGCTCGGCGTGCGCGGTCGGCGTCCATCAGTCCGAGGCGAGCGAGTGCCAGACCGATGAGGAGAATGACACCACGGACGGGATTCGCCCGGGAACCGGCGCGCTTGAGGGACTGGACGGCGCTATCGACTACCGACGGAAGGCGAGACACGAAGTAATAGATCGTAGTTCGTCCTCGGAAAAAGGTCTTCCCATCTGAACTGCAGACGAGATCGCTGGGACCGTTCAGCGCGCGCGATCGGAGTCGAAGTCGATGTCCAGCTCGTCGAGTCGATCGGCCCATTCCTCGCGTTTGTCCTGGTGCTCCTCGAGGAAGGATTCCATGAGTTCGGCGGCCTGCTCTTTACAGCCGCCACAGAGGCGCTCGCCGCCGGCACACTCCTCGTAGACTTCGGTGGCGAACTCGTCGTCGTCATCCGCGAGCAGGTAGGCGTAGAGTTCGTAGACCGGGCACTCGTCCGGCTTCCCGCCGAGTTCGCGCTGCTCCTCGGCGGTCTCGCGGCCACCCGTCGTCGCTGCCCGGACCTTGTCGTAGCCGTCTTCGGGATCGTCGAGCAGCGAAATGTGGCTCGCCGGGACGGACGAAGACATCTTCCCGCCGGTTAGCCCGGTCATGAAACGATGGTATATCGACGACGGCGGGAGGAAGCCGTACCCGCCGTGAGCGAGTTCGACCTCGCGGGCGAGTGCCGCGGCGGCCTCGTGATCCAGTTCGAAGGCGTCGATGTGCTCGTCGTAGACCCGCTTCTCGCCGTCAACCGCCTCGATGAGCGCCTCGAAGGCCTCCTCGGTCGCGTTGCGATCGAGAAAGCGGACGCGGGGGCGGAGTGGCTCCTTGCCAGCCTCCCGGAGCATCGTGATGACGCGATCCTTCGTCGTCGCGTCGACGTCCGTGGCGTCCCGATCCCGTTCGTTGTCGAGATACGTCGCAGCGTCGCCACACCGGATGGTCTCGCCGGGGTGCTGTTCGGAGAGTGTCTTGTAGGCTTCGGCGAGCAGGGCGCGCTCCTCGTCGTCGGTCTCGAAGGAGGCGTACGCCTCCGTGACGCCGAAGTAGCGCATCCGGGCGGCGACGTCGCGCGCCAGGCGCATGTGCGGGTCCTGGTCGGGGCCGACGGGAATGACGGTGGGTTGGGGTGCATCCAGTTGCGGGTAGAGGATGTCCGCGATCTGGGTGACGACGCTTTGCATGTGGCTGACGTCGGTCTCGCCGTCGAAGCCGTAGATCCCCTCGAACTCGGCGAAGCGGGCCTCCGCACCGAGTTCGAACGCCAGATCCTGGAGCTCGCGGTTCTCAGACTGCCGGTAGAGCGTCCCCGCCTCGGGGTCGAACCCGAGCGCGAGCAGCGAGAGGATGTAATCTCTGGCGTGCTCGTCGATCTCCTCCCACGTCAGCCCACGGGCGGCGTGGGCCTCCAGATCAGCGATGAGGCCGTAGGCGTCCCCGCCCTGGCGTTGATGCCAGATGATCTCGTCGAAGACGAGTTTGTGGCCGATGTGGGGGTCGCCGGTGGGCATAAAGCCCGAGAGGACGGCGAAGGGGTCGTCCTCTCGCATCGCGCGGGCGACCGGTCGGTAGTCACGGTGGCCGAAGATGACCCCGCGGCGCATCAGGTAGTGGGGGTCGGGCACCTCGGGCAGTACCTCGTCGAACGCCTCGATACCGAACTCCTCGAAGAGGTTGCGGTAATCGGAGACCGTCGAGGAGCCCCACGGGTCCAAGGTAGTGTCGTCGGCTCCCTCGGCCTGCGTCCCGCCGTCAGTGCGGAGTCGGGACGAAGCCTGTTCACGCCGTCGGTCGTCTGTCGATTCGTCGTCGGTGTGTGAATCTCGCGTCATTGGTGTCGTGTCTCGTGTGGTTGGTGCTCGAAGCCACCGGGTCGAAAAAGCGGAGGGAGCATCGCCCGCCGGGCGACGGGTTACGCCCGCCGGCCGGCGACGGCGACACTGTCCACTTCCCGGGGGTGCCAGCGACGGACATCGGGGGAAGTGGACGCCATGTGCGTACGTCTCCACCAGCAGGGTTTAATGGTTTTCTATCCGTCACGGCGTCAATCGAGCGACTTCGAGCCACTCGATTCGGGGCTCGCCGTCGGCCTCAGCCTCGGCCACCAGCGCGAACACCATCCGTTTCCGGACGCCGTGGGCCAGTCGCACGTCCAAGGCGAGGTCCCGCGGCGAGAACGCGTGGTCGGCTGGCAACACCCGAACGAGCAACTCGGAGTGCCCCAGCGAGTCGACGCTCTCGACGTCGGCGTAGGTACGGAAATCCGCGCCGAACTTGTAGCCCGTCTTGGGCACGACGCCACGCCCGCGGAGAGCCCGATAGACCGAAAGGCGGCGATCGAAGCGCTCGCCCTCGACCTCGCGGCCGCACTCGACGATCGCGTCCGCACCACCCTCGACATCGAGGACTCCTTGCCCAGCCAGTGCGGCAGCTTCGATCAGCGAAAGCTGGAGGGGCTCGGCCGTCTCGTCGTCGAGCGGCTGCCCGTAGAAGCCCTCGCGATACAGGGTGGCAGGCGGCTCCCAGACCAGGACTCGATCGCCCAGCAGGTCGGCCGCGACGCCGGTCGGCAGGTCAGTCGTCGTCGACCCACCGATGTCGGGATGGCTGGTTTCGAGGTAGGTGATCGCCGACTCCTCGTCGACGACCGCCAGGACGCTGTCCCCCAGCGTGGCCGCGGAGACAGCCGTTCGTTCACTGATGGCTCGGACGCGGTAGGCGACCGCCTCGTCCCAGGGCCCCTGCCCGCGGGGGTAGACCACGAAATCCGCGCCTGCGGGGTCGTCGACCCAGCCCTCGCGGGCGGGCGAAAGGTAGAACCCCCGATCCCGGAGGTCCTTGTAGACTAAGACGGCGATCTCCGAGACAGCGGCAGAAGAGAGGAGCGCCCGGAAGTCGAGTCCCTCGCCGCTTGTCGCGTCCCGGACGTGATCGACGTCACCACGGTAGAGGAGGTGGGCAGCCTCGACGGGTGCCAACACCAGCCCGCCGGCGTCGACGTGGCCGTACCCCCGTGAGTCGTAGAAACGCTCGCGGGCCTCGCTGTCGCCGCGGACCACGTCTCCCTCCAGGACCAGTTCCATAGTCTGACCAACCCACGGGCGGCCAAAGGCGCTACGATCGGCGCACGGGCACTGTCGGGCAGCCACTGCGGGCCGCCCCGTCACGACTCCGCCGGAAGGCCCCCCGAGTCGTCCCGCCAGGCCTCACAGGTCGCGTCGAGACATCGTCGCCCGCCAGCGGTCTCGAACAGCGGAAGGCCACAGGCACACTCGCCCACGACCACGCCGGCCGGGAACGCGAAGCCGGTGTCACACTCGGGGTAGTTCTCACAGCCCGCGAGCAGACCGCCGCGCCGGAGGATCCGGAGGTCACCGTCGCAGTTCGGACAGTCCCACTCGCGGTCGAAGACCTCGGCGACGGCGTCGTCCATGGACTCACACTCGCGATCGACACAGATCTCGAAGGCCCGGCCGCGCTCGACGTGCATCTTCGGGAGGCCACACTCACAGCGATGGTCGAGCACTTCCGCGTCGCCGGGCAGTCCGTATCGGGCGTCACAGCCCGTACAGGCGACGGCGTCGGTAACGCGGACGAGTGCGGCCCCGCAGTCCGGACACTCGCCGACCGGCGATCCCGCGGCGCTGGCCGGGTAGCGCCCGCTCGCGGTCTCGTCGTGGATATCGACAGTGAGTCGCTGGTCGCCGTCGGTCGCCGCGAGGTGTGTGCCGTCGATGGTCACCGTCTCGGCGCGCGTGAGCCACGCGACCGGCTGGTAGCCCTCGGCGTCGTGAACCAGGACCGTGTTGTCCGGTTTGACCACCACGAGGACCTGCCCGCGCTGTTCGTGCTCGCGGACGCGCGAGCCGTCGAAGGTGGTCGTACACTCTCCCGCGACGACGTGGATTCCGTCGTGCATACGCCCGTTGGTCGCGGTCTCCGGTATAAACGCGCGGCCGGAACGGGGTCACAGGAGAAGCCGACCGAAGGCGGTCCACAAACAGCGCCTTCCCGCGCCCGAAAGTTCGTGTTCCTCGCGTACCTGAAACAGGTATGCGCGGACGTGACGTGGTCGTGATCGCGGTCCTGCTGCTCGCCGGCTGTACGGGACTACCGGGCGGCCAGCCGGACGCCGGGACAGCCACGTCGCCAGGGTCTGGCGGTACTGCGGTAGAGATCTCGGCTGCGGAGACACCGGCGGCCCCTGCCGGCGAGAACTGGACGGTGACAGTCGTCGAGGTTATCGACGGCGACACGATGGACGTCAGGTTCGAGAACGGATCCACCGAGCGGATCCGGCTGCTCGGCGTGGACACGCCCGAGCCCGACGCCGAGGTGAACCCGGCCGAGTGGGACGGAATTCCGGACACGGAAGCCGGGCTGTCGTGGCTCCGTGACTGGGCCGAGAACGCGGGCGTGTTCGCCGAGCAACGACTGGCGGGCGAGGAAGTTCGTATCGTGACCGACGAGCTAGCGGGCCGCCGCGGCGGATACGGCCGACTGCTCGTCTACGTCGTGCTCGACGGCGATGTCTTCGGCCAGCAGTTACTCGAGGGCGGGTACGCACGACTCTACGAGACCGAGTTCGGGCTGTACGATCGGTTCGCAACAGCGGAGGGAAACGCGCAAGCCGCCGATCGCGGCGTCTGGGGCTTCGAGAAGTCGGCGTAGCCCACCGCCGGTGGACTCAGAGCAGGGCGGAGACAACCCCATGCTACGCTCCATTCGTTTATATACCAGAGTCAAGCCAGGGGGAGCCATGGCCACGAAGTACGACATCCAGGGAATCGAGTTGACCGACGACCGCTATACCGTCGTGCAGTCACTGATTCGCAACAGGTACCGGGCCGAGGACGAGCAGGGCAACGTTTTGGTTCGCGGCAAGCAGAAGCTGCTCAAATTGAAAGACGAGTTCCCGTTCGTTGGCCCGGACGGCGAGGCGGTGTTCACTGTCAAAGCGGGTGGGATCCTCGACGTCGCCGGCGACTACGTCCTCACTGACGCCCGGACCGGCGAGGAGATCGTCATCCTCGACAACGATTACTCGATCTTCCAGGACACGTGGAAGATCCGGGACGCGCGAACGGAAGCCAAGCTCGCGGAGATCAACTCCCGTGGCGCGATGGTGACCCTGGCACGGGCGTACGTCCCCTTCGGTGGCTGGATTCCACACAAGTACGAGATTACGGACCTCGACGGCGACCACGTCGGGCGGATCGAGGGGGAGTTGTCGCTGAAAGACCGATACGACATCGTTATCGACGACGCAAGCGACGTCCCGAAGGAGCCGATCGTCGCCGCCGCGATGGTCGTCGACGCGATCCAGAATCACTGAGAGTGGCGATCGGACCGCTCGGTTGACACCGAAGAGTGAGACCGAACCGCCACGGCTTTGTCTCGCCTGGCGAACGTCGAGGTATGACTGCAGTCCTCTGTGACATGGACGGCGTGATCGTCAGTTCCGAGGCCCACTGGAAACGCCACGAGAGCGAGGACATCTACCCGGCGACGGTCCCCGACCAGACGGTCCCGCCCGAAGAGACCACGGGCATGTACTACCGCGAGATCTACGACTACCTCGACGACAACTACGGCGCGGCGATCTCCCGCGAGGAGTTTCTCGAACTCTTCGAGGCAGCGGGCCGGCAGATCTACGGCGAGGAGGCCGAAATCGTCGCGGGCGTCCCCGAACTCCTTCGAGACGTTCGCGCCGACGGCAACAGCGTCTCGCTGGTGACCTCCTCGCCGCACCACTGGATCGACGTCGTGCTGGATCGTTTCGACCTCGAGGACGATTTCGACGCGATCGTCAGCGCGGCCGACGTCGAGCGCGGCAAACCGGCGGCCGACGTCTACGAGCGGGCGGCCGAACGTGCCGGCGAGGATCCCAGCGACTGCGTCGCCATCGAGGACTCGACGAACGGCGCGAGCGCGGCGAAAGCGGCGGGCGCGTTCACGATCGGCTTTACCGGCGTGCATAGCGACATCGACCGATCGATTCCCGATGTCGTCGCCGAGGACGTCGAGGAGTTGCGGGAACTGCTTCTGGAGCAGTTGTAGCAACCACATCGCCAAAGAGCCCTGCGGCCCATTTCTCGAGCGATGCCGGACCTCGAAGTCACCGTCGACGATCGGACACTCAAAGCCGAATGGCTCGAAGACAATCCCGACCTTCGGGAGGCGCTGGGCGACGTACTGCCTGTCGAGGGACAGGCTTCCCGGTGGGGTGACGAACTGTACTTCGACGCGAGTCTGGACGGTCAGCCGGAGACGACCAACGAGGAGGTTCCGGTCGGCACCATCGCCTACTGGGCGAGCGGTGAAGTGATCGCCCTGTTCTGGGGGCCGACGCCGGCGAGCACCGACGAGACGCCGAAAGCGGCAGCCCCGGTCGCGCCACTGGCGCGGATTGTGGACGTGAGTCCGTTGGCGGATCTCGACGGCGGGGCGACGGTGCGGATCGAGTCGGCAGCGTGACCCACTGCGTCGTCGCGATCACGCCACTGCGACCGTCCGCGTCTCGACGACCGGTTGGATCGGGCGTTCGGGAAACGCCACCTCGACGGCGAATTCGAGTTCGTCGGCGTCGCCGCCGAAGACGCCCACCGGGAGTGTCGCCTCGCCGAGATAGGTCTCCGTGCTCGTCATCTCGACGCCGTTGACGGTGACGCGAACGCCGGCCCGCGCCCCGCCGGCCGTGTTCCGGATCGTGACCTCGCACATCTCGTTCTCGCCGTGGGGGATCGAGTCGGGAAACGCTCCCCAGTCGATATCGATGACTGGCAGGTCGCGCGCACTGTCGAGGACGCGCTCGGCGACGCCCTCGCTCAACCCCGCGGCGACCAGGCCCTCGACGCCCGCTTCGACCACGTCGGCCGGGGTCGCCAGCCCCTCGGTGGCGAGTTTGCTCGCCCGACCGGAGCCGACGCCGTCGATCGCCGTCAGCCCGACCGCGTCGTCGCTGATGCCGTGTTCGACCCGGGCCTCGATCCGGCGGGCGAGATTCGCCGCGCGTGCGCCGTCGAACTCCGCGAGAAAGGCCTGGAGCGCAGCCAGGAGGCGGTTGGCGTTCTGGCGGATCACCCAGGCGTCGCTCTGGAGTTCCGAGGGGGTGGTCCCGCGCATGCTGGCCTCTAAGATCGCCAGCACCTTCCGCTGACCCGAATCGAGATCGACGTCGACGACGGTCTCCTGATCGGTTCGGTCGTCGCCCAGGACCGCGTGGACAGCGTCGCGTTCGTCGGTTCGGGCGCTGACGCTGTCAAACTCGCCGGCCCCCGCGACGGCCGAGAGTATGTCTCGCTCGGTGAGCTCGGCCTCGCCCGCGGCGTCGGCGAGATCGCCGAAGTGCCGGGCAGTATCCAGCCGGAGGTAAAACCGCGAGGCGAGGCGGCCAAGGGCGGTCGCCGAGACCCGGAGATCGTCGTCCATCTCGACGAACCCCCGATCGACGAGCCCACGCATCGTGGAACTGGCCTGCTCCCGAAGCGATCCCGCGGCGTCGTAGCGATCGGGAGCATTGTTCGCGCGCACGTAGTAGAACGTCGTCTCCAGCCAGTCGAGCACGTCGTCGAGATCCCGGATCGTCCCCATCGCGATCTCGGCATTGAGGTGTGAATCGAGGCTCTCGGCCAACCGGGACTCGATCTCCTTGCCGTCCCGGAGGAGTCGCCGGTACTTGTCGGCCTCGCTGCGGTCGGTGATCACCCAGGCGTACCCGTGCTCGTCGTAGCCCGGCCGGCCCGCCCGCCCGAGCATCTGGAGCACGTCCAGGGGACTCATGTCGACCTCGCCCTCCAGGGGGTCGTGCAATTTGGTATCACGGATCACGACACACCGGGCTGGCAGGTTGACGCCCCACGCGAGCGTCGACGTCGAGAAGAGGACGGCGAGTTTGCCCTCCCGGAACCACTGCTCGACCAGATTTTTGTCCTCCCGGGAGAGTCCGGCGTGGTGAAAGCCCACGCCGTCGAGCACCGACTGCCGGAGGGTGTTGTTGTTCAGTTCGGAGGCGTCGTTATGGAAGTCGTAATCGCCCCGGGCACCGATCGGGATGTCCCGTTCGGTGAGTTCGTCACGGGTCTTCTTGGCCGCCTGGACCGTGTCCTGCCGGGAGGCAACGAACACGAGGGACTGTCCGTCCTCCCGGAGGTGGGGCTCGACGAGATCGAGGGCTCGGTAGAGTCGGCGGTACTTGTCCGCGAAGGCGTTCTCGCCGTGGCTGTAGGTCTTGACGTCGGCGTTGAGGGGGACCGGTCGGTAGTCCTCGCCGAAGGCGAAGGTCGTCTCGGGCGGGGCCTCGAGCCACTCGGCGACGTCGTCGATGTTGGTCATCGTCGCCGAGAGGGCGACGATCCGGGGATCACAGAGTCTTCGAAGTCTGGAAATGGTGACTTCCAGCACACTCCCGCGGCGATCGGCGTCCAGCAGGTGAACCTCGTCGATGACCACGCAGTCGACGTCGGTGACGAAGCTGTAGCGGCTAGAGTCGTGCTTGCGGGTCGCCGAGTCGGCCTTCTCGGGGGTCATGACGAGGACGTCCGCGCGCTCGGCCCGCCGGGGGTTGAGGTCGCGCTCGCCGGTGACGACGTACACCGAGTAGCCCAGTTCCTCGAAGCGATCCCACTCGCTCTCCTTCTCGTTGGTGAGCGCGCGCAACGGAGCGAGAAACAGCGCCGTCCCGCCCCGATCGATGGTCTTCGCGATGGCGACCTCCGCGATCGCGGTCTTGCCACTGGCAGTCGGCGCGCTCACGACGACGTTCGCCTCGCGCTCGAGCAGTGCGGGCAGTGTCTCTGCCTGCATCGCGTTGAACGACTCGAATGGGAACGCCGATGCGAACTCGGGCAACACGTCGGCGACGGGCACCGTTTTTGGGCTCTCGACTGGCTCTGCCACGCGTAGGTTGGAGACGGGGCGGGCCGGGCATAGGCGTTTCTGTCGGCGACAGATCGTTCCGATCGACGACGCGATCCACGAGACCGATCGGTGAGACGGCCGAACGGTCCCCCTGCTTTATCCTGTCGGCGAGTGGATCTGGAAGTATGTACGACCAGATCCTCCTCCCGGTCGACGAGCAGACGGAAAACGCCGAGGTTCTCCATCACGCGGGCGAGATCGCCCACCGCTTCGACGCCGAGATCCGGCTGGTGCACGTCGCCGACACCGACGAGTACAGCGTCGCTCTCACCGACCAGGGGGTCGTCGACGGCCTGGTCCGTCGGGGCGAAGAGCTCGTCGCCGAGGCCGGTGAGACGTTCGAAACCCTGGGCGTCGAGTACAGTACCGACGTCGTCCAGGGCAGCCCGGCCGCGACGATCGTCGAGTACGCCAGCGAGTACGACTACGACCTGCTCGTGATGCCGACTCACGGCCGGGAAGGACTCTCGCACTTCCTGCTCGGCAGCGTCACCGAGAAGGTGGTCCGCCTCTCCAGTGTCCCGGTGCTCACCGCCCGAATGACCGAAGAAGACACGTTCGCGTTCCCCTACGAGCGCATCCTGCTGCCGACCGACACCAGCGACGCCTCGCGGCGCGCCGCAGAGCACGGCCTCGACCTCGCGGCGGCGATGGACGCCGCGGTCGACGTGCTCTCGGTGGTCGAGACCGCTGCGCTCGGGCCGGACGTCCAATCGAGCATGACGACCGGTGACTTCGATCAGGGTGCCCGCGAGGCGGTCTCGAACGTGGCCGCCATGGCCGAGAAGCGCGGCGTCGAGGCGACCACACACGTCGAAACCGGGTCGCCCGACGAGGAGATCCTCTCGGCCATCGACGACCAAGACTGCCAGGCCGTCGTCATGGGCACGACCGGTCGCCGCGGCGTCGACCGGATCCTACTGGGTAGCGTCGCCGAGAAGACCGTCCGGTCCGCGCCGGTGCCGGTCGTGACTGTTCGAAGTGAACAGGAGGAGTGAGTCGAGTTCGACGACGCGACGGACGCCAGCCGACGCGCTTTAAACTGCTGGCGGCAAGTTGACCACAATGGCAGCCTCGAACGACAAGGGCGACCGCCGCGAGCGCGAACTCGTCAACGAACTCGACGAGGCCGGCTTCGCCGTGATGCGTGCGCCCGCGAGCGGGTCGGCCACTGAACGCGAACTCCCGGACGTGCTGGCGGGCGACGGCGAGGACTTCTACGCCATCGAGGCCAAATCGAGCGCCGGCGATCCCATCTATCTCGACGGCGAGGAGGTCGAGGCGCTTTTGTTCTTCTCGCGGAACTTCGGCGCGCGCCCGCGGATCGGCGTGCGATTCGACCGCGAGGCGTGGTACTTCTTCCACCCAGCCGATCTGTATACGACCGATGGCGGTAACTACCGCGTCAAGCGTGAGACCGCCATCGCCGATGGAGTCGACTTCGCGGAACTCGTCGGTCACTCCGAGAAGGTCCGCCTCGACGAGGTGGGCGAGGACGACGGCCCCGATGCAGCGACGCTAGACGTCCTCGCCGCGTTCGAGCGCGGCGACCTCTCCCGGGAAGAAGCCGCCAAAATGCTCGAGTGATCGGCCGCCAGGCGAGTTCGGCGTTCTCCACCTGAAACGGAGGGGCGACGGCGCGCCCCCAACCGTCGAACGGCGGAGACGTGCCGGCGGTAACGCTTCGAAGCGCTTTTGGAGCGGCCAGCGGAACGAAGGGCAGAGACAATGGAGCGTCAAACCGCCCTCGAGGCCGCCGTGTCTATCGTCGTCGTCGTCGGGTTCATCGGTGTCCTGGCAGTGCTCACGACGATGTATTCGACCGACGGCAGTCTCGGACCGACTGGCGGGTACGCACTGGTCGCTGCACTGGTCGGATTTATCATCGTCATGTCCGGAGCGGGACTCGCTCTCACGCGCATGGATTCGGACGGCGGCGTGGACGAGTTGACTGCTGTAGGTGGGGACGACGCTGGTGACGATACTGACGACAACGCGGCCGGCGACGAGTCGAACTAGTCGTCCGCCTCGTCGCGCTCCCGCCAGTCGGTCATCTCCTCCTCGTCGGCGTCCTCGAGTTTTGCATCGTAGTAGCTCAGCGGATGTGAGATCTCCTCGCAGAGGTCGTCCATGTTGACGCAATCACCGTAGGACTGCATCGTTGCACACGACGGCGGAGAGTACTCCGTCGGCGACGTTTCCCCGCGGATGTGATCGGTCTGGTAGCGCGTCATCTCCTCGCCGAAACCCGGATTGACCTCGTAGAGGTCGACGATGTCGTCGGTCTCCATCCCGATCGACGCCAAAAAGGAGGTGATCGCAAATCTTGAGTGGTGAGCCAGATGTTCGCCCTTCTGGACCTGATCGAGCAGGGCCGTCATACACGGCGGGAACAGTTCGGGGACGACAGTGTCGATCTCCCGCGTCAGATCGAGTTCGTCCAGGCGTTCCTCGACAGCCGCGACGTCTTCTGCGAGCGCGTCGGCGATCGGTTCGGGGACGGAGAGCGGCAGTCCTTCAAAGATCCGCTCTTCGACGGCCTGCCGGAGGAGTTCGAGCAACTCCTCGCGATCGACCGGCACCCGGCCGTCGGCGAGCGACCGATTGACGAGTCGCCACCGCTCGCCGCGCTGACCTGCCGCGAGATCGAGATACGCCCCGATGGCGACAGTAAACCGATCCGCGTCGGCGAGACTGGCGGCGTCTCGGGCCTCGACAGCCGCTGTCAGTTCGAACTCCGAGAGCAACGTCCGCAGGTCCAGGCGCTGGCCGTCAGTCGAGCGAAAGTCGCCGGCCGAGAGGTCCGCGTCGAAGCGTTCGTGAGCGGTCGCGGCCTCCGCTCGGGCGTAGCGGTGAGTCAGCGCCGGCTGGTCGATCAGCGAGACGATGACGCGAGCCACCGGGTAGGAGAGTAACTCGACGCGCGTCCGGCGATGCGTCTCGCCGACACTCCCCTCGAACAGCGCCGACTCCACGCGCTCGCGACCGCGGTCGACGGCCGGGCCACGCTGGGAAACGACCGTGCCGAGGTCGACGTCGGCCGCCTCGACGGCCTGGCGGGACGCCTCGAGGAACGGATACCGGGCGTGAAGCGACTCCATCGACACGTCGATTGGACTGGCCGGGAATAAAGCCTCGGGACTGGCCGTCTCTCACTCGTACTTCGACTCGATCTCGCGGATGACCCGCTCGTCCTCGCCGCCGTCACTGATTGCGGCCGCGTATCGCCGGTAGTCGTCTCGACTCACTTCGACGACGCGGGACTCACCCTGGCGCGTCAGGCGGAGGCGAACCGTCCCGTGGGGGTCGTTGCGGACGTGGGAGTTCGCGAGCGTGGCGAAGACGAACCACAGCGCGAGTGCGCCGCCGAGGAAGTAGACGGCGGCAGTGGGAAACGCGAGAGAACTATCGGTTGCGGTCCAGTGGGCGGGGTAGGCGTACCAGAACAGCGCGACGCCGCCGACGGCGACGGCGGTCCCGAGGACGACCCCGAGTCGCTGGCGGCGACTCGACGGCAGCACGGCGACGACACCCAGGAACGTCCCCGGGACACCCACGCCGGCGATCACCCCGGCGACCCGGTAGGTCGCGACCGAATTCAGTCCGAACACGTCCGCGAGCGGGGTCGTGACGAGGGCGATCGCCACGACGACGGCGAGCGCGCCCGCGAGGAAGACGGCGATCCCGGCGTGAACCTGGCGCGGGCTCCGGTCACCCCACCGGGCATCGTCGTAGGCTTCGCCGAGACTCGGCATATGCGACCCGTCGGTCTCGACACACAAAACGATACGTCAGACGGACGCAAGACAGCAGGACTACCGTCGTCAGCATCGGTGACGCCATCGCACGGTCGGCACGCGCCGATGAGTGACGCCGTGGACGCGACGATCAGTCGCTCTGGACCCGGGGCGCGAGCATGTAGGTGACCGAGCCCTGTCCCTCGGCGATGTCGAAGTGCATCTTGACGGGGAACTCCTCGCCGAGTTCCATCCGCACCTCGGCGTCGTTCGGGATCGCCTTGTTCATGTCCTTGAGATAGTCGAGCGAGAACAACGAGCGGGCAGGGCCCGCAGTGAGGTCGATGAGGTCCTCACGACCGAGTTCGAGGTGGACGTCGTCGGTGTCGCCCTCCGCGTCGACGTAGAACAGTTCGTCGGTGTCGTCGACGCCCAGTGCGACGTGATCGCTGACCATGTCCGAGGCCGTCACGGCGCGGTCGACGTCCCGACCTTCGAGGACGATCTCCGAGGCGAGATCGAGGTCGGGCAGGTCGGGTTCCTGGCGGATCGAGTCGGGGTCGATCAGCGCGAGGGTATATTCGAGGCCGTCGATCGCGATCTCGAGCTTGCGGGTCTCCTCGTCGAGTTCGAGGTGGATGAGCTGGTCGGAATCGGCCATCCCCGCGATGTCCTGGAGTCGCGAGAGGTTGACGCCGATGACGCCGCCGTCGGTCTCGTAGGACTCGAAGGCGGCGGCCGACAGCGTCAGGTCGACCATGCCGACGTTGGCCGGATCGACGGCCCGGATCTCCAGGCCGTCGTCTTCGAGCCGCAGTTTACACTCCTCGACCAGCACGCTGACGGAGTCGAGTGCCGTCCCCAGCGTGTCCGCACTCACGATGGCGTTGAACATCTTGGAGCGAGGTACGACCGCATCCATTAAAAAGACTTCACGTTGCGGCGGCGACAATCGATAACGGCGATCGGTGACTTTCCACGCCGAGACCCGTCGTTGTTGGGACGGGTCTCCGGAAAAGCGACAACCGGGCGTCGACACACGCCCGAGCAATGCAGTATCATTTTTTGCCCCGGCCGTGAGGTCAACCCTGATGAGTGGACAGACTGAGATTCCGGACGGCTGGGAGCGTGGCTTCGTCGAGGCCAACGGCATCGAGTTGCACTACTGCCGGACGAACGGATCGGGGCCGCCCGTCGTCGTCTCTCATGGCTTCACCGACGACGGGTACTGTCGGCTCGACCTGGCCCGTGAACTCGGCGACGAGTTCGACGTCGTGCTGTACGACGCTCGCGGGCACGGCCGCTCGGCCGCCCCCGACGAGGGCTACGGCCCGTCCGAGCGAGCGGCGGACTTACTCGGATTGCTCGATACGCTCGGTCTCGAAGACCCCATCCTGTTCGGCCACTCCATGGGTGCCGACACGGTCACAAAGGCGGCGGCTACGCAACCGGACCGGCCGCGAGCCGTCGTTCTCGAAGATCCGGTCTGGATGCTCGAGGGAGTCAACGAAGTAATCGAGGAAGATCCAGGTGAGGATATCGCCGAGCAGATCGCGTGGTGGCGCGATCACAGCGTCGCGGAACTCCTCGAAGTCGATCCCATGTTCAGCGACCTCGCCGAGCGCGGACAGCCGGATCTCGCCCGCCGCGTGGCCGAAGCCAGACAGCGACTCAGACCCGAGATCGGTCGCGTGTCCGACGGGGAATTTGTCGATCCAATCGAGACCTACGGCGATATCGAGGCCCCGACGCTCATCCTGAAAGCCGACGCCGAGGAGGCCGAACGTCAGCGCGAAGGGGAGATCGCTGGCCACCTCCGGGACGGGCAAATCGTGCACATCGAGGACGCCGGACACTGCGTCTTCTGGGACGAGCGCGAGCGGGCGACCGAGGAGCTCCGGGCGTTCCTCGAGACGGTGTGACGAGCGTACTGTTCGGTCGATCTCGTTCGCTCCAGCAAGCCAGGCCGATGCCTCGCACTCCCGTATCTACGGGCGGAACAGGCCGAGGCAGTTCACAGGTCGAACGGTGTCAGTATCACTTCCGAGAATTCAGCGGAACGCTAATAGCTGCGGTATACCCATAGACAGACCAGGGAATGGATCTGTCCCTCGCGCTATCCACGATGGGAGCGGCGAAAGCCCTGTCAGCCGAACTCGCAATCGGGATGAGATGGCTGGTTCGGTTGGACGGGGCCGCGACATCACAAGCACTGAGTGTGGTCGTACTCGGCGGTCCGGCCCTGTTGATGGCTGGATATCTACACCGCCGCGCCGAGCGGTGGGACTGGAAGACAGTGGCGATATGGAGCGCTGGAGGGACGCTTGCAGGCGCTGGGCTGGGACTGTGGATCGTGGGCGGCGACACTGGTTCGTTCCTCGCAGTAGCACAGGCAGCTATCGGCGGTGGAGTAGCGGGCGGAGTGGCCGGCACGAAGATCAGCCAGACCAGGCAGGCCCTGGCAAGCGCCGACCGCGATCGACACCGGTGGAAAGCACTGTTCGAGCGGGCACCAACCGCGGTCGCAGACCTGTCTATCAGCGATAACGCGTTTTCGATCGTTGCCGTGAACGACGCGTTTCGGAATCACTTCCCGATCGATGGAAACTACGAAGGACAGCAATTCAGCGCTGTCGTCGACCTCGATGACGTCGACGCGGACATCCACACCGCCGCCGAGGCAGGGACGCCAGTCACGGACGAGTTTACCATATCGGCGTCTGGGGACACTCACTACTACCGTCTCCGACTGACTCCGTACCAGTACGACGGGACACGCCGTGCGTTTGCGATCATCACGGACGGGACCAATCTGAAGAGGACTGAAAAAGACCTCCAGACGGCCGTCGCCGAACTCTCCGAAAAGAACGACCGACTCGAACAGTTTGCGAGCGTCGTGAGTCACGACCTCCGGAACCCGCTGAACGTGGCAGCCGGGAATCTCGAACTCGTGGACGCTCCGGGCGACGAACAGCATCTCGAACGGGTCGCCTCTGCGCTCGATCGGATAGAGACCCTGATCGACGATCTACTCACGCTCGCTCGGGAAGGCAAATCTGTCGGCGACCTGAAACCGGTCGACCTCGATTCAGCGGCCACCCAGGCGTGGCGCTCCATCGATACGGGTGAGATGACCCTCAGTGTAGAGACTGCGACAACCATCCTGGCCGACGAAGACCGGTTCCAACAGCTGTTCGAGAATCTCTTCCGGAACGCGCGTGAACACGCCGGGAACGATGTCGCGGTCACTGTCGGCGATCTCGCGGACGGTGACGGGTTTTTCGTTGCCGACGACGGGCCAGGCATCCCCGCCGACGAACGCGAGAGTGTCTTCGAGCCCGGGAACTCGTCGAAATCGACCGGCACTGGCCTCGGCCTCGACATCGTCCGCTCTGTCGCTCGCGGCCACGACTGGCGTGTCGCGGTGACGGCGTCATCCCAGAGCGGCGCACGGTTCGAATTTCGGCACGTCCAGTATCCCTGACGGCTGGTGTTCCGGCGAGCGTTCCGTCACGGCGAGGCGGGAAGGCGGTGACCCTACGTGAGTGGGACGTCCACTGACAGAAACGGTTCTCCTGCCAATCAACCGCCAGTGTCATTGATCACCGCCTTGTGCGAGGAGTCATGGACGAAATCTGGGTTATCGCCGGCGGGGTGGGCCTCGTCGTCGCCATCGTGGCGGTCCTGTGGTTGGGCCGCTCGTCTGAGACGGCCGCCTCGCGGCAGGCACACGAGGCCGCCCAGAACCGGGAGCCACCGGTCGAGCTGGGCGAGAGCTACGAGTTCGGCGTCGTCGAGTTCACCGATCACCACTCCGGCGAGCGCATCGCCGTCGGCAAGGTCGAGGGATTCGTCCTGTTCACCGAGGACGTCCCGGCAGACGTCAGCCAGGGCGAGGTCATCCGCGCGAAAGTGCTCTCGTTCAACGAGGGCCGGACCTCGGCGGACGCGACGTTCGTCGAGAAAAGCTGACGGGCGCGATCGGACGCGACGAACGGGCTACCCACGAAGCGCTTTTGCGCCTTTCGAGAGGATCAGATACAGGACGGCGAACGGCAGGAGGGGCAAGAGTAGAAACAGGATCGGCAGCATGACGAGATAGCCGACCACGTTCATCTGCAGGTTGGGCCCTTCCGTCGTCAGCGGCGTGACCGTCCGGAGCGCCTCCTCGATGGCCCCGTCGTCCTCGGATGTGCTCATACCAGTCCTACGGTCAGAGTACCAATAAAAGGTCCGCACTCGATACAAGTGGCCGGTTGTCCCGCTCGAAGGTGGAACGGTCGGGCCCGAAAGGTTACCAGGAGACGACGGCCTCGCCCTCTGGGGCGTGTTCCTTGACGGTGAGCATCTCCTCGCGGGCAGACTGGCGAGTGTCGTGGGCCTCGACGCTCTCGGCGATCGCCGCGCCGTTCTCGTCGATGAGCCGCCAGATCCAGCCGTCGTCGCGCTGGGCGAACTCGAAGGAGACCTCGTCGATCTCGAGGATGCTCGCCGACTCGGTCGTCTTGCGGGCCGTCTCGATCGCGTCGTCGACCGCATCGCGGCTCTCGTAGCTGCCCGCACTCACCGCCCGCACCGTCTCGTCCTCGTCGATGAGTCGCCACCGCCAGACGCCGTCGCCGCCACCCGCCTCGCCGGCGGACTCGTCCGGGAGGTCGGCCGCGTAGGGCTCGAAGGCGAGGGTCTCGATGTCCAGCCGATCGGCGTCGCCGGCCTGAGCCTGGACCGTCTCGACGTCGTCGACGAGTCCCTCGTAGCGCTCGTAGGGCTGGGGACTCACAGCGAGGTCCGTCCGGTCGGCGTCGACGAGTCGCCACCGCCAGCCGTCTTCGCGGCGGTCGATCCAGACGACGCCGCGGCCGATGTCGAAGACGGGGGCGTCGGCCGCGTTCGAGAGGAGACGGTCGACGTCCGCCTCGGCGGCGGTCCGCGTCTCGTAGGTCCGCTCGCCGTCGGCGAGGAGGCTGCGATCCCGGTCGATGAGTCGCCAGTGATACCCGGCGTTCTGGCGAATCTGGACCGTGACCTCCCGCATCGTGTCGATTGCGGCGTCGGCTCCTGCCTCCCGGACGTTCGCAATCGCTGTGGTCACGTCGTCGTAGGTGGGATAGTCCTCGACGGACTCGGCGAGGATCGTGCCGTCGGTGTCGACCAGCCAGAAGCCCCAGGTCTCCTCGTCGCTGGTCAACTGGAAGGTCGCGTGTTCCATCGCCCGAACGGCCGCGTCGTCGACGTGCTCGATCAGGAACTCGACGGACTCACGGGCCAGCATGCGGGAGGGATACGACCGGGCACTCTCGGCGATGAGTTTGCCCCCCTCGTCGATGAGTCGCCAGGCGTACTCGCCGCCCTCACTCAGGTATATCTCGAAGGCGGCGGTCTCGATCTCCAAGACCTCCGCGTCGGGCGCGTTCTCCTTGAGTGTGCGCATCCCTTCCATGACTTCGCTTTTGTCCTCGTAGGACTCGCCGCTGTCGGCCATCACGATGCCGTCCTCGTCGATGAGCCGCCAGCGCCACTCGCCGTCGGACTCGTACTGCTGGAAGGCAGCTTGGTCGAACTCGATGAGGTCGGCGGCCAGGGCCTGCTCGCGAACGCGGTCGGCCGCCGCCTCGGCCGACTCCCGATCGTCGAATGGGACGGTACTGTCGGCCAGGACGTCCCGTTCGGCCGAGACCAGCCGCCAGTGCCACGCCTCGCCGCCGGGATAGACCTCGTAGTCGGCCCCCTCGAACTCGATCGTCTCGGTCGCTTCGAGGACAGACCGCGTGCGTTCGGCGCTCGCCGTGGCGTCGGCCTCGTCGATCGAGCGACCGTGCATGGTGGCGACGATCTCGTCGGCCCGGTCACGCAGTCGCCACGTCCACCCCGCCGCGGACGCGGATTCGGCACCGGCGTCCGACCAGCCGTCCGTTTCGTAGACTTCGAACCCGGGAGACCCGTGTTCGATGACGGCGGCCTCCGAAAGGTTCTCGGCGACGACGGTCGCGGCTGTCTCGGCGTCGCCCCGCGAATCGAAGGTCGCGTCGCTCGTCACCAACGTGTCGTCCTCGCTGTCGACGACCCGAAAGCGCCAGGCATCACCGTCGCCGAACAGTTCGATCGCGACCGTCTCGACGGTCAGGACACGCGGATCGTCGACCCCCGCGACGAAGCGGTCGATACTGTCCTCGGCAGCTGACTCCTCGCCGTAGTCGTCCGGCCCCACAGCCAGCGGCCGGTGACGTTCGTCGATGAGCCGCCAGTGCCAGCGGTCGCCCTCGTCACGGGAGACGTCGTAGGCGGCCCCCTGAATCTCGAGACGGCTGGCATCCGGCGTCTCCTCTTTCAGGAAGTTGACCGCGGACTCGATCGCGTCCCGGTCCGCGTAGGGGCCGTCGCTGGCCGCGACGATACTCCCCTCGGCCGTGACCAGCGACCACTCCCAGACACCCTCGGCCGTCCGGTACAGCCGGAACGCCGCCGTCGTGATGTCGAGTAGCCCGGCCCCCGCTATCTTCTCGCGCACGGTCTCGACTTCCATGCGCGCGTCGGTGTCCGTCGCGACGGTCGTGGCGGCCTGGCCGATCGCGTCGCGGCGGATCGTCCGCCAGGTCCAGTCGTTGGTCGGCGTCTCGTAGATCGTGAAGAATGCGTCCCGGGTGGCGTCACCCACGAGTATCGGTGCTTCCTCGGATCCGAGTCCCAGCTCGGGTTCGACCAGCAGCCCCTTCTCCCCGGTGACGATCGGAACGAGGATCGCGACGGCGACGAGGATCCCGATGCCCAGCGTGTACAGCGCGATGATTTCGGCGCTGTAGGACGGCCCGACCGTCCAGGCACCCGGATAGACTTGCGTGAAGGCGAAGATACTGAGGAAGGCGATCGCGAGGCCGAGCACGCTCGCCTGGGTGCCACGCCGGCGGACCGGCAGGAGCACGACGACGGCAAACAGCCCGAGTGCCAGCCCGATCGCCGAAAGCACGATCGCGATCTCCCGCACCTCGAAATTCCCCGGGAAGAAGAGTTGCTCGATCTGGAAGACGAACACACCGAGCAGTCCCGTGACACTCCCGAGAAGCAACAACCAATACCCGTAGACGTCACGTTTCGACTCCGGTTCCCCGATGTACCGGTGGTACAGTTCGACGAGTTTCTGGTCTCGAATGTCCCCGATTGCCATGAGTACATACCGTATATCCAAACAGGACTAAATAAATATACGACACCTTTCACGGGTGCACGGGTCGAAAAAGATCGTATCGTATATCGGGTAAACACACTGTATCAGAAAGAATGTAAAACGAACTATCGAACGTGAGACGGTGCTGTTGGACACCGGGCCGTAGTAGTCCGTCGACCGGACCACCGCAAGACGTGTTCCGAACAGCTATCGACGACGAGAAGCGAAAATACAGTGTCGGGACTGTGGCCCGATCAGTCACTCGGCGATGTCGATCGCCGGGCGGCCGGGTTCGGCCTTGCCGGCCAGGTCGTCAGGTGCGTCCTCGGCGGCCAACACAGTCACGTCGGCGTCGAACTCGCGTTCAATCAGCCAGGCGGCCCGCTCGAGGGCTGCAAGTTCCCGCTCGGGAGCCAGGAACGCCTCGACGTGGCCCCGGCCAGCCAGGTCCTTCGCGTAATCGGCCGCGTCCTCGCCATGTTGCTGGAGATCCTCGTTCTGCATGACGGCCGGGACGACGTTGTCAGCGTCGCGGGCGACGTCTGCGACTTCGTGCATCCACGCGGGGGCGAGCGCGAGCGTGATCGTCTCGGGATCCGCGATGCCGACCGTCTCGACGATGTCACGGACGTCCTCGCGGGTGTCCTCGATCAGGCGGCGTTCGAGGGCGTAGTCGGCGGGTGCCTCGCTGTCGGGCCAGGCGGCCTCGGCGAGTAAGCCCTCTCCGCCGAGTGCGTCCCAGATCTCCTCGCCGACGTGCGGTGCGACCGGCGCGAGCAGCTTCGTCGCGGCCAGGAGTCCGTCCTCGAAGGTCGCTGGATCGACAGCCGTGACCTCCCGATAGCGCCGGAGCAGCGAGACGAGTTCCCGGACCGCCTGCAGAGCGTGGTTGAACCGGAAGTCCTCGTACTCGGTCGTGGCGCGGGCTGCCGTCGCCGCGATCTCGCGGTCGACGTACTCGGCGATGGTGGTGTCACCACCGGTCGCGACGTCGCCCCGTGCATACTCGAGGGCGAGCGTGTAGAGACTCTGGAGGAAATCGTGGGCCGAGCGGACGCCTTCGGCGCTCCAGGCGAACTCCTTCTCGGGCTGGGCGGCCTCCATGATG
This sequence comes from Halorhabdus tiamatea SARL4B, assembly GCF_000470655.1. NCBI lineage: Archaea > Methanobacteriati > Methanobacteriota > Halobacteria > Halobacteriales > Haloarculaceae > Halorhabdus > Halorhabdus tiamatea. The sequence goes on from NC_021921.1 coordinate 1,388,559, forward strand.
AACAGTCGAGCCGTGTCCGCGCCGTACTCCTCGATGATCCGGGTCGGCGAGACGCCGTTGTCACGGCTCTTGGACATCTTGTTGCCGTCCTCGCCGAGCACCATGCCCTGATTAGTCAGGTTCTCGAAGGGTTCGCGGACGCCATCGAGCAGGTCCACGTCGTCGAGCACCTTCGTGAAGAACCGCGCGTAGATGAGGTGCATCGTCGCGTGTTCGATCCCGCCGACGTACTGGTCGACGGGCAGCCAGTCGCTGGCTCGCTCGCTGTCGAACGGCGCGTCTTCGAGGTCCGGCGAAGCGTATCGCAGGAAGTACCACGACGACCCGATGAAGGTGTCCATCGTGTCGGTCTCCCGGACGGCGTCGCCACCACACTCGGGACACTCGACGTGCTTCCACTCCTCGGCGGCGTCGAGGGGATTGCCGGTCGTGTGGACGAACTCGGGGAGTTCGACCGGCAAATCCTCCTCGGGGACGGGCACTGCGCCGCAGTCGTCACACCAGACCATCGGGATCGGCGTCCCCCAGTAGCGCTGCCGGGAGATGCCCCAGTCCCGCAGGTTGTACTCCGTGTGGTGCTCGCCGTCGAAGACCTCGACGAACCGATCGCGGGCCTCCGCGCTGGTGAGGCCGTCGAACTCGCCGCTGTTGACGAGGTGACCGTCTTCCGTGTAGGCTGCCTCCTGGACGTCCACGTCCGCTGGATCGACCTCGGCGTCCGCCGTGGGTTCGACGACCTGCTGGATCTCGATGTCGTGAGCCTGGGCGAACTCGTGGTCGCGGTCGTCGTGGGCCGGGACCGCATAGAGCGCGCCCGTCCCGATGTCGGTCAGCACGTAGTCGGCGACGTAGACCGGGATCTCCTCGCCCGTCGCCGGATTGATCGCGTACTCGCCGGTGAACACGCCCGAGGTCACGTCGAGGTCGTCCTCGTCGGCTTCCTCGGCCATCTCGACGTACTCGGCGACCTCGTCGTTGTCGTCGGCGATCTCCTGGGCGACGGGGTGGCCCGGCGCGAGCGAGAAGTACGTCGCGCCGTAGATGGTGTCCAAGCGTGTCGTGAAGATGTCGACCTCGCCGTAGCCGGGGATCTCGAAGGCGACGCTCGCGCCCTCCTGTTTGCCGATCCAGTTGCGCTGCATCTCCCGGACGTTGCTGGGCCAGCCGTCCAAGTCGTCCAAGGACTCGTAGAGTTCCTCGGCGTAATCGGTGATCGAGAGGAACCACTGGTCCATCTCGCGGGTCTCGATCGGCGTCTCACACCGCCAGCACACCTCGTCTTCGCCTTCGACCTGTTCGTCCGCCAGCACGGTCTCACACGAGGGACACCAGTTCAACTCGGAACCCTGGCGTTCGACAAGTCCTTCCTCGTGGAAGCGTTCGAACAGCCACTGGTTCCAGCGATAGTAGTCAGGATCACAGGTCGCGAGTTCCCGCTCCCAGTCGTAGCCAAAGCCCATCCGGGAGAGTTGCTCGCGCATCGAGTCGATGCAGGACAGCGTCCAGTCTCTGGGGTTGGTGTCGCGTTCCTCGGCGGCGTTCTCGGCGGGGAGCCCGAAGGAGTCCCACCCCATCGGGTGGAGGACCTCCTCGCCGCGCATGCGCTCGAAGCGGGCGAACGCGTCGGTGATCGTGTAGACGCGGACGTGACCCATGTGGAGGTTCCCCGACGTGTAGGGGAACATCGCCAGGACGTACGCCGGATCCTCGGCGTCGTCCGGGATGCGGAAGATGTCCGCCTCCGCCCATTCGTCCTGCCAGGCGGGTTCGATCTCCGTGTGATCGAACCCGTGATCGCGCTGATCGTGCTCTGTGGCCATCTTGGCCCCATCTGAGAGGGGGATACTGCTATACCTTTCTCTTCCGGGGTGGCTCCACATCGGGCGGAACGGACCAATCCAGCCAGGCCCTTCGAGGGAACGGTTATGCCGTCCGGGCACGTCACCACAGAGCGACCCTGGAACTACCCGATACAGCTACTGCGGCGATCGAGACGATCCGAGAGCACGCCGGCGTCGAGACTGTCTACGGCACATCGATCGAACGAGAGGGGCGGACTGTCGTCCCCGTGGCCAGCGTCGCCTACGGCTTCGGCGGTGGATTCGGCGAGGGATCGAGCGGCGACGCGAGCGGAGAAGACGGGAATACGTCGAGCGGTTCGGGCGGGGGCGGCGGGGGCGGCGTCGTCGCAAAACCAATCGGCGCATTAGAGATAACCGATGAACATACCCGTTTCGTCCGGTTCGACGATCGAAAGCGGCTATTCGGCGCGGCCGTCCTCGGCGGTGCAGTCGGGTGGCTACTCGGACGAGTGCGTGAGTGACTGGTGGGCATGTGAACGAATTTCGAGTGGAAACGAAGGGGTTGTGGGGGGATGGCTACTCCGAGCGACACGTGAGTGAAATCAGCTGGAACATCAGTCCGAATTCACAATATTTGCTTCCGCCCGGAGTGTGGCCGCTTCGATATTTCCGAACTCCGCCCGGCGATGGCAGGACGGACACAGGGAAACGACATTGTCGATGGTGTGGGCGTCTGTTTTCTCATGCCTATTTGATTTGACAAACGCTCGAACCGGGATGATATGGTGGACATCGGGATTCCGACCGAGACTTTCGGAGCCAATTCCACAGTGTACGCACTCGTATTCGTCGCGTTCGAGCGCTTCGCGGCGGACTGCGTTCCATCCCTGACCGTAGTTTCCGGTGTCACCACCTCGCCAGTTTGGATGACCATCACCGCTGAAAGCATCGGAGAGCCATTCGTGGCGACAGTCTGGACTACAGAGGGTCACTTCACTGTCCATCTCACTTGGATATCGTTCGACGGTCGTCCCGCAAACGTCACACGATACCGTCACTTTCCCACCGTTCCAGCGTGGATTAGCCGGTCCGTCGATGTCGGGCAATTCCCGCCATGAGACAGATTCGACGCAAGTACTGCATAGAACCCCTTCTTTCTCGGAGGAGTAGTACTCAAATTCCGTGCCACAGCTGTCGCAGGTCGTCGTCTCTTTGCCACCGGAGTAGTTCGGATTGTGTTCGCCTGCGAACGATATCGCCTTCGATCGACAGTCCTCCGAACAGTATTTTTTCTCGTACTCACAGTAAAACTGTTCGCCACATTCAGCACACTCTCGATTCGGCAATTGCTCACCGTGGCGACGACTGTGATGGACACCAAGACCACGCCTCGTTTCGAACACGCGTTCACACGTCGGACACTGAAATTCCTGCACAAGTACTGTGGCACCTCACCGAGTGATAAACGAGAGCCGTCAGCCTCAGATATAATTCACACTGTTAGATCGTGGAAATAAGGTCCGGGTGCGAGAATTGAACCCGCCTCTCAGCCTCCACAAGGCTGAAGGATAACCACTACCCCAACCCGGACACGCTGAGAGCAGTTTCATCTATCTCGCTGTCGTTCAAATACGTTACGACTCATTCGGGCGCTGTCACGCTGTCCCGACGTTCAGCCACTCCCGAGTGTGTAGACACGGAGACGCGAACCAGCCCGTGCCGAGACAAGCCCCGAGAGTCGGGTTCGATTCTCGCACCCGGACCTCGCGAGATCGTGAATTCCTGAGCGATCTCGATTTCTGCGAGCGGGGAGCGAAGTGACCCGCGAGCAGTCTGGGGCGAACAAACCACGAGCCGCAGAAATCCGCAGAGAATCGAATCCTGGCAGTCGCGCGCAACGCAATGAAGACGTCTCTATCCGGTTCGATTTCGAACCCAGCTGTTGGGAGATCGTACGTTTGTATTAGAATTCAGTAAATTTTTATACAGGGCAGAAAATTCATAGTTTGAAATGTCATTTCGGAAGGGTAGAGCGGTGGTGTGTCGGGCCGTCTCGCCGGTGATCGGCGTCATTTTGATGGTCGCTATTACCGTGATTCTAGCGGCCGTTATCGGCACGTTCGTGATGAACATGGGTCCATCGGAGTCCGGGCCCGACAACGCACGGCTGGAATTCGAAAACTCTACGGGGTGGCTCAGCATCGTCCACGACGGTGGAGAGGCCCTGTCCCTGTCGGAGTATAGAGTCGAAGTCGAGATGAGTACAGGAGGACTACACCAGGCAGGGATGGACGAACACTACAGCGGTAGCGAGATGACTGCCGGCGATCAATGGAACATTGATTATACGAGCAGCGTCTCTCCCCCAGACAAACACCTTGGTAGAACCGTCAATGTAGGCTCGATCAAGGAAGTTCGAATCATCTGGGAGTCGCCCAGTACCACCCAAACCCAGCTAGTCGACACCTGGTCACCGTAAGGAGTCCTGAGCAGCGATTCTCGGCGACCTGCCTCCGAGACGCTTTTGACCGATCACCACCACAGTTCGTCTATCGTGGCGATCACGGACAAGATCTACATCAAGAACCACCGCCAGCTCGTCTCCCAGCTGGAGACATCGTTCCCGAAGAGTGCCTTCGCCGGCGCGACGCTGGACGTTCTCTTTCACGGCGAGAACCTGGGCAAGCTCGACGACGCGACCCGGGACCGCGTGCTGGATTTCGCCGAGGACTTCATGGACTGTGACTGCCAGTCGGCCCCCCACTGTGGTCACCCAGAGGAGAAGTTCGTCCGCTACCTCCTGGAGTTGCGCGCCGACGGCCTCGGCCCGGACGCCATCGTCGACGTGATGGGCGACGACTACATGCTGTATGCCTATCCCGGCGACGTCCTCTCGTTTCTCGACGGCGCGGTCCGGACGCTGGAAGCCGTCGAATCACTGGCGGACGTCGAGGGAGAGACGGACGCGGCCAGGCAGGCTCAAAGCAGGCGCGAGCAGTTGCTGTAGCGGAGAAATTTAGACTGGCTCGTCGAACTCGCCGATCCGGTAGGCGGATTCCTCCTCCTCGTCGTCGCCGTCCAGATCCTCGAGCAGGACGATGTCCTCGCCGCCGTTGACCTCCTCCCGAAGCTTCGTCACGTAGCGTTTGTACTCCTCGAGTTGCTCCCGGAGGTGATCGGATTCGAGTTCGAGGCGCTCGTGCTCGCGGATGAACGACTTGGGGACCTCGACCTTGGGCGGGAAGCTCTCGTCGTCGCTCTCGGCCCCGCCGTTGAGTTTGTGCTCCGGGATGACTTCGACTTTCCCGCTGTGATCGACGAGCATGTCGACGTAATCCCGGAAGACCGCCGACAGCGAGATGTCTCGCTCCTCGGCGATCTCCCGGAGGGTCTCGAACTTCTCCTCGCTGACCCGAAAGGAGATGGTCTTGTTCTTGTTGCTCATTGTTGGCGGGAAATCGTCGGCCCACCTACTTAATTATTTGTCAGACGGTGGGAGCAAGTCAGAGGGGCTCAGACCTCGGGTTCGGCCGTCTCCTCCTCTAAGCTCTCTAAGGCCTCGACGACGAGCCGTCGGTAGTTCTCGACCGCCGGTTCGTACTCGTCGTGGGCCATCTGGACGTACTCGTCGGCCGCGTAGTCGTCCTGGGTCGGGTCAGCCTCCGCATAATTCTGGACGCGCTCGAGCGTCCGCTCGGCCGTCTCGACCACCCAGCGATTCCGGGTCGTCTCGTCGACCGGCGTGATCGACTCCGGCCGGATCGAGACGTTGACCTCGCCGTCGTCGGTCTCGTAGGTCCGTGGCTTGCCGACGATGGAGACGTACGCCGGCGGTTCGAGTTCCCGCAGCATCGAGGCGGCGTCGGGCTGGTACTGCCCGGCGTAGGCGAAGTAGGTGTCGCCGTTCGGGTCGACGATCCGCCCCTGCCAGTACTCGCTGTCCTCGCCGACGTCCTCGGTCTCGGTCAGGGTGCCGACGACGAAGACGCGATTGGCGCGCTCGCCCGTCGGCAAGAGGACGTACACCGGCGCACGGTCGTCGTCGCTCTCCTTGAACGTGTAGGTCGCGTCGTTGAACTCGCCCGCGAACACGCGATGGGCGACCTCTCGAGTCGGTGTGGCTGCCATTATATCGACCTCGCTTTGATCAGCGTCGCTTCAGGATCGACCGCCTCGGTCAGCGTCTCGACCTCGTCGGCCAGCAGGTACCGCCCGAAGGTCGGCCCCTCGACGCGGTAGTACCGCCCCATGATCGTCCCCTGCATCTCCTCGACGACGACGCTCGTATCCAGGGCGTCCATCGCCATGTCCTTGGCCTCCTCTAGAGCGATGCCAGTCAGTTCCTCGGTGGCTTCCTGATCGAAGATGACCTCGGTGACCTCCTCACCATCGTCGAGCACGCCCTTGATCCGGAGGTCGAACTCGCCCTCGACTTCGCCGTGTTCGGAACACCGGCCGTTCTGGAGGACGCGCGTACAGTCCTCCTCGGGACAGCGCTTGATGAGTCCGCTGCCGCTCTGGATGTCGACCAACGCGCCCTCGACCTCGAGGGCGTCGTCGCCGACCTCGATCTCCTCGTCAGTCTCCTCGATGACGGTCGTCCGGTTGAGTTTCACCGAGAACCGGCCCTGGTACTCGTCGGTGACGATATTCCGGAGATGGTAGGTCCCGCCCTCCGCGAGTTCGGGGAGATCGGATTTGGACCACTTGGTGAACTTGATCGTCCCGGTCTCGTCGCCCAGCAGGCCGACCTGGGCGACGGCGTCGCTCCGGGGCTCCCACAACTCGACGACCTTCGCCGTCATGTCGACCCACTCCTCGGGCGCGTCGACATCGGCGGCCTGGACGGTCTCGTTGCCGCCGCTCCCGCCGCCGATGTCCTCGCGATCCAGCCCCGCCTCGTCGAGGTAGGAGTTGGTGACGCTTCGACGGGCCTCACTGATCGGAACCTGGTACTCGTTGACCAGCGTGTCGAGGCGTTCCTCGACCGCCTCGACGGTCAGGTCTAGCTGGTCTGTGAACTGCTCGTGTATCTCTTCCGCGTGGGTATGCAAATCCGTCATAGCTGTGCTGTCTCCGCGTGTTTTCGATGGGAGACACCCGACAGTTGGTCGCCCTCCTATATAAAGTCGCGGCGACCGTGGCGGAAGTGAAACCTCCCGCAGCGAGGCGGACAGCGTTCGGTGCACGGCGAGAAGATTCATAGGCGGGGCGTCCACAGCCCAACCATGGCCGAGGACGGGCAGCGACTCCCGCGATTCCTGCGATCGAGCCTCGCGTCGGCCGGCCGGCAACTGGCCGAGGCCAGGCGCGCCTACGAGAACGCAAAGCAGACGGCCCGGACGGATCTCCCGCTCTCCGAGGACGGTCGCGCGCGGATCGTCTGCCGGCGACACGCCGAGCGGCGGGCCGTTCAGGTGCACGAAGACGGGCGACCCGAGTGCTTCGACGCCGAGCACCCTGACTGCCAGGGGTGCGCCGAGGACGTGCGGGCGGGGACCATCGAGACGTGGGAACCGAACGACTCGCGGTGACCGAACGGCTCGAAGCCCGGATGACTGCATCGCCTGCAGCCGTGGGTGGGCCATTATAAGGAGTGGCTGAATACGACGTGGTATGACAGCGGACGCGAGCGCGATCACTGCGAGGGGGCTCACCAAACGCTACGGGGCGACGATAGCAGTCGACGGACTAGACCTCGACGTGCCCGAGGGTGTCGTCTACGGTTTTCTGGGGCCCAACGGCGCGGGAAAGACCACGACGATGCGGATATTGACGGGGTTGATCGAACCGACGAGCGGCGACGGGTTCGTCGACGGCGTCCACTGTACCGACCGGGCGAGTCTCGTCGAGCATATCGGGCTGCTTCCGGAGGAACCACCGCTGTACCGGGAGTTGACCGGGCGCGAGCAGTTGCACTTCGCCGCGGATCTGCGGGATATTCCCTGGAACGCGGTCGAAGAGCGGGCACTCGACGTCGCCGAGTCTCTGGGCCTCCGGGCGGACCTCGATCGGCGGATCGACAGCTACTCCAAGGGGATGAAACAGAAGACGGCGTTCATCCAGGCCGTCGCCCACGACCCCGCCGTGGTCTTTCTCGACGAGCCGACCGCCGGTCTCGATCCGCGGGCGGCCAAGGCGCTTCGGGAGTTGATCGTCGACCTGGCAGCCAGCGAGACGACCGTGTTCCTCTCGACGCACATTCTCCCGGTCGTCGAGGAGATCGCGGATCGGGTGGGCGTCCTCTACGACGGCCGACTGGTCTCGGAAGGCTCGCCCGACGGCCTCGCCGCGGGAAGTGCTGACGGCGACGGTGACCTCGAAGACGCCTTCCTGGAGTTGACTGGCGATCCCGCGAGCGCCTGGCAATGACGGCCCAGGAACAATCGAGACGGGGAACCTGGCGAGCGGCGTGGACGCTCTCCCGGACGGAGTTGATCACGACGCTCCGGAACGTGCGTGGAAACGGCCGACAGCTCGTCGGTTTTGCCGTCATCGGCCTGATGGCGATCGGATTTCCGCTGGTGCTGTGGGAGCAGACGACCGGCTTCGGACGGGAACTCGCAGCCGGGACGTCGCCGGTCGGGACGCTCGCCGCGAGTTACCTCGGCGTCGCGTTCGCCGGCGGCTACGTCGGCTCCGTGGGCGGGTTCAACCAGTCCCGGGTCGGCGTGGTCGGCCCGCTGATTCGGACGTCGATCCCGCCGACAGCAGTGTCGATCGGTCGCTTCGTCACGCGGACGGTGGAGGGGTTGGCCGGGATCGTCCCGACCGGGCTCGTGTTGCTCGTGGGCGTCGGCGTCGGGGCTGGAAATCCAGTCGTTCCCGTGGTGATTGGCGTCGGAGCGCTGCCGCTTCTGGCGGCCGGCGTGATCGCCGGCCGGTTCGTCGGTGACGCCGTCCGGTACGTCAACGAGCGAGTGCAGCTATCGCTGTGGGTGCGTGCGGGGCTGTTCCTCGGTCTCACGATCGCCGCTTTCGTCGGAACGCAAGCAGTCTTGAATCCGATATTCGAGGAAGGGAGCACGTTCGGACCCGACTCTGTCGGGGCGATACTCCCCGGATCGCCGGTCCAGGCCTACGCGAATCTGGTACTCGCACCGCTGGGCGCGACAGTGGGGGGACTCGGCCTCGTCGTCGCCGGCGTTCTCGTCATCGTCGTGCCGGTGGGGTTCGTCGCCGTGATCCGCCTGGAGACACTACTGCTCGTCCGGAACGTCGGTGGCGACAGTGCGAGCGAGCGTGTCTCAGGGACACACAGCGTGCCCTGGCTGTTCGATCGCACGCCCTCGACACGCATCGCCTGGCGGTACCTGCTCCGGACGCGACGCGATCCGCGGACGCTCGCCCATCTCACGCCCGTTTTGTTCGGCGCGATGGGGATGAGTGGGACGGCACTCGAAGACCCCCACAGGCTGCTCTCGATCGGCCCGGCGGCGGCCGTCATCGCCGGGGCCATCCTCGCCGGTGGCGCGTACTGCCTCAATCCACTCGGCGACGACCGCGAGCAACTCCCGTTGCTGTTTTCGAGCACGTCGTCGGTCGCCCCGCTGCTCCGGGGACGGATGGTCGCCGGGATCGTGCTGGGGTTGGTCGTCGGGATCGGCGTCGGAACCCCGCTCGCGCTGCTGGAACACGAGCCGGCGTTCGTCGTCGGCCAGTCGGTGCTCGCCGTGGTGCTCGCCGTCGCTTCGACGGGGATCGCGCTCGGTCTGGGCGCGGCCGTCCCGAAGTTCGAACGCCGCGAGTACATGAACGTCGAGCGAGCCCACCCTTCGCTCGCGGTCACCATCGCCTTCTTCATGGGCGGGATACTCGTCGGCGCGATCGGGTTCGCGCTGCTGTGGGTCGGACTGACTCAGAATCTCGTCGGCGGGTTGCTTGCCCTCCTGGGGTATACAGCGGTCCTGGGTCTCGTCGCTGCCGGCGGGTACTGGTACGCAATCCGGCGGTTTCGAACGCTGACACTCGACGAGCTGTGAACACAAGCGGACACGGGACCCGAGGACCCCGTCCCGGAAGTTAAAATAGGGCACCCGGAGAAGCCGCGTGTATGCGTGGGTTCGTCTGGTTCTGGCTGTTCGCCCTGTCGGTCCTTGCAGCACTGAGTGCGATCGTCGTCCTGATCGTCGACTTCTTCTACCCGAACCCGCCGTGGGGCGGGATGCCGCCGATCGGCTACGTCGTGGCGATGGGCGTCGCCCTTATCGCCCTCGGCGTGATGCTCACCCTCTCGATGACCAGGCCCGACGGTCGGTGAGTGAACGGATGCGTTCTCAACTCCGCATCGACCCGCCGTCGATCGGGACGGCCGCGCCCGTCAGAAAGCTCGCCCGGGGACTGGACAGAAACGCCACGACGTCGCCGAGTTCCCGCGGCTCGCCAATGCGACCCATCGGAACGTCCGCCGCCCAGTCGTCGTACCCCTCCTCGTAGCTGTCGTACTCGCCACGATCGACAGCATCGTCGATCAACTCCTCGATGCGGGCCGTCTCGTGTGCGCCGGGTAGGACGGCGTTGACGCGCACGTCCGGCGCGAACTCCCGGGCCTGGGTTTTCATCAGCCCGATGACCGCCCGCCGGACCGCGTTCGAGAGCACGAGGTCGTCGATGACCTCCCGAACCGACCGGGACGTGATGTTGACGATCGAACCCGCGTCGCTCTCTTTGAGGTGCGGATAGGCGGCCCGCGTCGTCCGGACGGCGCTCATCACCAGCAGGTCGTAGGCGTCGTACCAGGCATCGTTCGGGGTATCGAGGAACGACCCGCTCGGCGGCCCGCCGGCGCTCGTGACCAGGTGATCCAGCCCGCCGAAGGTCTCGACAGTTTCCTCGACGAGCGCTTCGACGTGATCGGGGTCGGTGATGTCGGCTTCGATCGCCCGGACGTCGCCCGGTCCCGCCGCCGCAAGCTGTTTGCGGGCGGAATCAAGTCGGGATTCAGTTCGACCGCAGACGACGACGTCCGCGCCCTCCGCGGCGAGTGCCTCGGCGCTCGCGAGTCCGAGACCGCTGGTGGCGGCTGTCGCCAATGCGACGTTGCCTTCGAGTTGCAGATCCATACCCGGAAGTACGTCGCCGGGGAGAAAAGCGTCACGAGCGGGGGACTTGCCAGTCGACGGATTCCGACGGTACCAACAGCGATCGGTAGACAGTCCTTCGGACGGAGTCAGCTGCCCCAGAAGTTGTCGCGGCTCCCGAGTTCAGGACGCTCCGGCCCGTCGTCACGCTCGTCGTCGGCTTCCGATTCGTCCTCGTCGCTTGCTTCATCGGCGTTGTCGCCGTCCTCATCCTCGGACTCCTCGTCTTCGAGCGGGAGTCGCTCGACCTCCTCGGCCCGGGCGTGGTTCGAGTGGACAGTAGTCACGCGAACGCGGGCGCGAGCCTCGGGAAGTACCCCATCGATCAGAAGAATGAAGCCGTCCTCGGTTCGGCCGACACCGGCCCCGCTCTCGTGGATATCCTCGACGGTGACGACGACTTCCTCGCCGGGCTGGACCGGCTGGGATTTGAGGTCGGAGATCGGCTGGTTGTAGTGGTTGCACCACTCGGCCCCGCCGCGGTCGCCGTAGTGGGCACAGCCCATGCCCTGGATCCGCTCGTTGAATTCGGGGCAGTCCTCGGCGAGTGGACAGTTCGCCATGCTGAATCCGCGTAGTCGGCGGGTACGCAAAACGTTTGCGTCTGGCTCCAGCGATCCGCGTGCGGGTCGATCCCAGGTGACGGATTGGCTTACTCCCCGGACGTCGAGACGTCTTCGCCCGCGCCATCGGCGTCGATCGTCAGCGTCTGATCAGTCTCGATCGACTCGATCCCCTCGATCTCACAGATTTCCCCGACGTCAGATTGTGGCACGGAAACGGCCACTGTCTCGAACTCCAGGGTCTCCTCGAGCGTGCCGCCGGCGGCCTCGATCCGGTCGCGGATGGCGGTGACGTCGTCGGCCGCACGGACGAGCAGCGTAACCGATCCGTCTTCGGATGGGTGCTCACGGATCGACCGGACAGCCGGAGAGACGTACATACGCGAAGATCGGCAGGCCCGAGACTTAGGTTTCTCGCCCTTGCATCGCCGAAACCAGCCGTCGCCACAGCGATTAACTACGTCGGGGTCGTGACTCCATCGCATGGACGTTCGTGAGGCCGTCGAAGCCGACGCCGATACCCTGGCGGAACTGGCTGACTCGCCCGTGGACGTAATGCGAAATCTCGTGCACGACCGGACTGTTCGCGTCGCCGTCGATCCCGACACTGACGAGACTGAGGCCGACATTGAAGAGCACGAAGACGATTCCCGAGACGACGAATTGTCGTCGATCGTCGGATTCGTGAGCTTCGACGCTCGCGACGAGACCGTCCACATCACCCAGATCGCCGGCTCCGAGGCGGCGTGTGCTCGACTGCTCGAGGAACCGATCCGGTTCGCTCGCGGGGAGGCGATGGCCGTCGAACTGCTGGTGCCCGACGGAGAACGAGCCGTCCGGGAGGCCGCCGAGGCCGCCGACCTCGCCACGGCGGGGTCCGGCCCGCGGTTCTCCGGGCAGCCGACGACCCGCTATCGACTCGAACCTGAGTCCGACGCGACGTGAGTGCCTGACTGCAGTGACCTCCCGTCCGTCACATGAAGTCGCCGATCCCCGTCTGTTTGCTCGTATCGTCCTCGAAGACGCGCTTGATCGACCGATCCAGGATCTCCAGGCGCTGTTTGGTGTACTCCCGGGCCCCGAACTCCTCGGCCACGCGCGTGGCCGTATCGATGTACTTGTTGACCGACCCCTCGTGGACGGTCAGGTTCACGTCGCCGCCACACTCTCGGCAGGTGCCAGTGAGTGGCATCCGGCGGTACTTCTCACCACACTCCAGACACCGGACGTCCTGGCGAGAGAACGCTCGCAGGTTCCCGATCAGATCCGGCAGGAAGTGATACTCGATGATGCGCTCGGCGACGTCGGTCTCGTCGACCGCCCGAAGTTTCCGGGAGATCTCGAGCTGAGCGTCCATCTTGTCCTCCATCGATCCCAGCGTCTTGTACGCCGAGAGATCCGGCCCGAGGGCGATGTTGCTGGTGTCGTGGGTGTGGGCGAAGCCAGTGTATTCGTCCTCAGTGCCCAGGGTGTCCTCCGCGATCTTGACGTCGACCTCTTCGGGATGGGCCATCTCGCGGGTCGCCTCGTACAGTTCCAGGGGATACTCCTCGACGATGTCGATGTTGTGGGCCTCGTCGTCGATCTCGGCCGGGTCGATCCGGGAGGACATGACTAACGGTGCGTCCATCCGACCACCGCGTTGATTTGGCAGATATTTTACACTAAAATTCAAAAGTCCATCAAGCAGAAGCATTACACAGTCTTCATCTCCGTCACAGTTTCGGCGTTTCGCGGCGTGGAAATAGGGGTGTGCGTACCCCACCGCAGCCGAAGTAAACCCGATGACGCGGCCGACGGTCGCCGCGCTGGTGTGGGGTGCCATCCCGAAGACGAGTTCGCCGACGAGGTCGTCGCGATCCTCGAGTTCGTAGTAGGGCTCGAGACCGTAGTACGACTCGAGGAGGTCGTCGATGAAGTCCGCGGTCTTGAGCATGTGTTCGGCCGCGCCATCCGAGAGGACGACGTCCTGGACGTTGAGTTCGACCAGTTGATCGTCGTGGACGAGCGGATCGCCGCGGATGTCTTGCTCGTAGCCTAACTCGCGGAACTGCTCGACGGTGACGTCGAGTTCGGCCGGCCGGACCGAGGTGACCGGGAGGTCGGTCATGTCGTAGCGGACCGTCCCGTCCTTGAACGCGCTGATGTCGTGTTTGGCCCGGAGGACGCCCTTCTCCATCGGTTCGGGGGTCTTCTCCTCCGACGTGAGCCCCTTGACGCCCTTGAGCACGTCGAAGGCGACCTCGCGCTCGCCGACTGACTCCATCGCCTGCTGGTAGACCTCGCCGACGTCTATCGTCGTCGTCCGGGTCGGTGAAGCCAGCGTCTCACACCGCGGGCACTCGGCGCGGCCGGACTCGTCGGGTTCGACCTCGCGGTCGCAGTCCGGGCAGACGTAGACCGTCTCGGTGGTCCCGCCACAGTCGGGACATCGCGCCTGGTAGGTTTCGGTGGCGCAGTCGGTACACCGCCGGCGGCCCACTTCTAGATCGACCTCACCGGGTGCGTCACCCATTTCGTCGGCGTGACCCGCCGCCTTCGCGACGTCGCGCTGGTTGCCGCCCGCTTCGCCGATCGGGAACAGCGTGTGGACGGCCGGCGAGAGTTCCCGTTCCTCGGACTTTTCGGGGCGGCCCATCCGGTTGCCGATCCGGGTCGGAGCTCGCTCGCGGACGTCGAAGGGAGCGATCTCGTTGACGGCCTCGATGGCGTTGTCGCCATCGTCGTAGCCCCGGGCGCGTTCCGAGAGGTCCTCGATCGTCCACGTCCGCGAGAGGCCGTCCGCAAAGCCCAGCGTCTCGACGAGCGGTCGCCAGGTCGGGACGATGAGCGAGGCGTCTGTCTGGGTGTGTTCGACCAGCAGCGATTCGAGGGTCCGCGTGGCGGTCTCACTCCGCGGGAGGACGAGGTCGCCGGTCGTGGCGGTCTCGGTTGCCTCCTTCCCGGCCGGTGGCTCGGCCGCCGCACCGTCGCCGGTGACGATTTCGCCCTCGGCGATTGCGTCGGCCAGCGCGTCGATCGCCTCGACGCTCACGTCGTGATAGACGTAGGTGTATTTCGGGTGCAACGGGGCATCGTACTCTCTGGCCCACTCGAGGGCTTGCGCCGGCGTCGGATCGTCGAGGTCGATCTCGACGGAGTCTTCCATCGCCTGGACGTCCGCGCCGGCGGCCTCGAACTCCTGAATCCACCACTCGAGGGTGTAGGAGGCCGGCGCGAGCGGGTGGTTGTTCTCGACGAACTCGCCGTAGTTGACGAGATACTCGCCCAGATCGAGGACTTTCTCGACGCCGTTGCGGACTTCCTTGGCCTCCTCGGGGTCGTCGATCCGTCGAACGTCGCCGTTCGCGAGGCGAACCGTCGGTCCCTCGATAGTGTCGACGGGGACGACGCCCGCGGCCTTCCCCGGGCGCTCGGTCTTGATCTGGGTCCCGGTCGCGAGAAAGTCGTCGACGAGGTGCATCGTCGCCGGATGGACGCCTGCGGTCGCATTCCCGTGATTCCGTGCGCGGCCGTAGCGCAGTCGAAACCCACCCGATTCGCTCGGGTGCGAGAAGACCGGACGGCCCGCGATGAGGTCCCGAAGGTACTTCTTGGATGGGTCGGCTCGGGGTGGCCCCTCGGTTTCGTCTGGAGCGTCCTCGACGTCGTCGGGTTCGTCTGCGTCACTCGCGTCGGCCTCCTCGGGTTCGTCGTCTGTGTCTTCGCCGATCGTCCCGTCGATGAGAGCCTGGAGCCAGGGCCACTCGACGTCGTCGAGTTGGCGGGTGTAGCGTTGAATCTTGGGCGCTTTCAGGGCGATCCCTTCGGCCATGACCAGACACATCCCGCCCCGAGCGCTGTTGGAGTCGACGCGTTCGAGGTCCCGGTAGCCCGAAACCTCCTCGTCGCCGGTGGCCTCACCGTCGAGCATGATCGGCATGTTCTCGGCGATGTGGCGGGTCTCCTTGTCCTTGGGCGAGTACTGGAGGCCGGTGTCCTCGTCGTAGAGTTCGATCTCCTCGACGTAGCGGCCGATCTCCTCTTCCCGGGCGTGATACTCGTCGATGTCGAGCAGCGTCCGGGCGTAGTCGGCGACGAGTACGGAGAGTGCTTGAGCGGTGCCGCCGGCCGACCGGATCGGGCCGGCGTAGTAGACGTTGACGAACTGGGTGCCGTCGTCGTTGTCGAGGATCTCGACGCGGTCGATCCCCTCGATCGGCGCGGCGACGACCCCCTCCGTGAGGAGGGCGACGGCCGTCCGGACCGCGCCCTCGATCTTGCCCGCCTTCGTGTCGTAGTCGCCGACCGAACCCTCGACGAAGTCCTCGACGAGGGCGAGGGCGGCCTCCTCGCGGGACATTTCGCCCTCGAGATCACGGACGCGCTCGGCGACCCCGTCGATGCCGAGGATGTTCTCGACGCGGTCGGCCATGTCCTTGGCGACCGGGATCTCGACGTCGGTCGTCGGATCGCCGCCCCGCTCGCGCGCCTCGCGAGCGACGTCCATCGCCCGGTCGAGTTCGTCTTCCAGCCGCGCGAAGTAGCGTTCGTCTTCCTCGCGCATCTACAGCGCCCAGAGGTCACCGCCAGTCGTCTCGTCCGGAACCCGTTCGAGCGATTCCTCGAACGTCCGGACGTACAGTTCCCCGATGAAGGTCTCTCCCGCGTCGAGGTGGCCCGCGATCGCCGTCCCGTCCTCACGGGAGAGCACCGCGTGCGTGTGCGCGAAGGGTTCACCGTCGACGTCGAGCGAGATGTTCCCGACGCAGGCGGCGACCTCCAGCGGTTCGTCGAAGACCGTCTCGCGGTACGCCTCGTCGTCCTGATCGTAGTACCAGATCGCGGCGTCCTGAACGGTCCCCAGGCCGAAAAAGACAGCAGCCCCGATGCCCTCTCTGCGGGCGAACTCCTCTATCTGTCCGCGCCAGTCCGCGCCGTGGGTCATGCTGGCGACGAACTCCCGCGACCCGGTGAGTTCCCGATAGTCCATGTGCGTACCCACGGCGACGAAGACAAAAAGGATTGCTCACGGGTCTGGGGACGAACCGAAATCGGAGCGAACGCTGGCCCGGATAGTCAGTCCCGCCAGGTATCGGGGACCTGGATCTGGTAGCGGCCGTCCTCCTGGAGCGCGATGATGTACTCCTCGCGCTCGTAGAGCTCCATGAGGTTGAGTTCGTACTGGCCGGGTTCGACGATCCGAATCGACTCGAACTGGTCGTTGAGTTCCTCGCGAAGTTCGGAGAGATCAGGACGGTCCTCGGTCGCCGTCGGGTGCTCAGCCCGGGGCTCGTCACTGCCGTTCCCGGCGTTTCCTCCACTCGAACCGACGGCCACGTTCGAGGTGCGTGCCGAGTCCGGGAGTTCGTCGGGCGAGACGACGGCCGAACGGGCCGATGCCTGGGCTTCGTCCTCGAACCCGGCCGTTCGAACGGTGTCGCCGGGATTTGAGTCTGTCCGGGTTTCGGCACTGACACCGTCGCTCTCCGTGCCGCCGACGAATGATCCCCCTGTTTCGGGTCCCGGACCGCCAACGACTGATTCCTCTGTTTCGGGTCCCGGACCGCCAACGGCTGATTCCCCTGTTTCGGGTCGATCGGGAGGAGAGGTGGACGCGATGTTCCCATCGGTAGTCGCGTCCTCCTCGGCTTCGCTCGGCCACGACGAGAGGGGATCCGCCTCGTCGGGATCGACGCCCGGCGTGGGTTCGTCGCTCCCAATGAAGTTCTTGACCGTCTGGGCGGCGTTGCCGACGGTCCGAGCGACGGAATCGTCCGGTTCGGGTCGATCCGGCGGCTCCGCGTCGGGCGCTGACTCGGCGGACGCGGTGGCGTCGCCCGGGTGGTACTGGAAGGTATTGCCGCCACACTCCGGACACCCCGAGAGCATCTCGGTGGACCCGTCTTCGAAGACCGTGCCACACTCCGTACACTGGTGGGGCATTATTTCCGGGAGACGAGGGCGCTGATGAGCGTTTCGTCCTTGTGGAGCGTCTCGATCTGGTTGGCCGGCCCGATCACGGTGAGTTTCTTCGTCGACTCCTTGCCCATCAGTCGGTCGAGGAGGCTCTTGTCTTTGGCCTCTGACTGGGGGTAGGTCTCGATCTCGATCCCGTTGAACTCGTCCGGACTGATCTCGGTCATCGTCACCTCGATCAGGCGTGACTCCTCGTCGGGACTGAGTCCCTCCTCTAAGACGACGATGTTCCCGTCCCGGACGCCATCCAGGATCATCCGGATCTTCTCCATGCTGGCCATCCCCTCCATCCGCTGGCCGCTGATCAGATCGATCTGGACGCCGTCGCGTGGTTTGTTTGTGACTTCAGCCATCCTCGATCACCCGAAGTACTCCGCGATCTTGTCGTAGACCTCGTCCATATTGTCGCCTTCGAGTGCCGACAGTGGGACGGTCTCGTGCTGGGGAAAGGCGTTACTGATGCGCTTGACGCTCGAATCCTCGAGGTCGATCTTGTTGGCGAAGATCAACACCGGCAAGTCCTGACTCTCGATGATGCCGATCAGCATCGTATTGACCTGTGTGAAGGGGTCCTCGGCGGAGTCGAGGACGTAGATGACGCCGTCGACGTCCTCTCGAAGCCAGTGCATCGCCTCGGCGACGCCCTCGGTGGCTTCACGGGATCGACGGACGGCGTCGTCTTTCTCCATGTCGTGATCGAGGAACTCGGTGTAGTCGACCTTGGTCGTCACACCCGGTGTGTCGACGATGTCGATCTGGACCGACTTGCCGTCGCGTTCGATCTCGACGTTCTCCTTGCGGCGCGCGCGTCTGGTTTCGTGTGGAACGGCACTCTCCGGTCCGACCGCGTCGCCGGTCCAGTCCCGGGCGATCCGATTCGCCAGGGTGGTCTTGCCGGCGTTGGGCGGTCCGTAGATGCCGATGCGTTTCGGATCCTGTTCTGAGAACAGGCTCGAAGCGGCACGTGAAATGCTGTCTCTGAGTTCTGTGAGCAGGCCCATCCTATCCTCCCGCGCCCGAGCGAGTCGGGGCATCTGCGCGTAACACTTTCCCGAATTCACTTAACTGTACGTCAGACATATATAACGAATTCTGAACGAACGGACAATCCGACGGTGTCGATCCCGTCTGCTGAGGGTATCCGACAGCAAACCATTATGACTTGTAGTTATTTGTCTTCCCTACCCCCCACCCCTTCGTTTCAAGTGGAGCGACCCAGACCACCGGTGGAGACACGAGCCGATCGACTGGAAAGGCGGAATTCCGTGAGAATCGACGAACAGTCGAGCTCGGTCGCGATCCATTGTTCGCTGGAGAAAAGACAACAGAAATCTGAGAGATATTCAGTGTACAGCAGTATATAACGGATTATCGTGGCCACCTATTCGAGTGCGAAGGGGGCCAGTTGGAGACGACGGAGAACGAGAGATGGTCCAATTCGGCGGATAGATCCGCATTGGAAAATAACGCACACCGTTGGAACGATCGACATCAAACGTCTAGCTAGATCTAGTACTTTTGTTCTAGTCGTACGTAGTACTATTTACTACTAGACAGTATAGATTATCTCAATAAACGTTTTAGTTTCGTCGTACGGATACAGTTTCACCTAATGAGTTATAAAACCCTGTCATTCTAGACTATCGTCCCGCGTTGCTGAGACCCCCCACCCGGGTGTGCTGGCCGTTCCACTCGAAACGAAGGGGTGGGGGGTGGGGGCTCTCTCGTCGGAAGTCTCACTCGTGGGGTGTCTCTCATCGACTCGTTGATTCGATCGGTGGCTTCTGTTTCATTTTTCGAGATCGGTCGGGCCACTCCCTCTCTGTGGACGAGCCTCATCAAAGCTGCCGCATGACTGTTTACCTATTTCGTTCCCTGTTACTCTATTTCGTTTTCTGCATCCCTGTTACCCCATTTCGTTCCCTGTTACCCCA